>NZ_JBCLVL010000002.1:0-541572 GCF_048537895.1 Gordonia sp. CPCC 206044
CTACTCGATCAGCAGGTACAGGCCCACCCCGCTGGCTCCGACGCTACTGAATTCGGCAGGCACACATACTGCTGGTCGAGTAGGCGCCGAGGCGCCAGCCGAGGCACCGTATCGAGACCAACGACCCGGCGCGAGATCTCGATACGCGGCCTCGCTAGCGCTCGGACGCTACTCGATCAGCAAGTACAGGCCTACCCCACTGGCTCGGACGCTACTCGATCAGCAGACAAGTCCTTCCTTTGTGCAACAACAGGACTGACCATTCCGAACCGTCGGAGGGCGACGCTACAATGGCAGCAAGGTGATGACTGTCGAATTGAAACATAGTGGGGCACAGTGGAATTACCTGTGTACAGCCCTTCCTTGGGCACATATGTTCGACTACAATCGAATCATGTCGTTGGACACCCTGGTTCCGTTGCTCTGCGTGAGGTGACGATCGACGCTGATGCGTCTGGTCGCCAGGTCTTCGAGTCCACGAAGACGTTGATGGACGTGCGTAACCTGGTCGATCATCAGCTGGCCGTGCACGCGGCTGGTCTTGATCGTCTAGGGTTGGCGCAGCGCTCTGGCGGGAAAAACGCGGAGCCTGTTGATCGAGATGGGGGCTGCTCCGGCTGTTGCCGACCGCTGGCTGCGCATCGGGGCCGCCCTGGACCGGTTGGAACGGGTGGCTGCGTATTCTGCGGACGGGGTGTTCTCCGGTGAACACGTCGACGCATTGGTGCGGGGGATGGCCCACATCGACCAACGGGCATCCGAACCACTATCGGCTGGGTCGGTGATCGAACACGAACTGGCGTTGATCGCCCAAGCATTCTCCGGCGCCACCCCACGCGAAGTACTGGCGGCGGCACGCGCGCGAGGCAATCAGATCGCCGAGGATGAGGGTGGGGTGCCGGCGGCCGAAGACCGCTCGATCAACGAGGTCTCCACGACCGTGGCCGCCGATGGCCGGTTGGAGGTGTTCGCCAACCTCGACATCGTCACCGGCGAAAAACTCGTATCCGCTGTCGAATCCTTGTCCCGCAAACGGCCTGAACCCGACGGGTCCGAGGATGCCCGATCAGCCGGGCAGCGGCGCGCTGATGCGTTGGAAATGATCCTCGACGCCGCGGCCAAAGCCACCAGAACAGGTGACGCCGACATGGTGGTCGCCCCGAAAACACAGGTGAATCTGACCGTGCCCGCCGACCACCCCGATCGGGCAACCCTGGAATGGTTGGGACCGGTCTCCCAAACAACCGCCCATCTGGTGGCGTGTGATTCGACCGTCACCATATTCGACCTCGACGAACACGGCGCACCCCTCGGCGTGAGCAACGGGCCACGCCTGTTCACCTCCCAACAACGCAAAGCACTCATCGTGCGTGACCAATGCTGTGTGAAATGCGGAGCCGCCGCCGGATATACCCAGTGTCACCACATCATCTACTGGTCACACGGGGGCGCCACCGTCATCGACAACGGCTGCTTGTTGTGCACCTCGTGCCACGCGCAGATCCACGCGTCGGACTGGGAGATCATCATGGGTGCCGACCGACACCCCTGGTTGATTCCACCGGTCGACGTCGACCCCACACGCACACCGTTACCGGCCTACAACCGACGCACCATGACCCTCGCCGCCTGACACCGGTCACCGCCATCAGGGATGCGTTCGGCATCCAATCCGCACCCTCGACACCCACCCACCGCCGATCGAGTAGCCCGCGAGGCGCAAGCCGAGCGAGCGTATCGAGATCACCCTCCCAACATCGCCACATTCATGGCCATCGAAACAGACTGACCCACCAGGACTTTCACCACGCCTAAACCAGCAACCCGGGACAACCCGGGTTGTGCACGACCCTTGACAACTCCACAGCGTGAAATGGGAAACCCTTCGGGTGCCCGCCGAGCAGTGAGCCAGCGGGCACCCGAACGGTGGGCCCCAGAGCGACGAGCGCACGGTCACCGGATTGCTGCACACTCGTGCGGCCGATACGTCCGAAACCAAGAACGTCGCAAAAGTCGTTTCTGAACGACCAGAGTGTGCCGGACGTCGACCGTCAGGTGCGCGTCGGCGCAGCCATCAACTCCGAAAGCCGTTCCGCGGCCAACGCCTTGATGTCACTCGATTTGATCTTGGCACTGCCCGTCAACGAGATCTGATCGTCGGAGAAGAACAGGACATGCCGCGGAACCTTGTACGCCGCCAACTGTTCTCGGAGGTAGCCGCGCACGCGTTCACCGTCGAGGTCGGCATCGGCGTGCGGAACGATACATGCCACCACCACCTCGCCGAGCGTCTCGTGTGGCACGCCGACCGTACGCGCGACCTTTACCCCAGGATGTCCGATCAGCACTTCGTCCACCTCCAACGGTGAGACGTTGGCCCCACCGGTCTTGATGATGTCGGTGAGACGACCTTCCCAGAACAGCCGATCGTCGGCGTCGAGATATCCGCCGTCGCCGGTGTGGAAGAAGCCCTCGTCGTCGACGGTGTCCATCAGCGCGGTGCCGAGGTAACCGAGCATGAGTGTGGGCCCCTTGACGCAGATCTCGCCCGATTCACCGATCGGGAGGACGGCACCGTCGATCGGGTCGACGATCTTGACGGTGTTCCCGGGCAACGGCAACCCACTGCTTCCCGCGATCATCTCGTCCGGTGTGTTCGCCGGGTAGCAGGTCGTGATGGTGAACGTCTCGGTGTTCCCATAGGCGTGCCCCGGCTCCGTGTAATCGGTGGAAACGCTGTGGTGGCGGGCGATCGGAGTCTGTCGATCCACGAACCGCATGCTGCTCAGATCGACGGACGGCCAGTTCGGCGCTGCCTCCAACTGCGCCCACTGATGCGGCCAGGCGACCGGGAAATCCACCTTCTCCGCCTCCATGAGCTCCAACGCCTCGATCGCATCGAACGTCGACTGCAGTACCAGCGAACCCCCACTGGCCAACGTGGAGCCGAGGGCCATCCCGAAGTTTCCCGACCAAAAGAAGCCGTTGGCCGACCAGCATCGGACGCGATCCTGCGGCGACAGTCCGTACATACGACGGAAACGCCACATCTGGATCGCGACGCCGCGGTGCGCGCTGAGTATGCCCTTCGGTTTACTGGTCGATCCGGAGGAAAAGAAGATCACCGCACTATCGCTCGGAGATGTTGCGGTGCCGGCTGTCTCGACGGTCTCGCGGGTCACCGACCGTCCGTGGTCGAGAAAGTCGCGCCAGCCGTCGATACCATCGGTCGCCTCGCCCACAACTGCCAGGTGACGTAGGAACGGATACGTCACCGACTCCAGTGGTGCGGATCCCCGAGACGCGATCTGCGGCTCCAGCTCGGTCAACACCCTGGCCAGATCGGTGCGCACCACGGTCCGCTCGAACAACAGCACCGACACTCCGGAAACCCGGAGCAGATGGTCGAGTTCGGCCGGCGTGGAGAATGTACTCAGCGGCACGGCAACCCCGCCCGCCAGCGCGGTACCGAACACCGCCGACAACCACTCCGGCCGGTTCGTCATCAGCACCCCGACGCGACAGTCACGACCGATCCCGAGCGCCCGCAGCGAACGGGCCACCTCCACGGATCGCTCCCAGAGGTCTGCGTAGGTCCATCGCACCGTCTCGTCGGCACGCATCACGAGGACCTCACGATCGGCATACTCCGTCGTGACCTCGCGGAGGAATCCCGGGAGGGTCAGTGCCCCCAGCCCTGGCTCGTCTTCGAGTGGCGGACCGACGGCAATCGACGGGGCCTCGGTGGTTGTCGGGGTGCTCATGGCATACCTCGCTTGATGCTTCCGTTGGGCCGCAATCGATCCCGGCCGGTCAGTCGGCGCTAGAGTGGGAGTTCGACCTCTGCCGTGCACGACACCAACATGTCGCCGTCCTGGTTGGTCAGCTTCAGCTTGATCTGGACGAGCGGCACACCCCAGTCGGACTGGGTGATCTTGTCGACGACCTCGCCGTCGAAGTAGGTGACGTCACCTTCGAAAGCAGGACTGCGGAAGTCGGCCTTGGTGTGGCGGACCATGCCGTCGTGCCCCGCCCAGTTCGCCAGGAAGTCGGTACACCAGGCACCCATCGTCGCGCCGTACCCGTACGATCGTGCCATTCCGACCTCGCCGGCCTTCTCGGCGTCGATGTGCCCACGCGACGGGCCGACGTAGAGTCCGTCCCGCTTGCGCGGGTCGATCTTCGCGTCCTCCTCGTCGAATGCGAAACCCTCTGTCCAGCCGGGATCCTGATAGACCCACGGGTCCTCGACACCCTCGGGCGCCACCCACTCGAAGGTTCCCCAGATGTTGAACAGGAAGGCCCGGTACTCGGTGGTGAACGACGCGATGCTGTGCGGACCGATCACGCGCCGCGGCAGCGTGTCACCGACCTTGACCTCGTCGAAATGTGGTGACACACCGAGCCGGTTCGACAGCAGCCACTCGCGACGCAGGCTCTCGATCTCGGACAGTTCCTCGGGTGTCCACCGCTTGACCACGCCCACCTGGTCGTCGTACATGCCGCGCTTGGTGGCCTCTTCGGAGAGATAACGAATCGCCGTCGAACGCTCGCGAGCGACGAGTGCTCCATGTTGATTGGTGTGCGTCGTGTCGCCGCGCGAGAACATCGTAGGCCCGGCGAACTTGGTCTCGGCGATCTTGTAGTCGTGAAACCGTCGCTCCTGGAACAGTTTGTCCCCCGGACGTACCGGAGTCCCGTAGAACCACCACTCCTCACCACCGAAGATCAGGTGGCTACCCGGAATCCGACCGACGCAGGCCGGTGCCGCACCATGCCCGTAGTCGAGGGCGACGGCGATCGACTGCGGCGCGACGATCCCGCCGAACCGCGACTCCTGTGCGAACTTCTCGTCCCAATGGATCGGGTTCGGATTGTCCATCGCCATCACCCATCGACGAATGTCGGAGGTGCTGCACGGATCCCACAGCTGTCCCCCGCCGATGGGTTTTCCGACGCGGTGATCGACGTCGGACAGATCCATCTCGACGGTCTTCTTGGTTCCGGTCTTGGTGGTCATGTGTTCTCCCGACCTATCGATTGACGTCGACGACGATGCGCCCGCGCACCGTGCCGTCCATGAGCTTGTCGGCCGCCGACACCGCGTCGGTCAGCGAGATCTCGGTCGCGACAACGTCGAGCGCGGCCGTGTCCAGATCGCGGGCGAGCCGTTCCCACGCGCGCACACGACGCTGGCGTGGCGCCATCACGCTGTCGATCCCGGCAAGGGTGACACCGCGCAGGATGAAGGGGGCGACGCTGGCCGGGAAGTCCATTCCCTGCGCCAGGCCACAGGCCGCGACGGTGCCGCCGTACCGCGTCTGTGCACAGACGTTGGCCAGGGTGTGGCTACCCGCGGTGTCCACCGCGCCCGCCCAACGTTCCTTCTGCAGGGGTTTGCCCTTCTCGGCGAGCTCGGCACGGTCGATGACCTCGTCGGCGCCCAATTGTCGAAGGTAATCGGCTTCGGACGACTTCCCGGTGGCTGCCGTCACCGCGAAGCCGGCCTTTGCCAGCAGCAGGATGGCGATGCTGCCCACTCCACCGGTGGCCCCGGTGACGACGATGCTCCCCTGATCGGGTGTCACGCCCGCATCGACCAGGGCGTCCACACACAGGGAGGCCGTATAGCCTGCGGTGCCGATCGCCATCGCCTGCTGCGAGGTGAACGCGTCGGGCAGGCCGATCAACCAGTCCCCCTTCAGACGCGCCCGCTGGGCGAGCCCGCCCCAATGCGTTTCACCCACGCCCCAACCGTTCAGGACGACACGGTCACCGCTGTTCCATTCCGGATGTGAGCTCTCGACGACGGTGCCCGCGAGGTCGATTCCGGGCACCATCGGAAATGTGCGGACCACCGGTGACTTTCCGGTGATCGCCAGTGCGTCCTTGAAATTGAGCGTCGAGTGGTCCACATCGATCGTCACATCCCCCTCGGGCAGATCCGCGATGTCAAGGGTCTGCACACCGACCGACTGTCCGGCCTCGCCCTTGTCGATGACCACTGCTGCGAACTTCTGCAAAGCCGTTCCTTTCCGAAGCCGGCACCGTTGGCGCCGACATTACTCAATCCTAGTAAGGATTGAAATACTTGTAGGTCAAATCCTCATCGTGCAGTCCACCCACCGTCGACGACGATGGTCTGACCGGTGACGTAGGCGCCGGCATCGCCGGCCAACCACAACACCGCGCCGACGATGTCGTCGGCGGAACCCTCGCGCGGCAGTGGGGTGTTCCGACGCAAGTATGCGAGCGACCGCTCCCCCTCGTACAGAGGCGCAGTGATCTCGCTGCGGAAGAATCCCGGGGCCACGGTGTTCACCCGGATCGAGTGTCGTGCCCACTGCACCGCCAGTTCGGCGGTCAGCCCCGACAGCCCCGCCTTGCTGGCCGCGTACGACGCCTGCGGGATTCCGGGGATGCCCACTCGTCCGCTGATCGAGGAGATGTTCACAATCGATCCCCGGCCGACGTCGCGCATGTGCGGAAAGACATTCTGCGCGAGCAGGAACGGCGCCACGAGATTGAGATTCATCGTCTGCCGGACGGCTTCGGCCGGCTCGTCCTCCGCGCGTTCCTCGGTGAACATGCTGCCGGCCGCGTTGACCAGGATCTCCGGCGGCCCGAGCGTCTCGACCACGTGTGGCACGACCGCGGCGATGTCCCCCGGATCGCTCAGATCGCAGGCAAGAGCCGTCCCGCCGATGCGCTCGGCGAGGTCGTCGAGCCTGTCCTTTCGCCGGGCCACCACTGCCACCCGGGCCCCCGCGTCGGCGAGCACCTCCGCCACCGCGACACCCAGACCCGACGACGCCCCGGTCACCAGGGCGACGCGGCCACCCAGATCGAATCGAGCCCCTGGGTCACCGGACATGGACCGTCACCCCTTCACCGGAGGTCTCGACGAACTCGGCGAGATCCGCCCGCAGCACCTTCCCCATCGCGTTCACCGGCAGCGCCTTGGTTCGCGACCAGAACTCCGGGACCTTGTAGCCGGACAGCTCACGTCTGCAGAGCCCGACCAGCGAGTCGAAATCGACGTCACCGTCGGCACTTTCGACGACCGCGGCAACACGTTGCCCGAGCCGCTCATCGGGCACCGGGTAGACGGCCACACGAGTCACGTGTGGATCGGTGGCGATCACCCGTTCCACCTCCACCGGGTACACGTTGGCGCCGCCGCGGATGATGACCAGCTTCTTGCGATCGAGCACCGACAGCCAACCGTCGTCGTCGACGGTGCCGATGTCGCCGGTCGCCATCACGGTTTCGGCGATCGGCTTCAGCCCACAGTCGAAATACCCGAGCATGGGTCGCCACCCGTCGCCGCGGCCGTCCCCGGCGGCGGCGATCTTGATCTCTCCCAGTTCTCCTGCCGGTAGGCGGTGTCCATCATCGTCGTATGCGGCGACGTCGAGGTGCCCGAGCACCTGCCCGCTGGCCCGGGGGCGGTGGTCGCGCCCGGGCGGATCGATCGAGACCACCGACGGCGCCTCGGTGAGCCCATATGTCGCACGCGGCGCCAACCCATGTGCGGCCTCGAACTCCGCGCACAGGGCGTCCGAGGTGTCTGCGCCCCCACTCCAGACCTCTTCGAGCGTGCCGAGGTCGATGTCTGGACGACGAGCGAGATCGTAGAGCTGCGCGGGCGCACCGTTCCAGACGGTCACCCGGCGGCTGGTGATCCAGTCGATGACGCCATCGCTGTCGCGGCGGTCGAAGATGACCGCGCACCCACCGGCCTGTGCGGTCAGCAGCGGGGAGAGCACCATGAGATTGAGGATCGTGAGCGGGAAGCTGTCGCCCTTGCGCAGGCTTGGTCCCCACCCACGGCTGTCACGCAGCACCGCACCCGGCAGGAGCAGGTTGTGTTGGCTGTGCACAACGGCTTTCGGTCGCCCCGACGTCCCGCTGGTGAACCCGATGGCAGCCGGAGCGTGGACATCGATCTGCACCTCGGGAGCAGACTCGTCCCGGTCGAGCAACTCGGCCCAGCGGTCGGTCGTTATTCGCGATCCGGACGTCACCGTGTATCGCGCACCGGCCAGGGTGACCGTCGGTTCGCAGAGGTCATGGAGACCCGCCTGCTCTGCCGATGACAGCGCCTCTCCGATTCCCGCCCAGATCGCACCGATCCGCTGTGCACCGTGGAAGGCGACGACTATGTCGAGGTCGTTGGGCAGACATGCTGCGACCCGATCGCCCGGTCGAACACCGAGCGACCACAACGCACCCGCGGCCCGACGCGCCCTGTCGTCGAGCTCTGCATACGAAAGAACTCCCGAAACTGCTTCGACAGCAGGTGAATTCGGCGCGCTGGTCACGGTCGGCCGAAGAACGTCGCCGATGGTGGTGGATTTCCGCACGCACCATTCATACCACTATCCTTGTAAGTATTGATCTGATAGCCTGATCCGGTGACTCGAGGGAGACATGCCCTGGCCGCGCATCGTGCGACACGACACGAATCGCCGTGCGCATGAGTGCCGGCGGCCCTTTGACCGGGGTGCGGGTCGTCGATCTGACGGCCATGGTGATGGGCCCGTACTGCACCCAGATCATGGCCGACATGGGCGCCGACGTGGTGAAGATCGAGCCACCCGCAGGCGACAACACCCGATACATCTCGGTGGGGCCCGAGCCTGCGATGGGTGGGGTCTTCGTCAACGTCAACCGCGGCAAGAAGAGCGTGGTGCTCGATCTGCGCACCGACGACGGCGTCACCGCACTGCGCGAGCTCATCGCCGGAGCCGACGTCTTCATACATTCCATGCGGGCGTCGGCGATCGGCAGACTCGGCTTCGGCTATACCGATGTCGCAGCGATCAACCCGGCGATCGTCTACACGAACTGTTACGGCTACAGCCGCCGGGGACCGGACGCCGATCTCACCGCCTACGACGACACCATCCAGGCCGAGTGCGGACTGCCGTCGGTGCAAGAGCAACTGACCGGCCAGGCCGGCTACGTCGGGACCATCATCGCGGACAAGGTGGCCGGCATGACGGCCCTCTACGCCACCATGATGGCGCTGTTCCATCGCGAACGCACCGGCGAGGGCCAGGAGGTCGAGGTGGCGATGTTCGAGACGATGGCGTCGTTCATGTTGGTGGAGCACGCCAACGGCGCGATGTTCGATCCACCCCTCGGCCCGGCCGTGTATCCGCGCGTCACCGCACCGAACCGAAAACCGTACCGCACCAAGGACGGTCACATCTCCGCGCTGGTATACAACGACAAGCAGTGGTCGGCCTTCGTCGACGCCGTCCAACCGGCGTGGGCAGGCGAACAGTACGCCACGCTGGAGCAGAGGGCTCGACAGATCGACACCGTGTACGCACTGCTCGGCGAGACCTTTGCCGAACGAACCACGGCCGAGTGGCTGGATCTGCTGCGTTCCCTGGACATCCCGGCTGCGCCGGTGCGCAGTCTCGACGAGCTCTTCGACAACCCCCACCTGAACGAGATCGGTTTCTTCGAGGAGGTCGAGACCGCCAACGGGACAGTCCGTTTCCCCGGACCACCGACCTGGTTCTCCCGCACCCCGGGACGGGTGCACGGCCCCGCACCACGACTCGGTGCCGACACCGCCGAGGTGCTGGGATCTCTCCGGTCCCCCGCAGTAGGTTCATCCGAATGATCAGGGAGACAACCGATGACGGTGAACGGCACTGACGCACCGCTGACCGCCGAGATCGATCTGACCCGTATTCTCCGCCCCGGCGACCACATCGTCGTCGGTCAGGCATGTGGTGAGCCGACCACGTTGATCGAGAGTCTGATCGCCCAGAGCCACGCCATTCCCGGGCTCACCGTGTTCGTCGCGACCAGCTTCTCCGACGCCTTCACCGCAACCAAGAACTTCACGTTGTCCAGCATGGGTGCCATCGGATCGCTGCGACCGCTCACGAAAACAGGGGATCTCCAGATCATTCCCTGCCATGTCGGCCAGATCGGACCGATGATCGAATCCGGCCAATTGCGCTGCGACGCAGCATTTGTCCAGGTGAGCGCTCCGGATTCCTCCGGCCGGCACAGCTGTGGATTGATCACCGACCACGTTCGGTCGGCGGTGTCGTGTGCCCGAGTCGTGGTGGCCGAGGTCAACAACCGGGTGCCCTTCACCTTCGGTGAGGCGCTCGACCGTGATGAGATGGACCATGTCGTCGAGGTCTCCCGCCCGCTCGTCGAAGTCGCTTCCGCCCCGGTCGGGGAAATCGACGCGGCGATAGCCGGTCACGCCGCTGCCTTCATCGACGATGGCGCGGTATTGCAGATGGGTGTCGGCGCCGTTCCCGATGCGATGCTGCGTCTGCTGCACGATCGCACCGACCTCGGCGTTCATTCGGGCATGGTCGGCGACGGATTGGTCGACCTCGTCGAGTCCGGCGCAGTCACCAACGCGCGCAAGACCATCGACCGCGGCATGACCATCACGGGTGCCTTGATCGGGACCCGCCGACTGTACGACTTCGCCGATCGCAATGACTCCCTGCGGATGTGCGCGGCGTCCTACACCCATGATGCAGGGGTGATGGCCCGTCTCGACTGCCTCGTCACCATCAACTCCGCGATGGAAGTGGACCTGACCGGACAGGTGAACGCCGAGCAGAGTGGCAACGCGTATGTCGGCGGGACCGGCGGTCAGGTGGACTTCGTCCGGGCCGGTGCCCGCTCTCGCGGTGGGCATGCGCTCATCGCGCTGCCATCGACGGCCAAACGCGGCACCGTGAGCCGGATAACGACTCTGCTGTCCGGACCGGTGACGACGGCACGCAGCGATGTGGACGTCATCGTCACCGAGTTCGGAGCCGCACAACTGGCCGGTCAGACACTTGCCGAGCGGGCTCGTCGCCTCATCGGCATCGCCCATCCGGACTTTCGTGAAGACCTTGAACGAGAAGCACATTCGATTCTGCAGAGAGGATTCTGATGGAGGATGCGGTTCGCTTCGACGTCCTCGACGACACCATCGCGGTGATCACCCTGAATCGGCCCGAGACGCGGAACTGCCTGTCGGCCCCGGTGCGTGACGGCCTCGCGCAGGCATGGTCCCGGTTCGAACGCGACGCCCGGCTTCGCATTGCTATCCTCACCGGTTCCGGCGAGGTGTTCTGTGCCGGAGGCGATCTCAAGGAGATGGTGGATACCGCTATGTCGGTCCCGCCACGCGACATGTTTGCCCTCCCCTACGACACGGTGGAGCTGACCAAACCCACGATTGCCGCAGTGAACGGAGCAGCGTTCGCGGGCGGATGGATGATCGCCCAGGCATGCGATCTGTGTGTGGCCAGTACGTCGGCCCGGTTCGCGGTCACCGAGGTCAAGGTCGGGCGGAGCTCACCGTGGGCGTCGCCGCTGATCCACATGATCCCGCAGCGGGTCATGATGGAGATCCTGCTCACCGGACGACCGATCACGGCACAGCGGGCATACGAGATCGGCTTGGTCAATCGGCTGGCCGAGCCAGAAGAACTGCTACAGTGCGCGATCGACCTCGCTCGAGAGATCTTGAAAGGCGCACCGCTGTCGGTCAAGGCCGCCCGTGAGACCGTCATGCTGGCAACCGAGATGGGGCGATCGGCCGCGCTGGCCGCCGCACGAGCGGCATCGGAACTCTGCTATCACAGCGACGACGCGCAAGAAGGCCCACTGGCCTTTTCCGAGAAACGTTCACCTCGTTGGCGAGGCCGCTGAGCCACACCCCGGCCACACCCCCTGCGGTCGAACACTGCCCGACCCAGCCCAGCCACACCCCCGCCGGTCGAGTAGCGCCCGAGCGCAGCGAGGCCGCGTATCGAGACCGACGCCAACCCACACCGCCACACCCCGGCCACACCCCCGCCGGTCGAGTAGCGTCCGAGCGCAGCGAGGCCGCGTATCGAGACCGACGCCAACCTACGCCGACTGCTCGCCGGCCCGAAACGGCAGAAACGGCGCCAGTCCCGGCTCCGCCTGTATCCCGAGGGATCGCAGGAAGGCGGCGAGCATCGCATAGCAACCCACCGTGAAGATGATGTCCATCAGCCCGCGATCGTCGAAATCCTTTGACAAGACACCCCATGTCGCGTCGTCGATCTTCCCGACGTCGAGGATCTGATCCACCGATGCCAGCAAGGCCGCCTCCGTGTCGCCCCAGCCCACGGCGCCGCCTCCCTCGCGGACACGCGCTATCTCGTCGGGGGTCACCCCGGCGCGTTCGGCGAGGATCACGTGTTGAGCCCATTCGTAGTCGGCGTCTCGGACATGAGCCACTCGCAGTACCAGGAGTTCCCGGTGCCGCACGGTCAATGCCGATCCACCGAGCAGGTGGCGGTTGAAAGTCAGGAACGACGTCGCGAGATCCGGATACCTCGCCAGGGTTCCGAGAAGGTTGTCCCCCGCCTGCCTGCCCTCTTCCGGTCCCGCGCTGGCCACCGATGAGCGGAACCCGTCCACGAACTCACGCATCTCGGGTTCCCAGTCGACCTTGCGGAGAGGTCCGATCCGCAGCGGCTCGTCGAGGCCGCTCACGTGTTCCGACCGCCGTTCACTCCGATGAGTTGGCCGGTGATGTAGCCGGCCTCGTCGCCGACGAGGAATGCGGTTGTCGCAGCGACATCCTCGGGCTGACCGATCCGCCCCACTGGGGTCCGCCCGATCTGTGTGTCCACGTCGACCATGCCCGCATCGACCGTCTTGCGCAGCATCGGGGTGTCGATGAAGCCGGGTGGGATGCTGTTCACCGTGATGCCGTGTTTGCCGAACTCGAGGGCGAGGACCTTGGTCAGTCCGACGACCCCGGATTTCGACGTCACGTAGGCACCGAGTCCTGCCGATCCGCTGTGCACGCTCGACGACGAGATGTTGACGATTCGGCCCCACCCTTCTGCGACCATGTCCGGTATCACCACCTGACAGCAGTCGAAGGCGCTGGTGAGATTCACCGCCAGGGCAGCCTGCCAGGCGTCCCGGGTGATGTCCAGGAAGCCGCAGGCAAGCGTGGCACCCGCACAGTTGACCAGGATCGTCGGCCGGCCCAGCTCGGCGCGGACGGCCTCGATGCCTGACTCGATCTGTGCACGGTCGGTGACATCGACCCCCAGGCCGATCGCCTTCCCACCCGCCTGCACGATCTCGTCGGCAGCGGATTCTGCTGCGGCGCGGTTGATGTCGAGAATCGCCACCAGGTTTCCGTCGGTGGCGAGACGGCGGCTGATCGCGCCGCCGATTCCCGAGGCTCCGCCTGTGACGATCGCGGTGCGGCCGCTCACTTGATCTTCTCCTGACCCGCGACGGTGGATCGGTGCATGACGCGTGGTCGGGTGTGGTCGAAATCGCAGACGCGATGCACCAGGCCGGTGTTGTCCCAGATCACGGTGTCGCCCTCGTTCCAGCTGTGTCGGCACACCTTGCCGGGGCCGGTGGTGCGGTCTCGTAGGTCGTCGAGCAACGCCCGCCCCTTCGCCACGTCCATCCCCACGATGTGTGAAGCGGTGGCACCCAACACCAGTGACCGCCTGCCGGAATCGTGTTCCCACACCAGCGGATGTTCCCGGACGGCTCGCGTCGCCCACTCCTCCAATTGCTCGGGAGTCGGATCGTGATAGGTGAGCCGCTGCACGGCCTCGAAGGTGTGCACCACACGCAGGTTCGCGAAGAGTTCCTTCTCCATGTCCGAAAGCTGGTCATAGGCGTCGTAGGTGCTGGCGAATTCCGTCTCGCCACCGGTTTCGGACGTGACCCGGGCGGTGAGGATGGACGTCTTGGGGGCGATCTCGTCCAGGAGTCCGTCGATGTGCCAGAAGCTGTTACTGGCAAAGTATTCCGCGTTTGGGTTCGAGGGATCGAAGCTGATCTCCATGACCTCGGCCGTCTCAGGCGGTAGGTGAGAGAAGTCGATGAGGGTGCCGAGCTTACGGCAGAATCTCACCAGCGCGTCGTTGCTCGCGTTCAGCTCGGGGAACACCAGAACCCCGAATGTCTCCAGTGCCTCGGCGACCGCGTCCGGAAGGTGGACGTCGTCCACCAGGCGCTCCGTGTCGACGTCGCGTACCAATGCCCCGGTGGTTTCGGTGAGTTCCTCCATCGTCAACGTGCTCATGGTTTCTCCTTGTTCGATGATCTGCGTCAGTCGGGTACGCGCGGTTCGCGCCGATTGGTCAACGGGCGGTGATAGGACGGGTCTGTGTGACTGCGCGCAGGCTCCCCGTTCGCATAGAGATCCGGCACGTCGGCGAACGGGAGTTCTGCGCTGGGGACCATGCCCGACCACTCGATAACGTTGGTACGTAGGCTGATCCTCCACTGGTCGTCTCGACGCTCGAGACGATCGATGTAGCGCCCACCCGCAGTCCAGTTGGACTCGTCGCGATTGCGGCCCACGAACAGGTAGTACGTCTCGGTGTGTGCGATGTCGCCGTCGATGTCACAGGTGTGGTTGAGCAGATTGTGCATCGTCGACCGCTGCCCCTGCTCGTGCATCCGTGTCGCCCACTTGTAGAGATCGATGGGCGATCCGACGAAATCGCCTGCGGCGATGGTCGCATCGGGATGAAATGCGGACAAGAACAGCGTGCGATCGAATCGATCCGTCCCACGACAGAATCGCGTCAGGCAATCCAGGATGTTCTGCCGGTCCAGCAACACCTCCACCGACGTCAACGGCACCGGTTCCGGGATGGTTGTACTCATCGTTCACCTCTCCTCTCGTGTCGCGTGTCAGACCGGCGCCCAGATCGGCTCGCCACGCGTGCGGCGTGATGACGGGATCGTGCTTCCGTCCAGGTCGGTGATCCCGTACATCTGGGCGAGTTCGGCGGTGATGAACGTTCCACCGCTATGTCGCATCAGTTGCGGATCCTCTGCGAGCGCAGCGATGACGCGACCGGGAAACTCTGGTGTGCAACCGTTCTCGGGGCGCGTGGCGGCCTGTTCCCCGAGGCCGGCAATGGTGGCCAGGTTCCTCTCTGCGCGTTCGGTGAACGTGAGGCCCTGCCAGATCGAGATCGACGCGACGCCATATGGTTTGAGTTCGACCGCCATGTCTCGCGCCATGCGATCCGCGGCGGATTTCGCCACTCCGAAGACGACCCCGTAGGTATAGCTCACGCCGGTGTAACCCGATGTCGCCACGATCAGGCCGGACCTTTGCGAGGTCATCAACGGTGCGGCGTGATGGGCGGCGACGAAACTCGATCGCACTCCTA
This sequence comes from Gordonia sp. CPCC 206044, assembly GCF_048537895.1. Lineage (NCBI taxonomy): Bacteria > Bacillati > Actinomycetota > Actinomycetes > Mycobacteriales > Gordoniaceae > Gordonia > Gordonia sp. CPCC 206044. Next base: position 15,189 of record NZ_JBCLVL010000002.1, read on the forward strand.
CGTCGATCATCTGCCAGTTCGACAGTGGTTTACGCCAGAACGGTTCAGGATCCGTCAGATCGTCGGGGAGGGCAAACGCGTTGTTGACCAGGATATCGATGCGGCCGTGGTCGGACCGGACCCGATCGAACAGTGCGGCCACCTGGTCGTCGTCGGCGTGGTCGACCTGGACAGGTATGCCCTCGCCGCCCCGACGATCGCACTCGGCCGCGGTCGCCCCGACTGTACCGGGCAGATCATGTGACTCGGCATCGACGGTCCGACCGGTGACGTACACCGTCGCGCCGTGGTCGGCAAGAGCAACGGCGATACCCTTACCGATCCCTCGACTTGCTCCGGTGACAACGGCAACCCGCCCCGACAAGCCACTCACGACGAGGCCGGTGTGTATCCGAGGATGCCTTTGGTCTCCAGGTAGTCGTCGAAGCCGAATGCGCCCCACTCGCGGCCGTTGCCGCTCTTCTTGTAGCCGCCGAACGGTGCGCAGAAGTCGAATCCGTCGTTGATCGCCACCGAGCCGGATCGGATGCGACGCGCGATGCTGCGGGCCAGGTCGAGGTCGTCGCCTGCGACGAATGCCGCGAGGCCGTATTCGGTGTCGTTGGCGATCTCCACGGCATGGTCGACACTGTCGTAGCCGATGATGGTGAGCACCGGTCCGAAGATCTCCTCACGGGCGATCGTCATGTCGTTCTTCACATCCGCGAACACGGTCGGCTTGACGTAGAACCCCTTGGCCAGCCCGTCCGGCCGTCCCGGTCCGCCGGCAACCAGCGTCGCCCCCTCGTCGATGCCCTGTTGGATCAGGTTCTGGATCTTGACGAACTGCGATTCCGCCACCACGGGGCCGATGGTCGAGTCCCCCTGCGGGTCACCGACCGTGACGGCTGCCGCCGCCGTGCGGGCGACATCGATGACCTCCTCCATGCGGGCACTCGGCACCAACATGCGCGACGGTGCGCTGCAGGTCTGGCCGGAGTTGAGCATCATCGTGACGACACCTTTACCGACGTTGTCGGCCAGGCTTGCGTCGTCGAGGAGGATGTTCGGTCCCTTGCCGCCCAATTCCTGGGTGACCCGTTTGACTCCGGGCGCGGCGTTCTTGGCGATCTCGACACCGGCCCGGGTCGACCCGGTGAAGGACACCATGTCCACGTCGCGGTGGCCGGACAGCGGCACCCCGACGCTCGGACCGTCGCCCTGCACGACGTTGAACACACCGGCCGGAACGCCTGCCTCGTCGAGGATCTCGGCAAAGATCTGTCCGCTGAAGGGCGAGCGCTCCGAGGGTTTGAGAACCATCGTGCATCCCGTAGCGAGCGCCGGGAACACCTTGACGGCGATCTGGTTGAGCGGCCAGTTCCACGGCGTGATCAACGCGCACACACCGATGGGCTCTCGGACGATCAACGACTGCCCGAGTTCTTGCTCGAAACTGAAGTCCCGCAATGACTCGATCACGGTGCCGAGATGCCCGGCCCCGAGGTCGAGTTGGAACCCGTTGGCCAGCGCGGACGGTGCACCCATCTCCTCGGTGAGCGCGGCCGCCAGATCGTCGCGCCGCTTCGTGTAGACCTCCGAGATCGAACCGAGCAGGTCGACGCGATCGGCGACCGAGCTCACCGACCAGGCCGGAAAGGCCTCGCGTGCCGCGGCAACCGCTCGGTCCACATCTGCGGCCGACCCGACGGAAACCCTGCCCGCCACCTCCTCGGTAGCTGGATTGACGACGTTCATCGTGGCCGACTGCGCCGGATCGACCCAACGACCGCCGATGTAGAACTTCAGGTATTCACGCATGTTGTCCCCTTGTGCTGAAAGGTCTTTCGTTCACCGGATGACGAGGCTCGATGACACTCGGCGCCGCGGGTCCATGTGAACGTCTCGAGGTCATTGCTGCCCCTCGGCGTACCAGGTGCGGAACTCGTCGTAGCTGGGCATCTCCTCGGAGTTCGCCTTCGGGTCGACCGGAACGTGGATCACCCCGGGCTTGCCGCTCGCAAACGCCCTCTTGATCGCCGGCGCGATCTCCTCTTCGTGTTCGACGTACTCGCCGTAACACCCGAGGCCCTCGCCGATCTTGTCGAACCGCGTCTCGGTGCTCCAGTGCACCCCGGTCTCCAGCGAACCCTGCCCGTACGTACGTTTGTAGACGCCGACCTCGAGGCCCCACGCGTAATCGACCGCGACCACACAGACCAGTGGAAGATTCTGTCGGGCAGCCGTTTCCAATTCGGCGATATGGAATTGGAAGGAGGAGTCGCCGGTGATGAGCATCATCGGACGCTTGCCACCGTCGGCGACGCCGGCACCCACCGCATACGGTAGCCCGGTCCCCAGGTGTCCGAAGTTCTGATTCCACATCACGTCATGCGGCTTGGACTGATCGTAGGTCCACCCGAAGATCGTGGTGGCACCACCGTCGCGCACCATGATGCCGTCTGCGGGGAAGTCCTTGGTGGCCTCCACGATGAGACGTGCCGGATGGACCGGGGTCCGCCCGGAGGGCGCGGTCTCGGCGAGTTCTGCCAGACGGGCCGCATCCTCGCGGATCCATCGGTCGAGGTCGGCGGACGGAGTACGCGGCGTATCGGCGAGCGCGGTGACCAGCTGTGGCACAACGGCCCGCAGGTCGCCCACGAGTGGCACGTCGATGGGGCGATTCACCCCGATGGCCGACGGATCCTGCTCGATCAACAGCCATTTGCGGTTCGCCTCCCCGTCGACCCAGTGTCGGCCACGGCCGAAGTGGACCGGTTCGCCGAGTTCGGTTCCGATGGCAAGGCACAGGTCCGAGCCGACCACGGCCTCCACCGCCGACGGGGAGAACCCGTACGGGAAGGTGCGATCCTCCAGCCCCTCGATGTAGGACGTGCCACCGGATGTCTGGATCACCGGACACGCCATGAGGTCCGCCAGGGCCTTCACCGAGGCACCGGCGCGGGCGGTGTGTACTCCGTGCCCGGCGAGGATGATCGGACGTTCGGCATCGCGGATCAGTTGGACGGCATCGGCCACCTGCTCTGCGCCTGCGCTCTGCCCGACGAGCCGATACCGCTCCGGCGGCAACGCATCCGGGACGTCGAGCTCCTCCTGGATCACGTGCGACGGATACTCGATGTACACCGGCCCGGGCGTACCGGACACCGCCTTGCGGATACCTTCGCGGATGATCTCGTCCGTCTGGTCGGCGTATTCGATACTCGCGCTGTACTTCACCGACGGCTCGACCAGTCCCGCCTGTTGAACGAACTGGATCCGACCGCGCCGCACGCGTTGTTCGGTGATTCGTGCCCGCTGTCCGCCGAGGAAGATCACCGGCGAGTTCTCCACTTTCGCGCACATCATCGCACCGGCCATGTTGGCGATGCCCGGTCCGAGCGTCGCGATGCAGACTGCGGGCTTCCCGGTCATCCGCGAGACCGCTTCGGCCATGAAACCTGCAGCTTCTTCGTGATGCGGCGACACCACGTTCCAACCGCGCTCCTCTGCGGTGTGGAACAGATGGACGAAGTTCGGGTCCGGGATGCCGAAAATGGTGTTGATTCCCTCGGCCTCGAAGAGATCGAGGATACGTTCGTAGACCTTAACCGACATGTGCGGCCCCCTCCTTGGTGATCGCGAAGCTTCTGCTGATGTGTTCGTTGTGCCCAGATGGGACGACCGGCAGGATCCACGGGTCGTCGGTGTTGCGGATGGCGTCGATCTGATCGCCGACTTCTTCGACGGTCCAGGACGGTCGATAGACGCCGGACGTCTCGGCGACGAAGGCGCGGGCTATCCGACCCGCGATCGCGACCAGCATCTCGCCGGTGATCGTGCAGGATTCGTGCGCCAGCCATCCCACCGCCGGCGCGACCAGTTCCGGTCCCATCGGCGGATATGCCGAGGTGTCGAGCCCTTCGGCGAGCCGAGTGAGGGCCGCCGGGATGATCACGTTCGAGGTGACCCCGTGCTCGCTCCCCTCCAGCGCCGCGACGTTCGACAGCCCGATGATCCCGGCTTTGGCCGCACCGTAATTCGCGACCCTGTGGTTCCCGTAGATCCCACCGATCGACGACGTCAGCACGATCCTTCCGTAACCGGCATCGCACATTCTCGGAAATGCGGCTCGGACAACGTGAAACGCTCCGCGCAGATGCACGTCGAGAACCGACTCGAAATCCTCGAAGGACATCTCCGACAACGCCGCATAGCGATTGTTGCCCGCGTTGTGGATCAGGATGTCGATCTGCCCGAACGCGTCGATGGCCGTGTCGATGATCGCCTGCCCGCCCGCCGGTGTCGCCACCGAGTCGGTGCACGCGACCGCCTCACCGCCTGCATCCCGGATCTCGTCGACGACCGCGGACGCGGGGCTGAGGTCCGCCCCGTCTCCGGCGATGCTGCTCCCCGGGTCGTTCACCACGACCTTGGCGCCTCGCGACGCGAGCAGCAACGCGTAGGCTCGGCCCAATCCCCGGCCGGCGCCGGTGATCACCGCCACCCGATCGTCGAAACGCGATGCGGTCACTTCTCGACCACCAGACCATCCATCTGTCCGGTGGACCGCCATCCCTCGAGCAGTTCGGTGAGCTCGTAGAACCCACCCCAGTACGGCTCGCCGAGGAAGTTGCGGCCGTTCGGTTCGCCCTCGCTGTTGTAGTAGCCCGGGGTGCATTCGGTGACGAAGGTCGAGTTGTCGACGGTGTTGTCACGGATGGTCTGGATCCACTCTTCCTCGGCCTCTGCCGTCGGTTCGACGTAGGTGGCCCCCCTCGACTGTGCCTCGGCGATGATGTAGGCGATGTGGTCGGCCTGCTGCTCGAACATCAGCGTGGTGGTGGCGGTGACACCGCCTTGGGTGAACCCGGTGGCGAAGTGGTTCGGGAAGCCGTGCGCCATGATCCCGTGCAGGGTCCGGAATCCCTTGCCCCAGTGGTCGTAGAGCGAGATACCGTCTCGGCCCGCGAACGGTTTGATGTCGAACTGCCGGTCCAACGACGTCGTGATCTCGAACCCGCTTGCGAAGACGATGCAGTCGAACTCGTGCTCGACTCCGTTGGCGATGATCCCTTTCTCGGTGATCCGCTCGACTCCCTTGGTCTCCGAGACGTCCACCAGGGTGACGTTGGGCCGGTTGAACGTCGGTAGGTAGTCGTCGTTGAAAACCGGTCGCTTGCACAGGTTTCGGTAGTAGGGCTTGAGTGTTGCGGCCGTGTCCGGGTCGTCGACGATCTCGTCGACACGTTGCCGCAGCCGCTCCATCACCTCGTAGTCGGTGACCTCCTTGAGCTCCATGAACTTCGCGGGATCGGCCAGCGCTGCCCATCCGTTCGTCTCATCGAGTTTGCGGGCCATGTTCCGCGACACCTCGGTCCAGCCGTCGCAGATGAAGTCGGGCTCGCCGGGTGAGTAGAACGCAAAGGTCGCGTTGTGGAAGTTGTGCTGCCGCGCGGCCCGCCAACCGGGTTCGAGGGACGCCACCCACTCCGGGTCGGTCGGATGGTTGGCCCGCTCGAAGATGTACGACGGCGTGCGCTGGAAGACGGTCAGCTGTTTGGCCCCGCGCGCCAGATGAGGAATCGCCTGTACACCACTGGAACCGGTGCCGATCACGGCAATCCGTTTGTCCCCGATCTTGTCCAGACCACCGTGCAGGTTTCCCCCGGTGTAGTCATAGTCCCACCGCGCCGTGTGGAACACGTGGCCCTTGAAGTCTTTGATACCGGGAATGCCGGGGAGTTTCGGCCGGTTGTAGGGCCCTTGACACATGACGACGAAACGAGCGCGGATCTCGTCGTCGCGGTTGGTCTGGATTCGCCACCGATTGATGGTCGGGTCCCACTCCAGCGAGGTGATCAACGTGTGGAAGAGCGCCTTCTCGTAGAAGCCGAAATGCTCACCGATACGCTGCGCCTGCTCATAGCATTCGTCACCCTTGGAGAACTTCTCCTTGGGCATGTACCCGGTCTCCTCGAGCAAGGGCAGGTAGCAGTACGCGTCGGAGTCGATCTGTATGCCGGGATAGCGATTCCAGTACCAGACGCCACCGAAATCCCCGCCGAGTTCGATGATCCGGAAGTCGGTGACACCGGCTTGCTGAAGCCGGTGTGCGGCGATGAGGCCGCAGAAACCCCCGCCGAGCACGGCGACCTCGATCTCGGTATCGAGGGCGTCGCGTGGTTGGACAGGAAGGTGCGGGTCACCTTCGTAGAACTCGGCGAACTCGCCGCCCGCCTCCACGTACTGCTGCTGACCGTCTGATCGCAGTCTCTTGTCGCGTTCGAACAGATACTTCTCGCGGAGGGCCGCGACATCGACTTCAGGGGTCTGCGTACGTTCGCAGTTCTGCATGCTCATTCCTTGCTCGTGTGATGCTCGTCGTGATCGGCGGTGATGAGGTCAGCCGAGATCGGTCGGTTCGCCGGTTCCCATGTACTTGGCCAGGTTGTGGTGCAGGTTCACCACGCTGCGTTCGCGGTACGGGTTGGGTTTGCAGCCCGAGAACCCCTGCGACTTGATGCCCTTCTGCACCGCGGCCATGTTGGAGAAGTCCTGGGGTAGCACGGTGCGCCATTCCGGCGAGCTCTCCGGGGTGAACTCCCATTCTGTCTGGGGCTCTTCACCTTCGGGGAACAGTTCGTAGACCGCCGCCTCGAAGATGCACTTGTCCGGGTCGTCGCCGTACGGTCGGGCGCTGTAGCAGAGCATGTTGTTGAGTGCGTGCCCGATCTGGAAGTTGGGGAAGATCTGCCACGCGGTTCCACTCTTCGCGACGATCTGCGGGTCGACGGTGGGCCAGACGACGCCACGGGCCTCGTCGTCGCGTCGGGCCGATGCCAGCCAATGTGCGAGCACCTCGTTGGGCGGTGTGCCCTCCGGAAGTTCCTCGATCAGACGCTGCGCTGCGTCGACGAGGGTGCGGGTGGTGTTGGTGTTCGCGTTCTCCCAGGTGAAGTTCTGCAGATCGATCGTCGATTTCCGGGCGTCCGGACCGTCGGCCACGCGTAACTTCGCCTGGTTCTCCTCCATGCCCTTGGGCACGTCGTAACCGATGTTGCTGTGTTTGCCCTGGGCGCGCGACCAGCCGAGGAAGGTGCCGTAGGCACGGAACTCGGGATGGGTGTACGGGACGTGATAGGTCTCCATGAATGCCTCGAGCGCGACCTTCCAGTTGCAGTCGAAGACCAGCCACCGGCGCCACCGGTACCGCATGTTCTCCAACTGGAACGGATCGAGCAGCGAGGCAGCCGGTTCCAGATAGTCACGGAGCGGCTCGGCATCAGGGTCTGGGTTGATCCAGATCCACCCTCCCCAGGTGTCGACCTGAACATTGCGCAACCGGGTCTTCTCGTCGGTGAGGCCGGTCGGCCAATCCTCCCTCTCCGCGGCCCAGGTGTTGTTGCCCTCGAGATCGTAAGTCCACCCGTGGAATCCGCAGACGAAGGTTCGGCACTTGCCGTGCGCTTCTCGTTTGCCCTCGGGGGTGTCGACGAGTCTGCGTCCCCGATGCGAACAGACGTTGTGGTAGGCGCGGATCGTGTCCGGGCCCGAGCGAGCGATGATGAACGAGTCGTCCATGATCTCGTAGGTGAGGAAGTCGCCGACGTTCGGGATCTCCTCGACCCGGCCGACCTGCTGCCACACCTTGTGCCACAGTTTGTCCCGCTCGGCGCGGAGGTAATCCCTCGAGATGTAAGCCTCCACGGGGATCTCGACGGGAGTGCTCAGCGCCTCGTTGGTTGCCTCGATGCTCTCGGTCTTGTTGTCGATGGTGTCGGTCATCGCATTCTCCTACCCGAAAGTTGTTGTTTCAGTGCACGATCAGGGCTGGGTGATCGCAGCTCGGAACGACTCGTCCTTGAGGAACAGGGAGGTGTGGTCGGCGCCCATGTGGGTCCATTTGAGATTCAGACCGCCGTCGACCAACAGTGTCTGCCCGGTGATGTAGCTCGACAGGTCGGAGAGCAGGAACAGGATGGCACCTGCTTGCTCCTCCGGCCTCCCCCGTCGTCCCATCGCGATGGCGCGACGGTCTCGATCCACATCTTCGTCGACATAGGTCGTCGACGCCGGTGTGGCCGTCACGCCGGGTGCGACCGCGTTGACGCGGATGTCGTCAGTGGCCAGCTCGACGGCCATGGTGCGGGTCGCCGCAACGAGCGCCGCCTTGGCAGTGCCGTATCCGACGTGGAACGGCGCGGTGTTCATCCCACTGATCGACGAGATCGACACGATCGATCCCCGGCGATGGTGCGACTGGAGCTCGGCCGCAACGGCTTGACTCATGAAGAACATGGTCTCGAGATTTGCGGTGAACAGTTCACGCCAGTCCTGCCGGCTCACCCGCACCGACGGCATCCAGGTCGCCGGGGCGGCTCCGCCTGCGACATTGACCAGGCCGTACATAGGATCGGGCGCACGTCGAGCGGCGTCGATCACGGCGGCGATGCCATCGTCGGTGGCGACGTCGGCGGGTACCGGTATCACCGAAAGGCCGTCGGTGACAAGCGGATCGATGTGAGTCGTGAGGTTGTCGACCGACCGACTGACCGCGATGACGGTGGCACCGGCCTCGGCCACCATTCGGGTGACCGTGGTCCCGATACCGCCTCCCGCAGCGCCGGCGACGATCACCGTGCGCCCGGACAGGTCGACGAAATCGTTGGACATCAGTGGTTCACGCTCCCTTCCGCACGGCCAGGACGCTGCCGTCGGCGTCACCGGAGACGTACAGCGTTCCGTCCGGTCCCGCCGAGATTCCGGCGAACGGCCCCTGAGGCCCCGAGAAGGGCTCCAATCCCCGCAACGGTTTCGGCGTGATCCCCGGAGGCGCGCCGACCGGCAGGTGTTGCGCGATCGTCTGCCTGCTCTTGGTCTCGAGATCGAAGCCGACCAGCGTCTTGGCCGCGGTGTCGACGATGTACAGCGTGCTGCCGACCACCGTGATCCCCTGCGGCGCTTCGAGACCGTCGATGACGGTGTCAGTGCCCGAGCCGCGTACTGCGACGATCCGGCCCGCCCCGGTCTCCGCGACCAGGCAGGTGCCGTCGGTCGTGAAGGCCACGCCGGTCGGGTGATCGAGGTCGCGGGCGGCGACCGTCGAGCTCGATCCGTCGACCATGATCACGGTGCCGGCACCGAGATCGGCAGCCGCGATCACGCCATCGGCGGAGACGGAGACCCCGTAGAGTTGGTCGAATCCTTCTGCGACGACTTCGGACTCATTTCGCGCAGGTGCGTACCGGGAGATGGTGCCGTTGCCGGTGACCACGAACTCGCCGTCACCGGTCGCGGTCAATCCTCTGATGTATCCGGGATAGCCTGGGCTGAAGAGCATTCCGGCCACACTCAAGGTTCCGCCGGTCGTTCGAGCCAAGAGGAAGGTTCCGTCGGCGATGTACAGCGTTCCGTCCGTCCCGACGGTGAGGTCGAGTGGCCAGGTGAGCCCATCCTCGAGCGCGATACGCGTCTCACCGGTCGCGAGGATCTCGGTGATCTGACCGGTGAAGCCGGAGACGAACAGTCGACCGTCGACGAAGGTCAGATTGTCCAGGCCCGGGGACAGTTGGGCGAGGAGGGTCTGCTCCCCGTTACGCGGATCGATGCGCAGCACCTGCCCGGACCCCACCTGGGTGGTGACGATGTTCCCGGCGGCGTCGAACTTGACGGCGTCGGGCCCACCGAGTCCATCGGCAACCCGTTCCGGCTCACCGCCATTCGGATCGATTCGCCAGATCTCGTTGGCACCGAGAAGCGGATAGTAGAGCTTGCCGTCGGGTCCCACCTCCATGGCATTGGGCATCGGCAGGTTGTCTTGCAAGACTTTTGGTGCACCACCGTCGAGCGGCAGTTCCATCAGACGGCCACCCGGACGGCATTCGTTCACGAACAGACGGCCTTGATGGAATGTGATGCCGTTGGCACCCGGCAGATCGTCGCGGAGCAGTTTGGTGGCCCCGTTCGCTTCTCGGATGCTGACGCGGCCGTCGTAGTACTCGGTCACGTACATGTCACCGTTGTCGGCGAACGCGAGATCGTCCGGAGCGATGATGTCACTGCCCTGGGCACTGACGGTCTCCAGAGCCCCGTTGTCGATGTCGATTGCGGTGATCTGACTTCCGGCCACCTGGGCCACGTACACACGCCCGTCGGGTCCGGTGCGGATTCCGTTTGCACCGAACAATCGGCTGGGACTGGTCAATCGTTCGAGATGCCATCCTTCGGCCAGGTCGAAGGATGTGGCAGCGGTGTAGCGGGCCGTCGAGGTCAAGGTCGGCCTCCCGTCGTGAGGAGCGGTGATGTCGGCAAAGCGCGCGGTACCCCCACCACGCGTTCCCACCCCCGGGCTGCCTCGTGATGTAGACCACACTTTGCTGAGTGCCGAGTCTAACCTCATACCCGCAATGTTTACAAGGATTGCGAGTATTGCATTGTCGGGTGACGTCGAGGCCCTCGCCCGGCTTTCTCCGCCGTGGATTCGGACCCACCGCGCCCCTCGGAAACCGCCCCAGAAGTGCGCCCACCAGCGCGTTCTCGGTGACGTGATGTCAACGGCGCCCGTCTGGCGGGCGGTTATCCGGGGCCGCCGATTCTTTGGGTGGGATTTGAGGCCGGGCTCGGGGTGAGGCTTTGGGGGCAGGTTTCGGCAGTGGGCACCGATTCAGGAACGGATCTGGACTGCCCGGCCTCATCGTCCACAAACTCTGAGCTCTCCACAGATCCCGCGCTCCGGCCGTTCGATCGGCCTCGGACCACGGAGATCCGCCCACACTCACGGTGTGGACTTCCAACAGCTCGTCGAGCACAACGGTGTGGTGACACTTCTTCAACAACGAGTAGGAGTCTGTGTCGGCTCGACCGAAGAACACCGGTTACCCACCCACGTGGAGGTTGGGTGCAGACTTTGGTGGTCGGCAAGAGCCTCGGCGAAACGCCAGACGGCCCTTGCGGCGGCCCAGTTCTCCTGGTTCACGCAGGCGCCGCCGCATCCACAGCTGCGGTGAGTTCGCCAATGGTGCGCGGTTGTACCCATTTCCCGTCGAGGAACAACGTGGGGGTGCCCTGCACACCGAGGGCCAGACCGCCTGCAATGTCGGTGCGGATCCGTTCGAGCGTGGCGGGGCTCTTGTAGGCGGTGTCGAAGGTCGCTACGTCGAGGCCGAGGTCGATGGCGAAGCTACGGAACAGGGTCGTCGGCGGGGACCCGCCGTTCGCCCCACTGGGATTGTGTGGTGAACATGCGCTGACACATCTGCTCGAATCGGCCTTGTTGGGCGACGGCTTCGAACGCGCGGGCAGCGCGTTCGGCGTTGAAATGTCCGGACATGGGAAGCAGCGGACGACGAATGTGATTCAGTCGCCTTAGGTGCTTCGTAGGTCCTCGATGATCGGGTAGACGGCGCCGCAGGCTTCGCACTCAAAGTCGAATGTGCGCTCGTTCGAAGTGGTGCCAGCGCTGCTGAGGATGAGCGGCGGAAGCGGCTGCTGCCATCTCGGTGCGGTGGACCCTCTCGCCGGGTCACTGATGCGTGGCATGACCAGTCCCTTCTGTGCTGCAGCAGTCGCACCCATCGGGCTCGCCGGCGCGCTGGCCGATACTGGGTGCGCAGCATGCGTCGCCCTTCCAGGCGTTGATGCCCTCGCGGACTGCGATCGCCGCGATAACCAGCGCCGCGATCGGATCAGCCCACGACCATTCGAGCAGGCTGTTGAGAACCAGCCCGACCAACAGCACTGCCGAGAGGTACGTGCACAGCAACGTCTGTTTGGAGTCGGCGACCGCGCTCAACGAGCCGAGCTCACGGCCGGCGCGACGTTCGGCCCACGACAGCAGCGGCATGATCAGCAAACTGACCGCTGCCAGTGCGATGCCGATCGAGGAGTGACGCGCCTCGTCACCCACACCGAGTAGGGACCGTAGCGAGTCGATACCGACGTAGGCTGCCAGGGCGAAGAAGGAAAGCGCGATGATCCGCAAGGCGACCTTCTCGCGGCGCTCCGGATCGGAACCGGTGAACTGCCACGCGACCGCGGCGGCCGAGGACACTTCGATCACCGAGTCCAGCCCGAAGCCGATCAGTGCCCCTGAGGACACACGTGCGCCCTCGCTGATCGCGATGATGGCCTCGATGACGTTGTAGGTGATGGTCGCGGTGACGAACCAGCGGATGCGGCGCTGCAACAACTCCCGACGCGCACCGTCGAGGGCGGGTCGACCCACCGACGGTAAGCCCAGCTCGGCGGCCATCAGCAGCATCCCTGCTCGTCGGCGGTCGGACAACAGGCCGGGTCGACCGCGAGAACTAATCCGAGGAGGTCATCCAGGGCGTGGGCGATGCGGCCATCGGTCAGCTCGTACCGAGTGCGGCGACCCTCGGGCACTGCAACAACAAGACCACACCCCCGCAGGCAAGCAAGATGGTTCGACAACGCCTGCCGCGACACCCCGATAGCCTCAGCCAACTCCGCAGGATACGCGCCGCTGCCCCGCAGCCGCAACAGCACCTGCGTGCGCGTCGAGTCCGACAACGCGTAACCAAACCTCGTCAGCGCATCGCGCTGACTCACAGCGACAGTCTCCACGAAGCCAACGGTACACGGATTACTGTATTCAGAAAAGAATGAATAATGCTCGATCGGTGACTGTCAATGAACTCGTCGACCTGTCGTGCGGCTGGCGATCTCGCAGTGGCCTGCCGCACCGGGGAGCACCTCAAGGCCGAGCAAAATCCTGGGCGGAATTCGGGCACGCAGGCGACAGACCGGGCAGAAAGCTCGGTGGCGACCAGGAAGCCAGAGCTGGCGGCACCACGTATCCGGACCGGAAACCGTTTGGCGAGCACTTATTTCGAGGTGGACCAAGCCAAACGACCGAGAAACGAGATGCAATCCCAGGAAGCACGCACCCGTCCAAGGCGGACCTCACGAAGCGAGCCGAGATCCCCTGCCGACGTCCGGCCCCCAGCGAAACGGACGACGTCGATACACCCGCGCCTACGCCACCGGCACCGGGAACCCACCTGCGTGCAGGACCGAACCGGGCAAGCGACGACCGAACAGGTCCTCGAGCCACTCTCCCGCCTCGTGCAACGACGACGCGTCCAGACCGTGCCGGATGCCGCTGCGATCCAAGGCGTACACGAGGTCCTCGGTGGCGATGTTGCCCGTGGCGTTGGGCGCGAACGGGCAACCACCGATGCCGCCGAGGCTGGCATCGAGCACCGTCACCCCGGATTCGACGGCCGCCAGCGCGTTGCCGATACCGCAGCTGCGGGTGTCGTGAAAATGTGCCCGAAGTGGTGTCTCGGAGACGAGATCACTTGCCACAGAGAATCGTTCACGCACATCGCGCGGCACCGCGACACCGATGGTGTCGGCCAACGACAGTTCGGTCGGCGGCTCTTCGAGAACGCCGTCGAGCACCGACCGGAGCCGATCCACCGACACCTCGCCCTCGAACGGACAACCAAAGGCGACCGCGATCGTCAGGTTGGCGGTGATGCCGTGTTGGCGCGAGGTCTGTGCGATTCGCTTCCAGATCTCGATGCCACCATCGACGTCGGTGCCCTGATTGCGATTGCTGAACGTATCGGTGCAGTGGACCACCGCATTGATCTCGCCGACACCGGCGGCAACCGCCCGGTCCAGACCACGCTCGTTGAGCACCAACGCGCTGTAGACCACACCGTCGTCGTCGGGCAGCAGGCCGACGAGGTCCTCCGCGTCGGCCATCACCGGGACCTTCTTGGGATGCACGAAGCTCGTGACCTCGACGTTGCGTGCGCCGAAACGCACTGCACGCTGCACCAATTCGAGTTTCTGCCCGGTCGACAGTTCGACCTTCTCGTTCTGCAGTCCATCGCGGGGAGCGACCTCGACGATGGTGACGTGGGGCTGTGTCGAATCGGTCACGCTCATGACGACATCTTACCGAAAGACGAGATGTTCTCGATCGCGGCGTCACTGCCGATGACCCGGAGTTGATTGTCCATCTCGGCCCGCAATGCGCCGGCGAGTCCGTGCGACCACGACTCGTTGAGCATGCGTTTCGTACCAGCCAGAGCGGTCGGTGAGAACGCAGCCAACCGCTGCGCGATCTCGTCGCCGACCCCGCGCAGTTCCTGTTCATCGACGACCCGGTTGATCATCCCCATGGCCAGGGCCTGCTCGGCAGGCAGTTTCTCGCCGAGCAGACACAGCTCCCGCGCCCGACGCTCCCCGATCAGCCTCGGCAGCAGCCAGCTGGCACCGCTGTCCAGCGAGAGTCCTCGATGGATGAACAGCTGCGCGAACCTCGCACGATCACTGGCGTACACGAGGTCGCAGGCCAACGCGAGATTGAGCCCGGAACCGGCCGCGATCCCGTCGACGAGTGCGATCGTGGGGATCGGCAACTCGTGCATCGCGAGTACGCATCCGTTGGAGACCTCGATGCGCTCCGGCAGCGAATCCGGATCGTCGAGCAGGCCTCCGACGTCGGAACCGCCGCAGAATGCGCCACCCGCACCGGTCACCATCAGGACCCGGTCGCGACCGCCGACGTCGAGGCCGTCGAGGTGAGTGGCGAACTGTGCCCACATCTCGTCGGACATGGCGTTGCGTTTCTCGGGACGATCCAGGGTGATCAGCGCGACACCGTCGGCCCGTTCGAGTCGAACAGTCATGACCGACCTCCGGTTGCGGCGAACCCGTAGTCGGATTCGAGTGTGCGACCGATGATCTCACGCATGATCTCGTTGGTTCCGCCGAAGATGGTCTGGATCGGGGCGTCGAGATAGGCGCGGGCGATGGGGTATTCACGCATGAACCCGTACCCGCCGTGAAGCTGCACGCCCAGTTGCACGATGTCCTGCTGCAGCTCGGTGGTCAGCAGTTTCGCCTTGGCCGCATCGTGCCCGGAGACCTCACCGTTGTTGTGGCGCAACACCAGACGATCGAAGAGCATCTCCACCGAGTCGAAACGGGCGGCCAACTCGGCGAGCTTGAAACGGGTGTTCTGCATGTCCAACACTCGCTGACCAAAAGCTTCGCGCTGCGCGCAGTAGTCCACGGTGTGGCCCAGAGCGGTACGGCATGCCGAGATCGCCGAAGCGGACAGCCCCAACCGTTCCTGGGCGAGGTTCTGCATGAGGATGCTGAAACCCTTGCCCTCGCCACCGATGAGGTTGGCGGCGGGTACCCGGGCATCGTCGAAGAACAATTCGGCGGTGTCCTGACTGCGCAGGCCGATCTTGTCCAGGTGACGACCTCGGGTGAAGCCCTCCGTACCGTCCTCGACGGCGATCAGGCTGATGCCCTTGCGTTTCTGGCCGGGGTCGGTCTTGGCGGCGACGACATAGAGGTCGGCATTCAAGCCGTTCGTCACAAATGTCTTGGCACCGTTGATCACCCAGCTGTCTTCGATACGAGCCGCGGTCGTACGGATGGATGCGAGGTCCGAACCCGTCCCCGGTTCGGTCATCGAGATGGCACCCATGATCTCACCGGTGACCATCTTGGGCAGCCAGCGGCGACGCTGGTCGTCATCGGTGGCGTGCATCAGGTAGGGCAGCACCACATCGTTGTGGAGCGTGATGCACATTCCCGATCCGATGACACCTGCACGCTGCAGTTCCTCGCCGATGATGACGTTGAACCGGAAGTCGTCTTGCCCGAGCCCGCCGTATTCCTCGGCCACCGCCATCCCGAGGAATCCGAGTTCGCCCGCCTTGGCGAACATGTCGCGGTCCACTCGACCGGCCTCCTCCCACTTCTCGTGGTGGGGGACGATCTCGGTGGTCACGAACGAACGGAAACTCGCCCGGAAATCCTCGTGTGTCTCGTCATAGATCTCGCGTTTCATCTCGCCGCCTATCGCGCCGTCCAGCCGCCGTCGACGGCCAGGATCTGTCCGGTCAAGAAGGTGCTCGACGGTGATGCCATCATCAGCAGCGGTCCGTCGAGTTCGGAGAGCCGTCCGGGACGACCCATCGGGGTATTGCGCTTGATCCAGGCCGCCGACTTCTCGTTCTCGAACATCTCATCGGTGAGCTCACTCGGAAACCATCCCGGCGCAATGGCATTCACGCGAATGCCCTTCGACGCCCACTCGGCGCCCAGCTGCCGGGTCAGGTTGATCACGCCGCCCTTGGCCGCGCAGTACGCAGCCTGCGCGACCGGCCACGACCCGACCAATCCGAGAATCGAGGCGATGTTGATGATCGAGCCTCCGTCCGGCATGGCTTTGGCCGCCTCGACGGACACCTGGAAGATCGCGGTCAGATCGACGTCCAACGTCTTGCGGAAATGCTCGACCGAGGTCTCCAGCGCAGGTTTGTCGTCGGCCCACCCGGCCGCGTTGACCACGATGTGCGGTCCGCCGAGGCGCTTCGCCGCGCCGATGAGTGCCACCACGTCGTCGGAGTCGGTGACGTCGCATTCCTGCGCAACCGCGGCGCTACCGTCGGCGACCAGTTCGTCGAGACGGTCCTTTCGGCGAGCCGCGGCCACCACCTGGGCCCCGTTGCTGCTCAGGACCGAACAGAAGTGCCGACCGATACCGCTCGATGCCCCGGTGACGACGGCCACCAGGCCGTCGAGATCCGCGCTGACCGTCACGAGAGACGCTCGATGATCGTCGCGTTCGCCATACCGCCGCCTTCGCACATGGTCTGCAGTCCGTAGCGACCGCCGGTCCGCTCGAGCTCGTGCAGCAGGGTAACCATCAGCCGCGCGCCCGACGCACCCAACGGATGCCCCAGGGAGATTCCGCCACCGTTGACGTTGAGCTTGTCGACGTCGGCCTTCAGTTCACGCTGCCAGGCGAGCACGACCGGCGCGAATGCCTCGTTCACCTCGAACAGATCAATGTCGTCGACGCTCAGATCGGCCTTCTCCAAGGCCTTTTGGGTGGCCGGGATCGGCGCGGTCAGCATGGCGACGGGATCGTCGCCGACGACGGTCATCTGTCGGATCGCGGCTCGCGGCTTGAGCCCGAGCTTCTCGGCGACGTCATCGCGCATCACGAGTACGGCGGCGGCGCCGTCGACGATCTGCGAGGCGTTGCCCGCGGTGACGCTGCCTTCGGGGAGGAAGGACGGCTTGAGCGCTGCCAGCCCTTCGGCAGTGGTGTTCTCGCGGATCGGCTCATCGGCGGTGAGCTCACCGTCGATGGTGATCTCGCCGCTGTCCTTGTCGCGCACCTTGCGCGTGACCGCGAAGGTCTCGCGATCGAAGCGTCCCTCGGCACGTGCGGTCGCGGCCCGCTGCTGACTCGCCAGCGCGTAGTCGTCGAGTTCCGCGCGGGTCAAGCCCCACTTCTCCACGATGAGCTCAGCGGAAAGTCCCTGCGGGACAAGCCCGGGTGTGCCAAAGGTCTCCCGATCGGCGTAGCGCGCCTGGAGTTGCTCCCCGTAGACCTCGCGGATGTCACCACCTGGCGCGTTGGAGAACATCGCGACAGTGCTCATGCACTCCACACCCGCCGCGATGACGATGTCCATCGCACCGGACAGGACGGCCTGGGCGGCGAAATGGACAGCCTGCTGGCTTGAGCCACACTGACGGTCGATCGTGGTGCCCGGGACCGTCTCCGGAAGCCCCGCCGCCAACGCAGCATTGCGGGCGATGTTGGTCGACTGCGGCCCGATCTGGGTGACGCACCCGACGATGACGTCGTCGATGAGAGCGGGGTCGATACCTGCACGCTCGACGAGTTCGGCGATGGTGGCACCGGCGAGTTCCACCGGGTGCCATCCCGACAGCGATCCGCGGCGTTTGCCGATCGGTGTCCGGACTGCTTCGACGATGACTGCTGTGGACATGGGGGTGTCCCTTTCGAGATGGGTGGATGAGAGTTGTGTGGTGTGTGCGACGATCCGAGGACGCGGGTACGCCGAGATGCCGCGCGCCGGCAGACGTGCCGCGAACCGTCTCCGGGCCCGCCTGCGCGACGCGGGAACGGGACACGGGTCAGCTCCGCACGGAGCAGGTACTCCGGCAGGGCGCGCGGCCGCGCAGAGGAACGAGCGCTCAGGCGACGGCGTGGACCAACAGGTCCACACAGCCGGAAGCGACTGCGCGGTCACGCAACCGGGCCGGTGTACCACCGATCGCCGCGGTCGCCCGCGAGCGCCGGAAGAACAGATGCGCGTCGTGCTCCCACGTGAAGCCGATGCCTCCGGACACCTGGATGAGTGAACTCGCAGCGGCGGCGAACCCGTCACCCGCATCCGCGCGTGCGAGCAGCGTGAGCTGTTCGGCGGAGACGGCATCGCCGCGGTCGACCGCATCGGCGGCCGCGGCTACGAGTGCCCGCGCCGCGACGGTCGCGACGGCGGTCTGCGCGCATCGATGCTGGATGGCCTGGTAGGTGCCGATGACCTTGCCGAATTGTTCCCGGACGGTGGCATAGTCGACCATTCCGGCCAGGCATCCCTGCGCGCCGCCGACCTGCTCCGCAGCCAACAACAGCGCATCCAGGGTGCGGTGTGCCGTCGCGGCGGCATTGTCACCGCCCGAGGTGAGCAGGACCGCAGGAACGTCGGAGACAACCACGTCGGCCAACGGCGTCGACAGATCGACGGTGGGCACCGAGATGCGCTCCACCCGCGTCGGACGCGCCGCGGGCGCGATCAACGCGATCGCCGGTCCGTCGACCGTCGTCACCGTCGACAGCACGATGTCGGCAACCGCACCGTGGGTGACCGCCCCGAGGCGGCCGGTGACCCGACCGTCCCGGAACTCCGCACCCGACTCACCGACGATCGTGGACACCCCCGCGACGGTTGCGCCACTGAGGAAGTCGCCGATCACCGATCGCAACTCGGTCGGCACGTCGTCGGGGACGATGCCGTGCAGCGCCGCGGCGAGCAGCACGCTTGCGCGCGCCGGCCCCGGGTAGAGAGTGGCCCCGCATTCCTCCACGGCCGCCACGAGATGGGAGGTCGGCAAGCCCAGTCCGCCCCACGTCTCGGGTGCCGCGATACCGGTCAGACCGACCTGTTCGGCCAACACACTCCAACCGTCGCGGTCGAAACCCGCTCCTGCGGCGACGTTCTCGTCATCACGGTTGCGCCGCACCTCGTCGATCCCGGGCCAGTCGCGAAAGTACTCGCGTAGCGACGCGCGCACCTCGTCGACCGAGATCTCCGGTGTCACATGCTGGTCCACGACCGCTCCCCCATCCACTCGCTGATGGTCTCGACGGCCTTGTTGAGGTAGGGGATCTGCTCCTTGCCCGAGTAATAGTGGGTTGCACCCTCGATGGTGTGCAACGTCTTGTCGTGGTATCCGACTGCGTCGTACAGGCGATGCGTATGGCTCGGGGTGCACGCATTGTCGGCCGAGTTGCCGATCACCAGGGTGGGCACCTCGAGATCGGCCGCACAGCGGGGACCGTCGCCGTGGGCGTCGTCGTAGCTCCACTGCGACAACCAGCTCCGCAACGTGGTGAAGCGAGCGAGACCGACCGGACCCATGTTGACGATTCGCGGATCCCCCAGGTAGCAGCCGGGTTTGCGATCGTTGGGGTCCAGGGTGAGATCGAGCCAGCGCGGGTCGGCCATGGTGCCGTGCACGTTGAAGGCACGCTCCATCAAGGGTTCTCCACGGCCGCGCAGGTCGGCGAGCTGTTCTTTGACCCACGCGGTGATCCGACGGTTGCGGTCGATCTGGGCTGTCCGGTAACGCTCGATGAACTCCGGGGTGTACGGCGCCTGGTTCGGATTGTTCGGGTTGTAGATGTCGAGCTCGGGGTCACGCTTGTCCGGGTCGTTCTCGTCGAGGATGGACGGGTCCATCCATTCGGTCAGCGTGCCGTGACGGCTGACGTGAGCGGCGAGCAGCATCATGCCGTCGGCGGCCGGCAGGTCCAGTTGTGTCAGGTCGGGGCCCTCGCCTGCGGGCGTCTGGGTCACGGTCGCGTGCTGTGCCTGCTGCTGGTAATACAGCGACAGCGCACCGCCACCGCTCCAGCCTGCCAGCACGACGTTCTTGTAGCCCAGGCGTTCTCGTGCGTCCTTGACGCACGCGCCGAGATCCTGGACCACCTTCTCCATGATCAGCGCGCTGTCCACGCCGCGGTAACGGCTGTTGCAGTAGATGACGTGGTGTCCGGCACGCGGGAGTGCGTTCGACATCGGCAGGTAGGCGCCGCCGCCGATCGGGTGCATGAAGATGATGACCGTGTCGGCGGGCACCCCCTTGGGCTTGAGCAGGTAGCTCTCGAGGACCACGCTCTCGGTGACGCCTCCGTAGGTGTCCCGGTAGGCGGAGGTGTCGTCGAAGACGACCAGATAGGGGATGCGGTCGTACTCGAAACGCTTGCTGCTCATACCTGAACCTCTTCCTGGACCTCGACGTGCGTCGAGTTGATCATTGCGGGCGTCGGGGTCAGACGCTTGTGGGTGTCGATCGAGATGACCTGCCATTCGACACGCTCGTCCTGCTCGAATCGACGCCGGGCGCGTTCGCGGGCACGCTCGGGAATCCCGTGGTGAATGCCTTGCGGGGCATGGCCGATGAGACCGGGAGGCATGTCGATTCCGAACACGCTGCCCCCGTGGTAGAAGGCGATCTCGTCGAAGTCGGTGTTGCGGTGGTACCACGGCAGACGTTCGACTCCCTTGCGCCCCTCGGCGGGACGCGGCAGGAAGTTCATCACGTACACGCCGGTGGCCTGCATGAACAGGTGCACCGTCGGCGGCAGATGCACCGTCTCCGAGGTGATCACGTCGTAATCGGAGAGGTTGAACGTGAACGCGAAGTTGTCGCCCTTCCAGCCCTCGACGTCGAGGGGGTTGAACGCGTAGAAGATCGAGGTCTTCCCCTCGCGCTGACGGAAACGGACCTCGTACTCCTCACGACCGTCGTCCGGAAAAGCTTCGGCTTCCGGCACCACGGCCAGCGACGAATCGAACGGGAAGAACCGGCCGAGAACACCGGCCTCGGGAACCCGGAACTCCTCGACGGCTTCGATGATCAGGAAGTGACACTGGTCTTCGGGGATCTGACGGTATGTCGTCCCCTTGGGGATGTACACGTAATCGCCTGGGCGATAAGCAAGCTTGCCGAATTCGGTCTCGAAGTGACCGGTGCCCGCATGGACGAAGATCAGCTCGTCTCCGTCCACGTTGCGGGTGTAGAACGGGGCGGTCTCGCTGCGCCGGCTCAGCAGGATGCGGCAGTCGTCGTTGTAGAACATGAGCAACGGCTCGCCCGCAGGATCGATCTGATCTGTCGGCGTGAGGTCGTAGGTCTGTCGGTCGAGGCCGCCGAGGTCGCCGACCGCGCGGTACTGGGTCGGATCGTTGCGGCGGTAGAGATGCGCGGTACGGCCGGTGAACCCGTATCGGCCCAGCTCGTCGTCCTTGAGGTCCTCCACATCTCGGTGGACCTGTCGCGGTGTGCGCCCCTTGCGGTGCTGGATGAATGATTCCATGTCGGAACTCCTGTTGTCTGGGCGATCTGGAAGTTGTTGCGGGGCAGCTATCGGCGCGGCAAGCCGAGGCCGCGCTGCGCGATCACGTTGTGCTGGATCTCGTCGGTACCCCCGGCCAGGTGCAGTGCCGGGACACCGAGCACGAACTCCGACCATGCGAACGCGTCCTTCTCGCCGTGATCGATGAAGGCACGCTCCCCCAACACCGCCTCGGCCAGTTTCGCGATCTCGTCTGCCGCCTGCGCCATCAGCATCTTGAGCACCGAACCTGACACCGGCTCGAGCCCGTGCGACCACGATCCCGGGGAGAGACCCGCGGCCGCGCGCATCGCGGTCACCGCGGCAACAGTTTTCGCTATCTGCGGGCGGTGCACCGGATCTGCGTCTGCGCCCAGACGTTTCACCAGTTCCACGGTGCGTTCCATCACGTAGGGCGTCAACGGCCCGGCCGCCCCGCTCATGGTGGAACGCTCGTTGCCGAGGCTGGTCGAGGCGACCTTCCAGCCCTCGCCGACCCCACCGATGCGCTGACTGTCCGGGATCCGGACTCCGTCGAGGAAGACCTCGTTGAAGGCCGCGCCGCCGGTCATCTGTCGGATGGGCCGGACGGTCACACCCGGCGCGTGCATGTCCACCAGGAACATGGTCAGGCCTGCGTGTTTCGGTGCGTCCGGATCGGTACGGACGAGGGCCTCGCCGACATCGGCGAGGTGTCCCATCGAGGTCCACACCTTCTGCCCGTCGAGTACCCAGTCGTCTCCGTCGCGCACACCTCGGGTGTTCACTCCGGCGAGGTCGGAGCCTGCGCCGGGTTCGGAGAAGAGTTGGCACCCGATGAGGTCACCGCGGTACAACCCCGTCACCACACGCTCGCGAAGTTCGGCCGGGGCGTGATGCACCAGCGCCGGTGCGACGATGTTCAGACCGACGAAAAGAGCTTCCCGCGTCGGGAATCCCATCTCGTCGAGGATCTCGTCGACGACCGTGTCGTGGATCGGGGGCAGCTCCAACCCGCCGAGGTCGGCGGGCCCGCTCGGCCAGGCGATGCCGGCGTCGTACAACACCGACTGCAGTTTGCGCATGCGAGCGACCTGCTCGTCGTGCCCGGCACGCAGTTCCTCGACGGCGGCGATGCGGTCGTCGTCGGTGTCGGAGTCGACGGCTTGGGTGAATTGTCCGACGAAGGGCGCCAACCGTTCCCGCACATGCGCGGCGAAAGATGCCACTTCGTGCGGAACCTGGACAGTCGTCATGCCAGCCCCGCGAGTTCGAGCGCCAACCTCTTGGCCTTGTCCATGTCGTAGTGCTTGCGCGCCACCAACCGCTGCGCGTAGAGGCCGCCACCGGACTGGATCATGGTGACCAACTGCCAGCCGCCGTAGGCGTCAGCGGTGAAGTCACGGATGGCGTGGAAGAGCTTGGTTCGGTACTCGCCGGAGATGCCTTCCTTGGTGGCCATGTACTTCTTGATGAACGGACCGACCTCGTCGTTCTCCAGATCTGCCACCGACGGTGCGGTGAGGATCGACCCACCCCCGATGTCGTGCAGATGGCGCACCATCAGGCTGTATTCCGCTGCGGCGTAATGCTTTGCGGCGTTGGTGTAGAGCTCGCTCGGGAAGTACCAGCCCTCCGGGCTCGGCTCGGCATTGGCGATGGCTGCTTCGAGTCCGGACCGGGTCATGGTCGCGTAGATGACCATCTCGGCGATCTTCTCGCGGATGTGGTTGATCTTCTCGGTGCCGTTGGCCTCGGCGATGAGCTGTGCCAGCCCGACGAGCTGGTCGGCGAACTCGGACATGTGCGCGGTGCCGCCGAGCCGTTCCCAGAGCCCGAGCGCATGCGCGAAGGTGGCCGAGTGGCCTGTCTCGCCTGCGAGGAACACGCGCTCGTGGGGAACGAACACGTCGTCGAGGATGATGAACCCCTCGGGCATGTTGTGCTTCGAGCTGACCGGAAAGTCCTCTTCACGCTCACGCGGCGCATAGCTGGTGTTGACGATCCGCACACCTGGTGCGTTGACCGGGATCGCACAGGCGACCGCGTAGTCCTCTTCCCCGGGCTTCATGTTCTTGGTCGGCATCACGACCAACTCGTGGCAGACCGCCGCCGACGAGATGTGCAGCTTGGCGCCGCGGATGACGATGCCGTCCGGGCGACGCTCGACGATCCGGGTGTAGACGTCGGGATCGGTCTGGGCGCCCGGCGCCACTCGGCGGTCGCCCTTGGCATCGGTGATGGCCTGCACGCACCGCAGGTCGTTGCGCTTGCAGTATTCGAAGTACTCCTCGATGCGCTGCGCGAGCTCGGGGTGGTCGGCACGCATCCGGGCAGCCGCGGTCAACAGCGCGAGCAGGCCCTGGCTGGTGGTCACGGTGACCATGTCCCATTCGAGCAACTCATCGAGGATGACCTTCAGGTCGTCCTTGCTCTTCGGGACCTTGAAATAGGGCCCGCTCGCGTCGTCGCCGGGAACGTGGTTCTGCTCGTAGCCATCGCCGATCGAATCGATCGCGGTGGCGAACTGCGGGTGATGGGCGAGGTCCTTGACCTCTTCCCCTTCGGCGAAGATCCGCCGACCGTCGTCGAGCGACGCAAGGTAGTCATCCCTGGTCATCATCGCCATCTGGTCACTCCTTCGGGGTGGGTTCTCAATCTCGCTTTCTGATGCTAGATTCAGTTTCAGAAAATGACAAGGGCCACCCACCCACATCGGCTGGAGCGGCTCGTAGGACGCCGGCACCGCGGTGAACGGCTCCGATCCCGGACAGCGAGGACGATGCATAATTCAGACAGTGCGCACGCCGACGGCGCGCCGTGTGGTCGGCCCGCTGGACGGGAGACGGAGAGGACAGGAGCGCAGGCAGGTGCCACCAACCACCAAGGGACGACGGACCGAGGCAGCATTCCTCGACGCCGCACGACAGGTCTTCGCGGAGAAGGGCTATCTGAACACCAAGATCTCCGACATCGCGGAGACGGCAGGCCGGTCGACGGGTTCGTTCTACAACTACTACGAGAACAAGGAGCAGTTGCTCGAGGCGCTGCTCGAACAGTTCACCGGCGAGGTGGTCGAGGCATCGCTGTCGACCAAACATCCCGATCCGGAATCCGGCGTCCGGGCGGCGGTGACCGCCTATTGGACCACCTACCGGAAGTATCTGCCGGAGATCGTCGGCCTGTTCCAGATGTCCATGCTCGACGACACGTTCCGCCAACGCTGGCGAGAGAACCGCGCGTCGGGCATCAAGCAGGTCCTGTCGGGCCTGCAGGGGGCAGACCGCGCCGGATATCGCGTCGACCTGCCCCTCGACGTGCTGGCCTCCGCTCTGGTGTCGGCACTCGAATCCTCTTGTTACACATGGCTGGCGGCCGGCGGTGACCTCAATGTGGCACGGCCCGACGACGAGACGGCCATCGACGTTCTCTCAGCTATCTGGTACCGCACCGTCTACGGCCCGGGGACTGCGGACTGACCTGATCTTCCGGGCCACGGAAAGGAACCCGGAATGAGCAAGGGACCATTGGACGGCGTGACCGTCGTCGAACTCGGCGGCTTCATCGCCGGACCGTTTGCCGGTCAGCTGCTGGGCGATTACGGCGCGCGCGTCATCAAGATCGAACCCCCGGCCGGAGATCCCATGCGGCACTGGGGTGTCCAGCACGACGACCGCAGCCTGTGGTGGCCGGGTATCGCCCGGAACAAGGAGTCGGTGGTGCTCGACCTGAAAGACGACTCCGACCGCGCACTGGCACGTGAACTGTTCGTCAAGGCCGACGTCGTGCTGGAGAACTTCGCGCCGGGCAGGCTCGCCGCCTGGGGTCTCGACTACGCGTCGGTCGCACCGGACAACCCGGCGTTGATCATGGCCCACGTCTCCGGATTCGGGCAGGACGGCCCGCGCGCCGCCGATCGCGGCTTCGGCAGTGTCGCCGAGGCGATGGGTGGCCTCCGCGCCCTGATGGGATTCCCCGACCTCCCGCCGGTGCGTGCCGGTATCAGCCTCGGCGATGCGCTCGCGGCCATGTTCGCGGTCATCGGAACCCTGGCGGCGCTGCAGGAACGTGAGCGCACCGGCCACGGCCAAGAGGTCGACGTCGCCCTCTACGAGAGCGTTTTCGCACTGACCGAATCCCTTGTCTCCGACTGGGAACTCGGCGGTGTGGCACGTGGCCGATCGGGCAGCACGCTGCCCGGGGTCGCGCCGTCGAACGTGTACACGGCGAGCGACGGTGTCGAGGTGCTCATCGCGGCCAACGCCGACACCGTCTACCGGCGACTGTGCCAGGCGATGGACCGCCCGGACCTCGCCACCGACGAGCGGTACGCCACGCATCAGGCCCGGGGTGCCAACGCCACGGAACTCGACGGCATCATCGCGCACTGGGCGGCGACGCTCGACGGCGAACAACTCGAGAAGGTGCTCGACCAGTTCGAGATCCCACGGGGCCGCATCTACACACCCGACGACATCCTGTCGGATGTGCAGTATCGCGCCCGAAAGATGATCACTCGCGTCGACGCCCCCGGGTATCCGGCTCCCGTACCGATGCCGAGTGTGGTGCCCAAGTTCACCAAGACCCCGGGCACGATCCGCACGCCGGGCCCGGAACTCGGCGAACACACCGAGTCGGTGCGAGCGGAGTTCCTGCCGGGCTGACCTCACGCGGGCGCCGGGACGACATACATCGTCGCGACTGAATACATTGCTCGCATGAGAATTAGTGGGCCCGCTGTGGGACCCGGACATCGTCGCATCGGCATCGTCGTGTTCGACGACGTCAAGATGCTGGACTTCTCGGGTCCCGCAGAGGTCTTCGTGGAGGCCAACCAGTACGCGAGCGGTTACTCGGTCAGCGTGCTATCTCCTGCGGGCGGCGAGGTGCGGACGTCGGTCGGCGTGCGGGTGAGCACCGAGCCGATCGCTGGCTCTGGAACCTTCGACACCGTACTGATCGCGGGCAGCGAGCTCCCTCCCCCACTGTTCATCACCGACGATCTCGTCGACTCGGTCCGTGACCTCGCGCGTCGGACCCGACGGTTGGCATCGGTGTGCACCGGTTCGTTCGTTCTCGCCGCAGCAGGACTGCTCGACGGACGCGTCGCCACCACTCACTGGAAGTTCACCGCCGACCTGGCTCGCCATCACCCCTCGGTCCGGGTCGATGCCGACGCCATCTTCGTCCGCGACGATTTCGTCTACAGTTCCGCCGGCGTGGTCGCCGGTATCGACCTCAGTCTGGCTCTGGTCGAGGAAGACCACGGAGCAGCGGTGGCACGTCGCACCGCGCAGGGACTGCTCGTGTACATGCAGCGAGGCGGGGGACAGTCCCAGTTCTCGTCCTCGCTGCGCGGACCGGCACCTCGGACGAGCCCGGTGCGCCGAGCAACCGATCACGTTCGCGGCAATCCACACCTTCGACACACGGTGGACAGCCTGTCGTCACATGTGAACGTCAGTGCACGGCAGCTGACGCGCCTGTTCCGCGACGAACTCGACACCACACCGGCCGAGTACGTCGCCACCGCACGATTCGAATTGGCCTGTGACGGTTTACATGCCGGGTACACCGTTTCCGCCGCCGCGCACGCGGCCGGGTACAGCAGCGCCGAGGTCATGCGCCGGGCATTCATCGCCCGCATCGGGATCTCCCCACGCAGATACCAGCAGCGGTTCACCTCGACGAGGACGAGCACGCCGGAACCGGTCGCAAGCGTGGCGCAGATGTAGGTATTCGTGGCGCACAAAGTGGGACCGTCATGCCTTGTCGCACGGCACACTGGAGGTGATCGGGTGACCCTGCGCCGTGACATCTCGCCACACCCGATCTTCACCACCTCGTGAACGGAGTCCACATGCCCACGATCACCACCGACGACGGCGTCGAGATCTTCTACAAGGACTGGGGTACCGGCCAACCGATCGTGTTCAGCCACGGGTGGCCCCTGTCTGCGGACGACTGGGACACCCAGATGATGTTCTTCCTGGCCCAGGGATATCGCGTCGTCGCCCATGACCGCCGCGGTCATGGCCGGTCGTCCCAGGTGTCCGACGGACACGACATGGACCACTACGCCGACGACCTGGCCGCTGTCGTCGAGCATCTCGGACTCACCGACGCGATCCACGTCGGGCACTCCACCGGCGGCGGTGAAGTGGCGCACTATCTCGCCCGCCACGGGCAGGACCGCGCCGCCAAGGCCGTCCTGATCAGTTCGGTGCCACCGATCATGGTCCAGAACGAGAGCAACCCGGGCGGAATCCCCAAAGAGGCGTTCGACGACATCCAGGCACAGGTCGCGACACGACGGGCGGACTTCTTCCGTGCGTTCGCCGAGGGCCCGTTCTACGGATACAACCGACCCGGTGCCGAACCGTCCGAGGGCGTCATCGCGAACTGGTGGCGTCAAGGGATGAACGGGAGCGCAAAAGCGCACTATGACGGTGTCGTCGCCTTCTCCCAAACGGATTTCACCGAAGATCTGAAGCAGATCACGATCCCGACGCTCGTGCTGCACGGTGAAGACGACCAGGTGGTTCCCTTCGAGAACACCGGGGTGCGATCGGCCGAACTCCTGCCGAACAGCACTCTCAAGACCTATCCCGGATTCCCGCACGGCATGCCCACCACCGAGGCTGCGGTGATCAACGCCGATCTCCTCGAGTTCTTCCGGTCCTGACCACGTGGCGGCGGGCGCTTGTCGAACGAGCGCCCGTCGACCATCGTGGTCTACATGACGATCGACGTGCGGCCGGCGACCGTGTTCGACGATGTCGCGACCATGGTCGGGCCGAAACGTCCGGACGCGAACGTCTGCTGGTGCCTCAGCTACCGGATCCCCGGCAAGCTCAATCGTCAACTCGTCCGCCGCGAGCGCGGCGAGTACGTCCGAGCCCTGTGTGAGAGCGAGGCTCCTCTCGGTGTGCTGGCCTACGAGGATGGTGAGGTCGTCGGGTGGGCGGCGGTCGCGCCGCGCGCAGACACCACCTTCGCCACCAACCGCAAGATCCCGCACGTCGACGATCTCGACGTCTGGTCGGTGTGGTGCATACGTGTTCGGCCCGGGCACCGGAAATCCGGCATCTCACATCTGCTGCTCGCCGGCGCCGTCGACCATGCGCGAGCGAGCGGCGCGCCCGCCGTCGAGGGGTACCCGGTGGACAACGCCGGCGCACGGGTCGACCTCACCATGGCCTACGTGGGTACGCGTAAGCTCTTCGAGGACAACGGCTTCCGCAAGGTGGCCGACACCACGTCGGTGCTGGACGGATTTCCGCGCGTCCTGATGCGACTGACCTTCTGAGTGCGGCTCACACCAACTGTCCCACCGTGCACTGCGGCACGTGAATCCACCCCTCGCGCGCTGCGACAGGTGCATCGACCGCCCCCGGCAGACACGTGTGCCCGAGAGCGGCCGCACGTGCGATCAGGGCCGTCACGACGGCATCGAAGGCGTTGTCATCGTGGACCATCCGCTGCCGGTGGGCCGCGAGGTCCAACCACGGAGCCGAGACGCTCAGATCCTCGATCATCTCTCGACGGGTGATGTGGTTGGCCTGCCCCTTGTAACCGCGCGACGTGAATCCCCACTGCTGCAACGCCGCAGCCGGGTACGCCTCCACGACCCAGCCGTTCACCCGGTCGGTCACGCCCAGATCGGCGATCAATCCCACCGCCCGGAACGCGACATGCGCGATCTGGTCGGCGGCGACACTCAGCGGGCGACCCCATCCGTTCTCGATGACCACACGATCGGTGTGCCGGTACGCCAGCCGACGACGGTTCTCGATGTCGTCGAGTCCGCGTCCGCCCGGGAGTTCGCCACGGTGATGCGCGGCAACGAAATCCACGAAATCGTCGGGCCATCCGAGGGGTGCGTCGACACCGATGCGGTGTGCGCCGGCGGCGATCGCCCGGATGCGGGCATCGTCGGCCGGCATCACCAATTCAGCAACACGCGCACCTGAATCGGACCAGTCGACGACAGCGATCGCGGTGTTCTTGGGGGATGCGGCGAGATCGACGCCGACCGTCCGCATCGACGTCATCGGGAGCATCCCGTCGATCAGAAGTTTCCGTTCAGGAACTCCGCGTACGCGGGCAGGTCGAGCTGACCGTGTCCGGACAACCCGATCACCACGACCTCGTCCTTGTCGCTTCCCGCCACATGGGCAGCGCAGGCCGCGATCGCATGCGTCGATTCCGGCGCGGGCACGATCCCCTGGGTGCGCGCGAACTGTACACCGGCCGAGAACGCGTCGTGCTGGCCGATCGCGACCCCCTGCACGAGTCCGAGCTCGACGGTGTGACTCAACGCAGGCGCCATCCCGTGGTATCGCAATCCGCCGGCATGAATCGGGTCGGGCACGAAATCCATTCCGAGCGTGTGCATCTTGAGCAGCGGGGTCAATCCGGCCACGTCGCCGTGGTCGTAGCGATACTCGCCCTGCGTGATCGACGGACATGCGGCGGGCTCGGCGGCCACGACCCGCGGCTGCGACCGCCCGTGCAGCTTTTCCCGCAAGAATGGGAAGGACAGACCAGCTAGATTGGAACCGCCACCCGCACAACCGAACACGACATCGGCGCCGCCTGGCTCGACGGCATAGAGCTGCTCGACCGCCTCCTGACCGATGACACTCTGATGCAGGACCACGTGGTTGAGCACGCTGCCGAGCGCGTAGCGGGTGTCGGGATCACCGGCGGCCACCTCCACGGCCTCGCTGACCGCCATGCCCAAGCTGCCGCTGGTTTTCGGGTCCTTGGCCAGCATGGCACGCCCCGAGGAGGTGAGGTCCGACGGCGACGGGTGCACGGTCCCGCCGTAGGTGCGGATCAGATGCCCGCGATACGGCTTCGAGTCGTACGATGCGCGCACCTGCCAGACCTCGACACCGATACCGAACTGCGCCCCTGCGAAGGCGAGCGCACTGCCCCACTGGCCGGCTCCGGTTTCCGTGGTCAGCTTACGAACGCCGTCGACGCTGTTGTAGTAGGCCTGTGCCACAGCAGAATTGGTCTTGTGGCTGCCGACCGGACTCACGCCTTCATACTTGACGTAGATACGCGCCTTGGTGTCTAGTGCCTGTTCGAATCGACGCGCGCGGATCAGCGGCGACGGCCGCCACATGGTGTAGATGTCTCGAACCGCCTCGGGGATCTCGATGTACGGCTCGGTCGAGACCTCCTGAGCGATCAGCCCGGCAGGGAAGAGCGCGGCCAGGTCGTCGGGCCCGACCGGCTCCTTCGTCCCGGGGTGCAGGTGCGGAGGGATCGGGGTGTCGAGTTCCGCGGCGAGGTTGTACCAGTGTGTCGGCACACCAACGGTGACCAGATCGGAGTTGGTGGCGTCCACGTTCATCGTCATGGGGTCACTGTAGTGCGGTCTTGTGGGGCGGCGGGCATGGTCTCGATACGCACGCTCACTCCGTTCACGGGCTACTCGACCAGCAGAGACGACGGCGGAGCAAGGTCTCGATACGCACACTCACTCCGTTCACGGGCTACTCGACCAGCAGAGACGACGGCGGAGCAAGGTCTCGATACGCACACTCACTCCGTTCACGGGCTACTCGACCGGCAGAGAGGCGCCGGCACTATGACCAGGTCCAGTCCCGGATCTCGGGGAGGTCCTCGAAGTTCTCCCGCACGTAATCATGGTGGCGCGCCAACTGACGCCGACAATGCTCGACGAGGTCCTCGCTGCGTTCGGGCACCCGGCGTGATCGACGCAACGCCTCGATCACCAGGTGATACCGGCTCATCTTGTTCAGCACGACCATGTCGAAGGGGGTCGTGGTGGTGCCCTGCTCGGAGAACCCTCGGACGTGGAAACGGTCTGCGTCCGGCCTGCCGTGCAGGAGCTGATGCACCGCCCGCGGATATCCGTGGAAGGCGAAGATGACGTGGCCGGCCTCGGTGAACAGGTCGATGAAGTCGTCGTCGGACATGCCGTGCGGGTGGTCGTTCTGCGGCAACAACACCATCAGATCCATGACGTTCACGACTCGGACCCGCAGATAGGGCACCCATTCGCGCATGATCTGCGCGGCCGCGAGGATCTCTTGGGTCGGGACGTCGCCCGCGCCGACGAGGACGATGTCCGGATCGTCGACGCTGTCGCCCTCTGTACCGGCCCACGGCCAGATCGATGCGCCCGCCGCCGCCTGTTCACTGGCTTCCTCGAGCGACAGATACTGCAGGTGCGGCTGCTTGTCCACGACGAGCAGGTTCACGTGATCGCGACTACGGAAGCAATGCTCGGCGATGGACAGCAACGAGTTCGAATCCGGCGGCAGCCACACCCGCACCACGTCCGGTGCGAGGGGCAGCACGGCATCGATCAGACCGGGTCCCTGGTGCGAGAAGCCGTTGTGGTCGTTGCGCCAGCACGTGGAGGTCAGCAGAATGTTCAACGACGCCACCGGTTCCCGCCACGACAACTGCGCCGCGTGCTGCATCCACTTGGTGTGCTGGATGACCATCGAAGCGCTGACCATCGCAAAGGCCTCGTAGGTGGCGAACAATCCGTGCCGGCCACTGAGCAGATAGCCCTCCAGCCAGCCTTGGCAGAGATGCTCGCTGAGCACCTCCATCACTCGGCCCGAGGCGGAGAGATTGTCGTCGTGCTCGGTGGTGGGCAGCTGCCAGCAACGGTCGCTGGCCTCGAACACCGCGGCGAGCCGGTTACTGGCCGTCTCGTCGGGGCAGAAGAGACGGAAGCTGCCGCCGCCGTCGGCACTGTTCTCGACGTAGATGTCACGCATGTACTCACCGAGAACCCGGGTCGTCTCATGCAAAGTCGCACCGGGTTTGTCGACATCGAGCGCATACTTCTCGACCGGTGGGAGTTTGAGCGGTGTGAGCAGACGTCCACCGTTGGCGTACGGCGTCGACCCCATCCGCCGGTCCCCGTCAGGAGCGAGCGCGGTGATCGAGCCGACCACCCGACCCGCCTCGTCGAAGATCTCGTCCGGGCGATAGGTCTTGAGCCATTTCTCCAGTATCGCAAGGTGTTCCGGGTTCTCCCGCACCCCCGAGAGCGGCACCTGATGCGCCCAGTGGGTGCCCTCGATGAGTTGGCCGTCGACCTCATGCGGCCCGGTCCATCCCTTCGGGGTCCGCATCACGACGGCGGGCCACTTGGTGTTCGGTGTCGGACCATCGGCTCGCGCGGCGGCCTGGATGTCACGGATCACGCTGTGCGACTGATCGATCGCGGCCTTCAGATCGGCGAACACCTGCCGCGGGTCGTCGCCCTCGACAAAGATCGGCGTCCATCCCTGTCCGCCGAGGTAGTCGGACACCTCCTCGTCTGTGCTGCGTCCCAGCACCGTCGGCGACGCGATCTTGGCGCCGTTGAGATGCAGGATCGGCAGGACCGCACCGTCGCGGGCCGCGTTGAGGAAGGCCGGGATCTTCCATGATCCGGACAGCGGACCGGTTTCGGCTTCACCGTCGCCGACCACACAGGCCACGATGAGCTCGGGATGGTCGTAGGCGGCGCCCGCCGCATGTACGAGTGCGTAGCCGAGTTCGCCGCCCTCGTGGATGCTGCCCGGGGTCTGCACACTCACATGGCTCGGTATCCCACCGGGCGTGGAGAATTGGCGACAGAGGCGACGGAGGCCGTCGGCATCGCGCGAGACGTGCGGGTAGATCTCGGAGTACGTGCCCTCGAGATAGACATTGGCCACCAGGGCGGGGCCACCGTGACCGGGCCCGGTGATGTAGAGCCAGTCGGAGTCGGTCTCGCGGATGACCCGATTGAGGACGGTGTAGATCGCCGACAGGCCCGGGCTCGTTCCCCAGTGGCCCAACAGTCGCGGCTTGATGTGGTCGACGGCGAGCGGTTCACGCAGCAACACGTTGTCTTGGAGATAGATCTGCGCAACGGTGAGATAGTTGGCGGCCGCCCACCACCTCAGATCGTCGTCGAGGTCGTCGTCGCGGTAGGCAGCACGGGCCGCGCGGGTCTCGGTCATCTGGACTCCTTCGGACACTCCGGACGTCAGATTGCTTCCCTCCCTGTCCTATCGTGCCCGAAGGACCGCCTCATGCAGGTCGAACGCGCCAAATGCGTGTCATTGCAGCCCATTGGAGAGGGTGATCGAGTCACCTGAGCGGCAGCGCA
Source organism: Gordonia sp. CPCC 206044 (assembly GCF_048537895.1). Classification (NCBI taxonomy): domain Bacteria; kingdom Bacillati; phylum Actinomycetota; class Actinomycetes; order Mycobacteriales; family Gordoniaceae; genus Gordonia; species Gordonia sp. CPCC 206044. The sequence goes on from NZ_JBCLVL010000002.1 coordinate 48,728, forward strand.
CGCGATCGGTGACCAACGAGCACACCGTGGCGGCGACGTCTTCGGGCTCCAGCAGGCCGGGGCGGGGCCGTCCCTGCACGAACATCTCCTCCACGTCGTCGCGGCCCGGGTCGGGAAGGTCCGGACGGATCAACCGATAGGTCGCCGGATTGTGGATCATCGGGGTGTTCACCCCCGAGGGCAACACGGCGTTCACCACGATCCCGTACTCGGCCACCTCGTAGGCGACCGACTGCACGAGCGCGACCACGCCCGCCTTCGCGGCTGCGTAGTGTCCGGAGTTGGTCGCGCCGGTGGTCGCGACGATCGACGACGTTGCCACGACATGGCCACGACGGCGGTCGATCATGTGCGGCAGGACCGCGCGAAACGTGTTGAAGACACCGGTGAGATCGACGTCGATCATGGTGCGCCATCGCGCTTCCGACATCGTCGCGATCGAGCCGCTGCTCGCGATACCCGCGTTGGCGACGAGCACGTCGATCCGATCGAACATCGCAACGGTCCGCTCGGCGACATCCTGCATCGAGGCCAGATCACGGACGTCGGCCGTGATCGCGAGACACCGTCGATCCGACGACTCCACTTCCCGCACCGTCTGCGCGAGATCCTCGGGTGTGGCCGGTGCGTAGTCGACCTCGGCCACCGGTGCGGCGATGTCGCAGGCGACGATGTCGGCTCCTTCGCGCGCGAGGGCGAGGGCGTGCGCTCTCCCCTGGCCCCTCGCTGCGCCGGTGATCAGTGCGACCTTGCCGTCGAGTCGGCCCATGATGTGTGCACCTTCCGCAGATCGATGTCGTTGTTCGGGTAGACCGGCCGCGGTCGCGGAACTCGTCGGTCTGCCACGCAGTGATCTCCGCGTCGGTGCACCACCGATCCGCCCTCAATCCGGCAACATGGGCGCATCGTCGCCGTGGTGGCGACCGACGAGAACCGCGCGGGTCACCGCATCTCGACCGAATCGGTCACGTAACTGATCCATCGCGATGTCGAGTTCGGCACCGTGGTCTGCCTCGAAAGGCAGCGTGAGTTGAATGCTGTCGTGGTCGTCGAGGTTGGTCAGCGACAGGCCGATCAACGTGCACCCTCGATCACGGATGAGCGGCATCGCATCGTCGAGCAGGCCACGAGCGACAGCCATGATCATGTCGGTCCGATCGGTGGACTCGAGAAAGGAACGCGACCTCGTCGCGCGACCGAAATCGTCGAACCGGAGTCGCAAGACCACTGTGCGACAGACACGTTCAGCCGTCCGCAGTCGCTTTCCGAGTCGGTCGACGATTGCCACGAGCGTGGCCTCGATATCCGCATCGGATTTCGGACGACGTCCCAGCGCCCGTTGTGACCCGATGGATCGCCTGCGTCGACCGGTCTCGACACGCCGTGGATCTCGCGCCATCGACAACGCGTACAGGTGGCGCCCGACTCCGCCGCCGAGTAGCGAGCACAGCCCGTGTTCGCCGAACCGCGAGAGATCGCCGACCGTACTGATCCCCGCGTCGGCCAGCTTGGCCTCCGTGATCGCTCCGACGCCCCACAGCCGCCGCACCGGCAGCGGATGAAGGAAGTCCAGTTCTGTTCCGGCGACGACCTCGAGCAACCCGTCGGGCTTACCCACCGCGCTGGCCACCTTCGCCAGGAACTTGGTGCGCGCGATCCCGACGGTGATCGGCAACCCGACCTCGGCGGCCACCCGAGCCCGCAGCCGCGTGGCGATCTCCACCGGCGACCCGCTGATCCGCGCCAGCCCGCCGACGTCGAGGAATGCCTCATCGACGGAAATGCCCTCGACGATCGGGCTGGTGTCGCGGAAGATGTCGAACACCGCGTTGCTCGCCTCGACGTAGGCCTCGAAACGGGGCCGCACCACGACGGCTCGCGGACACAGGGCCCTCGCCTCCCGTCCGGGCATGGGGGTTCGCACCCCGAATGCCTTGGCCTCATAGCTGGCCGCGAGCACCACACCTCCGCCGACGATGACCGGCAGGCCCCGCAATGCCGGATTGTCGCGTTGCTCGACCGACGCATAGAAGGAGTCGAGATCGGCATGCAGGATCGTCGCGTCGGCCCGTTCCTTCCGTTCGATACGCACTGCATACACCTCCGGCAATCATCGAACGTATGTACGAATACTAGCTCCGGGGTCGGACACTTTCGACGCCGTAGTGCCGCCGACGGGCGGGGCATGCATCATCCACCCAACCCGGCCGAACAGCAGCGGTGTTGCCATGCCACATCGACAGCTGTCAATATAGATGAATGTCTATATTGGTCGACTCCGAGTTCGCCACCGCCGCGGCCAGGCTCAAGGCGTTGGGAGATCCCGTTCGCCTGCGCCTCTTACAGGCCATGTCCACGCGTCCGGGCGGCGAGTCGTGCGTCTGCGATCTGTTGGGATTGTTCGAGGTATCCCAACCGACGATCTCGCATCATCTCAAGGTGTTGCGGGAGGCGGGCCTCGTGGCGGGCGAACGGCGTGGTACCTGGGTCTACTATCGCGTGGTTCCCGAAGTGGTGCAACAGCTCTCACAGATCCTGGAGCCGCTGGCTGCGGTCACGGGTACGGGAGAGGACTGCCGGTGACCACACGTGACGCTCCCGACATGGTCGTCGGGCGACTGTCGATCCTGGACCGTTGGTTACCCGCGTGGATCGGCGTTGCGATGGTCGCCGGGTTGGCGCTCGGCCGGTTGATACCGAGTATCGGCGAGGGACTCGGTGCGATCGAGGTGGACGGCATCTCACTTCCGATCGCAGTCGGCCTGCTGGTGATGATGTACCCGGTGCTCGCCAAGGTGCGCTACGACCGACTCCACAGCGTGACCGGCGACAGACGCCTCCTGGCGGGCTCGTTGGTACTCAACTGGCTCGTCGGCCCCGCAGTGATGTTCGCACTCGCCTGGCTGATGCTGCCGGATCTACCCGAGTACCGGACGGGCCTCATCGTGGTCGGATTGGCTCGCTGTATCGCGATGGTGATCATCTGGAACGACCTGGCCTGCGGCGACCGCGAGGCCGCCGCGGTGCTGGTGGCACTGAACTCGCTGTTCCAGGTCGTGATGTTCGCCGTGCTCGGCTGGTTCTATCTGTCGGTACTGCCGGGCTGGCTGGGTCTGGAGACCACCGGCATCGAGACGTCACCGTGGCAGATCGCGAAATCGGTTCTCATCTTCCTCGGGATCCCACTTCTGGCCGGTTTTCTCACCCGTCGCTTCGGCGAGAAACTCAAGGGCCGCAATTGGTATGAACACCGCTTCCTACCTCGCCTCGGGCCCTGGGCGCTGTACGGATTGCTGTTCACCATCGTGGTGTTGTTTGCGCTGCAGGGCGATCAGATCACCTCACGACCATGGGATGTGGTCCGTATCGCGGCACCTCTGCTGGCCTATTTCGCGATCATGTGGTGCGCGGGCTATGTCTACGGCGTCCTGTCCCGCCTCGGATACGCACGCACCACGACCATGGCATTCACCGCGGCGGGCAACAACTTCGAACTCGCGATCGCCGTCGCCATCGGCACCTGGGGCGCCACATCCGGCCAGGCTCTGGCAGGGGTCGTCGGACCGCTCATCGAGGTTCCGGTCTTGGTCGGCCTGGTCTACGTGTCGCTGGCGCTACGTCGTCGATGGTCGACCGGCCGCGAGCCCGAGCGGTCGGGCGCGCGATCGGAACAGGAGGTGGCCCAACATGACTGAGCGTCCATCGGTGGTCTTCGTGTGCGTCTCCAACCGAGGGAAATCGGTGATGGCCGCGGCCTTGATGCGCCGGCATGCGGGCGCCACCGTCGACGTGTCGTCGGCAGGAGTTTCGGCGAAGGCCGGCGGCTCGGTCAACGAACTGTCCGCCGAGGTCCTCGCCGAGGTCGATGCCGCCGACGGGCTCGACGACCACGAGCCGCGTCAGCTCACCGAAGCGATCATGACCGAGGCCGACCTGGTGGTGATCGTCGGCCCGGCCGAACTCGATCCACCCGCCAGCGTGACGATCGAGCGATGGGCAGTCGACGAACCTTCCATCCGGGGGATCGACGGGATCGAACGGATGCGTCTCATCCGCGACGACATCGACGGCCGCGTAGCCGATCTCGCCGATCGATTGTCGCGCCGACGCTGATGTCAGGAGCGGGTCCGCACACTCGGCCCCACGCCAGAGCCGTTCAGCAGCAGGCGCTCGTCTGGCCGGAACCGCCGCAACACACTGCACCGGTGGCACTCGAATCCTCTCCGGCCAACAGGTTCGGGCTGCGACCGAACTCTTCGCTGTCGGCGAGTTTCGTGTAGACCTCCCACTTCTCGTCGTCGGGACCGGTCACCCAGACCTTGTCCTGGGTGGCGAAGCAACAGGTCGTGTTGATCTCCTCCTCGGTGAACATCCCGGCATCCGAGAGCCGAGCGATCTCGGAGTGCACGCGGTCGCTGGATTCCACCTCCACGCCGAGATGATTGATCGAGCCACCCCTGCCGGGATTTTCCATCAGGACGAGCTTCAGTGGGGGTTCGGTCACTGCGAAGTTCGCGTAGCCCGGCTTGCGTTTCGCCGGTGCGGTGTTGAACAGCGATGTGTAGAAGTCGATCGCCGCATCCAGATCATCGACGTTGAGCGCCAGCTGCACCCGAGACATGAGAACCTCCACCTGTGAGACTTACATCGAATAGGTACTCACAGCCTCTCACCTTTTCGACATATGTCAAGCATCCGATTAGGCTGGATGCATGCCGAAGTCGTTGCCCGTGATCGACGTGAGCGCCCCCATCTGTTGTGCACCGCTGTCTGCCGAACCCATCGAGGAGGACGCCGCCCTCGAACTGGCCCTGCGACTCAAGGCCTTGGCGGATCCGGTGCGCGTGCGACTTCTGTCGATCTTGCTCACCGCGCAGGCGGGCGAGGTGTGCACGTGCGATCTCGCACCGGCGGTGAGTCTGACCGAGGCAACGGTCAGCCATCATTTGACCCAACTGCGACGGGCCGGACTCGTCGAGTCGCGCCGGCAGGGCATGAACGTTTATCACCACGCCCGCACCGACTCGCTGGAAGCACTGCGTCAGGTGTTGATGCCCAACTGCTGCTGACGGGGCAGCTACCGTCGACGTATGGGTGAGCATGGGCACGATCAGGGTTCCGGCGCCGGGAGCGCAGCGAGCGGGCCGAATGTGACCGGCGCCGGGAGCGCAGCGAGCGGGCCGAATGTGACCGGCGCCGGGAGCGCAGCGAGCGGGCCGAATGTGACCGGCGCCGGGAGCGCAGCGAGCGGGCCGAATGTGACCGGCGCCGGGAGCGCAGCGAGCGGGCCGAATGTGACCGGCGCCGGGAGCGCAGCGAGCGGGCCGAATCAACACGGCGCCGGGAGCGCAGCGAGCGGGCCGGTCATCGACAGCGCGGCGGAGTGGGATGAGCGCTACCGCAATGCGGATCGGCTGTGGACGTCGGACGTCAATCCGGCGTTGATCGCCGAGGTCGCCGAGCTGGCCGCGGGGACAGCACTGGACATCGGCTCGGGTGAGGGAGCGGATGCGCGGTGGCTCGCCGATCAGGGCTGGCAGGTGACCGCGGTCGACATCTCGCAGGTGGCGGTGGATCGGGCGCGGGAGATCGATCCGCGTGACACCATCACGTGGCTGCGGGCGGACGTGTCCGTCGATGCGATTCCGGGGCGCGACTTCGGCCTTGTCTCGCTTCAGTATTTCCCGATTGCGCGAACCGACGAGTCGACGGTGCGCAAGATCCTCGACGCGGTGGGCCCCGGGGGACATCTCCTGGTGGTGTCACATGAGGCCGAGGGCGTGCGGGCGCATGGTCGCAATCCGGATGACTATTACCAGCCTGCCGATTGGGCCTCGCTGGTGGCCGGCGCCGGGAGCGAAGCGAGCGGGCCGAATCAGCACGGCGCCGGGAGCGAAGCGAGCGGGACCGGCGCCGGATGGACGATCGTGACTCACGACAGCCGCGAACGCGGCATCGCCGCGGGCGGCGGCGCTCACACCCACGACGTCGTCTTGCACGCACGTCGCGACTGACCGGTCATCACCCCTCGTTCTTCCCCCGGGTTTCTGTTCTTCCCCCGCTGGTTTCCGGGGGAAGAACAGAAACCCGGGGGAAGAACTGCGCGGAGACCGGGCCGCAGATGGGACCGGCGCGGCTACACGCCGTAGCGGCGATCCAATAACCGGATGCGCCCGCCGGCGACGGCCCGGTCGGGATGCCCCGCCGGCAGTCGGTGTTCCAGACGGCGCCACGCGGCCAGGTCATCACGGCCGTGCACCGACGCGGTCCACTTGCGCAGGGCGCCGACGTCACCTTCGGCGATGATCCGGGATCGCACGTCCTCACGGATTTCTTCGAAGAGTTCCCGTACACCCGGCGCCGACGATTCGACCAGCAGTCCCCCTCGACCGAGTTCGTCGATGACGGAACTCAATTCGCCACCGGACGCCACGCGCTCGCGGATGTCGGAGACGTCCGAGCGCAGGTCGATGGTCAGGCGGTAGGGTCGCGAATCGACCACGTCGTTTCCGAGATCCCTTCGTAGGCGCGAGATCTCGGCCCTGACGGTGACCGGGTCGATACCGTCTTCGGCGAGCATCACCGCCAGTTGCTCGGTGTTGAGCCCGTCGGGATAGGTCTGCAACAGCAGCAGTATCTCGGCGTGGCGACGGGAGAGATTGCGCTCGCCGGCCGCATCGGCACCACGCCGCCACCGGCAGGTGCCTGCGCCCAGCACCGTGAGTCGTGCGCCGCGGGCCGGCACGAACACCGCGGGGTCGGCGAGATCGACGGCACGCGAGTTCAGCTCCCGTTCCACCGCGGCGACTACAGATCGCACCGCGGCGAGCGCGAATGGCGCCGCGACCTCACGCCCGCCGGTCACGTCGACGACGCCGACGACGTGGCCGGTGACCGGGTCGTGCACCGGCGCGGCCGCGCAACTCCACGCCTGCACCGGGCCTGCGAAGTGTTCGGGACCGACAACCTGTACGCCACGGTCCACGGCCAGGGCCAGGCCCGGCGCGTTGGTGCCGACGACATCCTCGCTCCACAGCGAGCCCTCGACGAAGTTGATGTCGGCGGCCTTGTCGCGCGCATCGGTGGCACCTTCGACCCACAGCAGCCGACCCATCTGGTCGGTGAGGGCGACGACGACACCGGTGTCCGCGATGTCGTCGAGCATCAGCGACTGCACCAGCGGTCGCACCGCCGTAATCGGATGCGTGCTGCGGTACTCGGCGAACTCCTCGGCCGTCATCGTCGTGGCGGTGTTCTCCGGAACCGCTTCGCCGGGGTTCACACCCTTCTTGATGGACCGCACCCATGAGTCGCGCACCAGGGATCGGACCGAGTCCCCGGGCGGGGTCACGCCGGAGAGGAAATCCTCGTACGCCTGCCGGACACGCAATGACGCCGCGACCGAATCGCTCATACGCCCTCCGTGCCTCGTACCTGCATCACCCGTCGACGCGCTCACGCTGTGATGGGTGCAACACTCGTGTCTGCCCAGACTAGCGCGTGCCTCCACCGTTCGACCTCACGCGCCGGGGACCGGAACCAGCATCACTCGAACCGCGCGGAGAACTGTCCCGGCGTCATACCGGTGACCGTCCGGAAGTCACGCACGAGGTGTGCTTCGTCGGCGTAGCCCAACTCGGCTGCCAGGGTGGCCAGCGTCTCGCCGGACTCACGTAGGCGTTCGGCGGCCTCCTGCAGGCGCCGACGCTGGATCAACCACTTGGGCGTCAACCCGAGTCGGCGTTGGGTGAGCCGCTGCAAGCTGCGTTCGGTGAGATGGAAACGATCGCAGATCTGGCTCACCGACGTCACCGTCGAATCGGTCTCGACGAACTCCACGATCGCGTTGATCAGCAACCCGTCGTCGTCCACCGGCAAGAGGGTCCGCAACCAGCCCTCGATCAGATCGGTCGCCTCGTGTTGGACCGACACGTCCCCCGGGTCGGCGGCCATGACGGCCCGGACAGCGGAGGCGAGCGTCACACCGACGCCTCCCGCCGCCACCGTCAGATCATCGAACCGATCGGTCCACTCGGCGACCGGACCCCCGGTGATCAGCGATCCTGCGGCCGGCGCCAGCATCGTTCCGACAGCCCAACCGTCGCCGGTGAGCACGGTCTCGGACAGCCCGGTGGAGACGCCGTAGAAACGGCAGTAGTCGGCCGTCACCACAACGAGGCAGACCGGGTACTGCAGCACTTTCTGGGGGGCCGCACGTCCTTCGGGGACGGACCACGTCGGCACCCAGAACCGCCGGATCAGGTCGTCCAAGTCGGGCGAGGGCGCCCACCGTCCGATGGTGAACGACGTGTCGGCCGGATCGACGAGATGGGCGCGTTCCACGTCGCCGACCCGTAGGCCCGCCCCGTCACCGGATCTGTCGGATTTCATCAATCCTCACTCGATTCGAACTCGTTACGTTTCCATCATGACCACTCACTCCGACATCTCCCACAACCACGACCTCGATCTGGTCACCCGTTTCCGACATCTCGCGGATGGCTTCGGTGCGGTACTCGAAGACGCCGACGGCACCGGCACCTGGGCGGCGGCTTCCCCCTGCGAGGGCTGGACGGCACGCGACGTCGTCGGCCACGTGATCGACACACAACGCGACTTCCTCACCGGCCACGGGGTGTCCCTCGGCGAGCAGCCCTCGCTCGACGACCCGGTGGCTGCTTGGCGATCTCACAGCGCAGCAGTCTGCGCCCAGCTCGCCGACCCGGCGGTGGGTGACATGCCGTTCGACGGCTACTTCGGACCGACAACTGTGGGCGAGACACTCATGCGTTTCTACGGCTTCGACATGGTCGCCCATCGATGGGATGTGTCCGTCGCGGCGGGCCGAGAGCTGCGCTTCACCGACGACGAGTTGACGATGATGGAATCGGCAGCCGACGGTTTCGGTCCCGCGTTGTACGGCGACGGCGTCTGCAAGGCGGGTGTCGAGGTCTCCGCGGATGCGGATCGTCAGACCCGACTGTTGGCTCGACTCGGCCGGGCCACCTGACACGTCACGGTTGCCATCCGTTGCGTCGTGGGTGCCGTGCGCGCAACAGACCGTAAAGGTACGTGGACACCAGCAGGATTCCGCCCACGATCACGGCGGGCCAGAGGAAATCGTTGAGCATCGAGTCACGCACCGAGACGACCGCCCAGCCGATGACGAGCAGCACGAGCGCGATGGTCGCGAGGAGTCGCACCGCCAGCACCAGCGTGGTGATCACCGTCAGGAATGCCTCGCGGCCACGGTCACTCACAGCGCCAGGGTAACTGGTCTGCGCTTCCGAGAAGGCGTGACGACGCACACTGCAGCGAAATACCGTTTCATGGCGCCCGGCCGGGTGACAAGCGGACAATGGGGTGATGAAGACCGTTCTCAACGTGATCTGGCTGGTGCTGTGCGGCGTGTGGATGGCCCTCGCGTACGTGGTCGCCGGGATCATCTGCTGCATCCTCATCATCACCATCCCGTTCGGGATCGCGTCCTTCCGGATGGCCAACTACGCGTTGTGGCCCTTCGGGCGCACCGTCGTCCGCAAACCGACGGCCGGAGCCGCGTCGTTGATCGGCAACGTGATCTGGCTGATCTTCGCCGGGATCTGGTTGGCGATCGGTCACATCACCACGGGAATCGCTCTGTGCATCACGATCATCGGCATCCCGCTGGGGATCGCGAGCTTCAAGATGGTGCCGATCTCGCTGCTGCCCCTCGGCGCCCAGATCGTCAGTTCGGATCAGTACATGCCCACGGGCTACTCGCCGTCGCAGCGCCCGGCATGACACCCGGGCCGTAGCCCGAGGGTTCGGCCCACCCATCCGACCGGTGCTCCGCTCCGAACCACAGGCATGAATCCTTCTTCGGGGCGGTCGATCGCCGTCGTCGGGAGCGGCGTCGCAGGATTGGTCGCCGCTCATCTGCTGGCCGATCGCCATCGCGTCATCCTGTTCGAGGCCGATACTCGGCTCGGCGGTCACGCCCACACCCACACCGTTTCGATGCCCGACGGTGACGTCCTCTCGGTCGATTCCGGTTTCATCGTCCACAACCACCGCACCTATCCGACACTGCAGCAGGTCTTTTCCGACCTCGGGATCCAGACCCTGGACACCGACATGTCGATGTCGATCCGCAATGACGTCACCGGACTCGAATACGCGGGGGGTGCGGGATTCGGTGGCTTGTTCCCCACACCGCGCATCCTGACCCGCGGTCGGTATCTCGCGATGTTGGCCGAGGTGCTCCGATTCCATCGGGAAGCGCGCCGACTCCTCGCCACCCCTGATTCCGACGAACCCCTGTCGGAGTTCATCGTTCGCAACCGGTTCTCGGGCTTCTTCACGGAGAACTTCCTCCTGCCGTTGGTCGCCTCGGTGTGGTCGTGCGACGAACGTTCGGCGGCAGCGTATCCGGCCCGCCATCTGTTCACGTTCCTCGACCATCACGGGATGTTGTCGGTACTCGGTTCGCCGCGATGGCGCACCGTCGTCGGCGGATCGAGGACCTATGTCGATCGGATCGCCGATCGGGTCCGGGGCTCCGGCGGTGCCGTACACGTCGACAGCCCGGTCCGCTCGGTGTCGTCCGACGGCACCGGCGTCCGTCTGTGCGTCGGCTCCACCACGGTGGATGCCGACGCCGTCGTTGTCGCAACGCATCCGCACCAGGCCCTCGACCTCCTCGCCGCACCGACCGACACCCAACGACGAGTCCTCTCACGCATCCCCTACTCGGCCAAGGATGCCGTACTGCACACCGACACCTCGCTGTTGCCACGCGCTCGCCGGGCGCGCGCATCCTGGAATCACCAGGTCCGGGCGGACGGCTCGGACGTGGCGGTCACCTACGACCTCACCCGATTGATGCGACTGCCCACCCGACATCCCCGCATGTTGGTCACGTTGGGCCGCACCGATCTGGTCGAGGAATCGACGATCCTCGCCGAGATGAGATATGAACACCCGCTCTACACCACCGATTCCGTGGCGGCACAAGCCCTTCTACCCGACCTGAACACGGACACCATCGTCTTCGCGGGCGCCTATCACGGCTGGGGATTCCATGAGGACGGCGCCCTCTCCGGCGCCCGGGCCGCCGCCGCACTCGGCGCCACCTCACCGAGGATCGCGGGAATCAGCGCATGATCGGCGAAGTACCGACACCATCGGTGGTCCGCACCCGAATCCGGCACGTGCGTACGTCACCCGTCCGTCACGCGTTCACCCATCGGAGCGCGTCATGGCTGGTCGACATCGACGAGATCCCACGACTCGCCTTGGCCATCAGGCAGTTCGCACGATTCCGTCCTGAAGACCACTTCCCCGAACCGGTCCGGCACGGGGAGTCGCTTCGGGATCGTCTGAACCGGCATGTGCTGTCCGCCGGCGTGGATGTCCCGTCCGGGCGGGTGCTCGCGCTCATGTCGCCACGGGTTCTCGGCTACGTGTTCAATCCGCTGAGCGTGTTCTGGTGCCACGACGCCGACGGCGCTCTCGCGTACGCACTTGTCGAGGTCCACAACACCTACGGACAACGACACAGCTACTTCGTGCGACCCGACGAGCACGGACATGCTCGGGTGGACAAGGCATTCTACGTTTCGCCGTTCAACGATGTGGACGGGTCCTACCAGCTGCGTGTTCCCCTTCCCGATCCCGATGGGCGCGTGGCGATCGCGGTCACGTTGCAGCGCGCGGGTGCCGCGCCGTTCGTGGCCACACTCGTCGGCACGGCACGACCGTCGACGTCACGCGAGATACTCCGCGCCCAAGTCGGCGCGCCACTCGCTCCGCTGGTGGTTGCGGCACGCATTCGTTGGCACGGAATCGCCCTGTGGTGCAAAGGCCTTCACGTTCTTCCGCGTCCACCGCACTCGGCGAATACCAGCGTGTCCACCAGGCTTCGGAGATCAGCATGACAAAACCCATCGAGGACATGTGTCCGCACACGATCAGCAACTGGACGGATGTGACCCGGGTGCCGTCGGGTCCGATCTCCGGGATCCGCGGTGGCGTCGCGGCGCGACTCTTTCGCAGCGCCGCCCGGCGGGTCGACGTCGAGGTCGACCATCTCGACGACATCGGAGGCACCCGAGCGTCCGAGGCACATCGTCGGCGACCGGTCCCCAGAATCGTCGTCCGCGACCCCGATGCCTTCGCCCGACGCATCGGCGCATTCGGCCTGATCGGATTCGGCGAGGCCTATATGGCCGGGGACTGGACGGCCGACGACCTCGTGGCCGCACTCACCCCGTTCGCCGCACGGATGAGCCGACTGATCCCCCGGCCGTTGCAGTGGCTGCGCCCGATCGTGCTCCCACGACATCCGCTGTCCGACGACAACTCCGAGTCCAACACCCGATCGAATGTCGCCCATCACTACGATCTGTCGAACGATCTGTTCGAGAGTTTCCTCGACGATACGATGAGCTATTCGAGCGCACTCTTCGCGGATCTGCAGCCCGGAACCCGCGCACCGTGGTCGGATCTCACTGCGGCGCAACACCGTAAGATCGATCGCCTGCTCGACCTCGCCGGCGTCGGTCCCGGGACGCGCCTTCTGGAGATCGGTACCGGGTGGGGTGAACTGTGCCTACGCGCGGCCGCGCGTGGTGCGACAGTACAGTCGGTGACACTGTCGACCGAGCAGTTACATCTGGCCCGGCGACGGGTCGCACAGGCCGGGCTCTCCGATCGGGTGCAGATCGATCTGCTGGACTACCGCCAGGTCCAAGGAACCCATGACGCGGTCGTGTCGGTGGAGATGATCGAAGCCGTCGGCGAGCGGTACTGGCCGGCGTTCTTCGACACGATCGATCGGGTACTGGCGCCCGGCGGACGGGTGGCGATCCAGGCGATCACCATGCCCCACCGTCGGCTGGTCGCCACCCGTCACACCCACACGTGGGTACACAAATACATCTTCCCCGGCGGACAACTCGTGTCGTTGAAAGCGCTCGACGATGTCACTCGTGCACACACGACGTTGCGTCTCAACGGTTCCCACGCCATGGGAACGCATTACGCCGAGACCCTACGGCTCTGGCGTGAACGCTTCCTCTCCGCCCAGGACAGGCTCGCGGGTCTGGGATTCGACGACACCTTCCGACGCATGTGGGAGTTCTATCTCGCGTACTCCGAGGCAGGCTTTCGCGCCGGCTATCTCGACGTGCACCAGGTGCTGTTCACGCGCCCCGAGCAAGGAGGGGCCCGATGATGTCGGGCCAGAGCGGATGGGTCGCCTTCCTCGTGATCGCCGCCGCCTCTGTGGTGTTTCTCGCTGTGCTACACGGCATCACGATGCTGATCGGTCATCGGATAGGTCGATACAACGTCGTCGATGTGGCCTGGGGGCTCGGCTTCGTGGGCATCGCCGCGCTCGCACTGGTACTCGGGCCCGGAGATGTCTTCCGACGCTGGCTGCTGATGATCCTCGTCGGCGTCTGGGGACTACGTCTCTCGTGGCACATGTACCTCAAGTCCGCAGGCAAGGGTGAAGACCCCCGATACACCGAATTGCTGTCGCGGTCCGGTGGTCACGGGCTGCGCACCGTGGCACGGAAGATCTTTGTCATCCAGGGTGTCTCACAGTGGTTCGTCTCGCTCCCGATCCAGGTCTCGGCGGTCACCGAGCCCACCCGCGGCATCGCCCTCGTCGCCGTCGTCGTCGGTGTTGCCCTGTGGCTTCTCGGCTTCACCTTCGAGGCGGTCGGCGACGCACAGTTGCGTCGGTTCACCAGCGACCCGAACTCTCGGGGCACGATCATGGATCGCGGGTTGTGGGCGTGGACCCGACATCCCAATTACTTCGGCGACAGCAGTGTCTGGTGGGGCATCTGGCTGATCGCCGCGTCGTCTTGGCCGGGGGTGCTCACCGTCCTCTCCCCCGTTGCGATGACCTACTTCCTCGTCCACGCGACCGGTGCCAGACTGCTGGAGGAATCGATGAGCCGCCGGCCGGGATATCGCGAGTACCAGCAACGCACGTCGTACTTCCTGCCGTGGCCGCCGCGGGCACCGCGTTCGCCGTGATTTCCCAGCTGTACGACCATCCATTGAGGCTTCGGGTCCAGCCGGTTACGCTGACCGACGATGAGTACTGGACACCCTCGATGACCGTGGACTCCGCCACGGGCGGGACCTCACTCCCGGTCCTGCTGGCGAGGATCGCGTCGGGGGATACGGCGGCGTTCTCCGAGTTCTACGATTCGACGTGCGACCGGGTGTACGGGATGGTCTTTCGCGTCCTGCGCGATCCCGGTTACAGCGAGGAGACCACGCAGGAGGTCTTCCTTCAGGTCTGGCGGTCGGCGGGCACCTACGACCCTCGGGCCGGGTCGGCCATTTCCTGGCTCATCACGGTCGCGCACCGCCGTGCCGTCGATCGGGTACGAGCGGAATCGGCCGCCACACGTCGCGACATCACCTACGGCGCAGAGGACCAGCGGACCGGTTTCGACGAGGTCGCCGAGTCGGTGACCGCGCAGGAGACAGCCCGTGAGGTCGTCGACTGCTTGCAGACGCTCACCGGAATCCAACGTGAATCGGTGGATCTCGCCTACTACCAAGGACTCTCGTATCGCGAGGTCGCCGACCGCCTGTCGGTGGCGCTGCCGACCATCAAGTCCCGGATCCGCGACGGTCTGCGACGCCTCCGCAACTGCCTGGGAGTCGACGATGACTGACGACGAGATCCTCGAACTCGCGGTGCCGGTGGGACTCGACGCGGTGTCCGACGCCGAACTGGCCGATGTCACCGCAGCAGTCGCCGAGGCGTCGCCCGACGTCCGGGCACAGTTCTGGCGCGAGGTCCGAGCCACCCGCGAGGCGATGGCTCGCGTGTCGGACGCAACAGCGATGAGACCCCCGGCCACACTGCGCGCCCGAGTGCTGGCCGTGGTCCGTGCAGAGGTCACCGACGCCGCACAGACGCAAGCCGATCGGTCGGACACGGTACCGGTACCGATCCGCAGCCGCCGTCGCCGATTCGTCTATCTCGCCGCCGCGGCCGTCGTCGCGATCGCCGTCGGCGCCCTCGGCTGGGTGATCGGTGCTTCGTCGAACACCGATGAGTCCGGCCAACAGCCGACAGCCGCACAGGTGTTCGCGGCACAGGACGTACGCACATCGTCTGGCGCAGTCGCGGGCGGTCACGCCACCGTCACCTACTCCCCGTCCGAGGATGCCGGCGTCCTGGTGATGAACGACGTACCACCACCTCAGCCCGGCACGGTCTACCAGATGTGGTTGATCGGTCCGAGCGGCAGCACATCTGCGGGCACGATGACAGACCAGGACGTGGCCCCGTCGACCACCGCGGTCATCCCGGATCTCGGTCAGGCTGCGGCCCTGGGCATCAGCGTCGAACCGCCGGGCGGTTCCGACCAGCCGACCGGACCGATGGTCGCCGAACTGCCGCTGGGCTGATGCTCGCGGAAGATCGACGACCGGAGACCGGAGACCGATCAGGGCAGCATCGTCCGGATCACGTCGATGGTGTCGGCCTGCTCGGACGTCTTGTCGGGGCGATAGCGGACCACCCGGGCGAAACGCAGCGCGACCCCACCGGGATACCGTGAACTGCGCTGCACACCATCGAGTTCGATCTCGACGACGATCTCAGGACTCAGATGCACGGTGTGCGCGTCGCGATGGGTCTCGTGCTTCGGGAACTCGTCGGTCTGCCACTGCAACAGCGCGTCGGTCAGGCCCTTGAACGTCTTGCCCACCATGATCGGCCGCCCACCGTCGGCGTCGCGGGCGCCGAGGTGGAGATTGGACAGGTATCCGGTGCGCCGTCCCGAGCCCCATTCGGCTGCGAGCACCACCAGATCGACGGTGTGGACGGGTTTGACCTTCTGCCAACCTTTTCCGCGCCGCCCGGCCGCGTAATGTCCGTCCAGCGACTTCACCATCACACCTTCGTGACCGGCGGACAGCGCGGCGTCGAAGAACCGCTGGGCCTCGTCCACTCCGGCACCGAGGACGAACGGGATACGCAGCCCCGAGGCAACCGTGGTCAGTGCCGCCAGACGATCTCGCAGCGGCCGGTCGATCAGATCCACCCCGTCGAGGTGTAAGCAGTCGAAGAAGAACGGTTTCAGCACGGATCGCGGGTCGTCACCGAGATCGCCGGACGACCCGAATCTGCTCATGGTGTCCTGGAACGGGCGTGGCCGTCCGTCGTCGTCCAGTGTCAACGTCTCGCCGTCGAAAATTGCTGTACGGCAAGGTAGGTCGCGCACCACCGTGACGATGTCCGGGACCGCTGCGGTCACGTCGCGCAGCGTGCGGGTATAGACCGACACGTCGTCGCCGTTGCGATGCACCTGAATCCGCGCGCCGTCGAGTTTGTAGTCGACGATCAATTCCGGGCCGAGAGAATCGATGGCCGCGCCCAGGGATTCGGCAGGCGTGGCCAGCATAGGCGCGACAGCCCTGCCCACCTCGAGTCCCACCGATGCCAGCGCATCCGAACCACCCTGCACGGCCAGTGCCGCGGTCTCGGTCAACGACCCGGTCAGCATGTGGGCGCGACGGACCAGGTCGACAGATTCACCGGCCACGGCGCCTATCGCGTCGACCATCACGCCCGCCAACGCGCCCTGCCGGAGCTCTCCGGTCAACAGACGCCGGAGAAAGTCCTGCTCGGGAGATGTTGCCGCAGCGAACAACTCGGTCAGGATCGTGGTGCGCAACGCGCCTGACCCGGCTCCGGTGGTCCGCACGAGTCCGCTCAGCAGTTCGTCGACGCCCAGGACCGTGAGTGACGGCGAGTCGGCCACCGCGACATCGAGGGACACCAGCGAGCGCCATCCGACCCCGAGCCGGCCCTGTCGGGCGGCACCGGACAACCACGCCACCACGACCGGGATCTCCTGTCTTGTCGAATCCCCGAGAAGCGCAACGAGTTCGGCGGTCTTCTGCTTGCGAGATCGAGTCGCGGCGACCGCTGCCGACGTCTCCACCACTCGGGCCAGTGCCATCATCGCGGCACCGTCCCGTCTGCTCGCATGACCGCGCCCGCCCGACCTCGGGTGGTCGTGGGCGGGCGCAGGCAGGTCATTGTCAGAGGTTACCCGGCCGATGGTGCCGGACACGGCGGTTCAGGCCCGCCGTCGGCCCGATCAGGAAGCCGGCGCAGGTTCCGGTTCGTCGGCGGCCGATGTGGTCGCCGCGCGCCGGACGCGCAGGTTGTCCACGGCCAGCATGCCCGGGCCGATGAAGACCAGGAGCGCCAGCGACCAGCAGAACATCGCAGACGACTCTCCGTCGTTCTGGATGGGCAGCAGACCGTCGGCCTGATGCTTCCAGAAATAGGCGACCGCCATCGATCCGGAGCCGATGAGCGCCGCCCACCGGGTCTGCCAACCGACGAGCACCAGGCCACCGCCGACGAGCTGGATGATGCCTGCCCACCACGACGGCCATGCCCCGAACTCCGCGGTCGCCCCGCCCTGTGGTTCCACAGGCCATCCGAGCAGCGTGGACGCGCCGTGACAGAAGAACAGAAAGCCCACGACAATCCGGAAAGCACCGATCGCCCACGGCGATTTACTGTTAAGGAAGGTAAGCATTACCTAACCAAAGCAGGCATGTCCGGTTCGGTCCATCTCACATCGCCAGATGTGACCCATGCAACACCGATCAGCTACCGCGTTTGATCCACTCCTCGAGGTGCGGCGCCTCGTCGGCGACCTTCGTCCCCTCGCCGTGACCGGTGTGCACCGCCGTCTCCGGGTCCAGGGTGAAGATCTTGTCGCGGATCGACTCGATGATCGTCGGGAAGCTCGAGAACGACCGGCCGGTCGCGCCCGGACCACCGTGGAACAGCGTGTCACCGGAGAACAGCACCTTGGCCTCGGGCACATGGATCACCGACGAGCCGGGCGAGTGTCCCGGTGTGTTGATGATCTGCAGTGTGGTGCCGGCGACGTCGATTCGCTGTCCGTCCTCGAGGTTCTCATGGGCAACACCGGGATGTGTGTCGTTCCAGAGCATGTCATCGCCGGGATGCAGCCAGATAGGCGCTCCCGTCGCCTCCGACAGCTCGGGCGCGACGGTGACGTGATCGTTGTGACCGTGGGTCAGCACGATCGCCTTCACCGTCCGATCACCGACCGCGTCGAGGATCGGCTGTGCGCTGTGCGCCGCGTCGATGATGACGACCTCGTCGTCGTTTCCGACCAGCCAGATGTTGTTGTCCACGTCCCAGGTCCCGCCGTCGAGCGAGAAGGTGCCCGAGGTGACGACGTTGTCGATGCGCAGGTCGCTCATCTGTTTCAATCCACTCTTTCTTCACGGAGGTCGTGTGCATGAATCGTTTCGACTCCCAGCGTATCGAGCCAGAGCGCTCGGAGAAGTTGCACGTTCCGCGGGTTCGGTAAAGCTCATAGACATGAACCACGCACGGCCGGGACCCTCACCCGCTCTGACCCGCAGAATCCGTGATCTTCTCCGAACGGAAGTGTTGTCCGGAGCATTTCCGGACGGACGGTTGCCGAGCGAAGAAGAACTGCGCACCGAGTTCGGGGCCTCACGAGCGGTAGTCCGTTCGGCACTCGATCAGTTGCAGCGTGAGGGCCTCGTGACCCGCCGCCGCGGCGTCGGCACCGTGGTGACCCACACCAGGACGACAGCCTCGCTCGCCGAATTGCACGGCGTCGTGGACCCGGAACCGTCCGGAATCTGGTCGGGGGTGATGCGAACGCAGATCATCGAATGGGCCGATACACCGGCGGGTGAGGCCTTGGCCAGACGTTTCGACGTGGCGATCGGAACACCTTTGCTCCGTATCGACTACATCGCATTGCTCGGCGACATCCGACTCGGCACTGCCTGCAACTACATGCGCTATCCGCACGCTCACCGTGTCACGCGCCAGATGATCGGCGTCGACTGGTACCGGATGCTGTCGATCGCCGGAATCGGGGTGGGTTCTTCGACCTTCCTCTTCGAGGCGTCGGTCGCCGACGCCCACGACGCCGAACTGATCGATGTGGAGGTCGGAGCACCTGTCTTGCTTGCCGAGCAGCTCATCCGGGACCCCGACGGAACGATATTCGACATCGCCTTCATCCGAAACTCTGCTGATCATGTGGAGTACCGGTCGACCTGGCGCAGCGAGGCGGAAGCAGCCGAGATCTCGGCGCAGCGGCGCCCACCGGCGCCCTGACCAGCACATCCACTCACAGGCGTCGGCGAAACCGCAGCGTTACGCCGACGATATGGGCCGACAATCACCAGAGATCCAGGATTGCTCACATGACGATCACGAATCCCGTCGGACGCCGCGACCGACAGTCCCGATGGCTGCGGGACATCCTGCGTAGCGACATCCTCAACGGCGACAGGCCGTCGCGATCGCACTTGCCTGCTGAGAGCTCGATCATGGTGTCCGAAGGTCAGGTTCGTGCGGCCGTACGCGGAGCGCTGGGACTGTTACGCGACGAGGGCGTCATCGAGAGAATCCCGGGAACCGGAACTCTTGCTGTGGCACAACGGTTCTCCTTCCGGATCACGGAGTTGCACGGATCAGAACCAATCGCTGACCGCGGCGTGACCAATCACGTGCTCGAGAAGACCGTCATACCGATGCCGCGACGTGTCGCAGAAAAACTCGACTGCTCAGTGGGCGAACCATGTCTGCTGCTGGAGTACATCGGCTATCACCGGGGACGCCCGGCCGGCATCTACACCAACTACATCCGCTTCCCGGAGGCCGCCGCAATCGACGCGACCATTTTCTCCGGCGACTGGTGGACCCTCCTCGCCGACGCCGGGTTGTCCGTCGGCGCCACAGAGCTGCGCATCGAGAGTCTTTCTGCGGATGAAGAACTCGCTTCGGTACTCGAGACCGAGGTCGACAATGCGATCCTCGGCATGGAGCAGTTGATCCTGGACGCGGACATGCGGCCCTTCGACTATGCCCTGTTACGCAACAGGGGCGACCGGATCGCGCTCTCCTCCGTGGCCCAGCGTGCCGACCGCGAAATCCCGGAGGCGTGATGGTCGCCTTCTTCTGCCGGCGAATGGCTTTCGCGATCCCGATCCTGTTCGGAGTCGCGGTCATCGTCTTCTTGACCGTCAAACTGATTCCCGGAGACCCCGTCGCCCTCCTGGCAGGCACCGGAGCCTCGGAAGAGACCAAGCAGGCACTCACACAGCAGATGGGCCTGGATCGCGCGCTGCCCGTACAGTTCTGGGAATGGCTCAGCCGGGTTGCCACCGGCGATCTCGGTACCAGCATCTCCCAGCAGCGCCCGGTCTTCGGTATGGTTGTCGATGCGTTCGCGAACACCCTCGTCCTCGCGGTCTACGCGACGGTACTCGCCGTCGGACTCGGCCTCATACTCGGTGCGATCGCAGCTCTTCGTCCGCGTGGCGTCGGCAAGATCGCCTCCGTCAGCAGCTCTGTCGGCCTGTCCGCACCCCAGTACTCGGTGGCGCTGATCCTCATCGTCTACATTGCATTGCCCACCAACCTCTTTCCCGTGTCGGGAATGTCCGGGTTCGGCGACGATCCCGGCGTCCTGGACACGCTCTGGCACGGCTTCCTGCCTGCACTCACCGCAGCCCTCGTTCCCGCCGGTGTCATCGCCCGAACATTCCGGTCATCACTGTCGAGCGTGATGTCGATGGAGTTCATCGAGGCCTTGCGGGCAAGAGGCCTCTCTCGTAATCGGGTGCTGGTGCACGCCTTCCACAACGCGACGCCCAGCCTTATCACCATGATCGGCCTGCAGATCGGTTATCTCCTAGGCGGCGTCGTCTTCGTCGAGACCATCTTCAACTGGCCGGGTCTGGGACTCGTACTGTTCCAATCGATCTCGTCTCGCGACCTGCCGGTGACGCAGGCGGGTGTCCTGATCTGCGCTGTTGCCTTCGTCCTGATCAACATCGTCGTCGACATGACGCTGGCAATGATCGACTCCCGAGTGAGGACCTCATGACCACTGTCGCCACCGAACCCCGTGCGCTCGGCGAACCCGCCGGCCGCACCCGGGTCGCCGACGTCCTCACGTCGACGCGGTCCCGGATACCGACGGGCACACCCGCCCTCTGGATCTACGGAGGTCTGGCGACAGGGCTCGTGCTCCTCTGCGTGGTCGGTCCGTACCTGGTGACGGATCCGACGTCGGGCGATCTGGATCAACGCATGCTGGGGGTCGGCTCCGACGGGCATCTACTCGGGACCGACGGCCTCGGCAGGGACGTACTCGACCGTCTCGTCGCCGGTGCCCGTCCGAGCATGGCCGCCGCATTGCTTCCGGTCATCATCGCGGGCTCCATCGGCTCCTTTCTCGGCATCGCCGCGGGGATGGCCGGTCGCACGGTTCATTCCGGCATCATGCGAACCCTCGACGTCTTCTACGCATTTCCCGCAGTGCTGTTGGCGATCGCGATCGCGACCTCGCTGGGGGCCGGGACCACGAGTACCGTGGTCTCGCTTGCCATCGTGCTCATACCCCCGGTGGCCCGGGTCGCCGAAACCGAGACATTGTCGATCACCGGGATGGATTTCATGGAGACCGCGCGCGTCAGCGGCGCATCCCGCCTCTCGATCGCTTCGCGCCAGATCTTGCCCAACGTCGCGCCCACCTTGGTGGTCTATTGCACAAGCCTTGTGGGGCTCTCCCTCGTGTTCGCCGGTGGACTCTCGTTCCTCGGCCTCGGCGTAGCACCCCCTGATCCGGAATGGGGCCAGATGATCAACGACCAACGCCAGTATCTGTTCTCTCATCCCGCGGCAGCGCTCATCCCTGCGTTCCTGATCTTCGCGGCGTCGTTCATCTTCAACATGCTCGGTGACGCACTCGACACGTCCCTCGACATCCGGCGGCGGACCCGATGAGCCCACGCCTGGAGGTCACTGACCTCACCACGACCTTCGGCGCCGGAGAGTCGGCGGTCCGCGCGCTTCGCGGGGTGTCCCTGAGCGTGAACGCCGGCGCCACCCTGGTCCTCCTTGGTGAAAGTGGTAGCGGGAAGTCGGTGACCGCCCGCAGCATCCTGAGGCTCTACGGATCGTCGGCGCACAGCCGAGGCACCGTACGTTTCGAAGGCCGTGATCTGCTGTCCTTGAGTGAGCCCGACATGCGGTCGATCCGGGGGCGGACCATCGGTATGGTCCCGCAAGATCCCGCCGCAGCGCTCGACCCGTTGCGCAGCGTCGGCGCACAGCTCGCAGAGGTGCTCCACGTGCACCGCATGACCAGGACGCGTCGGCAAACCAACGACCGGTGCGTCGAACTCTTGGGACTCGTGGGAATCGCCGATCCGGTCAGAGTGCTGCGCAGCCGCCCGCATCAGCTCTCCGGAGGGATGCGGCAGCGTGTGGCGATCGCGATCGCGGTCTCGTGTCAACCCGACGTCCTCATCGCCGACGAACCCACCAGCGCCCTCGATGTCAGCGTGCAGGCGCAGGTGCTCGAACTGTTCACCGAGCTGCAGGGCCGCATGGGGATGACACTGGTCATGGTCACCCACGATGTCGGTGTCGCCGAGGAACTCGACGGCCAGGTTGCGGTGATGTACGCCGGAGCCATCGTCGAATCAGGCACGGCCCGTGAGGTTCTCCAAACACCTCGTCACCCGTACACGACGGGCCTTCTGGCCTCGCTGCCGTCACCCACCGCAAGGCGCGGTGAACTGACCGTTATCGGCGGTCGGCCCCCGCTCACCGGCGAGGTCGGCGCCGGATGCGCATTCGCACCTCGCTGCCCGATTGCGCGCGCTGAGTGTCGCGACGAAGAACCCCCACTGATGCAGATCGCGCCGTCCCGGTCATCCGCCTGCCCTGTGACGACCGCCGAATCGCCTGACGCACAGGAGCACGCCGTATGACTGACATCCTGCTCGAGGCCCAGGGCATCACCAAGACTTTCGGCAACGGTGTGCGTGCCGTGAACAACGTGGATCTGACCGTGTCCCGCGGCGAAACGCTCGGCATCGTGGGCGAATCCGGCTGTGGAAAGTCGACGACGATCAAAGTGGTTCTGCGGCTTCTCCAGCCCGACAGCGGGCGGGTGTTCTTCGAGGACGAGGACATCGCACGACTGCGCGGCCGCGGCCTCAAGGAGTTCCGTCGCCGGGTTCAGGTGGTCCCGCAGAATCCGCAGACGAGCCTCAATCCGCGACTGACGCTCTTCGATTCCCTGGCCTTCAACCTCCGCGCGCACGGTCACACGCGGTCCCAGCGCCGACAGCGCATTCCGGACCTACTCGACCGAGTCGGCCTGGACCCCGTGTACGCCGATCGCTATCCGCACCAGATGTCCGGCGGACAGTTGCAACGCGCCGCGATCGCCCGAGCGCTGGCCACCGAACCAGATGTGGTGATCTGCGACGAGGCGGTCAGCGCACTCGACAAGAGCGTGCAAGCACAGATTCTCAACCTGTTGTCGGACCTCCGACGCGATCTCGGCCTTGCGTTCGTGTTCATCAGCCATGACCTGGCCGTGGTTCAGCACGTGTCGGACCGTGTCGCGGTCATGTACCTCGGCCGCATCGTGGAACAGGCTCCTGCAACAGACTTGTGGTCAAACGCATATCACCCGTACACGTCGGCGTTGTTGTCTGCCACCCCTGGCCTCGGACGCGAACGCATCGTGCTCGAAGGTGAGCTACCAAGTCCCACAGCCCCGCCGAGCGGCTGCGGATTTCGCACTCGGTGCCCGGTCTCTGTTGCGGAATGTGCCGAACTGTGGCCGGATCTCCGGGCCAGGGCAGCACAGCATCTTGCGTCCTGTGTCCACCGAGATCCCGCCGAACTGATGTCACCCGCCGTCGGCTGATCCGACCGGCGATCCCGCGGCCCGACACCCGGACCCGCGGCGATATCCCCTGCCCGAAAGGAGGGTCGATGACCCACATCCGGCCGACGCGAGTCGTCGTGGCGCTGCTCACCGCGGTCCTCGTAACGACGGGATGCCAGAGCCAGGACGCGCACGACACCGCCACTCATCCTGGCTCACTGCGGATCGCGATGACCGCGTCCGACATCCCGTCATTGGACACCACCCTGGCCGGGAACCAAGGCTACGAGGGCAACAGATTCGTCGGCAACTCCCTCTATGAGGGACTGACCCGCTACGATCTTCTGCAGTCGAACGAGACGCCGAAAGTCGTACCAGCACTGGCACAGTCATGGGAGATCTCTCCGTCGCGAACCCGGTGGACATTCCATCTCCGTCGGGGCGTGCGGTTCACCGATAACACTCCCTTCGACGCCGACGCGGTCATGTTCAACCTCGACCGCTACCTCGACCCGAAGTCTCCGCAGTACAGCGCTTCCGCCGCCGGCCGTGCCGCGCTGTCCTTGGCAGGTTTCGCCGACTATCACAAGATCGACGACTCGACGATCGCTATCGACACCAACGGGATCTACTCACACCTGCCCGAGGACCTGGTCTTCGTCTATATCGCCAGTCCGTCCGCGATCACGAAGTGGGGCAGCGCATTCGGATCACACCCCGTCGGTACGGGGCCGTTCGTATACGAGTCCATGCGCCGTGGACAACAAGTGGTCTTCCGTGCCAACCCCGACTACTGGCGCGGAGAACCGAAGCTGAAGAGACTCGTGCTCTTACCCGTTCCGGATGCATCATCTCGGCTCGCGGCACTCCGCTCGGGGAGTGTGGACTGGGCCGAGGCACCCAACCCAGATGACATCGCGTGGCTCGACTCACATGGCTACCGAGTCCTGACCAATTCCTACGACCACGCCTGGCCGTGGATCTTCGATGTACGCAAGAAACCTCTCGACGACGTCCGGGTGCGGCAGGCGCTCAACTATGCGATCGACCGGCCTTCGATCGCCGACAACCTCTTGGCAGAGACGGCCGACGCTGCCAACCAGATCGCACCCCGGGCGAGTCTCGCCTATCGGCCAGGCAACGACGTCTACCGCCACGACCCGCACAAAGCGCGCCAGCTGCTCGCCGAAGCTGGTTTCCCGCACGGATTCTCGATGTCGGTCTCCTACCCCACCAGCGGCTCCGGAAATATGCAGCCCGGTTCGATGAATCAGGCGATGCAAGCCGATCTTGCGAAAATCGGCGTCCACGTCGATCTCAAGCCGATCGAATGGGCCACCATGCTCACCGCATTCTCCGGAGGCACGATCCCCGACGACGCCGACGCGATCAACATATCGCTGACCTTCATCCAAGAGGCTTTCTGGACCCTCCTGTTCACCAGTGGATCGCCCACGAATATCGGTCACTACTCGAATCCGGCCGTGGACACGTTGCTGGCCCGTTCAGCGGCCACCATCGACGCCGAAGCTCGCAGTCGGATCTATGCGGAGGTCTCCGGGCTGCTCACACGCGACGCCGCATGGCTCACTGCATTCAACGACCGCGATCCGCGCGCGCTCAGCCCCGCCGTGCACGGCTTCGTCCAACCAAAATCCTGGTTTGTCGACCTCACATCCGTGAGCGTCGCCTGAAAGAGAGGAAAACCGATGGAAGACAAGACCATCGTCGAATCCCTGCTGCAGATGCACGGATTGACCCCGACCGACGACGATCTCGAGTTGTTGGTCGCTGGATTCGCACCCAGCCGCGCTCGTGTGGAGCAGCTCTACGCGATGCCGGGCGTGCGATACGAGGAGCCGGCGCTGACCTTCGACCCGCGTTACCAGAGGAGCTGAGATGCCCACGTTGACCACACTCACAGAC
Organism: Gordonia sp. CPCC 206044; assembly: GCF_048537895.1. Classification (NCBI taxonomy): domain Bacteria; kingdom Bacillati; phylum Actinomycetota; class Actinomycetes; order Mycobacteriales; family Gordoniaceae; genus Gordonia; species Gordonia sp. CPCC 206044. Next base: position 74,410 of record NZ_JBCLVL010000002.1, read on the forward strand.
GCCGCGACAGCACTTGCCGATGGCTCCGTCTCAAGTTCCGAACTCGTCGAACAGGCGATTGCCGTGGCCGACGCACACGACGAGGCGACGGGCATGTTCCTGAGTCGCTTCACCGACCAGGCACGTCGAGCCGCCCGTCACGCCGATCACGAACGCGCAGCCGGTCGGATCGCAGGTCCGCTGCACGGGATCCCGATCGGCATCAAAGACATCATCACCACATCCGAGGCGCCGTCGACTGCGCAAAGCCTGATTCTCGATGCCGCGTGGGGCCACGGCGACGCAGTCGTGGTTCAGCGGCTGCGGGCCGCCGGGGCCATTATCATGGGCAAGCTGACGACGATGGAATTCGCCATCGGCGCACCCGATTTCGACAAACCTTTTCCGATTCCACGCAATCCCTGGAACACCGATCATTGGACGGGAGGTTCCAGTTCAGGCTCCGGAAACGCGGTGAGTGCGGGCGCAGTACTCGGCGCGCTCGGCACCGACACCGGCGGCAGCATTCGCATTCCGGCCGCCTTCTGCGGTATCACCGGCCTGATGCCCACGTTCGGCCGAGTTCCCAAATCAGGTTGTGTACCACTTGGTTACAGCCTGGACCACATCGGTCCGATGGCACGTAGCGCTCGAGACTGTGCACTCATGCTCGACACTCTTGCCGGCCATCACCCCAGCGATCCGACTGCCATCGACATTCCGGTCGACGACTACTGCGCTGCCCTGTCCGGGGACCTGACGGGTCTGCAGATCGGCGTGGACCGTCTGGAGCGTTTCGTCGGCGATACCGAGGACGAATCACTACCCGCTCTGTGGATCGCGGCACTCGACGACCTCCGCTCCCGAGGCGCGGAGATCGTCGACGTCGAGCTGCCCTACTACGAGGAGATGAGCATCGCCGACATGGTGATCATGCTCAGCGAGGCCCTCGCCTATCATCGCGACGATCTCTCGACGCGGTGGGAGGACTACTTCACCGCGACCCGGATCACCGTGGGCTCGGGTGTGTTCTACAGCGCCGCCGACTATGTGCAGGCACAGCGCTGCCGTCGCGCGGGACGACGCGCCCTTGCCACCCTCCACGAGGATGTCGACGTGATCATCACGCCCACGACTTCCGTGGCAGCCCCGAACTATTCGGAGATGGGCTCGTTTGTCGAGCGTCTGTCAGCGGGCAGCACCGGCCCGATGCACACCGGATATTGGGACACCACTGGCAATCCCGCCCTCAGCGTGCCCATTGGGTGCAATGCAGCCGGGCTCCCCTTGGCGATGCAGATTGCCGGACGGCCGTTCGAGGAGGCGACGATCCTGCGCGTGGGTGACGCCTACCAGCAGGCCACGGCGTGGCACCGCGACGTTCCGGCGCTGCTCGACTCACCAACCGAGGTGCCGGCATGACCGTCGTATCACCGCAGGATTCCACTGCACTCACTCTGACCGACGCCGCCGAGGCCGTCGCGACCGGAAAACTCACGAGCACCGATCTCGTCCGACAGTGTCTCGACACCGCCGATCAGCACGATGCAGCAATCGGAACCTACCTGGCGCGGTTCTCCGAGCAGGCCCTGGCCTCGGCCGCGGCCGCAGACGAAATCCGCTCTAGCGGCCGTCCATTGGGGCCGTTGCACGGTATACCCGTGGGCATCAAGGACATCATCACCACGGCCGAGGTCCCGTCGACTGCTCAGAGCCTCGTCCTGGATCCGGCTTGGAGTCACGGGGATGCCGTGGTGGTCCGCAGACTCCGCGAGGCGGGTGCAGTCATCATGGGCAAACTCGCCACGATGGAATTCGCATCCGGACTCCCAGACCTCGACCGCGATTTTCCCTTGCCTCGTAACCCGTGGAACCTCGAACACTGGCCAGGGGGTTCGAGCTCCGGCACCGGATCAGGGGTGGCCACCGGGATGTTCCTTGGCGGCCTGGGCACGGACACCGGTGGGAGCATCCGCATCCCTGCCGCATACTGCGGCATCACCGGCCTCATGCCCACGTTCGGACGGGTACCCAAATCGGGTTGCGTACCACTCGGTTACAGCCTCGATCACATCGGACCGATGGCACGCAGCGCTCGCGACTGTGCGGTCATGCTCTCCGTGCTGGCCGGGGACGATCCGAGCGATCCGACATCCATCGATACTCCGGTCGACGACTACTTCGCGAACCTCACCGGCGACCTGACCGGGCTGCGAATCGGCGTCGACCTGCGCAGCGGCTTCGATGCAATCGCAGCCGAACCCACTCTCGTACCCCATGTTCTGGCCGCGGTGGCCGTTCTCCGAGCTCGCGGGGCGACGGTGACCGACGTGCGGCTGCCGTACTACGACGAGCTCATCTCGGCGTTGTTGGTGACAAACGCTGGTGAGACCCTCGCATACCACCGGCCGGATGCGCAGAGCAGGCTGGGCGACTATTCACCCTCACTGCGGCTGTCCCTTCCGGGAGGAACCGCCTACAGCGGAGCAGATTATGTTCAGGCGCAGCGTGTCCGACGTGTTGCGCACAAGGCGGTGGGCGATCTGCTGACGGACGTCGACCTGATCGTCACACCCACGTGCTTCACCGGCGCGCTGTCCTACGCAGAACTAGGCGTCGACCTTTCATGGTTCAGCAAGGTCAATACTGCGTACTGGGACGCAGTCGGAAATCCGGCGATATCAGTGCCCATCGGATTCACCGACACGGGGCTCCCGATCGCAATGCAACTCGCCGGACGCCCTTTCGAGGAGTCGGTCGTCCTGCGGGCGGCCGACGCATACCAGCAGGACACCGCGTGGCATCTTGCCGTCCCGGCGATCATCGGAGAATGAACCATGACCACAGCACTTCTCATCATCGACATGCAGAACGGGTTCGCCCACCCGGAAGGTTCTCTACCACTTGCCGGCCGCGGGCTGCCGGACATGGAGCGGGTCATCGCGAGAAATGTCGATGCCGTCGCAGCGGCTCGTGAACGTGGGATCCCGGTGATCTACACACGACATTGCTACCGCGCGGACTTCCTGGACATGCCGACGCTCGTCTCGGGGCCGCTCCCAGCCGACCCACCACCTCTCGTGCGTGGCAGCTGGGACGCCGACGTGATCGACGAGCTGACCCCTCAGCCCGGTGACGTCGTCATCGACAAGAACCGGTTCGACGCCTTTCTCTACACTGATCTCGAGGTTGTCCTGCGCGCGAAAGGCATCACCAGTCTGGTCGTGACCGGCGTGGTGACCAGCGTCTGTGTGGAATCGACGGTGCGCTCGGGGCAGCAGCGCGACTTCGAGATGTTCGTGGCCTCCGACGCGACGTCTGCTCCTCCTGAGCAGCATCAGGCTGCGCTGAACGCGATGGCGGCCATCTTCGGCACGGTCGGCCCGACGCTCGACCTGCTCGAACTCGCCTCGTCGGATCGAACCCCGGCAGCACCGTTGCTCGCCGGGTGATCTGGCGGGGCTCCCTCACTGATCACGAGAGGGAGCCCTGCCAGATCTTGGTCAGAGCTCCACCACCGACCGCAACACTTTGCCTGCCTCCATCGCCGAGAACGCGGCTTCGACGTCACCGAGACCGACCCGCTCGGTGACGAACTTGTCCAACGGCAACCGGCCCTGCTCGTAGAGATCGATCAGCATCGGGAAGTCACGCTCGGGCAGGCAGTCGCCGTACCACGACGACTTCAGTGCCCCGCCGCGCGAGAAGAAGTCCACCAGCGGCAATTCCAGGGTCATCTCGGGCGTCGGCACACCCACCAACACCACGACACCGGCCAGGTCACGGGCGTAGAACGCCTGCTTGTAGGTCTCCGGACGGCCGACCGCGTCGACAACCACATCGACACCGTTGCTGTCGGTCAGATCCTGCACGGCACTGACCACGTCCTCGACCTCGGCGCCGTTGATCGTATGGGTGGCACCCAGATCGGTCGCCCACTCCAGCTTCGCCGCATCCCGATCGATGGCGATGATCGTGGTGGCGCCTGCCAGCTTCGCACCGGCGATCGCCGCGTCGCCGACCCCGCCGCAGCCGATCACCGCGACCGAGTCCCCACGCCCGACGTTGCCGGTGTTCATCGCCGCGCCCAGACCGGCCATCACCCCGCAGCCCAACAGCCCGGCCACAGCCGGATCGGTTTCGGGATTGACCTTGGTGCACTGCAATTCGTGAATCAGGGTCTTCTCGATGAACGCCCCGATCCCCAACGCCGGGGTCAACTCGGTCCCATCGGTGAGCGTCATCGCCTTACTCGCGTTGAAGGTGTCGAAGCAGTACCACGGTCGCCCTCGCTTGCAGGCCCGGCACTCGCCGCACACCGCCCGCCAGTTCAGCACGACGAAGTCCCCGACCGCGACATGGGTCACGTCGGAACCGACCGACTCCACGATGCCCGCGGCCTCGTGTCCGAGCAGGAACGGATACTCGTCGTTGATACCCCCCTGCTTGTACGCGAGGTCGGTGTGACAGACCCCGCACGCCTGGATCGTCACGATCACATCGCGCGCTCCGGGATCGGGCACCACCACGTCGACCAATTCGGTCGCCGCACCCTTGCTCCGTGAAATGACACCCTTGACGGTCTGCGACATTGTCCGCTTGCTTCCTTCCGCGACTGCATACGCTGAACTTCCGGTGGACCCACCCTATGGGCGCGCCACAACGATGTCCACTCAGGTTAAACACTGTTCACCCGAGTCGACTCCGGCTCGACACATCCCATCCTAGACAGGTGTCCAGGCCGTTGCCAGGGGATGCCCGCAGTCGGCGGCGCGCCTTCGGGGAGGTCCGACGGACCGGTGTTCGACACGATCGGGCCCGTCGGTCGGCTCAGACCGATCCCGACCCGTGCGTCTACTGCAATGCCTCGATGAGCTGGGCCTTGGTCATCGAGGAATACCCTTTGATGCCCTTGTCCTTCGCCTGTGCCCGCAACTGGACCACGGTGGGCCCGGTCCGCCGGTCCGGCAGCGACGTCGGCCAGTTCGCGACAGCTTTACGAGCCGGCGATTCCGCGGCGGACTCCGGTGACGGCGGCGCACTTCGCGTGGTCGCCGGTCGTGGCGATGCCTTCTTGGCGGGGGTTTTCCGTGGCGCTGCCTTTCGCGGGGCCACCTCGGGCGAGCTTGGCGTCGTCGGCGTGGTCGCGTCATCATCCGCGGTGGTCGCCGACTTCGACTTGTCGGCAGCGACTTTGATCTCCGGTACCGAGGAGGCGGCCTCGCGATCCGGCTCGCTCGCGGCCGTACCCTTCGACGCTGTCGCCTTCTTCTGTCCGGTGTTCTTCGCAGATTCTGGCGCGGACTCGACTATCGCCGAGTCGGCCTCGCCGCCTTGTTTCTTCCCGGAGCCTGACGAGGACTTGCCGGGCTTGATCTTCGTCGATTCCTTCGTGCCTGCCTTGGCAGACTTCGAGCCATCGCCGCCGGACTTCCCAGCCGGGACGGCTTTCTCGCCGCGGGCGTCCCGGCTCACCCGCTCGCTCAGTTCGGCACGCAGTCGGGCAGCTTCGCGCTCGGCCTTCTTCACCCGCTTGCGCGCCGACTTCTGCGCGTCGGCGAGTTCATTGGTGAGGCGCTCGATCTCGGCCTCGAGCCGTTCGATCAATTTGCGTTTCTTACCCATGTCCACCGCTCCGATCATGAGGAGGTGCTGTCGGGCAAGAGTAGCCACCCGAGCAGGCCGGACCAGGTAGGACACGACGCGACGACGATGATCGATGCTCAGCGGCCCGGGGCCGGTGCCACCGTTTCCCGACGATCCGGTGCCGCCAGCACCCTGGTGACGAACCGCGCCAGATCATCGCGCAGCACATCTCCGGCCTCGAGAGCGCCGAAATGCCCGCCCGCGTCGACGTCCGACCACTGAACGATGTGGTTCGACCGTTCGGCGAACCGCCGGATGGACGGATCTCCCCGCAGCGCGAGAACCGCAGTGGGTACACCGGACGACACGAATGCCTCGGGATCGGCGAACAGGCTGCGGTACTCGGCGTACACGTTGTTGGCGGTGGAGGTGGCGTTGCGCCGGAACCAGTATGCGGAGATGTTGGCCAGCATGAGGAAGCGGAACCGGGCGTCGTCGAGGATGCGCGAATCCCCGGTCCATGCCTCGAATTTCTCCAGCATCCAGGTCAGCAGCGCAACCGGCGAGTCCTCGAGCCCGTAGCCGATTGTTTGCGGGCGAGTGGCCTGAATGACGTTGTAGCCATTGCCATCTGTCAGGAAATCGTCGATCAGCGCCAACCGCTCCAGATCTCGGGAGCTCAGCGCACCGCGCTCGTCGTCGTCGACCGGACCGAACGGCATGAACCCGAGAGTTGCTGCGTTCACGTGTATTCCGAGAACCGAGTCCGGTGCGACGCGCCCCAGATGCGGGCCGATCACCGCACCGTGATCGCCGCCTTGCACGACGAACCTCGCATATCCGAGCAGGCTCATCAGCCGAACATATGCGCGGGCGGTCCGGTCGACTCCCCAACCGGAGGATGTGGTCGGCTCCCCCAGTCCCGTGCCCGGATGTGAAGGGACGACCACATGGAATGCGGGGTGGCCCACCTCTGTCGGTTCGGTGAGCGTCGGCACGATATCGAGGAACTCGATCACCGAGCCCGGCCAGCCGTGTAACAGCAACAACGGCACCGCGTCCGGTCGCGATGATCGTCGATGGACGAAGTGGATCGGCTCGCCGTCGATCTCCACGATGAACTGGGCGAGCCGATTGATCTCGTCCTGTACCGACCGCATGTCCAGCTCACGCCACGCCTGTGCGAATCGCCGGGCATCGGCCACCGGCACCCCGCGGCCACTCTCACCGCCAGGTATCTGCTTCGGCCATCGGGTCCGGTCCAGCCGGGCGTGCAGATCTGCGATCTGCGCTTCGTCGATCGCGAATTCGTAAGGCTCGGGCGCGGTGTCGGTGGCCATGTCGCTGTCCTGTCGGTCGGGATCATCGATGAGTCCGATGATCACCGCCATTGCGGTCAGCTGATGTCCGCGTTCCCGTCGCGACACCCAGCCGCGCCACCCACCGCCCCGACAACGCACGTCAGGACGTGTCGTACCTCAGCATGAAGCGGATGCGGTCCCCTCGGATTCGGCGACGTAGATAGACCGTGGGCCTGCCGGTCTCGTCGACGTTGACGCCGTCCCGGAGCATGACCGGACTCCCGGCGGGAACCGACAGCAACGCGGCATCATCACGGTTCGCCACGATCGCCGTCAACGACCGCCACGCATGCTGTAGCCGCAGACCGTGGTCGTCGCGCAGCAACGCGTACAGTGCGACTCGACTCCCCACCCGATCCGCGAACCCGGGAAACCGCACCGCTTCGAGCCAGTAACTGCACACGAACAGCGGTTGGTCGCCGGTCGCCACGACCGTGTCGATGCGCACGAACGGGCCGTCGACCCCCAGCGCCTCGACAGCATCGTGATCGCGGTCGTCGGAAACCGCGTCCACCAGTGTCTCGGTCTGGCCCTCCTGTACGAACTCGGCGATGGATGCGGTGCTGCCGGCGTCCGCGTCGGTCGACGGCATCCGGGGAAGGTCGACGTCGACGACGACGGGCCTGTCGCTGACATAGGTGCCCGACCCCTGGCGGACCGTCACATGTCCGGCGCGCGCGAGCTCGCCGATGGCCTGACGGATGGTGAGTCTGTTGACGCCCCATTCGACCGCGAGGTCACTCTCGGTGGGCAGCCGCTGTCCCGGCTCCAGTTCGCCCTCCCGGATTCGGCGCAGCACCTCGCTCTCCACCTGACGATAGACCGGCGGCCGGCGTCCACTGCCCTGCTGCTGCCGACTCATCGCAACCCGGAACGGACGAAGGCATTGACAACCTGACGCTGCAAGACCACGTAGACCGCCAGGATCGGCACGCACAATGAGCCGGCAGCCGCCATCATCGCACCGTAGTCGGTGCCTGCCTCGGTGATCAGGCTGCGGAGCCCGATCTGCACGACCGACGCCGGATCGGACAGCACCAGAAGTGGCCAGAAATACTCGTTCCACGCCGTGACGAAGAGCAAGATGGCAAGTGCTGCAAGAGGTCCACGCATCGACGGCACGACAACGGTCCACAGCGTGTTCCAGTGCGATCGACCATCCATCCGCGCGGCGTCGAGCAGTTCACGCGGGAACGAGCGCATGTGTTGACGAAGCAACAACACCGCGAACGGCGCGGTGACCTGCGGAATGATCACCCCGGTCAGAGTATTCAGCCAGCCGAGCTGTGACAAGAGGACGTAGTTGGGCAGCATCGTCACCTGGAACGGCACCAGCCACGTGGCCACGAAGACCAGGAACACCACCTTGTCACCGCGAAACCTCCAACGCCCGAACGCATATGCCGCGAGGAGAGCGGTGAACAGCTGACAGGCGGCGACTCCACAAGCCATCAGTGCAGTGTTCCCGATCAGGCTGCCCAGCGGGAGGAGGTCCGCGGCCACGCGCAGATTGTCCAGGCTCATCCCGTGCGGCAGGACCGAACGATCGAGCACCTCACCGCGAGGCCGCAGAGCCGTGAGATACATCCAGAGGATGGGAACCAAGCTGAACACCGCGATCGCGCCGAGGACCAGGTGTCCTCCGAAGCCCCGAACTCGATCGCGAATGGCGTTGTCAGTCATCATGAAAGCTCCATCGGTCCATCAGCCACACGGCACCCCACGCGATCAGTCCGAAGCCCAGAAAGAACAGGACGCTGGCGGCCGAGGCCAGCCCGACGTCGAACGAACCGAAGGCGGTGTCGTAGAGCAGGTAGTAGAGGTTGGTCGTGGAATCCCCGGGCCCACCCATGGTCAACGTCTGGATCATCGGGAACATCAGCTGGGCGGCCGACAAGATGGTGAGCGTCGCCATGAACAGAAGCGTCGGCGACAGCAGCGGGAGAGTGATCTTGAAGGTGATCTGGCGTTCGGTGGCACCGTCGGTGCGCGCGGCGGCCGCATAGTCCTCGGATATGCCCGACATACCCGCCGACACGACGAGGACTGCGAAGCCGAGCAGTTGCCAACCGACGATCAGCACGATCGACCACATCGCCCAGTTGGGGTCGCGCAGAAAGGAGATCGGCGCGATGCCGAACATCCCGAGTATCTGGTTCACGAGACCGCCGGGGTCGAGCAGCCACCTCCAGATGATGGCGGTGACGACGGGCGCGATCAGGTACGGCGCGAAGATGACCGCACGGTAGAACGCTCGGGCCCTCCCGTGGATGCGCTGTGAGACGAGCACGACGATGACCGGGATGACGATGGTGAACGGAAGCAATCCGATCAGGTACAGCAGGGTGTTGATCGTCGCGCGGCCCAGCTGGGGCAACTGCAGCGCTTCGACGTAGTTGGACCACCCTGCCGGGTGAGCCGGGGACGTGGGGACGAGATTCCAGTCGTAGAACGATAATTGAAAGGTCTGTACCAACGGCGAGTAGACCCAGATCACCAGGCCCGCCAACGCCGGCACCAGGTACAGATACGGAACCGCGGACCCGGCCAGGCGACGCAGCACAGGTCGCTTGGCGACCGGCACCTCACCGGAACGGACTTCCGGCGGTACGCACTCGACGAAACGTCCGGGGGTGCGATACGGGGAGTCGACGAGAGTGGTCATGTCATCTCCTCACTTCTCCATCAGGGCCTGGGCCCCGGATTGTGCGGTGCTCAAGGTGTGCTCCGGATCGGCGTTGCGATACACGATCGCGTCGGCGGCCTTGTTCAGCAGCGTTCGGATCTGCTGATAGTTCGGCCCAGGGAACGACACCCACGGTTCGAGCCGGTCGAGCTGGGCGACGTTGGGCCTGACGAAACCGGGATGCGCATCGGCGAACGACTTGAGGTATTCCGGATCGTCGATCAGAGAGGCCCGCAACGGGACGTACCCGATGTTCTCGGTGATCGTCGTCTCCGACTCCGGACTCGTCAGGAACTTGATCAGCTCCCATGCGGCCCGCTGTTTCGCCGGATCCTTTGCGAGGATGAACAACGCCGAACCCGAGTTCGTCGGCACTGCGGGTGCATTGCCGAAGCCCGGCATCGGCGCAGCCGCCGCCTGCCACTTGCCCTCCGACGATGTCAGGATCGAGTTCTGCAGTGCTGCCGAGGTGAGCAGCATTCCCAGATCGCCTCGGAGAAAGGCGTCTTGGGCATCCGAACCGCTGACGTTGGCGAGTGCGTTCGGACCGGCGTGCGCGATCTTCTGCATCTCGGCGAACGCACTCACGGTGCGTGGATCCGTCCACGGAACGCTCGCCGCGTCCTCGGACAGCAGCCGACCACCTGCCGAACGCACGATCCCGGTCAGACACCAGTCCCCACCGGACGTCGCGTCCAGGCAGCTGAGGTAGGCACCACCCGTGGTCCCCGGCAACCGGCCGATCGCGGCGGCGGCGGTTGCCACCTCGTCCCAGGTCTTCGGAGTCTTCGTGGGATCCAGACCGGCCTTGCGGAACAGGTCGCTGTTGATGAAGAGCATGGGCGTGGAGAACACGTACGGGATTCCGTAGGTCTTGCCGTTCACATCACCGAGCACGGCGGCGCGCGGTGCGTACGGATGTGGACCACCGGTCAGCAGATCCTGGACCTCGCTCTTCCCGACCAGATCGTCGAGGGGTTGAGCGCCGAGGTCCTGTGCGGCATAACGCAGGTCGGCGAAGGTGAGCTGACCGACATCCGGAGGATCGCCCGCGATGACCTGGCGCTGCACACTCTGCGCCACCTCGGCGACGCCGCCTTGCGGGGGCACCGCCTCGACGTGGATGTTGGGATGAGCTCTCTCGAAATCGGCGACCAACTTCTTGGTGGTGTCACCGAAAATGCCTGCGCTGGAGAGGTTGTAGCTCTCCCAACGGATCGACACCTGTTGGTCCGGCGCGAGGGAGGGGATCATCTGGGTGCCCGCGGCAGAATCAGAGGACGCCGTGGGTATGTTCGCGCATCCGGCGATCGTGGCGGTCAGCGCCAGGGCGATCGCCGGAATCACTTGGCGAATGGACATAGGTCGCGACTTTCCGATCACAGGGCCAGCGCCGGAACGGATTCGGACTGCCATGTCAGCCGACGGCCGCTCTGCGCAGAGAACAGGTGGATACGTTCGGGATCGACGGCGAGTGTCGTCGACTGCCCCGACGTCAGACCGATCGGACGCGGACCACGGACACTGATCCGCGTCTCGCCCAGCAGACAGTCGGCAACTTCCTCGCTGCCCAGGTTCTCGACGATGTCGACCCGTCCCCGCAGTGTCGGACCGGGGTGGTTTGCGCTCACCGGGACGAGGTGTTCGGGGCGGATTCCCAGCAGCACAGCTCGTTTCTCGCTCTCGTCGCCGATCATCGGGAGGACCAGATCGACACCGGGTGCACGTACCGCGAGCTGTCCGTCGTCGGAACAGAGTTCGGCAGGTATCAGATTCATGGGCGGTGAGCCCATGAACCCGGCGACGAAAGCGGTCGCCGGCTCGTCGTAGATCTCGACCGGCGTGCCGTACTGCTCGACGCGACCGGCGTTGAGCACCGCCACCCGGGTGGCCATGGTCATCGCATCGATCTGATCATGGGTCACGTACACGAATGTGGTGTCGAGCCGACGATGCAACGAGATGAGTTCGGTGCGGGTACTGGCACGCAGCTTGGCGTCCAGATTCGACAACGGCTCGTCCATCAGGAAAGCCCGTGGTTCACGAACCATCGCTCTTCCCAGGGCAACTCGTTGGCGCTGACCACCGGACAGCTCCTTCGGTCGCCGCCGCAGCAAGGGGCCGAGATCGAGGAGATCGGCCACCTCGGACACTCGCCGACCGATCGACTTCTTCGGCATGTGTCGCACGCCGAGACCGAAGCCGAGATTCTTCTCCACGGTGAGATGCGGGTACAGCGCGTAGTTCTGGAACACCATGGCCAGGTCGCGGTCACGGGGCGGTCGCGTGGTCACATCGTCGCCGTCGACCAGGATGCGTCCGGCACTGGGTTCGAGCAGGCCGGCAATCATACGCAGCAAGGTGGTCTTGCCGCACCCGCTGGGACCGAGCAGAACGAGGAACTCGTTGGCCTCGGTGCTCAGCGAGATGTCGGAAACGGCTGTCGTGTCACCGAAGTGACGCGAGATGCCGTCGAGTTCGAGAGCGGCCACCTCACACCGCCGCGGTCATGGCCTCGATCGCCTTCGCGATCTCGGGCACGTCATGCTGAGTGCGCTGGGCGAGGCCGGGGACGGCACAGAACGACGCCGTCACGTCGGCGTCGGTGACGTCGTACTCGATGTAGCCGAGTTCTTGACGCGTCTCGGGCAACGACTCTCCGTCCGAGGCCAGGAATGCCGTGGCGGGAGCCCACACCTCGAGAGCCGCTCCACGCGCAGTCTGCCGGTGGCAGTGCAGATGCCCGCTACCCACCGCGCGCAGATCGACCTCACCGAGCAGCGACAACAGACGGTCACGCGCCACCGGCCCCACATCGAGTTGGTGATCGGTCGGAACCTCGGAGACGGCCCACAGCGGCTTGTGCAGGAACAGCAGCACGGGCCGGTCGCGACCGATGTCCTCGAGTGTTTGCTGGAGCCAACGCCATTGGTCGGCCTCACGCTGCAGATTGGAGCCGAGCAGCTCGCTGTTGATGCCGATCACTGTGACCGTGTCGATGTCGTGACGCCAGTGACCGGGCCCGAAGACCGACTCGTGGGCGGCAATACGTTCGTCGGTGACGACGAGCCCTGCCCACGCGTTGTTACCGGGCATGCCGACGTCATGGTTTCCCGGGATGACCAGCAACGGCGCATCGACGAGGTCGAGGAGCTGTCGCGAATGCTCACGGTCGCCTGCGTCGTCGGGGTGCAAGACCTGGATGTCCCCGGAGTGCACCACCAGGTCCGGGCGAACCGTCGTGTTCAGATGATCGGCGAGGAGACGGAATGATTCCTCGGTCGGACCGCCGGCAGCGGTCAGGTGGGTGTCGGAGATCTGGACGATCTTCATCGTGGAAGTCCTTTCGGTGTGGCGGTTTTGGGTCTACGAGCGGGTGATCAGTGAGTCGTCGCGGAGGGGGCCGGGCAGGTGAGGGCGGCGCGGAGGCCGTCGAGATCGGCTGCGGGCACGCCGTGTGCGCCCAGATAGGCAGTGGCGCCCCCGTACTCGGCGTTCAGCACACGCAGCATCGCCGTCATCGACCTCGACTCGGCGCCGCGGAACTCCTCGGCGGCGGGATGAGCGGCGCCGGCCTGTGCGGGGACGGTCTCGAAGAACTCGGCCGTCAGGTAGTCGGCGGTGAGCGCGTAGTCCCCGGCGACCACGTCGTCGGGGACGCCGATCGCCGACAGCACCAGGGCGAGCACCACCCCGGTCCGGTCCTTGCCTGCGGCACAGTGCACCAACGCCGGTAGCGCCCCGGGACGGGCCAGGTCCGAGACGATCTCCGCCAGTTGTTCTCCGCGTTCACGAATCAATGCGACGTAGAGGTCCCCGAGTGGATCATCGCCGGGCTCCGCCGACTCGGACATCAGCGATCGAGGATCGAGCGGGCGGTGTCGCACCGACGGGACAACCGCGTCCAGACCGGTCGGAAGGAGGTCACGTTCGGTGTCGTCACGGAGGTCGACAACGGTCTGCAGGCCCAGCCGCATCATCTCGGGGCCGCCGTTCACTCGCGGAGCGTCGGAGCGGAACAGCAGACCCCATTTCGTCTGGAGTCCCTCCGTCAACGGGTATCCGCCGACGTCGCGAAGGTTGAATGTCGCACCCAATGCGAGCCGGCGTAGCTGTGGTGTTGTGGTCACTCCCCTATTCATCTAGATGAAAGTGGCGATCATCTTGTCGAAAGGTGAATCGTTTCTGTCGCCAAGACGTCTAGATGAATCACCGGGTCGGCGTCGGCGAACTCCTCGGCCCGGCGACAAGCCCGATCGATCGGCGTAACGTCGCGTTCAGGTGCTCGAGTTGAGAAGACAGCCGGCAAACCGCAGTCGATCACGATGAAGGAGTCACCATGCCAGACCGCGAACCCGGGCCCTCGGTCAAGGACGACGAGCTCTACGAGAAGCTGCGCGACGAAGGCAATTCGAAGGAGAAGTCCGCTCGCATCGCGAATGCCGCAGCCGCCGAGTCTCGCTCCGAGGTGGGCTCGAAGGGCGGCAGCTCCGGCTCCTACGAGGACTGGACCGTCGATGAATTACAGGATCGCGCAAAGGAACTCGGGATCTCCGGCTATTCGGACCTGAAGAAGGACGACCTGATCGAGAAGCTCCGCAACCATTGAGACTGCAGGGTCATCCCGGCAGCAGACCGAGTCGGCGCGCCGTGATGACCGCCTCGAGCCGTGTCGACGCGCCCAGTTTGCGCATGGCGTCACGCATGTAGCCCTTGGCGGTCTGGACGCCGACGCCCAGTTCTGCGGCGATCCGCGCATTCGGATGGCCGAGAGCGGCCAACGCGACCACGTCGCGCTCTCGACGAGTCAGTGAGATCGCCGGTACCGCAGCGTCGGGTGATTGCTCGACGAGCATGTCGGTGATGCGGTCGATGCGGCTCGCGAAGGCAGCATCGTCGACGGTGCGTGCCAACGCGCGCAGTTGGGCATACGTCTCGGTCAGCCGGTCGCGGAGAACGCTGACCTCCGGAACGGCGGCCGCCGACTCGACGGCGGTCCGCTGGGCGACGATGCGCTGTTCGAGCGTCCGGGCCTCCATGGCCAACACGTCGAGGGTGCGATTGCCGATCGGATCGTCGGTGCGCAGTGCGCCGTAGAGCACCGCGACCGGATCCCGATCGACGATCACCGGCACGGCAGCCATGGCCCGTAGCCCCTCGGTCGCGATCACCGGGTTGTAGCGGTGAGTGATGTCGGGTGTGCGCAGATAGTCGTCCACCGCGACGGGGCGATTGACGCTCACGACCTTGCCCCCGAGGCCGTGCCCGACGTCGACCGACACTCCGGACAGTGCGCCGACGGTGGGGCCGACGAACTGTTCGAGCCGCACGCTCCGGCGTTTGCGCGTCGCCGCGGGCGCCACCATCCCGGCGAAGGCGAGCGACACGCCGCTGGTCTGTCGGATCCGGCGCAAGGCGTCGAGAACGAGGGACGTCTCGCCCATCTCACCTCCACAACACGCCGCCCCCTCTTCGGGGGGTGTTTCCGGCGCCGTTCGACGCGCAGAATGTGACCGAGCTTACTCGTCGTCCCGTGTCGGCCGACGAGGCGATCCGCCCGACCAGCAGTAAGAGGTATCCGATGACGCAGACCGCCCCGATCCCCGCCGATGTCGCCGCGACGCTCGACGACTGGTTGCGCACCTTCGGCGCCGACGACGCCAATGCAGCCGAACTCCTGGTGGACCGCCACGACCCGGAGGCCGTCGCGTTCACCACCATCGATGTGGACGGCGACCAGCTGGTGACGGTGGACCTCACCTATGGCGACCTGGCCGACCGGTCCAAGCGGTTCGCGTCGGCGCTGGCCGACCTCGGCGTCGGTCGGGGCGACACCGTCGGCGTGCTGATGGGCAAGCGTGCCGAACTCGTCGTCGCGCTCTTGGCCATCGCCCGCCTGGGTGCTATCTACATCCCCCTGTTCACGGCGTTCGCCCCGCCCGCCATCGAGATGCGGTTGACGGCAGGCCGAGCACGCGTCGTGGTGACCGAACCGGGTCAGGCGGACAAACTCGACGGGATCGAGGGCATCACCACGATCGTCGCCGGCGAGCAGTTCGACGACATGGTCGCCGCGGGCGATCCGATCGAGGACTCGGTTGCCGTCGGTGGTGACGGGTCGTTGATCCTGTTGTTCACCAGCGGCACGACCGGCGCACCGAAGGGAGTACCCGTTCCCGTTCGGGCACTCGCCTCGTTCAGCTGCTACATGCACTACGGGCTCGACGTCTCGGCCGACGATGTGTTCTGGAATGCCGCCGATCCCGGGTGGGCGTACGGCCTCTACTACGGTGTGCTCGGTCCGCTCGCGACCGGCTGTCGGAACCTGTTGCTGCACGCGGGCTTCTCCCCGGAACTGACGGCGCGCATCCTGCGCGAACTGGATGTCACCAATTTCGCGGCCGCACCGACGGTCTACCGATCGCTGTCCAAGGACGCGTCGTTCACCGGCTTCCGGCTGCGGCGCGCATCGTCGGCGGGCGAGCCCCTCACCCCCGATGTGATCGATTGGGCGCGAACCGCTCTGGACAGCGAGGTGCGTGATCACTACGGCCAGACCGAGCACGGCATGTTCATCAACAACCACTGGCATCCCGATGTCGCCGCGCCTGTCGTACCCGGGTCGATGGGCACCCCCATGCCCGGCTTCGCCGCGGGCATCGTCGACGGGCAGATCGCCATCGACGTCGCCAACAGCCCACTGATCTGGTTCACGGGATACCTCGATGCGCCGGAGAAGACCGCAGCACGCTTCACCGGAGACGGTGCGTGGTACCTCACCGGCGACACGGGCCGTGTCGACGACGACGGGCGTTTCTGGTTCACCGCACGTGACGACGACGTGATCATCATGGCGGGCTACCGGATCGGTCCGTTCGACGTGGAGAGCGTGCTGATCACGCATCCGTCTGTGGTGGACGTGGCCGTCGTCGGGCGCCCGGACGAACTGCGCGGCGAGGTCCTCGAGGCCTTCGTCGTCCTCGCCGACGGGGTTGTCGGATCCGATGATCTCGAGAAGGAGTTGCAGCAACTCGTCAAGACGGGGTTCGCCGCGCACGCCTACCCGCGAGCCGTGCACTTCGTCGACGCGCTGCCCAAGACGCCGAGCGGAAAGATCCAGCGGTTCATCCTGCGGAAACAAGAGTCCTGACCGGCCTCGACGCATTGCGGACCGAAACTGTCCGCAATGCGTCATAGGTTTGTCCTCAGCAAGGCGAAGACACCTCAGCAGGACAACCGAAAGGCTCGATCATGGCCGGCACCTACACCTCCGTCACACTGCCCTTCACCGTCGACGGCGAAAAGGAAGACCTACTCACACTGATCGCCGACCAGCGGGAACTGTTCAAGGTCACCCTTCGGGGCGTCACCGAAGAGCAGGCGCGCAAGCGCACCACCGTGAGCGAGCTGACCCTGGGCGGGCTGGTCAAGCACCTGGCCATCGGTGAGCAGAGCACCCTCGAAGAGTTGGTCGAACGTGACGACACCGCCGAGTTCGACATGTCCAAGGCGGAATTCGGCTACGACCTGCGCCCCGACGAGACGTTCGCCGACTGGCTCGACGAATACGACCGCGCCGCCGCCGCACTCGACGCCTACGTGGCCGGAGTCGAGAGTCTCGACGAACTGATCCCGCAGATGACCGCACCGTGGCAGCCCGAGCGCGAGTGGTGGACGATCCGAAAGATGATGCTGCACAAGCTCCGTGAGACCGCCCACCATTCCGGTCATGCCGACATCATCCGCGAGGCACTCGACGGCCAGTCCACGATGGCCGCGCTCTACACCGGACCAGAACTTTCCTGACCGCGGCCCGGTCGGGTGCCGGCCCTGAAACCGCCCCGCCTCCGGACGGCCCCTGAAATCCGCCCACCGGCGACGTGCCACCGACGCAATGGCACCTGCACCGCCGAGGTGGGTGTCTTTCAGGGGCCGTCCGTCGTCGGGACGCTTTCCGGGGCGTCGCTCACCGCTGCCCACTCCTCGCGCACATTCCCGACGCCATCCGCCGCTGGACACCGACCAGGTCAGCGCGGCACCACCGCGTTCCCGAAGGCGATCTTCGCCTGTTCACGCGCCTCGTCGAGGTTCATCGCGCCACGATCGAGTAGTCCGACGGCCCCGATGACCAGCATCGCCAGCTGACCTGCAGCGAAGACCGGGTCGAGCCGCCCGTCGATCTCACCCTGGATCTGGCCACGACGGATCATGCGGATCACCGGCGCGCTCGCACGGACTTCCGACTCGAACAGCGCCGGATCGCTGCGCCGGTACATGAGGATGAACCGGTATCGCTCGCCGATCGTGATCGCCTCGTCGAGGTAATCGCGCAGGGCCGGAACGACCGGTCCCTCGGTCGGCAATCGATTCGACAGCGCTGCCGTGTCGGCGAGTACCTGCTCGTGTAGCGCGGTGACCAGCTGTTCACGATTCGTGAAATGCCGATACAGGGTCGCCCGATTGACCCCGGCCGCCTCGGCGATCTGCTGCATCGACGCCTGCGGCGACTGGCCGAACAACGCGATCGCGGCCGCGATGATCGCTGCACGATTGCGTTCCACGTCGGCCCGTACTTGCGCAGCGACAGTCACCGGCCTAGCGTACCTGCAACACCGATGTCGCACTTTGGTCCGACTCGGTGACAGTCCGAACAGCTCGCCTGCAGAAGTCGGGACCCTATGACAACAACGCAACACATGGTCGATGGCACGGACACGTCAGGGGCACAGGCGCCGGTGGTCGTCGTCGGCGGCGGGTTGGCAGGCTTGGCCACCGCCGTTTGGCTGGCACGCGAGGGCACCCCGGTCACCCTCGTCGAGAAACGTGGCCGCCTCGGCGGTCGCACCATGTCCTTCGAGTTGCCGGGCACCGACGAACTGGTCGACAACGGACCGCACCTGTTCGCCGGCTTCTACGACGCTCTCCTCGACTACGTACAGACGATCGGCACCGGCGACGACCTGCTCTGGGATGCGCCGCCGTTCGCGATCCGTACCGGGCCGGACCGTCTCCTGGGTTTCGACGGCGGGCCGTCGTGGCTGCCGTTGCGTCTGCGACGAGCAATGGGCGCGATGTGGATGGCGCGGTTGCCGATCCCGTTGCGCGATCGCCCGGCCGCCCTTCTCACGCTGACCCGGATCGCCTGGGCAGCGGCCTTTCCGACGCCGGATCTCGACGGTCACACCGCCGACGGCTGGTTCCGCGCGATCGGCGCCCCACAGTCGTTGCGCGACATCCAACTCGACCAGCTCGTCATCGGGTTGCTCAACGAGAAACCCGATCGGGTCTCCGCCTACACCTTCGTCCAGACCCTGCACGTCGGCCTGCGACGTGCAGTCGCGGGCAATCCGCGCAGCATGGACGCCATCTGGCCGAAGGTGCCGCTCGACGAGCTGTTCGTCGCGCCTGCGATCGAGTACCTGCTCGACCGGGACGCGACCATCATCTCCGGGAACGCGGTCGTCGACCTCGAGGTCACCGACGACACGGTCACCGGGGTTCACTTGTCCGACGGCGGTTTCCGGCCCGCGTCTGCCGTGGTGCTCGCCGTCCCGCCCTGGTCCCTGACCCGCCTGCTCGACAACGGTGTCCTCGGCACCGTCGACCATTTCTCGCCGGTCCGCAAGATCGAGGCAGCACCGATCTCGTCTGTGTACGTGTGGCTCGACCGACCCCTGGGTAACCGACGCCTCGCCGAGAACCTTCGCGACTGCACCATCGAATGGGTCTTCGACACGAGTGGCATGCAGGGTCGCGACGACCATTGCTACGCGCTCGCGGTCAGCGCCTCGTGGGATGTGCTGCACACCCCGCGCGACGAGTTCATCGCCGCCGCTCTGGACTCCCTACGCAAGCACTATCCCGCCTTCGACGATGCCACGGTGCTGCGCACACATGTCATCCACCAGCCACAAGCCACGTTTTCCGCCCAACCGGGCTTCGAAGAACTACGGTTGCCACAACGGACCCCGATCGCCGGACTGTTCCTGACCGGCGATTGGACCGACACCGGCCTCCCATCGACGATGGAGGCCGCGGTCACCAGCGCACGCCGAGCGGTTCCGAAGGTGCTTGCCCACGTGCGTCATTGACCGATCTCGAACAGGAGGTACCGGGGTGAATGAGTTCCAGATCCACGACGATCGCAGGCGTGAGCACCCCGCCCCCGACCACGACGTCATCATCATCGGCGCCGGCCTGTCGGGTATCGATGCCGCCTACCGCCTCCAGGAATCCGACCCGACGATCCGCTACCTGATCCTGGAACGACGTGCGAACATCGGCGGCACCTGGGACCTGTTCCGCTACCCGGGGATTCGTTCGGACAGCGACATCTTCACGCTCAGCTTCCCGTTCGAACCCTGGCGCCGACCCGAAGCCCTGGCGCAGGGGCCGGACATCCGTGACTACGTCACGACGACCGCAGCCAAACACCACATCACCGAGCACATCCGATTCGGTCAGCACGTGCAGACCGCGGACTGGGACTCGACCACCGACACATGGTCGATCGTCGCCGACACCGACGAAGGCGAGGTCACCTACCGCACCCGGTTCGTCTACTTCGCGACCGGCTACTACGACTACGACGAGCCGTACACCCCACACTTCGCGGGTATCGACGACTTCACGGGCACCGTGGTGCATCCACAACACTGGCCGGCCGACCTCGACCATTCCGGCCGGCGGATCGTGGTGATCGGCAGCGGCGCCACCGCCGTCAGCCTCATCCCGTCGCTGTCCGAGCGCGCGGCTCACGTCGTGATGCTGCAGCGCTCCCCGTCCTACATCGCGTCCATGACCCAGCATCACCGCGCCAACACGGTCGTTCGTAAGGTGTTGCCCGCCAAGGCAGCCCACCAGGTCATCCGCACCCGCTACGCCGCCGTCACCGCCGCGATGGTGCACGGCCTGCATCGTTTCCCCAAGATCGGCCGCAAACTCCTCGAGAAAGGTGTGGCCAAGGAACTCCCGGAGGGGTATCCGGTCGACGAGCATTTCAGCCCGTCCTACAACCCGTGGGATCAGCGTATGTGCATGGTTCCCGACGGCGACCTGTTCGCGGCCATCACCGACGGCCGGGTGGAGATGGTGACCGATCGCATCGACCGCATCGATCCCACGGGCGTCGTCCTGACATCGGGCCGTCACCTCGATGCCGACGTGATCGTCACCGCCACCGGTTTGCAACTGCTCGCTTTCGGCGGCATCCGAATCCGGGTCGACGACGCGGAGATCAAACCTCACGACCGATTCGTGTTCAAGAACCATCTCCTCGAGGACGTGCCCAACCTCGCGTGGTCGGTGGGCTACACGAATGCCTCGTGGACGCTGCGCGCCGACATGACCGCTAGAGCGGTGGCGAAGCTGCTGCGTCACATGCGCTCTCACGGGTACACCCACGCGTACCCGCACCTCGGACCCGAGCCCATGGCCGCACAGCCGCTGTGGGCGCTCAAGGCCGGGTACGTGGAGCGCTCACCCGAGGCCCTGCCCAAGTCCGGTACACGCGGGAAGTGGCGGGTCCGGCACAACTACTACCGCGACGCCGTCGACCATTACCTCGACGACGTCGAGGAGTCGATGGTCTTCGGGTAGATCGACGGCTGGTTTCCGATCCGTTCGCCGGGACCGTACCCGGGCCGGTGTGAATCGAGGAGTATGGATGTCCGGTTCGCCCTCACCGTCGAGCACACACCCGGTCGCCACCACGACGTCCGGTCGCGTCGAAGGTCGCGTCGTCACGCACGGCGTCCTGCGTTTCGCGGGCATTCCCTATGCCGCAGCACCTTTCGGGGACAGTCGGATGCTCCCGCCGGCCCCTGTGCCGCCGTGGGACGGCGTGCGGGATGCGTCATCGTTCGGTGCCACCGTCCCCAAGGGCGACTATCCGCCGGCGTATGCGCGCATCCTCGCGGAAGTGACGATCCCGGGCGACGAGTGCCTCAATGTCGCGGTGTGGACCCCGGACACCTCCGGGCCCCTACCCGTACTGGTGTGGATTCACGGCGGTTCCTTCATGAACGGCTCCAACTCGGTGGCCGAATACGATGGCGCCGCCTTCGCACGTGACGGGGTCGTTCTCGTCTCGGTCAATTATCGTCTCGCGGCGGAGGGCTTCCTCCTTCTCGACGACGGCATCGCCAACATCGGACTACAGGATCAGATCGCGGCGCTGCGGTGGGTCCACGAGAACATCGCCGCGTTCGGCGGCGACCCGGATCGGGTCACGGTGGCGGGCGAGTCCGCCGGTGCGATGAGCGTCAGCACGCTGCTGGCCATGCCCGCCGCCAAAGGACTGTTCGCCCAGGCGATCACCCAGTCCGGCGCCACGGCGAACACGATCACCACCGACACCGCGCTGATGGTGGGCCGCAGGTTGGCGGAGTCGGTCGGGGTCGACGACAACCGTGCCGCGATCGTCGCGGCGCCCATCGATCGGGTGGTGCGGGCGGCAGCGGATCTGGTGACAGAAGTGCAGACCGCCGCAGACCCGGCCAAGTGGGGGTCACTCGCATTGAGTCTCTTACCGTTTGCGCCGGTCGTCGACGGTGTCACCCTCGCCGAGCATCCTCTCGACGCCATCGGTTCGGGTAGTTCCGACGGCGTGCGCGTGCTGACCGGATGGACGCGCGACGAGGCCCGCTTGTTCCTGGTCGCCCCGGGAGCGATCGATCATGTCGACGACGCCGCATTGCTGATGTCGGCTGCCGCGTACGGGATCGACGAGGACGCCGTGAACCTGTACCGCCGGAACAGGCCCGACGCGTCACCCGGTGATGTGTTGGCGGCCATCGTCACGGACTGGTTCTTCGCGATCCCTGCCCTTCGCGTCGCCGAGGCCCGAGCGGCACGCACCGCCGCACCGACCTGGGTATACCGATTCGATCACCCCGAGCCCGAGGACAGCCATGGCTTCGGCGCCGCCCACTCCGCGGAGATCCCCTTCGTCTTCGACAACCTCGGCGAACCGACCGTCCTCCCGCGCCTGGGACCACACCCTTCCCAGCAGGTCGCCGACACCACACACAAGATCTGGGTGGACTTCGTGACGTCCGGCGATCCGGGGTGGGCACCGTACGCCACGGACACCCGTACCGTGCGTCTGATCGGCGAACACGTCGTCGACGCCGATGATCCCGCGAGCGACGAACGGCACGTGTGGGACGAGGTCCGCTGAGACCGCCTGGTGCAACGCGGGATACGCGGGCTACCGCGCCGTCCGCACCGGAGCCGCGCGCAGTTCGCGTAATGCGGTGCGCAGGCCGCGCCGGCGTCCCGTCGCCGGATCGACACCGAAGTGTTCGTGCACGCCTTCGCGTACCGCGAACCGGAGCTCGGACGCGGTCTCCGGTGCATCGTCGGAAGTCGCGATCAGCAACGCGTTCGGCAGGGCAAGCTTCGCGATGGTGCGAAACGACTGCACGTACTGGTGCACGATCGAACCCGTCGTGTAGGGAAGGTCGTACTTGTCGCACAGTTGGCGCACTCGCACGGCGATCTCCTCGTACCGATTGCTGGGCAGGTCCGGGAACAGATGATGTTCGATCTGGTGGCTGAGGTTGCCACTCATGAACCGCATCACGCGACCGGCACGAAAGTTGGCCGATCCCAGCATCTGTCGCAGATACCACCGGGGCTGGTCCTCGTTCTCGTACTCCGCGACGGTGAACTTCTCGGCACCGTCGGGGAAGTGCCCGCAGAAGATGACCATGTACGCCCAGTAGTTCCGGACGATGTTGGCGGTGAAGTTGGCGACGACCGTGGTCTTCCAGTTCGGTCCGGACAGTGCGGGAAAGATCAGGTAGTCCTTGGCTGCCTGCTTGCCGACCTTGCGTCCGATCACCCGGAGATCCTTGAACGCCTGCCGGTACGTCTTCTTTCCGGTGCGCAACTTCTCGGTCTCCAGATGGTGCAGTGCCACACCGTATTCGAAGAACGTACCCAGCGTCAGGTTGTAGATCGGGTTGCCCACGTTCCACCATTCCCACGGCTGGTCGCGGGTGACCCGCAGGATGCCGTAGCCGACGTCATCGTCCATACCGACGACGTTCGTGTACTTGTGATGGACGAAATTGTGCGAGTGTTTCCACTGCACGCTCGGGCAGGTGGTGTCCCATTCCCATGACGACGAGTGGATCTCCGGATCGTTCATCCAGTCCCACTGCCCGTGCATGACGTTGTGGCCCAACTCCATGTTCTCGATGATCTTCGCCACCGACAGCATGGCGGTGCCGAGCAGCCAGGCAGGTTTGCGATTGCTGAACACCAGAGCGACGCGTCCGCCCGCGGCGAGACCACGCTGCACTGTGATGGTGCGACGGATGTAGCGGGCGTCGGATTCGCCCCGGGCGTCTTCGACGTCCCGCCGGATCGCGTCGAGTTCGGCTCCGAGCGCGTCGATGTCGGCGTCGGTCAAGTGTGCGTATCGGTCGATGTCGGTGATGGCCACGCGGCCTCCCTAGAGGTCGAAAGTACATTCCCCGGACACGGCGCTGATGCATGTCTGGATTCGTTCACCCTCGCGGTGTTCCTCACCGCTGCGCAGGTCGCGCACGTAGCCTCCGGCGAGCGGAACCACGCAGGTCTGGCAGATACCCATTCGGCAGCCGAAGGGCATCACGATGCCCTGGTCCTCGCCTGCCTCGAGGATCGTTGTGGCACCGTCGATCTCGGCGGTCTTCCCGGATTTCGCAAAGGTCACCGTTCCACCTTCGCCACCCACGTCGGTCCGGGCGATGGCGAAACGCTCGACGTGCAGCTGATCGCGCAGACCTGCCTCACGGTAGCGTTCCTCGATCGCGTCGAGCATGGCGACCGGACCGCATGACCAGCAGTGGCGGTCACGCCAATCGGGCACCACCACATCGAGTTGGTCGATGTCGAACTTCCCGTCCACCGAGGTCAGTTGCAGCTGCAGGTCGTAGGAGAGCAGATCGGCATCCATGCCTTCGAGTTCGTCGAGAAAGATGACGTCGTCGCGAGTGGGCGCGGAGTGCACGTGCACGATGTCGAGAACGGTGTCGTGCGAGCGCAGTGAGCGCAGCATTGCCATGACCGGTGTGATGCCACTGCCCGCGGTGAGGAACAGGATGCTGTCGGGCGGTGGCTCGGGCAGATGGAAGTCGCCCTTGGGTGCGGCAAGCCGGATGACGGTCCCCGGCGCGACACCGTCGACGAGATGGGTGGAGAGGAACCCGTCCGGATTGGCCTTGACCGTGACGGAGATCGTGTCGTCGTGGGTGTCGCCGAAGGACGTCAGCGAGTACGACCGCCAATGCCATCTGCCCTCGACCTGCAGTCCGATCCCCACGTACTGGCCCGGCCGATACGTCTCGGGAAAGCCCCAGCCGGTCCGGATGACGACGGTGGCCGAGTTCTCCGTCTCACGACGCACCTCGACGACACGCCCGCGCAGTTCCCGCGCCGACCACAGCGGATTGATCAGATGCAGATAGTCGTCGGGCAGCAGCGGTGTCGTGGCCCGGGCGATCAGCCCGCGCAGGACGTTGACCTCGGGCTTCTTGGCATCAACCCCGGCTGCAGGGCGTTTGCTCCACTTCAGCAGATCCATGTGGGCTCTTCTCACCCCCTCGATGTAGGCCTGTAAGAAGCGTACGTGAGACCGGTCACACCTGAGAATTTTCCGTGCATCCCGACTCTCCTCAGGTTCCTTGAGGGGAGTTCCCAGCTTCGGGTCGTAACGTCGAAGCCGTGACCGGATTCATCGCTGCGCGCTCTCCCCTCTCCCTTCCGCGCGCACTGATGCTGATGGTCACCCTTTTCGCCGCCGCGGCCGGCATCTTCTGGGTCGCGGTGTGGACCTCCCCCGGCCAACGCATCGACCAATGGCTGTTCGATGCCTCGCGCGATCTTCCCGCGCTCGACGGGATGCCGGAGGTCCTCGATGTCGCGGTGGTGTCCGATCCGCTGTTGTGGCTGGTGTTGGCCGCGGTCGTGGTGATCTCGGTCCAGATCGCCCGGGCGCGCACGCACGCGGGCGTCGGTCGTGGGCTCGCGGTGACCGCTGCCCTGCTGGTGTTCCCGCCGATCATGATCGTGGTGGCGCGGGTCCTGCGCGACGATCTGCTGGTGCGCCCCCACCTGCACGACTGGATCACCCAGACCGAGAACTCGGCACCGAGTGGTCACGCCGCCGCACTGACCGCCGCCGTCGTGCTGCTCGTCCTGATCGTGCCGCCGGTGTTGCGGCCGTGGGTCGGGCTCCTGGGCGCCGCCTGGATCGCCGTCATCGACGTCGGCCTCATCACCTCCGGCTGGCATCGGCCGAGCGATGTGCTGATCTCGTCGCTGCTCGTGGTGGGAGCCGGTGTCCTGCTGCCGGACCCCTGGCGTGCACCGGCGCGGGCCACCGTGCTCCAGCATCCTCGCAACCACCAGGGCGCCGTCGACGACGCACAGTCGGCGGCCGAGGATCGGTGGTCGAGAGCGAACGTCGCCTGACGCTCGGCCCCGCGTTTGGGCTGATGAGCAGGTCGGTACAGCTAGTCGGCGGCGATCTCGAACACCACGCGACCGACGGTCGTCCCGTCGCCGAGCCTGCCGACCCCGTCTGGGACGTCGGCGAATCCCAGTCGTTCTCCGATCAGTGGCTTGATCCGACCGGCGGCGGCCAGGCGGGTGAGCTCGTCGTGGCAGTTGCGTACCGCCTGCAGGTTCTTGTGCTTGTACAGCCCCCAGTGCACGCCGACGATCGAGTAGTTCTTCAGCAGGGCGTGGTTGAGGGTCGCCTGGGAGATCCGTCCGCCGGCGAATCCGATCACGAGGATCGTGCCCTCGAAGGCGATACATTTCGTGGACCGGTCGAAGGTGTCACCGCCCACCGGGTCGTAGATGACGTCTGCTCCCCGGCCGTCGGTGAACTCGCGCACCACGGAGACGAAGTCCTCGGACTGCCGGTCGACGACGACGTCGGCGCCGAGTCGTCGACAGTACTCGGCCTTCCGCGGTCCGCCGACCACCCCGATCACCGTCGCCCCGGCCGCCTTGGCTAGCTCGACCGCGGTGCTGCCGACGCCGCCGGTGGCGGCGTGCACGAGCACCACATCGCCCGGACCGACACTGGTACGGCGATGCAGCGCAAACCAACTCGTCTGATAGCCGATGGTCAGCGACGACGCCTCGGCGTCGTCGAGAGCATCCGGGGCCGGATAGGCGGCGAAATCGTCCATGAGTGCGAACTCGGCGAATCCGCCGTGCGGCATCGCCGAGTTCCCGACCACACGGTCGCCGACGGCATGTGCGCCCACCTCGTCGCCGATCGCGACGACCTCACCGCACAATTCGACGCCCGGGGTGAACGGCGGTTCCGGACGGACCTGGTAGATGCCTCGGCACATCAGGACATCCGGGAAATTCGCCGGGGCCGCCAGCACCTTCACCAGGATCTGGCGCGGTCCGGGAGCCGGCACCGGCACGTCGTCGAGGAACAGGGCCTCACGCGGCTCACCGACGGATTTCACCCGCCAGGCCTTCATGATCGCCTCTCGGTCGGTCGGCGTCAACGCGTCACGCTCCTCCCACCGCGGCGAGCCGCAGGGCCGAATTGTGTACCAGTTTCACTCGCTGCCGACCCGAGGTGCGCCCGGCCGACTTCTCGGCCTTGTCGATGTTCTTCCAGCCGTTCCCGTCGATACGAGAGGCACCACGACGCGCCAGCAGGTCGGTGACATCGTCCCGGCTGGTTGTCGGAGCCGGCAGGCGTCCGGCGATGTGATCGGCCAGTACCGCCGCGGCGGTCTCGTGCCCGCAGAGCCGGTTCATCCCGATCCCTCCGGTGGCGCCGCGTTTGAGCCACCCGGCGACATAGACCCCGCGCACCGGGT
This sequence comes from Gordonia sp. CPCC 206044, assembly GCF_048537895.1. Taxonomy (NCBI): domain Bacteria; kingdom Bacillati; phylum Actinomycetota; class Actinomycetes; order Mycobacteriales; family Gordoniaceae; genus Gordonia; species Gordonia sp. CPCC 206044. Next base: position 101,868 of record NZ_JBCLVL010000002.1, read on the forward strand.
CGCCTGCCGGGTCCACCACGCGTCCCGTCTCGTTGGGCACGATGCCGCGGGTGTTGTCGAACGGCAGGCCGTCGACGGGGCGGCCACGATAACCGATGGCCCGCAGCACCATCGGCGTCCGGATGACGATCTCCTGATCGGTGGCCCGCACCCGGCCATCGGATGCAGTGATGAATTCGTTGCGTACACAACGTAACTTGTCGACTGTTCGCTCGCCGACGATCTCCACCGGTGACACCAGGTACCGGAACACCACCCGCCTGTCCTCCCCGGCACCGCCTTGCCGGGCGTACTCCTGCGCCAAGCGGATCTTCGTCGCGATCGTGCTGTCGAGTGTGCCGGCATCGAACGCCTGCCGGGTCTCGTCGTCGAGCCCCAGCTCGTCCGGATCGATCACCACATCGACCCCGTCGAGCTGGCCCATCGCCAAGAACTCCGAGTTGGTGTACGCGGCCTGTGCGATGCCACGCCGTCCCATGATGACCACCTCCCGTACCCGGGACTCGCGCAGTACGGCCAGGGCGTGGTCGGCGATGTCGGTGCGCGCCAGGGCATCCGGGTCCGTCAAGAGGATGCGGGCCACATCGAGCGCCACATTCCCGTTGCCCACGATCACCACACGCTCGGCCGTCAGATCGTAGATGCGCTCGGCGTGGTCGGGGTGCCCGTTGTACCAGGCCACGAAATCGGTGGCCGCGATCGAGCCCGACAGTTCCTCACCGTCGATCCCCAGACGCTTGTCGGTCGAGGCGCCACTGGCGTGGATCACCGCGTGATAGCGGTCGGCGAGTTCCGCGTGAGTGATGTCGGTGCCGACCTCGACAGACAGGAAGTACTCGAAGTTCTTCTTGCTCGCCGTCGAGAGAAACGCTCGCTCAACGCCTTTGGTCGACGGATGATCCGGAGCGACCCCGGCCCGCACGAGGCCGTACGGTGTGGGCAGACGTTCGAACATGTCCACACGTACCGACGACCGACGAACCAGTTCCTCCGCGGCGTAGAACGCCGCGGGCCCCGATCCGACGATCGCGACATGGAGTTCGCCGTCGGGCAGGGGTTGCGCCTTGGTCGGTCGCACGAGCCCGCCCTCGACGTCGTGGTCGTCGTAGTAGGCGGCGTTGATCGCCAGGTACGGTTCGTCACGTTCGTCGAGCTGGTCGTCGGGAATGATTGCCTGGACCGGGCATTCCTCGATGCACGCGCCGCAGTCGATGCACGTCTCCGGGTCGATGTAGAGCATCTCCGCGGTGAGGAACTCCGGCTCGGCGGGGGTCGGGTGAATGCAGTTGACCGGGCAGACGCTGACACAGCTGGCATCGTTGCAGCACGGCTGGGTGACGACGTGAGTCATCTCAGCGTCCCTTCCAGACGGGCGCGCGCTTCTCCTTGAACGCCGATGCCCCTTCGCGCGCATCGTCGGAGGATCGGATGGGCTCGTAGATCTCCCACATCTTGGCGAAGCGTTCCTCGTTGGACCAGTCCCGCGCCTTGGTCATGATCTCCTTGGTACCGCGCACGGCCAGCGGCCCGTTGCGAGCTATCCGCAGGGCAAGATCGACCGCGGCGGGCAGCGCCTCGCCGGGTTCGGTGATCCGGCTGACGAGACCGGCGTCGCGAGCCTCCTGTGCGCCGACGAAATCGCCGGTCAGCGCCCACTCCATGGCCAGTCCGTAGGACACCCGCTCGGGCAGGCGCAGCAGTCCACCGCCGCCGGCGAGCAGGCCCCGCTTGACCTCCGGCAGACCGAACTTCGCCGTCTGCGAGGCCACCACCAGGTCACACGCCAGCACGATCTCGAATCCACCGGCGATGGCGTGTCCTTCGACCGCCGCGATCAGCGGTTTGGCGGGCGCGTCTGAGCGACACCCGCGAAGCCACGCCCTTCGATCGACGGCCGCTCTCCGGCCAGGAATGCCTTGAGATCCATTCCGGTACAGAAGGTCTCCCCTGCGCCGGTGAGCACACCCGCGGTGAGCTCGGGTGTGTTGTCGAGGGTGTCCATCGCGTCGGCGATCGCCTGCGCGGTGGCGGTGTCGATCGCATTGCGGACCTCGGGCCGATCGATGGTGACGATCAGGACCCCGTCCTTGGTCTCGGTGCGTACGGTCATTTCGGTGCCATCCTGATCGCGCCGTCGAGGCGGATGACCTCGCCGTTGAGCATGGGGTTGTCGATGATGGCCATCGCCAGACGCGCGTACTCGTCCGGCTCGCCGAGCCGTGCGGGGTGCGGGATCTGTGCGGCCAGACCGTCCTTGATGTCCTGAGAGAATCGAGACAGGATCGGTGTGTCGAAGATTCCCGGAGCGATGCTGTTGACACGCACCAGTTTTCGAGCGAGATCTCGTGCGGCCACCAGGGTCATCCCGACGACACCGGCCTTGGCCGAAGCGTAGGGGATCTGTCCGATCTGACCTTCCCAGGCTGCGACCGACGCGGTCATGATCACCACACCGCGCTCGCCGTCGACCGGTTCGTTGGTGACCATTCGTGCCGCCGCGAGCCGCAGCACGTTGAAGCTGCCGATCAAGTTGGTCTGGATCAACGACGTGTAGAGATCCAGAGATCCTGGTGCGCCGTCCTTCTCGACGACACGTACCGTCCCGCCGCGGCCCGCGCAGTGCACGGCCGTCCGCAGCGGAGCACGTGAGGTGGCCAGGTCGATGGCGGCGTCGACCGCTTCGGGATCGGCGACATCGGCGGGACCGAACTGTACGAGATCGCCGAGTTCCTCGGCGACGTCCTTGCCCGCGGATTCCGGCAGATCCACGATGACCACGTGCGTGCCGGCGGCCACCAACCGTTTGACGGTGGCCAGTCCGAGACCGGATGCGCCACCGGTGACGATGGCCGACGAATCGGTCAGTTCCATTGCGGTGTTCCTTTCCTGTGTCGACGAACAGCTGTCGACGGTGCTGTCTGGATGGGTTTCGGTGGGTGAATCACGTTGTGGCGTCGCCTCAGACGAGGGACTCGACGATGGTGGCGTTCGCCATACCGCCCGCCTCGCACATGGTCTGCAGTCCGTACCGGCCGCCGGTGGTGGCGAGATGGTTGATCAGCGTCGTCATGATCCGTGCGCCCGACGCACCCAGCGGATGCCCCAGCGCGATGGCACCCCCGACCGGGTTCAGCACGTCGTCGGCGACGCCGAGGTCGTGCTGCCACGCCAGGGGCACCGAGGCGAACGCCTCGTTGACCTCGAAGGCTGCCATGTCGTCGACGGTCAGGCCCGCCTTGTCCAGGACCTTGCGGGTGGCGGGGATGGGCGCGGTGAGCATCAGCAGCGGGTCGTCGCCGACCACCGCGGATGCCACGATCCGCGCCCGCGGCGTCAGCGAGAGTTCGGCGGCCTTCTCCTCGCTCATGATCAACAGCGCCGATGCGCCGTCGGTGATCTGAGAGGAGTTGCCCGCGGTGACCCGCCAGTCGATGTCGGGGAAGCGTTCCCGATTCGGATCGGTCCCGAACACGGCGCGTAATCCGCCCAGCTTCTCCGCGCTCGTGCCAGGGCGGATCGACTCGTCTGTGTCGATCATGCCCGCCGGTGTCGTGATCGGGAGGATCTCGCTGTCGAAGGCACCGCGCGCCGCGGCGGCCGCGGCACGTTCATGTGACCGGGCGGCATAGTCGTCGAGCACGTCCCGGTCGATCTTCCACTTGTCGGCGACCAGCTCGGCGGCCACGCCCTGGGACACCAGGGGGCCGAAACGCTCGGTCACCGCGGGACCGAACGGATCGGCGTCGCCACGGGCACTGCCCATCGGTACCCGGCTCATCGATTCCACCCCGCCTGCGACCACGATGTCGTAGGCACCGGCGATCACACCTTGCACCGCGAAGTCGACGGCCTGCTGGCCCGAACCACATTTGCGCTCGATCGTCGTCGACGGCACGTGCACCGGGAACCCCGCGGCCAACGCCGCCTGGCGACCCGGCGTCGCCGACTGTTCGAGGTTCTGCCCGACGCATCCGACGAGGATGTCGTCGATCGTGCCCGGGTCGATGCCCGACCGCTCGACGAGACCGCCGAGAACCTGGGCGAGCAGGTCGACGGGGTGGACGTCCGACAGCGCCCCGCCCGGCTTGCCCTTACCCATGGGTGTACGGATCGCGTCCACGATGACCGCGCGTCGCATATCTGACCTCCCTCTTTTCCTGAAGATGTCGCGCTCGGCGCTAATTTATGATTATGTTTACCACAGTTACCGAGTGAATGGCGTCACGAGCCGTATTGACTGGGACCTACGCCATATCAGTATAATCATGAGCATGAAAGGGATCACAATGTCTCCGACCACGGTTTCCGACGATCTCGCCGACGTCCGCGCCATCAGAGAACTCGCCGCACAGGTGGCACAGGAGCGCTACGCACCGTTGGCCGCCCAGTGGGACGCCGACCGTACGCCCGTGCCACTCGAGGAACGCCGCTTCCTCGGTTCGCTGGGCTTTCTGGGCATCGCGCTCCCCGAACGCTTCGGCGGCTCCGGTGCGCCCCTGTCCCACGCGCTCACCGTCATCGAGCAGTTCGCCTATCACTGCCGACCGGCCGCGTTCCAGATCTTCGAGGCGAACACCGGACCTGCACAGGTGGTGGCCAGGCTCGGCACCGAGGAACAGAAGCAGCGCTTCCTGCCCGGTATCATCGCCGGCGACATCACCATGGCCGTGGCCATCTCCGAGCCGGACGCCGGGTCTGCGGCCACCGACCTCACCACGAAGGCCGTCGTCGACGGCGACACCGTGCGGGTCACCGGTAACAAGCGGTGGATCTCCAACGGCAGCGAGGCCGACGTCTACCTCGTGTACGCCCGCATGAACGATGCGCCCGGGGCCAAGGGCATCGGCGCCGTGCTCGTCGAGGCCGACCGTGCAGGCGTCAGCTTCGGCGCCCGCGAGAAGCTGATGGGATTCCGTGGCATCCCATCGGCCGACATCTATTTCGACGACGTGTCGGTACCTGCGGCGAACATCGTGGTGGAGCCGGGCGGGTTCCGAAAGTTGTTCACCACCTTCTCGATCGAGCGCCTCGGCAACACCACGATGAGCCTCGCACTCGGTCAGCACGCGCTCGATCTGTCGACCCGCTACGTGCAGGAGCGCACCCAGTTCGGCAAGCCGCTCATCGAGTTCCAGGCGGTGCAGATGACCATCGCCGACATGGCCCTTCAGGTGGAGGCGGCGCGGCTGCTGCTCGAGCGTGCCGCAGCCGACGTGGTCACCGGCGAGGACCTGCCCAACCCCCTGCACGTGTCGCTGGCCAAGTGCACGGCGAACGAGATGGCCAAGAAGGTCACCGATCTCGCCATGCAACTCCACGGCGGCAACGGCTACACCGAGGAGTTCGGGCTCGAACGGATGCACCGTGACGCCCACGGATGGGCACTCGCCGGCGGCACCCCGACCATGCAACGCACCCGAATCGTCTCCGAGATGCTCGGTCGCTCGTTCGACCAGCGCAAGTGAAAGGAACCCCACGCATGAACCGTTACGAGAACCGCATCGCAGCCGTCATCGGTGGCGGATCCGGCATGGGCCGGGCCATCTCCCACCGTCTCGCCTCCGAAGGCGCCTTCGTCTACGTCACCGACCTGTCGGCCGAATCCGCGGAGAAGGTCGCGGCCGAGATCGAGGCCGACGGCGGCAAGGCCAAGGCCGTACGTGTGGACGCCACGAACAACGACGACCTGACCGCGCTGTTCGACACCATCGATTCCGAGCACGGCGTGCTGCACGTGTTGCACGCCCAGGTGGGGATGCCCGGCCCGGGTGGACTCGACCTCGACGACGCCGGATGGCAGAAGAACATCGACGTCAACGTGAAGACCGCCTACTACTCGACCACCCTGGCATTCCCGTTGCTGCGCAAGGCCAACGGCAAGGGATCGGTCACCCTGACCTCGTCGACCTCGGCACTCATCGGATCGCCATTCAGCCCGATCTACTCGATGACCAAGGGCGCACTCGTCCCGTTCGGTCGCGCCCTGGCCCTCAACGGCGCCAAGGACGGCATCCGGGTCAACGTGATCTGCCCGGGTCAGGTCAAGACACCGATGCTTGCCCAGTTCTTCGGTCGTGAACCCGGCGCGGATGTGTCGGCGCTGACCGCGGACTTCGTCGCGACCATCCCGCTCGGCCGCGGTGCCGAGCCCGAGGAGATCGCGTCGGTCATCGCCTTCCTCAACAGCGACGACGCCAGCTACGTGACCGGTACGACCATCCCCGTGGACGGCGGTCTGACTGCCCAGTGATTCTGGGGCACTTGCCGTTTCACTGATCTGCATCGAAGAGAGGACGCACCCATGGTGGACGTCGGATTGGAACTCGTCTCATGACCGTCTACACCGATCTCAAACCCAACTTCCCCAATCCCGAGGATTGGACGTTGGCCACCGTCCTGCGCAGCCACACCGCCGACAACCCGCATGCCTCCTGCCTGCTCGCACCCGAAGAGGGCGTCGAGCTGACCTACGCCGAGTCCCTCGACGCGGCCGAGCGGGTGGCCGGGGCATGGAACGCGGCCGGCGCGCAACGCGGCGACCGTGTGGCGATCATGGCGATGAACTCGTCACGCCTGGTTCTGAGCTGGTGGGCGACCGCAGTCGGCGGCACCGTGCAGGTGCCGATCAACACCAACTACGAGGGTGAGTTCCTGCGCCACCAGCTCACCGTCGTCGACGCCCGATGGGCGGTCATCGACGACACGTTCGCCGAACGCTTCGTGGCCCTCGGCGATCAGGTCCGCGGGATCGAGAAGTTCTGGGTGATCGACACCGGATCGCTCGCCGAAGCCCTCGCGACCCTGCGGGCGGCAGGTCTCGACGCCGCGCCGTGGGACGAGCTGCGGACAGGCGAACCGCTGCTCGCCCCGGCACCCCGACCGCAGGACCTCGGCGCGATCTTCTTCACCTCCGGTACCACCGGGCCGTCGAAGGGTGTGGCGATGCCACACTCCCAGCTCTACTTCTTCGCCCAGGAGGTGGTGTCGCTGACCCGACTCACCGCCGACGACCGCTACCTGACCACCACTCCGCTGTTCCACGGCAACGCCCAGTTCATGGCCGTGTTCCCCGCCCTGGTCGCCGGAGCAAGCGCGGTCATCCGTTCCAAGTTCAGCGCCAGCCGGTGGATCGACCACGTGCGGGATTCCGGCGTGACCGTCACCAACTTCGTCGGCGTCATGATGGATTTCGCGTGGAAGCAGGAGCCTCGGGAGAACGATCTCGACAACAAGCTCCGCTGCATCTACGCGGCGCCGATCGCATCGACGATCGTCGAGCAGTTCAAGTCGCGCTACGGGATCGAGGCATTCGTCAACGCCTTCGGCCTGACCGAGACGTCGGCGCCGATCCTGTCTCCGTACGGTGTGGACATCCCCGCCGGCGCGGCTGGTCTGCAGGCATCGGACTGGTTCGACATCCGACTCGTCGACCCGGAAACCGACCGCGAGGTCGAGGTCGGCGAGGTCGGCGAACTGGTGGTCCGGCCGGTCGCACCGTGGACGTGCAGCATGGGCTACTACGGGATGCCGGAGAAGACCACCGAGGCCTGGCGCAACCTGTGGTTCCACACCGGCGACGCACTGCGCAAGGATTCCGAAGGCTGGTACTACTTCGTCGACCGCTACAAGGACGCCCTGCGTCGGCGCGGCGAGAACATCTCCTCCTACGAGGTCGAGCAGGTGGTCCTGGCCCACCCGGCCGTCGTGGAATGCGCGGTGATCGGTGTCCCGGCCGACGTCGAAGCCGGCGAAGACGAGGTGCTCGCCGCGATCGTGGTCAACGAAGACGTGGACGCAGCCGAGCTGCTCGCCTTCTGCGAGGGACGTATCCCCGCGTTCGCCACCCCGCGTTTCGTCCGTGTGGTCGACGAGCTGCCGAAGACCCCGTCGGAAAAGGTCCGCAAATCGGTCCTCCGTGAGGAGGGCATCACCGCGGACACCTTCGATGCCACCGCGCCGGCCCCCGCACCGGCAAGCGCACACTGAGACCTGCAGCACTTTCTGGAGAAGGATCATCGTGGACTACTCGACAGACCCCACACACGACGACATCCGGCATGCCGTCCGCACCCTGTGCAAAGCGTTCCCCGACGAATACTGGATGGAGCACGACAACTCGCACGAGTTCCCGTGGGAGTTCTACAACGCGATCGCCGAAGGCGGTTGGCTCGGCCTGACCGTGCCCGAGGAGTACGGCGGCGGCGGACTCGGCGTCACCGAGGCGGCCATCGTGGAGCGTGAGATCTCCTCGTCCGGCGCCGGCATGGGTGGTTGCAGCGCGGTGCACATCGGCATCTTCGGATTCGAGCCGATCATCCACCACGGCAGCGAAGAGATGAAGCGCAAGTACCTGCCGCGGGTGGTCAGCGGCGACCTGCACACCTCGTTCGCGGTCACCGAACCCGACGCGGGAACCGACACCACCAACATCAAGACGTTCGCCAAGAAGGTCGACGGCGGCTGGCTGGTCACGGGCAAGAAGGTGTGGATCACCAAGGCGCAGGAAGCGGAGAAGATGCTGCTGCTGTGCCGCACCAGCCCGCGCGACGAGTCCGACAAGCGCACCGCCGGGATGACGTTGCTGTTCGCCGACGTCGACCGCGACAAGGTGCAGATCCGCGAGATCCCCAAGATGGGGCGCAACGCGGTGGACACCAACGAGTTGTTCATCGACGAACTGTTCGTGGCCGACTCCGACGTCGTCGGCGAGGTCGGACACGGATTCCGGACGATCCTCGGCGGGCTCAACGCCGAGCGCGTCATCTCCGCGAACGCCGCGCTCGGAATCGGCGAGGCGGCGCTGCGGCGCGGCGTCCAGTACGCGAAGGACCGCGAGGTGTTCGGCCGTCCGATCGGCAAGAACCAGGGCATCGCATTCCAGCTGGCCGAGGCCCGGATCAGACTCGATGCGGCACAGGCGGTCCTGGACAAGGCCACGTGGATGGTCGACCAGCAGCTGCCGTGCGGTCGAGAGGCCAACGCCGCCAAGTACCTGTGTGCCGAGGCGGGCTTCTTCGCCGCCGACGTCGCCCTGCAGGTGCACGGCGGCTTCGGATTCGGCAAGGAGTTCCACGTCGAGCGCTACTTCCGCGAGGCCCGGTTGATGCGAATCGCACCGATCAGCCAGGAGATGGTGCTCAACTACACGGCCGAGCACGTGCTGGGTCTGCCCCGCAGCTACTGATCGAACCGGAGGTCATCGTGCAGCCGTATCGCTCCATCCTCTTCGTCCCCGGACACCGCCCGGCGTGGGTCGACAAGGCCATCGCCGCCGGCGCCGACTGCGTCGTCCTCGATCTCGAGGACTCGGTTCCCGCCGAGCAGAAGGAACCGGCCCGGGCCACCGTCGCCGACGCGATCCGTCGCGTGCGGGCGACCAATCCCGACGTCGGACTGTTCGTCCGGGTCAACCCGCTGGCCACGCGCCTGACCGGGGGCGACCTCGAGACGGTCGTGGTCCCCGGACTCACCGGCATCTTCGCACCCAAGATCGAAGACGCCGTCGACGTCAAGCAGTACGACGCCCTGCTCGACCATTTCGAGATGCGCAACGGTGTCGACGGACTCGAGTACATCGTGCCCGTCGAGACCGTCAAGGCGATCCAGAACTGTCGGGAGGTCGCCGGCGCATCGCCACGCGTGGGCGCCATGATCGGGCCGTCCGCCGAACACGCCGACATCGCCCGCGAGGTCGGCTACGAATGGACCCCCGAGGGCCTCGAGACGCTCTACCTCCGCAGCCGAGTGCTCCTCGCATGCCGTGAACACGGCCTGCACGCGTTGACCGGGTTGTGGGAGGACCTGGAGAACCTGGACGGCCTGCGCGACTTCGCCGTCCGCGGAAGGCAACTCGGGTTCCGCGGCATGATCGCGATCCACCCCACTCACGTCGCGACGGTCAACGAGGTGTTCAGCCCGTCGGACGAGGACATCGCCTTCTACGAAGGCATGGTGAAGGCCTACGAGGCCGCCGCCGCCGACGGAACCGGCGCGCTGCGCTACCGCGGACTACATATCGACAAGGCACATTACGACAAGGCGATCGGATGGCTGGCCAGGGCCGCGGCGATCACCGGAAAGGCGAACGGACGATGAGAGGGCTCTACTTCGAGGAATTCGAGGTCGGCAAGGAATACAAGCACTCGATGACGCGGACCGTCACCGAGATGGACAACGTGATGTTCACGTCGCTCACCATGAACATCCAGCCGCTGCACCTCGACGAGGAGTTCTGCAAGGGCACCATCCACGGGCAGCGGGTGTTCAACAGCCTGTTCACGGTCGCGCTCATCGGTGCATTCCACGTGCCCGAACTCACCATGGGAACCACTCTGGGAAATCTCGGATACGACGAGATCCGATTCCCCCACCCCGTTTTCCACGGTGACACGCTGCGCGCCGAGACGACGATCCTCGACAAGCGTGAATCCAAGAGCCGCAACGATTCCGGCATCGTCTGGTTCGAGCACCGCGGCTACAACCAGCGCGACGAGATGGTCTGCCTGCTCAAGAGGGTGGGCCTGATGGCCACGATGCCGGCCGAACTGAAGGAAGGTGCCTGACATGACCGCAGTGAACGAGCCGACCACCATCGACCAGAGCTGGGTACCGCCCAACCGCACACTCCTGATCGGCGGCTCCGACGTCGATCCGCAGGGCGAGACCTGGGACGTGTTCAACCCGGCAACCGAAGAGGTCATCGCCACCGTCGGTGGTGCGTCCTCCGATCAGGTCGACGCCGCGGTCGCCGCGGCGCGCGATGCCTTCCCGGCGTGGGCCGCCCTCAGTGGCGCCGAACGCTCGGCACACATCCACCGCTTCGCCGACGCCCTCGAACGCGCCGCCGACCGTCTGCTGCCCTCGATCGTGAACGAGGTGGGCACCCCGGTCTCGCTCGCCGAGTACCTCCAGGTCAAGATGGCCGTCGACGAGCACCTGCGCTGGGCGGCCGAGGCCGCGAAGACCGACCGCACCATCCATCTCGGCGAGTACGACAAACCGGTGCCGACGATGAGCGACGTGGTCCACGATCCGGTCGGTGTGGTCGCCGCGATCACCGGATACAACTATCCGCTCAATCTGGCCATCTTCAAGTTCGGTGCGGCTCTGGCCGCAGGCTGCACGGTGGTGCTGTTCCCGTCGCCGCGCACCCCGCTGACCACCCTGTTCCTCGGTGAGCTCATCCAGGAGTCCGGTCTGCCGCCGGGCGTCATGAACGTCATCGTCGGCGGCACCGAGGTCGGCAAGCAGCTGTCGTCGCACCCGGGCGTCGATCGGGTCTCGTTCACCGGCTCCGACGCGGTCGGCGCCAAGATCATGGAACAGGCGGCCGCGAATCTCGCGGGTGTCACGCTGGAACTCGGCGGCAAGTCCCCGAACATCGTCCTCGAGGGTGTCGACGTCAGCAAGATCGCCGTCGAGATGCACCTGCGCTGGTCCCGCAACGGCGGCCAGGGCTGTGCGGCACTCGCGCGGCTTCTGGTGCACGACAGCCTCTACGACGACTTCCTCGAGGCCGGCGCGACCGCCTTCGACCAGATGGTCGTCGGCGATCCGTGGGACCGTGCCACCAACATCGGCCCGATGATCCGACCCGACCATCAGGCGCGTGTCCGCGGCTTCATCGACGACTCGGTGGCAGCGGGCGGACGCAAGCTGCTCGAAGTGACCAAGCCGCTGCCCGAAAAGGGCTGGTTCGTCAACCCTGTTCTGCTGGGCGATCTTCCGCACGACGCGCGGGCCGTGCAGAACGAGATCTTCGGCCCGGTCGCGGTGATCCTGCCGTTCCGTGACACCGAGGAGGCGATCCGCCTGGCCAACGACACCCCGTACGGCCTGGCCGCCAACGTGTGGTGCGACGATCCGACCGAAGCCCGCCGGGTGGCCGAGCAGATCCGGGCCGGCACGGTGTGGATCAACGGCGGCGGCGCGATGCGTCCCGATGCCCCCTTCGGCGGCTACGGGAAGTCCGGCGTCGGTCGCGAACTCGGCGAGTGGGGTATGCGGGAGTACCTCGAGGTCAAGCACATCCAGTGGAGAATCTGATGAGTGAGTCAGCGCCCCTGCGGGGGATCAAGGTCGTCGAACTGGGCACCATGTATGCCGCTCCCACCGCGGGACGGATGCTGCGTGACTTCGGTGCCGACGTGATCAAGGTCGAGGATCCGAGCACCGGAGACTACGCGCGCCAGTGGATTCCACAGAAAGACGGCCTGTCCCTGGGCTTCTCACGGCTCAACGCCGGGAAGCGATCGGTGGGCGTGGATCTGCGCAACCAGGAGGGGCGTGAGCTCGTCAAGCGCCTGATCGCCGACGCCGACGTCGTGGTGGAGTCCTTCCGTCCCGGCCGTCTCGAGGAGTGGGGACTCGGCCCCGACGAACTGCACGCGATCAATCCGGGTCTGGTGATCGCCCGTGTCTCGGGTTTCGGACAGACCGGGCCGAACCGCCTGCTGCCCGGTTTCGGGACAGTCGCCGAAACCGCCAGCGGCTTCGCGAATGTGAACGGCTGGCCGGACAGTCCGCCCACGTCGCCGCCCTTCGGGTTCGCCGATTCGATCGCGGGACTGTCTGCCGCGATGGGTGTTTCGATGGCGCTGTTCAACCGCGGCCGGACCGGCAAGGGCGAGGTCGTCGACGTCGCCCTGTACGAACCGCTCATGTTCATCGTCGGCGACATGTTCCTGAAGTACACGGCGCTCGGCGAGATCCAGCAACGCATCGGCAACAGCACCGGAGCGGCATCACCGCGTGGCATCTACGAGGCCGCCGACGGGAAGTTCCTGTCGATCGCCGCCTCGAACCAGGCCATCGCGACCCGACTGTTCGCCGCGATGGGGCGGGCCCAGGTGATCGAAGATCCTCGCTACGCGACCAACGCCGCGCGTCTCGAGCACAACGACGAGGTGCAGGCGATGGTGATCGACTGGTGCAAGTCGCTGCCCCGCAACGAGATCCTCACCATCCTGGAGAAGTTCGAGGTGGTGTGCGCACCGGTCAACGATGCCTCCGACGTGGTCGCCGACCCGCACTTCCGCGAACGGACCCTGGTGGAGATCACCGGCAACGAGATCCTGCGCAACACCCTGATGCCGGGACCCGTATTGCACATGTCCGACTACGCGGGACCCACCTACGACGGTGTGCCCACCGTCGGCGAGCACACTCGCGAGATCCTCGGCAGCCAACTCGATCTCGGCGACGATGAGCTCGACCGTCTCGCCGACGCTGGCGTCATCACCGCCTGATCCGACAAGGAGAGAACCATGGGACTACTCGACGGCAAGGTCGCCTTCGTGACCGGCGCGGCCCGCGGACAGGGGCGTGCACACGCGCTGACCCTGGCTGCCGAAGGCGCTGAGATCATCGCCATCGACATCGACAAACCGATCGACAACGTCGCCTACTCACACGCGACCGCGGCAGACCTGGCCGAGACGGCCAAGGCCGTCGAAACGCTCGACCGTCGAATCCTCGCCAAGAACGCCGACGTGCGGTCGAGCGAGGCGCTCGACGAGGTCGTCGCCGAAGGGTTGGCGACCTTCGGCAAGATCGATGTCGTGGTGGCCAACGCCGGCATCTACACGCAGGCCCCGTTCTGGGAGATGGACGAGAAGATGTGGGATGACGTCCAAGACGTCAACCTCAAAGGCGTGTGGCGGACGATGAAGGCGGTTGTGCCGCACATGATCGAACGCAAACGCGGTTCCATCGTCCTGACGTCGTCGGTGAACGGGGTCATCGGTAATCCGAACGCCGCGCACTACGCGGCTTCCAAGCACGGCGTGCTCGGTCTCATGCGCAGCGCGGCGCAGTCGCTCGGCCCGCTGGGCGTCCGGGTCAACTCCGTGGCGCCCGGATTGATCGACACCCCGATGACCAACTTCCAGGGCATGTACGACCAGATGGCCGGCCATCCCGGTGCCGACCGTTCGGACTACGACCGGGCCGCACTGCATTTCGGAATCCTCGGCGCTCAGGGCGCACTGCCGCCGGACACCATCGCCAACGCGGCGGCGTGGCTGGCGTCGGACGGATCGTACGCGGTCACCGGCCAGAACATCGTCGTCGATGCCGGTCACACGATCATGCCGGGATTCAATCCCGCTCCGGTCGAGTCCCTCTGACCCTCGCCGACAGCACCCACTTTCCCGGCGACAGCAACAACATATCCGCCGAGAGCAACCCAAAATCCGTCGACAGCAACCCAGAGTGGTTGCCGTCGGCGGATTTTCGCGCTGATCCGACCCGTTTCACCCCTTGGGATCGGGGTCATATTCATGATAATGTTTGATCTAGATCACTGCCGCCGCTCCGGCCACTCACACGGTGACATCGAGGAGAATTCCGATGACGCAGTCCCCACTTCGACAACGCAACGGTGCCCTGGTCCCCATCGTCTGCTGCATCGCCGTCATCTTCGACGGTTACGACCTCTCGGTCTTCGCGACGACGATCCCGTCCCTGCTCGACTATGAGCCGTGGGATCTCGACGCCGCACAGACCGGACTCATCGCCAGCTATGCGTTCATGGGCATGCTCGTCGGCACGCTCATCTGTGGTTTCGCCACCGACCTCCTCGGTCGACGCAAGATGCTGATGGCAAGCATGAGCTGGTTCTCCGTGTTCATGGCGGCCTGCGCTATCGCGCCGAGTGCAGAGCTGTTCGGCTTCTTCCGATTCCTGTCCGGCGTCGGCCTGGGCGGTCTGCTGCCCACCGCGCTCGCCTTGTCGGTCGAGTTCGCACCCCGCAACCGTCGCAATCTCGTCAATGCCCTGGTGAGTTCCGGCTTCTCGGTCGGCACGATCATCGCCGCACTGCTGGGCCTGGTGATCCTCGAGCCGTTCGGTTTCCGACCGATGTACGCCGTCGGCGTCCTCCCGCTGCTCGTGTTGGTGCCGTTCACCTACTTCATGCTTCCCGAATCGGTGCAGTTCCTCGCGTCCAAGGGACGACTCGAAGAGGCGAAAACCGTTGCCCGTCAGTACGGTCTGGCCGACCCGACAGTGCAATCCGATACCCCTGAGCAGCATTCGCAACTGCGTGACCTGTTCCGCCGCCCGCTCATCACGGTTGCCATCGTGTTCGCCGGGGCGACGTTCATCGGCCAGCTGTTCATCTACGGATTGTCCACCTGGCTCCCGCAGATCATGCGCTCGGCCGGCTATCCGCTCGGCTCCGCGCTCAGCTTCCTGGCGACGATGAGCATCGGCGCCATCGTCGGCGCGGCGACCATGTCGGTGTTCGCCGACCGGATCGGACCCCGACCGGTTGCCCTGAGCGGCTTCGGGATCGGTGTCCTCGCACTGCTGACGATGAGCGCCGGACCGCCGACGGTGATCCTGTACATCGCGGTGTTCTTCGCCGGTGTCGGAGCCAACGGGACCGCGGTGATCCTGAACGGATTCATCGCAACCTGGTTCCCGGCGGCGAACCGGGCCACCGCGTTGGGCACCATCATGACCGTTGCCCGACTCGGCGGCATCTGCGGACCGATCCTGGGCGGATACATCGTCGCCGCCGACTTGTCGGTCAGCTGGAGCTTCTACGTCTTCGTGATCCCTGCCGCCGTCGGCATGGGTCTGGTCTTGCTGCTGCCCCGCAAGCACATTGACGGCCGACCGATCGGTTCTCTGCGCGAGAGCCCGTCGTCGGAGCCCGCGCGGGTCTGAGAACGTCCCGCGCTCGATCCCCCGCCACCCACACGAACGGAGATCGGTGTTGTCGAACACCCACCAGAAAGAGAAGTCGGCGTCGGTGACGCCCACCGAAATGGAGGCCGTCCGCGAACTCCTGTACCGCTATGCCCGCGCGGTGGACACCTCCGACGAGGATCTGCTCGCCGATTGCCTGCACCCCGATGTGGTCCTGCACCGGGTGGACGGCCCGCGACATGGCCGTGACGCCGTACTCGCCTTCTACCGCACCGTCTTCGACGGCCCGACGACGTGGAGCAAACACCTCGTCAGCAACGTCACCTGCACGTCGGGGCCCGACGGCATCGCCGTCCACGCCTACTTCCACGCGGTGTCGACGAACGCCGACGGCGGGTTGTCGGTGTTCGGCGAGTATTCCGACCAGGTCGTCCGGTGCGACGACAACTCGTTGCGCATCGCGGTCAAGTCGATCGATGTCCAACAGACCTTCCCGCTGGAGGTGACCCGTGGCTGATCAACCTGCCGTGGTGATCACCGGTGCCGCACAGGGCATCGGCGCTGCCATCGCGAAACGATATGCGCGCGCCGGTCATACCGTCATCGGGCTCGATCTGGACCTCGATCGCCTGACCTCGGAGGTGGAGTCCTGGGAAGGCGCCGGCCATCACGCGGTGCGAGGCGATGCGGCATCCGCCGAGGACGTCGGTCGAGCCTGCGATCTGGCCGACGGACGGCTGGCGACC
Organism: Gordonia sp. CPCC 206044; assembly: GCF_048537895.1. Lineage (NCBI taxonomy): Bacteria > Bacillati > Actinomycetota > Actinomycetes > Mycobacteriales > Gordoniaceae > Gordonia > Gordonia sp. CPCC 206044. The sequence goes on from NZ_JBCLVL010000002.1 coordinate 118,268, forward strand.
TTCGTCGCCAATGCCGGCTTCGCCAAGGCAGGCCCGTCCGCCGACTACACGCTCGACGACTGGGATGCGATGCTGCGCGTGCATCTCACCGGCGCCATGGTCGGAGCCCAACAGGCCGGCTCCCGTATGCCCGGCGGTGGTGCGCTCGTCATGATGTCATCGCTCAACGGGCTCTTCGGCTTTCCCGGCCGTACCGCCTACGGTGCGGCGAAAGCCGGAGTGGCCGGACTCGTGCGCGGGCTGGCCACCGAGTGGGCTCCGAGAGGCATTCGGGTCAACGCGATCGCACCCGGTTCGGTGATCACCGAATTGTCGAAGGACTTTCTGCGGCGCGGTGTGATCCGCGAGCAGGACTTCCTCGACCGCATCCCGATGAACAGATTCGGTGATCCCGACGAGGTCGCCGAACTGGCGTTCTTCCTCGGCACTCCGCTGGCGTCTTACATCACCGGCGTGACGATCCCGATCGACGGCGGGTGGAGCGCCCAGGGCATCGCCTGAATCTCCTCCGCTCGAAGCCATCTCCCGGCCGTTGCATCCATCGGCCGGGAGATGGCTTTCTGCGTCGAGCAACAGGTTCCCCGATTCATCGAACGCCTCAGCTCGCCTCCGCCGCCGGCACCCCTGCGCGGGAGGTGGCCGCCGAACGCCCTCCGCGGTAACCGAACACCAATGCCGGACCGAGTGTGCCCCCGGCCCCGCCGTACACCATCCCGGTCGGTGCGGCCATCGCGTTGCCGACCGCCCACAAGCCCGGGATCACCGCACCGTCGACGTCGAGCACTTCGCAGTCGGCGGTGGTCATCGGCCCGCCCTTGGTACCGAGCGTGCTGCTGTGCAGCGGCGCGGCATAGTACGGTCCCGAATCGACTCGGCCGAGCGTGGCCATCGGACCCGGGTAGTGGTCGCGGTCGCCACACCAACCATCGAAAGCGCTGTCGCCCCTGAGGAAGTCGTCGTCGTGCCCTCGATCGACCTGCTGGTTCCACCTGGCCACGGTCTCCACGAGCGCATCCCGCGGCAGGACGAGGGCGGCCGCGAGCTCGGCGACCGAGTCGGCCCGGACGATCCAGTCGGGCATCTCGCCACCGGCAGGCACACCGTAGCCGCCGTAGCGGTCGACGAACTCCTGGTCGAACAGAATCCAGCACGGTTGGTTCACATGCCGGAACTGCGTCGGGTCGAAAGCGTGGAACGCACCGCCCAAGGCGTTGTAGTTGGCCGCCTCGTTGGTGAATCTCTGCCCGCGGATGTTCACCATGATGGTCCTCGGGAGTGATCTCTCCCGCTGCACGAGTTGCACACCGTTGAGTGCGTACTGTTCGGTGTCGTCTCCCGGTTCCGCGATCACCGGCACCCACCAGGCCTCACGCATCACGCCCAGCTGCGCGCCCACACGCATCGCCATCCGGAGGCCGTCACCGGTGTTCGACGGCGCACCCGCCGGATGGCTCATCGGCCCACGTAGGAATGCGGTGACCAGGGCCGGATCACGCTCGAATCCCCCGGTCGCGATGACGACTCCACGCGTCGCACGCACCACCTCACCCGTGGCGAACGTCGCGCCGCAGACGACACCGTCCTCGACCACCAGGCTGGTCGCGGCGCTGTCGAGGACCGGCTCCACGCCTCGGTCGAGCAATCCCTTGAGAAGACCACCCAGAAGCGCCCGTCCGAGCCCCTCGAGGTTCTCCTGGGCTCTCGCCTGTTCCATGTCCGGGGTGAGAAAGCCTGTCCCGCCTCCGATGGGGGACTCACTCACGTACATGCGGCGTGGCGCGCCGAACACGCGGTCTGCCCAGTCGCCCAGCGAGTCGAACGAGAACAGCTCCGGTTCGACCGATCGGCCGCCGTGTGGTCGGCCACCGGGAAACTCCGGGTGATAGTCGGGATAGCCCGGAACGAGTCGCATCCGCAGCGGTGTCGAGGTCTCCAGCCAGTCGAGCATCGGTTCGACCGTCCGGACGAAGGCCTCGGCCATCTCCGGGCGGATCATCCCGTTGGACAACGACTCGAGGTAGGCCAGCCCGTCCTCGACGGTGTCGGCCACACCGGCCGCAGCGGCATATCGGTTGGCAGGCAACCACGAAACACCGCTCGAGAGGGCCGTGGTCCCTCCGAGAAGGGATGCCTTGTCGTGTACCGCGACCGAGGCCCCTGAATCCGCCGCAGCGAGCGCGGCGGTCAATCCCGAAGCGCCGGTTCCGAGTACGAGTACATCGACGGTCGTCGAGGTCATGTCGACTTCACTCCCGGCGATTCAGCGGTACTGCTTCAGGAAGGCGTTGCCGCTGCTGCGGTAGAGCACCTCCGGCCAGTCTGCGGGGCGTGAATCACCATATGCGCGAATACTGTTGGGATCGCCCAGATCCGTCGGCAACTCGGAGATGGGCATGTAGTACATGTAGCCCATCTTGCGATCCGCGAACCGCCAGCGTCCGTCGACTCGCTTGTAGACGTCCTTGTAGCGCAAGGCGACCTGCATGGCGACGCCGTTTCGGTCCACCTCCGCATGGCCGGCGAGCAGGCCGGTGGCGCGGTCGGGGTCGGCCTCGTCGAAGCGGATGACGTGGCCGTGCGAGTAGTGATTGGTCGGCCCAAGCGCCGCGAACCGTCCCAGGTATGTCGTGACGATCGCGTCGATGCCGTCGGCCGCGAAGACCCCGTCCTCGGATCGAAGGGTGGCGTCGGCACAGAACACCTCGCGGATGCCTTCTTCGTCGCGCTCGTCCATGATGAACCCGTACAGAACGCCCAGCTCTTGAATCGCCATCCGGTCTTCCAGACGCCTGAGCCGATCCTCTGTTGTTGCCGGTGCTGTCATCGTTGTCCTCCTCGACCTGCCCATATGGGTCTTGTCCGTGGTGCTCGACGACCACCGGAAATGGCGCGTTCAGTCCGGCCGCAGTGCGTTCGGCACCCCAATTGCTGATAATAGTATGTATAATACTGGCCTGTGATCTGCGTCAAGATCTGAAGAGGTTGCGACTGGTCTCACATTCCTGATAATCATTAGCTCAGTATGAAGGACCCTGACGGCAATCCCAGGAGGCCGAGATGAGTGCAACAGATCCCGTGATCGTGGTCGGAGCAGGGCTTTCGGGCCTCGCAACCGCCCTTGCGACGGCGGCCAACGGGCGGTCGGTGGTGGTCCTCGAGGCTGCCGATCTGGTCGGCGGGGCCGCAGCGTACTCGGGCGGACAGGTGTGGTGCGGGGCCAATCACGTGGCCGCACGCGAGGGCGTCGAGGACTCGCTGGAACTGACGGAGACCTACATCCGCGACGTCGCATCCCACCTGGCACCGGAAACCCTCGACGAGAAGGCGTTCCTCCGGTGGCTGAACACCTCACCGTCGGCGATGAAGTACTGGGAAGACCTCGAGGCCATCCGGTGGACGATGATCCCCGGCCTGGCCGACTATCACAACGAGGCCGCCGGCGCCCTACCCCAGGGGCGCTACCTCACCAACGCGGTGATCGACGGATCGGTGCTCGGAGACTGGCGTGAAAAGCTCCGATACAGCCCCTACTTCCCGGTCGGCACGACCTACCACGACCTGCTCGACAAGGGTCGTCGAGCCACCTTCGTCGACGACGACGGCCAGACCGGAGAGGCCACCAAGCACTCCCACGCGGGACTACCGGCGTTCGGCCTGACCGACGGCACCGGGTTCGACAGCGCGGAATCCGGCGACCCGCTGACGTACGGGACGGGTGTCGTGGCGTCCTTCCTGAACCGGGTTCTGCAGGAAGAGGACATCGAGATCCGCGTCGGACACCGGGTCACTGCGCTGCTCACCGACGAGGACGGCGCCGTGACCGGGGTCCGCGCCGACACCGCCGACGGCGGGGTGACACTGCACGGACCGGTGGTCCTGGCGACCAGCACCTACGACTGGGACCCGGAACTCGTCAAGACCATCCTCGGTCTCGACGACGAGGACTGGGGTTCGGTTGCGCCGGAATCACTCCGCGGCGACGGCCTGCGTCTGGCGCAGTCGGTGGGCGGGCAACTCGCCCGGATTCCGGCCAACGCCACCCCGATCCTGCCCGGTTGGCGCTCGGAACTCGGCACCGGTTTCGGTTACGGGCCCGAGTACGCGATGCCGCACTCGATGATCGTCGACCGCACCGGCAATCGCTACTGCAACGACTCCTACTGGGTCGACATCTGCCGCAAGACCCTCGATCCGGATGACCGGCATCTGCCGTTCTTCCTCATCTGGGACGATCAGCATCGCAACAAGTACGGTCTGGCGGCCACACCGCCCGGCGGCGAGTACCCCGAGGGTTGGGTGGAGCAGGCGCCGACCCTGCAAGAACTGGGCGACAAGCTCGGGATCGACGGCCAGCAGCTGGAAAAGACGGCCGACCGGTTCAACGGTTTTGCGCGCGATGGCGTCGACAGCGATTTCGGTCGCGGCACCGTCGACTACGTGAACCGTTTCGCCGGCGACCCCGACAACACGCCGAGCCCGGTGCTGGGAGAGCTCACCCAAGCGCCGTTCCACGGCATCCGGCTGCGCTTCGTCGGAACCGGGATCGGGACGAGTGGCGTACACATCGATGGCGACGGTCGGGTCCTCGATGCCGAGGGCACGCCGATCGCCGGGCTCTTCGCGGCCGGTTCGGTCGCCGCGCTCACCACCACCGGAACCGCCTACAACTCCGGGATCGCACTCGGACGGGGACTGACACTCGCATACTTGATCGGTCACGAACTGGCCGGACAACCGATTCCCTGACAACAGCATTCACCTGCGGACCGCCTTGGCCCGCTGACGAAAGGAAGCTCGTGGAGTTCGGATTTCTCCTGGGTGATCAGCCGCTTTCGGTACCTCCGGAGGATCACCTGGATCTGCTGCTACGCAACGTCGAGGCGGGCCAGCGTGCCGGTTTCACCCATTTCACCATCGGCCAGCACTTTCTCTACTCGGACTACCGATGGCTGCAGCCGATTCCGATCCTGGCGCGCCTGGCCGCGGAGATCGACGACCACGTCCGGATCGGCACGACGGTGCTCGTCGGACCGCTGCAGCATCCGGTCCAGTTGGCCGAAGATCTCGCCACCCTGGACATCATCACCGGCGGCAAGCTCATCGTCGGGTTGGGAACCGGCTATCTGGAGCGTGAATACGCTGCGTTCGACAAGCCGTACAAGCAGCGCTACGGAATGCTGGAGGAGCAGATCGAACTGCTCACCGCGCTCTGGACGCAGGACCGCGTCACCTTCGACGGGAAGTACTGGCAGCTCGACGACGTGACCACTCACGTCCACCCGATCCAGCGGCCCCGGCCGCCGATCTGGTTGGGCGCGATGAAGAAGGTCGGCGTCCGCCGGGCCGCTCGCAGCGGTGACGTCTGGACCATCACCCCGCAGCAGACCGTGGACGAGGTCGAGCAACTCGTGCGGATCTACGCGGACGAACGCCGCGCCCTCGGTCTGCCGTTGAATCCGTTCCCGCTGCGCCGAGAACTCCAGGTCGCAGACAGCTACGACGACGCGCTACGTGACTTCGCCACCGTCGCCCGTGGCAAGTATGTGTCGTACGCGAGTCAAGGCATGGGATTGCTGGATCAAGAGCGGGTCGAGCGTGAGTTCTTGGCCAACGTCGCCGATCACGTCCTCCTCGGCACCGGCGAGCAGGTGCGCGACCAGATCGCCGCGATCGCCGCACGCCTGCCGATCGGCCCGCTGCTGGTCCGGCCGCACTGGCCGGGCATGGACGCCGAACAGTCGGCGAGCTATCTGGAACGGGTCGGCCGCGAAGTGGTCGCACCGCTGCGTGATCTGCAGTCGGTGGGCTTCGAGGCTCTCGCGGCCTGACCGCGCCGACACCGAACACCACGTGGGGAGGGCCCGGGACATCCGGGCCCTCCCCACGGGCGTTCTACCGTGCTCCCCCTGCCCCGCGACAGCAACCTTTCCCGCCGACAGCAACCGGTCTCCCGCTGACAGCAACCACTCTCCCGCCGACAGCAACCCCCGCCGGTTGAGTAGCGACGAGCGAGCTTGCGAGCCCGACGCGTATCGAAACCCGCCGAGACACAGGAGGTCTCGATACGCCGCCTCGGCTTGGCGCCTCGGTGGCTACTCGACCGGCGATCGGTTCCGCTCAGGCACCGTCGTCGGCCGACCGGTGGAAGATCCGCTCATGCTCTGGTTGCTGTATCAGCGGAAAAACGGTTGCTGTCGCGGTCACATACCGCCGTCGACGGTGAGGATCGATCCGGTCGTGTAGCTCGACGCATCGCTGGCGAGATAGACTGCTGCACCGACGATCTCGTCCGGTTCGCCACCGCGCTTGGCCGCGAATGTGTCCGCACGCTTGGCGAAGGCGTCCATGTCCCAGGCCGACGAGACGTCGGTGAGGAACGTTCCTGCCATGATCGCGTTCACGCGAACGGCGGGACCGAACGTCTTGGCCAGGCCCATCGTGATTGCGTTGAGCCCGGCCTTGGCCGCCGCATAGGGCAGGACGTCGGGACGTGGACGCATGGACGCCGCGCTCGAGATGTTGATGATCGAGCCGCCGCCGGTCTGCGCCATACGGGTGCCCACGAGTGCGGCAAGGCGAAACGGCCCCTTGAGGTTCACACCGATCACCTTGTCGAACAACGCTTCCGAAATGTCCTCCACACCGTCGTACAGCGGCGACATACCCGCATTGTTGATCAAGATGTCGACCTTGCCGAAGCGGTCGTAACTCTTCTCGACGAGCCCCTCGAGCGCATCCCACTGCCCCACGTGCGCGGCCACCGGCAGCGCCGACCGTCCGGTCTCCTCCTCGATCTCCTTGGCCGTCACCTCGCACGATGCACCGTCGCGGCTCGCGATGATGACATCGGCGCCGGACCGGGCCAACCCGAAGGCCATCGCCTTACCCAGGCCGCGACTCCCACCGGTGATGAGCGCGACACGATCGGTGAGGTCGAACGCCCGGTCGGGACGAAACTCGGCTGCCATGGGAACTCCTTCTGTCCTTCGAGCTAATTCCTTAGTATGGTAATCATAGATTACGAAGTGTGACGCGCGCCATGTCGAGCGCCGACGATGACGGAGACAACCATGAACTCACCTGCCCCCGGCCTGTTCGACCTCCCCGAGACCTACCGCGAGCTGCAATCCCAAGCGCGCGAACTGGCGGTTTCGATGCGTGACATCGCGGCCCGCGCCGACGAGTCCAGCTCCACCGACCCCGATGTGCGCAAACGGTTGGCCGCGTCCGGCCTGACCGGACTCGCCGTACCGGCCCGGTGGGGCGGCCGATTCGACCAGGTCGACTCGCTGGCGATGACCGTGGTGCGCGAGCAGCTCGCCGCCGAGAGCGCGCACCTCGACTCGATGTTCGTGATGCAGGGCATCGGCAGCTACGGTCTGGCCGTCGCCGGCTCCGACGCCGTGCGCGACCGCTGGCTGCCGCAGGTGGCATCGCTCGACGCGATCGCCGCCCTCGGTCTCACCGAGCCGCAGGTGGGCTCGGACCTCAAGGCGATCACCACCACCGCGGTTGTCGACGGCGACCACCTCGTCCTCAATGGCCACAAGTCGTTCATCACCAACGGCGGTGACGCCGACTTCTACAGCATCCTTGCCAAGGAGGGCGACGGCTACTCGCTGATCTGCGTACCGGCGCAGACTCCGGGAGTCAGCACCCACCGACCGCACCAGATCATCGCCCCGCACGTCCTCTCCGACGTCGTGCTCGACGACGTCCGGGTTCCGGTCGATCATCGAATCGGCGAGCCCGGCAAGGGATTTGCCCTGGTGCTGGCGACCCTGGCGACATTCCGCGTGTCGGTCGCCGGAGCGTCGGTCGGCATGGCCGAGGCCGCATTGCGTCTCGCACTCGACCACGCCAACAGCCGTGAGCAGTTCGGTGTGCCGCTGTCGCGGCTGGGTTCCGTGCCGGAGCACCTCGCGAACTGCTGGACCGACATCGAGGCGTCGCGCTCGTTGACCTACCGCGCGGCGGCTGCCGCCGCTCGCGATCCGCGGGCGAACCTGCACCTGTCCTCGATGGCCAAGATCTCCGCCACCGAGATGTGCGGACGTGTCGTCGACCGTTGCGTCCAGATCATGGGCCGCTTCGGCATCACCCGCGACACCGACATCGAGCGCCTGTACCGCGAGGCCCGCCCGATGCGGATCTACGAGGGCTCGACGGAGGTCATCTTCGACTCCCTGGCCAAGCAGTTGATCAAGAATGGGATCTGAGGAACCCTCGCACGCAGCCGGCCGCACGGGCGTCGACGACCTGGAGAACATGCGCCCGATCACCTTGGACGATTCGTCTCGCACGGCGCTGTTCGCCGCGCAGACCGAGTGCACCTTCGTGTTCGCGACCCCGCAGGGCTGGCCCGCGGGCGTCATCGTCTCCTATCTGGTGGACGGCGGATCGGTGTGGTTCACCGCCGCATCGTCACGGCTGCACGTGCGCGCGCTCGCCGACGAACCGCGGGTCAGCCTGGTGGTCTCGAACACCGGCACCGACCTGCCCGGTCGACAGATGGTCACCATCCGCGGCCGGGCCACCGTCCATCGGGACCGAGCGACACGTGACTGGTTCTTTCCGCGCTTCGTCGAGCGGATGCAGCCGAACGACCCGGACGCGTTCGCCCGACTCCTCGACAGCCCCGACCGTGTGGTGGTCGAGGTCGAGGTGGTGCGAATCCCGGTGAGCCACGACTCCACCCGCCTGCCCGGAGACGGTCGCGGCGGCAACGCATGAGTCCGTTGGTCGAGTAGCCGTCACGCCGCTCGCTCCACCGGTTTCGAACCCGCTGGGTCGAGTGCTGACGAGCGAGTCACGCGGTGTCTCGAAACCCGTTGATACTCAGGAGGTCTCGATACGCCACCTCGGCTTTACGCCTCGGTGGCTACTCGACCGGCGGAGAATGGTCCGGCCCGCGACGAACGTACCGACCGGCGGAGAATGGTCCGGCCCGCGACGAACGTACCGATCGGCGGATAATGTTCCGGCGCGCGGCCAGCGTACCGACCGGCGGAGAACCGATGGTCAGACCGCACGCGGGGCGTCGAGCGAGTCCAGGGCCGCCATGAGCGCGGGCGGGATCGGCGTCTTCGCACCATCGGCACCGCGGACCGCGTACGTGATGGCGCCGTGTGCCACCAACTCCTCGCCGCGGGTGAAGTCGAACCCGAGCACATACGAGGTGTTCCCGACTTTCTCGCGAACCACCGTGCACACGAGTTCGTCGAAGACGTGGCAGCTGGTGAAGTACTGACATTCGGACTTCAACCCGACCGTGTACGCCCCGATCTTCTCCAGCATGCTGTCGCTCTCGAGGCCCAGATCGTGCAGCCAGACGCTGTAGGTGCGCTCCATCCACGGGTAGTTGATCGCGAAGTACGAGATGCCCAGTGCGTCGCAATCCCCATAGGACAACTGGAACCGTTGCTGCGTCCGCGCGTCCTCGCGGCCGCGTCCCGTCGACGCCGTCATTTCCGTCTCCTCATTCCCGAAAACTATCCCATTCATGTTCATCATTGTTAGAGTAATCCATGTCACATGAGCCCACAGGAGGTTACGCCATGTCCATCCGCGAAGAGATCGAAAACGTCCTTGCCCGTTACGCTCTCGCCTACGACAGCGGCGACATGGCTGCCGTCGAGAAGGTGTTCGCATCAGACGCCGTCCTGACGCTGGAGATCACCGACGGCGCATCGGTGGGGCCGTTGAACGGCATCGACGAGATCATGGGTCTCTACCGGGGCGCACACGAATCCCAGACAGATCAGCGCCGACACATCACCACGAATCTCGCCGTCGAGCCCCTCGCCGACGACACCGTGAAGACGACGTCGTACCTGCTCATCACATCCGCCGAGAACGGAACCCTCACCCCGCTGTCGACGGGCGTCTACGAGGACGAATGGGTCCGCGGCGGCGAGAGCTGGCAGCTGCGCAGGCGGCACATCGCCCTCGACCTCCCGTACTGACCGCTCTTTCACCGACCAGGAACCATCATGACACTCAACCAGGGGCTGATCCCCGCCAAATGGGCTGCCCTGACCCCGACCGCCCAGGCCATCTACGACGTCCCGAACGACCGTCGCATCACGTTCGCCGATCTGGACTCCCGCGTCCGCCGAATGGCGAACGGGCTGCGCGGCCTGGGACTGCAAAAGGGCGACCGAGTAGCGGTCCTTTCCAAGAACAGCATCGAGTTCCAAGAACTCTTCTTCGCCGTCGGCCGGGCCGGCCTCGTCCTCCAGCCACTCAACTGGCGACTGGCCACACCGTCCCTCGCCGGACTGATCGCCGATGCAACCCCCAAGGTCATCATCACCGCACACGAGTTCCGCTCGGTGGCAGACGAATTGCAGCGGACCGTGGACGTCGAACACTGGTTGGAGTTCGGCACCGACGGCGACGGCAGCTACGAGGATCTGCTCGCACGCTCCGCAGACGACGAGCCGATCTGGACGCCCGACGTCGGCGGCGACGACCCGTTCTTCATCCTGTACACCGGCGGGACAACCGGGGAATCCAAGGGCGCCTTGCACTCCCATCGCAGTGCGGCGGCCGGGATGCTCAACCAGACGGTGGCCGAGCGCGTCGTTCCCACCGACGTCTACATGCTGACCGGCCAGATGTACCACATCCCGGTCGTCCTCTCGATGAACTACATGAAGCACGGTTGCCCGGTCGTGTTGGTCAACTTCGAAGCCAAACAGGCCCTGGAGATCATCGAGACCGAGCGCGTCTCGGCCTTCCTCGGTATCACCACGATGCTCAACTGGATGATGGCCGTGGAGAACTTCGCGTCCTACGACCTGTCGAGTCTGCGCAACATCCAATACGGCGGCGGACCGATGCCGTCGGCGGTGGTGCGCAATGCACTGGAATCGTTCCCGTGCACCCTCATCCAGGGTTATGGCCAGACCGAGGGCACCACCATGTGCTTCCTGTCCCAGGAGGACCATCACGACGCGGTCGCCGGCATCAATGAGCAGCGCCTACGATCCTGTGGCCGTGAGGGATTCGGGACCACGGTGCGCATCCTCGATCCCGACGGAAACGAGGTACCACAAGACGGCACCACGCCCGGCGAGGTCGTCGTGCGGTCGGAGGCCAACATGGTCGGCTACTGGAACAAGCCCGAACTCACCGCACAGACATTGCGAAACGGCTGGATGCACACCGGCGACATCGCCACCTGGGACTCCGATCGCTACGTCTTCATCGTCGATCGCGCCAAGGACATGATCATCTCCGGCGGCGAGAACATCTACAGCATCCAGGTGGAGGAGGCCATCGCGATGCACCCGTCGGTTCTCGAATGCGCGGTCATCGGCATTCCGGACGACGAATGGGGAGAAGTGGTCAAGGCCGTCGTGGTCCTCAAGCCGGGTACTTCGGCCACCGAGGCGGAGATCATCGACACCGCCAAGCGCAACCTGGCGTCCTACCAGAAGCCGCGATCGGTCGATTTCGTCGACGCGCTCCCCAAGGCGCCCACCGGCAAGATCATGAAACGTGAACTGCGCGAACCGTATCTACAGAAGCAGCCGGTGTGAGCGGGGGGTTGTTCCCGGAGGCCGAGCTCGCCACCCGGGTCGGTACACCGTTCCCCGGCGGTGAGGTACGTCTGGACCGCTGGTGGGTTCACCTCGCTCTCGACAGCATCGGCGCCGAACCCGACGACGGTCCCGGCCATCCGGCGCTGGTGTTCCTCATCGCGACGGGCGCGATGGGCTGGAGTTGGACCGAGCTGTTCGAGGTGTTCGACGCTAAGGAGGAGGACGGGCCGATGGCCGGCGAGACGGCCACCACGGTCCGTACGCCGCTGCGTATCGGCTCCACGTACCGGGTGTCCGGTGAAATCGTCTCTGCCCGAAGGAAGACGGGCCGCAGCGTCGGCGTCTTCGACATTGTCGAGTATCGCCTCGAACTCATCGGCGACGACGACATGGTCCACGCGTCCACCACCAACTCCATCATCTTCCCGCGTAGATCGGCCACCGAATGAGCACCCCGACATCTGCGCCGATCGAGGTCGGCCAGGAGATCCCCGAACGCGTCGTCGACGTCGATCCGGCGCGGATGAAGACGCTGTCTGCGCTGATGCGCGACCCCAACCCGATCCATTTCGACTCGGAGTCGACGAACGCGCTCGGCCTCGGCGATCGGACGGTCAACCAGGGACCGAGCAACGTCGCGTACGTCGTCTCCGCACTCGGTGCGTGGGTGGGAGTGCACAACGTCGTGTCGTACCGGTTCCGCTACCTGGCCAACGTGTTCGCCGGCGATCGGGTTCGTGCGGGCGGCCGGGTCGACGAGATCACCGACACCACCGAGGGCCCGATCGCGCACTGTGCGGTCTGGCTCGACGTGGACGGCGGCACCAGAGCTCTCGAGGGCGCGGCAACCGTTCGGTTGCCACACCACACCGAGAACACCGACGAACAGAGGAGTGACCAGTGACGGGACGAGTCGAGGGAAAGGTCGCGTTCGTCACCGGCGCGGCCCGCGGGCAGGGCCGTAGTCATGCGGTGCGGTTGGCAGCCGAGGGTGCCGACATCATCGCGGTGGACATCTGCGAGGACATCGCGACGGTGACACCGTTCTACGATCTGGCCACCGAGGCCGACCTCGCCGAGACGGTACGGCTGGTGGAGGCGCAGGATCGGCGGATCGTCGCCAGGAAAGCCGATGTCCGCGACCGCGATGCGCTGACCGATGTGCTCGCCGCCGGTGTCGCCGAACTCGGCAGCGTCGACATCGTCGTGGCCAACGCAGGCATCGCATCGTACGGTCGCTCGTGGGAACTCACCGCAGACCAGTGGAACGACATGATCGCCGTCAATCTGACCGGTGTGTACAACACCGCGACGGCCGCCATCCCGACGATGATCGAGGCCGGGCGCGGCGGATCGATCATGTTCACCTCGTCCTTCGGCGGTCTCAAGGGAATCCAGAACGTCGCGCACTATGTCGCAGCCAAACACGGCATCGTCGGGCTCATGCGGACGATGGCCAATGAACTGGGCGAGTACAGCATTCGGGTGAACACCATCCATCCGACCAATGTCGACACGCGAATGATCCAGAACCCGGGCACCTACGGGATGTTCGCGCCGGATGATCCAGAACCCACACAGGACAAGGCCATGCCCGGGTTCCTGTCCTTGAACACGTTGCCGGTGCCGTGGGTCGACCCGGCAGACATCAGCAACGCGGTGTTGTTCCTCGCCAGCGACGAGGCCCGCTACATCACCGGGGTGACGTTGCCGGTCGACGCCGGCGCCACTGTCAAGTAGCACCGCCTTCTGAAACGCAAACCGAGAACCGCCCCCGAGGGGTGCCGTCGGCGTACCGCCCGCGGTCGCCCGTGGTGGGCGGTTCTCGGCGAGCGAGGAAATGCCAGAGCGAACGAGGAGAAACACCAGACATGTCCGCCATCGTCACCGGCGCCGGAAGCGGTATCGGGCGAGCCGTCACCATCGAACTCGCGAAGGCGGGTGCATCGGTCCTCGCCGTCGACATCGACCACGACGCCGCCCACGAAACTGCCCGGATGGCGACCGGCCACGTGATCGCGCACCGCGCCGATGTCTCGAAACCCGGCGAGGTCGCCGAGTATGTGTCGACAGCCGTACGCGATGTCGGTGTGCCCGAACAGTTCTTCAACAACGCCGGGATCGTCGGCGCCAACCGCGCGATCGTCGACATGTCGATCGACGAATGGTCGTCGACGATGTCGGTCAACCTCGACAGCATGTTCTACGGACTCAAATACGTTCTCCCGCACATGATCGAGGCCGGGCGCGGACAGGTCGTGAACACCGGCTCGATCGCGAGCCTGCAGGGCGCGGCCAAGCGCGCCGACTACGTGGCCACCAAACACGCGATCCTCGGGCTGACCCGAACCGCGGCCGCCGAGGTACGCGAGCACGGGGTCGCCGTCAACTGCATCTGTCCGGGCTCCACCGACACACCGATCATCGGCAAGTTCCGCGAACTCTTGGCCCGCGACGACCAGCCAATCCCAATGCACGGCGTCGGTGGACGTGGCATGGCCAGCGCCGAAGAGATGGCCCGCGCCGTCACGTTCCTGCTCCGCGCCGACGTTCCGTTTCTCACCGGTGCCGTCCTACCGGTGGACGGTGGCGCCTCCGGCCAGTACTGAACTCCCAGCTCGAGTCCAGTCCTCCCCAACCGAAAACCGCCCCACCACCTGGTCGCGGCCGGCAATACGCCGACAATGCCCCGGTGGTGGGGCGGTTGTGGTCTGCATCGACATCGGGCGGATCTCGGGCCCCGGATGGCCCGGGACCCGAGACACGCGATCAGGAATCGACCCCGCCGACCGGCGCACCCTCGGCGGGCACATCCTCGAGCGCGCTCTCGCCGAGTACGGCATGGACCGCGGCGCGGCTGGCCGACTCCGCCGGACCCGACCACACCGTCACGCCCCTGGTGATGACCGAGACGTTGTCGGCGATTGCCAACCCGGCGTCCGCATTCTGTTCGACGATGAGCACGGCGATGCCGGTGTCGGCGATCTCGCGCACCTTGGCCATCACCGAATCCACCATCGAGGGCGCCAAACCCATCGACGGCTCGTCCATCAGGATGACCTTCGGTTGCGACATCACCGCCCGACCGAATGCCAGCATCTGCTGTTCACCGCCGCTGAGCAGTCCGGCTGCGGTGTTCCGTCGCTCGGACAGGATCGGGAACTGCTCGTACACCTCGGCGAGGGTCCGCTGAACCTTCGCACGGGGAGCCCGGTAGCCGCCCACTCGAAGATTCTCCTCGACCGTCAACGTCGCGAACACCCGTCGCCCTTCGGGCACCAACACCACACCGCGCCGCACCATGCTGTGCGCGCGTTCGCCCGCGACCTCGTCGGTGCCGACCATCACCGAGCCCGACTTGGGTCGGTGGTAGCCGGCGATCGCGCGCAGACTCGTCGTCTTGCCTGCACCGTTCGCGCCGAGGACCAGCGTCACGCGTCCGGCATCGGCCCCGACCGACACGCCCTGCACGGCATTGACCGCGCCATAACTCACATGCAGATCGTCGACCTCAAGCATCTGCTGCCTGCTTTCCCAAGTACGACTCACGAACACCGTCGTCGCGCACCACATCGTCGGGAGCCCCCTGCGCGATCAGCTTCCCGAAGTTCATCGCGAAGAGGTGATCGCACACGGTCACCATCATCTGGACGTCGTGCTCCACCAAGAGCTGGGTGTACCCCTCGCCCTGCAACGACCGGAGCAGATCGCTGATCTCATCACGCTCGGCGGTGTTCATGCCGGCGGTGGGTTCGTCGAGCAGCAGCAGCCTCGGCGTCCCGACGATCGCTCGTGCGATCTCGGTACGTCGTTGCATGCCGTAGGACAATTCGCTGGGGCGCATACGAGCCAGGTCACTGATACCCACCCGCTCCATGACCTCGTCGACTCGCTCACGGGCTTGCTTGCGCCGCCGGCGATCTGCGGTGTCCAGGCCGAGGAGGACGTTGTCCACAACGGAGCGATCGTCGATCAACCGGACCGTCTGGAACGTCCGCGCCACCCCGAGGTGTGCCACGCGGTGCGCCGGAACCTTTTCGTAGGCCCGGCCGTCGAATCGCATGTGCCCTCTGGTCAACGGGTTGAGCCTCGTCATCGCACCGAGCAACGTCGACTTCCCGGAACCGTTCGCTCCGAGGATGCCGTGGATCAGGCCCTCCCGCAGCTGCAGTGACACTCCGTCGACTGCCCGCACCCCACCGAAGTGCACGGCCACGTCGTCGAGCTCCAGGAGCGGATCACGAGGCTGGTCGGCCTCATCGGTCGTGTCGGGGTTCACGGCTCTGCCACCTCCAATTCTTCTGCGGTTCGGTCTGATTCGGCCGAGTCGCGCGCACCGGCTGCCGTCGGCGTGGTGCGCGTGTTCCGTGTGCGGATGCGATGCCAGAGTCCGCGCAGGATGCCGAGGATTCCGTCGGGGAGCAGTACTGCTGCCAGCACCACCAGGATCCCGTAGATGAACTCCTCCCATTCGCCGACAAAAGCGACCCAGGTCGGCAGCCACACGAAGACGACCGACCCGATGAGCACGCCGACCCAGGAGCGGGACCCGCCGACGACGATCACCGTGAGAGCGAGCACCACGAGGTGGAAGTTGACCTCCTCGGGAGTGATGGTGCTGCGCAACAACGTGGTGAGCCCACCGGCAAGGCCGCCGACCATCCCGGAGACCAGGAAGCTGTATCGACGGTACTTTCCGACGTCGATACCCATCGCATTCGCCAGCTCGGGATCCTCACGTACCGCGTCGATCCTGCGCCCCAGACCGCCGGATTCCGTGAACTGGGTGAGCAGCACGACGACCACCGCGACGAGGAAGACCGCGCCCAGGGTCAGATCTCCCAGCGCACCGAACAATCCGGATGCGCCGCCGGTGAGCTCGCCGCCATTGACCGCGACCACTGCCACGATGAGGGTGAACGCGATCGTGGCCATGCCCATGTACAGGCCGTTGAGTCGTTGGACAACGAGCCCCAGCACGTAGACGACGGCACCCGCGAAGACGACGCCGGCCGCGATCGCAGGGAAGG
The DNA here is from genome assembly GCF_048537895.1 of Gordonia sp. CPCC 206044. NCBI lineage: Bacteria > Bacillati > Actinomycetota > Actinomycetes > Mycobacteriales > Gordoniaceae > Gordonia > Gordonia sp. CPCC 206044. The sequence goes on from NZ_JBCLVL010000002.1 coordinate 134,847, forward strand.
TGCCCCACCCGAGATGGATCATCGCGGCAGCGGCCGTGTAGCCGCCGATACCGAATGCGCCGATGCCGGCGAAAGAGAACACACCCATCCGCATCGGGATCTGGATGCTCAGTGCCATCAGCAAGGTGGTCAGCGTCTGCTGCAACAGAACGGAATTGGCGTCGATCCAGGTGTTCATGTGCGTCGAACCTCCATCCGGCCGAAGAGCCCTTGCGGTCGGAAGATCAGCACCATGAAGATCAGTCCGAACGACACCGCATCCACCCAGGTACCGAAGTGGAAGTGGATCAGGAGCGTCTCCGCGGCCGCGAGGATGTAGGCCCCCAGCACCGCACCGCCCATCGATCCCAGACCACCGAGCACGATGATCGCAAACGCCTTGATCAGCAAGGGATCTCCGGACTCCGGCGCGATAGCCCCCAGTTGGAGCGTGAGCAGCACGCCCGCCAGTCCGGCGAGCGCACCGGCCACCGCCATGGTGCCCAGGGCGAGCGCATTGCGGTTCACCCCCATGCCTTCGCTGACCTCCGCGTCGACGCCGATCGCCCGCAGTGCCAGGCCTTGTCGCGACTTCTTCAGCCAGCTGGTGAGTCCGATCCCGATGCCGAGGGCGGCGATCAGGATGATCAGCACCGTCGTGCTCACGTGTACGCCGCCGATCTGGAACTCACCCGAGCTGTAGCTGGTGGCGAAGCCGAACGGGCTGCTCTCCGTGACGCGCTGCGCGACGGCGATGAGGATCGCCGACACACCGATGCCGCCGATGATGATGCGTAGTTCGGTCGATCGGTGGTCCTTGCTCCGATCGGCGATCCGTTGGAACACCAGGAACTGAGTGACCGACGACAGAGCAGCACCGACTGCCATGGCGACCACCAGGATCACCGGCAGTGGCAGCGATCCGTCCTGCGTGATCAGATGCGCGACGAGCACCGAGAACACGAACGTCGCACCGTGCGCGAAGTTCAGGATTCCGATTGTGCCCCACGCCAAGGCCATACCCAATGCGAACAGTAGGTAGATCGACCCCAGTGCCGCCGCATTCAGCAACTCTTGCATGTCAATCGCCCCCACATGACGCCGGTGTGCGCCGAGCCGAGGCCGACTCCGACCAACTCATTGGAGCAGCGTCTCCTTGCCGTTCTCCCAGCGAACCATCGCACCCGGCACACGCATGTCGTTGCCCTCGAAGGTGATGGCACCCATCGCACCGGTGAAGCCGTCCTTGGCCACCGTGGTCATCCCCTGCTGGATACCGTCCCGCGACGAGCTGTTCGATGCCTTGATGCCGCGTGCCAACCACCACATCGCGTCGTACCCCTCGGCGTCGTACGCATCGGGCAGCTGACCGTACTTCTTCTGGTAGGCCTCGTCGAACTTCTTCGCCTCCGGGGTGTCCATCGCCGACGAGAAGTCGACCGGGTAGACCAGACCGTTCGCGGCCTCACCCGCGGCGGAGACATTGCCTGCACTCTGCACCGACGTGCCGACGACCTGTCCCTGGTATCCGGCCCGGCGCAGCTGCTGGAGGAAGGTCACCGACTGCGGAGCCGTCAGGAGCATGACCACGGCTTGCGGCTTGGCCGCCGCGATCTGCTGGGCCTGCCCGGTGAAATCCTGTGTGGTCGACTGGGTCTCGATCGACTGATTCAGCTTCAGACCGAGTTTGCCTGCCTCGTCGGGGACCACGTCCTTACCCAACGCCGCGAAGGTCGGGAACGTTGCGTTGTAGATGAGCGAGAGGTTGGCGAGTTTGTTGTCGGCCAACCATTTCATCGCGATGTCGTAGTAGCTCTCCATCGGAGCGGTGGCGCGGAAGGTGTAGTCACCGGTCACCACTCCCTGCGATCCCGCCTGGGTGAAGATGGTCGGCATCTTGCGCTGGTTCACGATGGGTGCGACCGCGGCGGCCTGTTGCCCCATGGTGGGTCCCAGAATCGCAGAGATCTCGGAATCGGCGATGGCCGTCGTGGTCTGACTGACAGCCCGGTCGATCTCGCCGGCCGGGTCGCTCTGCTCCATGGAGATCTTGACCCCTTGACCCAGGAACGCCTGCTGGTTGATCTCGTCGATGGCCAGTGCTGCGCCCTTGCTCGCGCCGGTGCCCGCGTAGGCGACCGCACCCGTCTGGTCGTTGATCGCCTGGACCCGGATGCTCTGCGCGATCCCGTCGCCGCCCTGTGCCGTCGACCCGCCGCTCGAACAGGCGGTCGCCGTCAGGATCGTGGCGGCGGCGAGGCACGCCAGCATCGATGTCGTCTTCGTTGTCCTCAACGCTGTTCCTTCTCGTTGTTCGGAGGTCCGTCACGCGATGGCGGTGACGGACCGGGTTTCGCCGGGGTTCGCTTACTTGGCCGTGAAGCCCGCGTCCACCTTGAGTTCGGTTCCGGTCACGTAACGGGCTTCGTCCGAGGCCAGGAACAAGATCGCGTTGCTGATGTCGATCGGCTCCACCCACGGCACCTCGAGCGCATTCGTCGTGGTGAACACCGGTTCGGCCTGCTCTTTCGTCGGATGTTCGACGTCGGGCAGGAACAGCTTGAACGTCGCCTCGTTCAAGATCATGTTCGTGGCCACACCGGTCGGGTGAACAGTGTTGACGCGCACGGCATACGGCGCGAGTTCCAGCGCCAGCGTCCGCATCAGGCCGACGACGCCGTGTTTGCTCGCGGTGTACGCGGCGACGTTCGGGGTGCCCTTGATGCCCGCGGTGGAGCTGGTGAGGATGATCGAACCGCCCGTGCCCTGTTCGATCAGGTGCGGGATGACGGCCTTGCAGGTGTGCCAGACACCTTTCAGGTTCACGTCCTGCACGTCGTCCCAGTCCTGTTCGGCGACCTCATGGGTCTTGTCACCGAACAGGAAGATGCCCGCATTCGCACTCACCACGTCGACGTGACCGAACTCGGCCACCCCGCGCTCGAGTGCCGCCGTGGTCTGCTCCTGATCGCGGACGTCTGCCTTGGTGGCCACGATCCGGCGGTCCAGACGTTCGACGGCCGCCACCGTCTCGGCCAGGTCGTCGTCGGTCGCGCCCGGATAGAACCGTCGGACACTGTCGATCTCCTCGCACAGGTCCATCGCGATGATGTCCGCGCCCTCCTGTGCCATCCGAATCGCGTGACTGCGACCCTGGCCGCGCGCCGCACCGGTGATGAAGGCGACCTTGCCGTCGAGTCTTCCCATGTCGAAACTCCCCTCTGTGGTGAATGATCAAATCGGTGCTGAGGTGTCCACGCCGGTCAGCTCGGCCGCCAGGCGCAGCGCCAGATACTTGTTGTAGAGTCGCGCGAATCCGAGATTGCCTCCGCTGAACCAGAATCCGTCGTGCCCGGACGATCGCCAGACCCCGCGGAGCTCGCCCTCTTCGTCGAGATCCCAGACCGGGCCCACCGCGTCGGCCACCGCGTCGCCGAAGATGCGGCGGGCGGTGTCGACGATCCCCCGGAAGCCGGTTGCGAGGATCACGGCATCCACGTCGAGGCGTCGTCCGTCGTTCAGCCGCAGCCCATCCCGATCCAGTCGGTCGATGCCGGCTCCGGAGACGACCCCGATCTCGCCGTCGATGATCAGCTGCGACGCACCCACATCGATGTAGTAGCCACCGTTGCGGGTCAGGAACAGCATCATCGAACCGGTCCCGTCCACGCCGCTCGAGAGTTGGAACCCGCGCCTGGTGAGGCCTTCGTGAATCTCCTTGTCCAACTCCGCCATCGCCGCGGTGGCCTGCTGTAGTCCGGCGGTCGTGGCCGTCGCGCGGTGGGGCATCGACGCACCGATCAGATCGGAGGTCTCGGTGTCCGGCGCGTGCTCACTGTACGAACCGCTCATCATCACGGCCTCGACTGTCTCGGCGCCCACCACGAAGGTCGGCCCGCGCTGCACGAGCGTGACGTTCGCCCCGTGCCGATGGAGGTCCTGAGCGACATCGTGCCCGCTGTTGCCGGTGCCGATCACCGCCACCCGTTTGCCCGACAGCGACGTTCCGTCGGTGTACTCGCTCGAGTGCATCAAGGCGCCGGCGAACTCGTCTTGCCCGTCGAACGTCGGGACCAAAGGCTCGGTGCCGCTGAGCCCCGTCGCCAGGACCACGTGTCGCGGCCGCAGTTCACGGGACTCACCGTCCCGGTCGACCCGGACCAGCCAACGAGCCGATGACCGGTCGTAGCTGCTCGTGTCGATCGAGCTGCTCGTCCAGACATTCAGTTCCATGGCGCGCGAGTAGATCTCGAGCCAGTCCCCCATCTTGTCCTTGGGGGTGAAGACCGGCCAGCCGGGCGGGAATTTCATCAGCGGCATGTGGTCGTACCACACCGGATCGTGCAGCACGAGTGATTCGTACCGACGACGCCAGTTGTCCCCGACCCGCTCGTTCTTGTCGATGACGAGCGTGCTGACTCCCAGGGCTCCGAGATAGGCGGCGAGGCCGAGGCCGCTGTGGCCGGCACCCACCACCAGGACGTCGAGTTCTCCGGTGCTGCACTCCTGTTCGGCCTGCCTGCGTGCCGACCATGACGGCGCACCTGGGTCCGGTGTACCCGAGGGTCGCCTGGTACCCACCGCGAAGTCACGGTCGGCCAAGGACTCGAGGCTGGTGAGGAGTGTGACCGCGCGCCACCCGTTCCCACCGGCCGCCGGGGTCAACCGCACCAGCCCGCGGCCCGGCCCGGCAGCGGTCCGGAAGTCGAAGAACGCCTGCACCATTCGCGGTGCGCCGGGCGTGTCGATGAGCATCGGCGGCATGTCGTCGGCCGGCGTGAAACCGTCGGCGGACAATCCACGCGCCGTGGTCATCAGCGGACCGATCGCGTCCTCACCATGGAGGCTGCGCAGGTCCCAGGTGAAGGCCAACAGGTCCCGCCACCAGGCGTCGGTGTCGAACAGGTCCTCGTATCGTCCGGCATCCCCGGATCGGAGCGCATCGCGCAGGTCGTCCAACCAGGCCCGCGATGCATCGTCGGCGAGGGTGTCGTCGACGGAATCGGCCACTGCTGTCATCGCAACCTCATGGAATCCGTTGGGCCGCCATTGTGTTCCGCATGCATGGTCAGACGTCGAATCCGGCCATCTGCGGGGTCGTCAACGGCTCGATGACACGTTCGGAGATCTTCCACCCGTCCGGCGTGCGGACGTAACGGTCCTTGTTGAGGGCGATCGCCTTGATGGCACCACCCGACTTCATCTCGCCTTCGGCGTAGACGTAGTTGGTGCCGTGCGCGGTGTCGTCGCCGTCGAAATCGATGAGGTGATTGGTGATGATGTGGCACTGCTTGTCCACCGCCGCGGCATCCGCCTCGAAGAAGGCGAGCAGATCGGCCTCACCCTCGTATCGCTTCAGTCCGACCGCGGTTGCGTCCCACACACAGTCCGGGGTGAAGGCCGACACTGCTTCCTTGGAATCATGCAGGTCCAACCCGCGCGCATAGGTGTGGGTGGCCTTGATGATGTCGTTGATGTCGTCTGCCCGCATGTCGTGTCTCCTCAGCGGTCGGTGGTGTCGTTGTCTCGGAATGTGTTCCACGTCGGCGCCGACTCGGGGTAGTCGGCATCGCGATACCTGTTCTGGGGCCATCGAATCCGTGCACGCGTGCCGAAGCTGGCGCCCATCGATTCCACCGGCACCGCGTACATGAAGGTCACGTGGCGTTCGCTGAACAGCCAGCGTCCGTCGACCCGCGCGTATCGATCGCGATACCGGTAGGCGGTGACCATCAGAGTGTCGCGCAAGGCCAGTTCGGCATGTCCGCTCGCACGACCGGTGGCGCGGTCGTCGGATTCGATGGTCACCAGGTGCGTGTCGGGGGTGTGCAGCATGGTGTGGAATCTCCCCATGCTGACGACGAAGGACTGGCGGATCTCCTGGTGACCGCAGGCGATCTCTCCACCGACGTCGAAGGTGGCGTCGGCGGTGAACGTGCCGACCACGGTGTCGATGTCGTGATCGTCGACCGCCCAGGCGTATGCCATGGCGAGATCTCTGATCTCGTCCTTAGCGACGAGCTCCGCGACTCGGGCATCGACACCGTGATCGTGTTGCATCGGCGGATCAGAGGTCGTACATGATGACGCCGCGAATGTTCTTGCCTTCGCGCATGTCCGCGATCGCCTCGTTGATCTGCTCGAGTTCGTATGTCTTGGTGACCAACTCGTCGAGCTTGTACTCGCCGCGGCGGTACATGTCGGCGATCAGCGGAATGTCCCGGCGCGCGGTGGTGGTGCCGTACAGCGTGCCCTGCAGACGCTTGCCGCTCATGGCGAACGTGAACAGGTCGAAAGGTACGTCACGCTGGGTGACCGGTGCGGCGGAGGTGAGCACGAGGGTGCCACCGCGGCGCACCATCTCCTGGGCGGGGTTCAGCAGGTGCCCGTAGGCGACGTCGACGGTGATAATCACCTTGTCAGCGCCCTGGCCGTTGGTCAGGCTCGCCACCAGATCCGCTGCCTGCTCGTAGTTCTCGACGGTGTGGGTGGCACCGAACAGCTTGGCCTGGTCCCGCTTGAACAACACCGGATCGATCGTGATGATGTTCTTCGCGCCCTTGTGCCGCGCACCCTGTACGGCGTTCATACCGACTCCGCCGGTACCGACGATGACGACGGTCTCGCCGAGTTCGATCTCGGCGGCGTACACCGACGATCCCCAGCCGGTGGGCACTCCACAACCGATGAGTGCAGCCTTGTCGAGGGGGATGTCCTTGCCGATCTTCACGCACGAGTCGATGTTGACCACGACGTAGGGCGAGAAGGTGCCCAGATAGGAGAACGGTCCGACACCCTGTCCGCGCGCGTGCACGCGATGGGTGCCGTCGGGGGCGAATCCACCGAGAACTCCGGCTCCGCGCTCGCACATGTTGGAGCGCCCGATGGTGCACATCGCACATTGTCCGCAGGAGGGAAGGAAGGAGAGCACGACGTGATCGCCGACCTCGAATCCGGTGACGTCGGGCCCGACCTCTTCGACGATGCCGGCACCCTCGTGGCCGCCGATGATCGGCGCCCAGTCCAGCGGGATGTCGCCGGTGTCCACGTGATCGTCACTGTGACAGATGCCGGAGGCCGCCAGCTTGACGCGGACCTCTCGGCTCTTGGGCGGATCGATCTCGATCTCCTCGACGCTCCAGCCGGAACGTGTGCCGGGCTCCCAGATCAGTGCGCCAATGGTTTTCATGATTCTCCTTGGTCCGGTCCAGTCGATGCGGGGAAGTGGCCGATCGAGTGAACTGTTCGACGGCGATCACACTCGGTGATGCAAATCACGATAACCATTATCATGGTATTTGTATAGAGCCTCCGCAATGAATCGAAAGGAATCAGGTGACGGACACCCTTGATCGCTTGTCCGGTCAACGCGAGCGGGTGATCCGCGCACGCTGCGGACGGGCGGCGACCACGGGTTTCGCCCTGCTCGTCGTCGGCTCCAACATCCCCGCGCCGATCCTGCCGATCTACCGAGATGAACTGCAGCTGAGCACGTTTACCGTCACGGCGCTGTTCGCGGTGTACCTGTTCGCCCTGGTGGGCACCTTCACCACCGTCGCCACCAGCTCGTTGACCCGATGGGCTCCGCGGGTGTTACCGGTGTCCCTGGGCGTCGGAATGCTGGGTGATCTGGCTTTTCTCGCGGGGCATGCCCAGGTCGTGTGGCTGTTCGTGGGCCGCGTTCTCACCGGCATCGCGGTCGGGCTCGGCACCGGCGCAGCGGCAACGATCGCCGTGGCGACGCGCGGTGATCGAGGTCGAGCGATCGCGGCCACGGCGACGCTCGCCGGCTCGTTCCTCGGCCTGGTCGGGGCATCCGCGGTGGTGCAGTTGCTCCCCGGCCCCACGATCACCATCTACGTGATCCATCTCTGCTTGCTCGCCACGACGATGGGCATCGTCGTCCTGGCGCTCGGATCGGCCCGTGCGGTCCTGCATGCCGAACTGCGCCGCACCACAACGGATTCCACGGTGGATGTCGTCGCACCGGCCATTCGCGAGTCCGGCAGATCGGGGCGCGGTCCGGCGTGGCGTCTCCGTTGGGCCGGTTACGGACTGGGCATCGCCGGCTGGGCGATCGGCGGCATCGTAGTCGGTGTACTCCCGACGCTCGTTGCCGACGAATGGGATTCGCCGTCGGTCATGATGACCATGCTGGCCCCGATCGTCGTCCTCGGTGTGGCATGCCTGAGCCCGTATGTGTTCCGGACGATGCACCCGGGGCTGGCTGTTGCCGTGATCGGATCCGCTGCGGTCCTCTGCGTCGTCGGGGTCTGGCTCGCCAATCTCCCGACGATCCTCGCCTGCTGTGCCATCTGGGGTGTCGGACAAGGATTCGCGTACGCAACAGGCCTGCGGATCGTCACCGCAGGCCTGTCACCGGTCGATCAGGGCAGAGTCGCGTCACGTTACGCATCGATCTGCTACGGCTTCACCGGATTATTGTCGCTGTGCACCGGTGCGGCCGCGACCGCGTGGGGGCCACTGCCTTCCATGTTTCTCATGGCAGGTGTGTTCGTGACCCTGAGCGTCTCGGTCTCGGTTCTGGGACATCGCCGTTGGCCGTGACCGCCACGGCAACGGCGCCGGCCTCACTCCGGCTCGGGAAACCGAGCGCGCCGCTTCTCCAGGAACGCCGTCGCGCCCTCGACCATGTCCGCACTGCCCACGGCCTGCACCAGCATGCCCAGGCCCGATGCGAAATTGTCCCGCGCCGAGTTCCACCACAGGTTCGAACTGACCTTTGCGATCTCGAGGTAGCGGGGGCTGAGCGCCTCGAACTCTGCGCACATGCCCTGCACGGTCGAGATGAGCGCGTCGTCGTCGACGACCTCGTTGACCAGTCCCATCTCGTATGCGCGCTCGGCCGGGTAGCGGCGGCACAGCAACGACAACTCCTTGGCCCGCTTCTCCCCGATCTGGACGCCCATCACGTTGGTGGCGCCGGTGACCGGCGCCGATCCGACCCGCGGGCCGGTCTGCCCGAACGTCGCCGACCGTGCCGCGACAGCCAGATCGCAGGCCACGACCAACTCGTTACCCCCACCTGCCGCAGCACCGTTCACGGCTGCGATGACCGGCCGGGGGCACGATCGGATGGCGTCGAACAGCCGCAGCGAAGCGCGGTACAGACCGCGCATCTCCGCGGTGGTCGGCGCGCTCAGTTTCGCCAGGGAACCGCCTGCACAGAAGCTGTCGCCGGATCCCGTGATCACCACGCTCCGGAATCCGGACGCGCCCTCGAGCGCATCGGCGATGTCGGCAGCCATGTCGGCGTCGTACGCGTTCTTTCGCTCGGGACGATTGAGGGTGATCCAGAGAGTGGTCCCGTCTTCTTTGACGATCACGTCCGAGGACATCTGTTACTCCGCTCTGTTGTGGGCCGATGTGGGTTGTGGCCCGTTGTGGCACTTCGTCGTCGGCAATTGCTTATAATCATAAGCCTTAAGACTCTTCGAAGAAAGGATCGGCGGTGACCACGACCTCCCGTGCACCCAAGGCGGCCATGGTCGTCGCCCAGCAGATCGTCAGGGACACGCTGCGTGACGGAATCGGCTCCGGAGAACTCCTCGACCCCGAACGCGTGATGCTCGAGAAGTATCAGATCGGCCGGGGCACGCTACGAGAAGCGTTGCGAATCCTGGAAGTTCAGGGTGTCATCGCCCTGAAGCCGGGCCCCCGCGGCGGACCCATCCTGCTCGATCCCGACGCCAGCCACCTGGCATCGACGGTGATCTTGTTGATGCAGTTGAAGAATGCGCCGTTCGCGGCCATCGCGGAGGCCCGCGTGGCACTCGAACCGATGATCAGCAGGCTGGCCGCCGACCGCATGAGCGACGACGCCCTGTCCGATCTACGCGGCACGATCGTGACGATGCGGGACTCACTCGACGACCAGCACGTGTTCCTCGAGGCCAACAAACGCTTCCATGACGTCATCGCCTGGTCGTCGGGCAATCCGCTCTTCGGCTATCTGGTGGACTCGCTGCTCGGGATCATGGACGGCACGATCATCGGCATCGACTACCCGGCGCCGCGGCGCGCGGCCATCCTCGAGGCTCATCAGTCCATCGAGGAGGCGCTCGCGGCGCGCGATGCGGATCTGTCCCGCGATCGGATGGCTCAGCACATCAACGAGTACATGCGGTACGCGCGACGGAAGTTCCCCGACGTGATGGACTCGGTCATCCCCTGGGACCGCGCGCTGTAGGGCCCGGCACCGCCGGGCCCCGCGCGCCTGCACGCGCGATCAGTCGACGCTGATCGCGCGTTCCGGGCATGACGCCGCACCCGCCTTGGCCTCGCCGGCGTGCTCGGGTGCGTCGCCGTCGGGCAGCACATACGCATGTCCGTCGTCGTCGCGCAGCGCGAACACATCGGGCGAGGTCATGAAGCACAGCCCATGGCCCTGACACTGGTTCTCATCGACAGATACCTTCACAACAGGCCTCCTCATGTGATCTTGACAACACTGGAATCTAGTATAACCATTATCAGTACTTCAAGTCTTCAAGCGATCTACTCCCCTCCCCCCCTCGATCGCACCGACCCAAGGAGAGCCCATGACCTCGACCGTGCCCACCGCGCTGCAGAGTTACGACAAACTCCTCATCGGCGGCCGCTGGACAGACCCGGCAGGCGACGAGGTGATCGAGGTGGTCTCGCCGATCACCGAAGAGGTCCTGGCGACCGTGCCCGAGGCCACGACCGCCGACGTCGACAAGGCGGTTGCTGCGGCCCGCAAGGCATTCGACGAGGGGCCGTGGCCGCGTCTGACGGCCGCCGAACGCGCCGAATACCTCACCCGGGTCGGCGCCGAGGTCGCCAAGCGCTTCGACTCGATGGCCGAGGCGTTCACCGCCGAGATCGGTGCTCCCGCAGCGGCTTCCACCGCCTTCCACAACAACGCGATCAAGATGTGGGGCGACGCCTCCACCCTCCACGAGCGGTTCGACTTCGAGGAAGAACGTGAATGGGAAGGCGGACACGGCACGGTCGTCCGCGAGCCGGTCGGCGTGGTCGCGACCATCATCCCGTGGAACGGCCCGGTCGCCACCGCATCGCTCAAGATCGGACCTGCGCTGGCCGCGGGCTGCACCGTGGTCCTCAAGCCCGCCCCCGAAGGTCCCGTCAGCACCATGCTGCTCGCCGAGGCGCTCGAGGCCGCAGGCCTGCCCGAAGGCGTGGTGAGCGTGCTGCCGGGTGGCCGTGAGGTCGGCGAACACCTCGTCACGCACCCCTCGGTCGACAAGGTGGCGTTCACCGGGTCGACGGCCGCCGGGCGCCGGATCATGAGCCTGTGCGGCGACCGGATCGCCCGGGTCACCCTGGAACTGGGCGGCAAGTCGGCGGGCATCATCGCCGACGACATCGCCCTCGACCAGGTGTTTCCCGATCTCGCCTTCGCCGGGATCGGTCACAGCGGTCAGGTGTGCGCCGCCATCACCCGCGTGCTGGTGCCCCGCGACCGCCAGGACGAGGTCGTCGAGACGATGAAGACGATCTTCGAGTCGGTCAGCATCGGTGACCCGCGCGACGAGTCCACGGTCCTCGGGCCGCTGGCGGCCGAACGTCAGCGGACCCGCGTGCTCGACTACATCGAGATCGGCAAGGCCGAAGGAGCGCGACTGGTCACCGGCGGTGGGCGACCCGACGGACTCGAACGCGGCTGGTACGTGCAGCCCACGCTGTTCGCCGATGTCACCCCGGACATGCGGATCGCGCAGGAGGAGATCTTCGGACCGGTCGTCGTCGTGATCCCCTTCGACTCGATCGACGAGGCCGTCGACATCGCCAACGGCACCGACTACGGGCTGTCCGGCGCGGTCTACGCACGCGATGCCGCGCTGGCCGAGAAGGTCGCGCGACGGGTGCGCACCGGCCAGATCTCCATCAACAGCTGGGACATGTGTGTGGTGCAGCCGTTCGGCGGCTACAAGCAGTCCGGCCTCGGCCGAGAAGGCAACGTGGAGGGGCTGTCGGCCTACCTGGAGACCAAGCTGATCCAGAAGCCCGCCTGATCCGACCGGACACGCGAGGAGCCCGGCTCCCCTCCGAGGAGGGGAGCCGGGCTTTCTCTCTCTCACAAGCTGATCGACAGCAGACTCGCTTCTCGCGTGTCGCGCCGCTGGTGCTCCGACGACGACGGTGCGGCACACCCGAACAGCACATCACCCGCGTCACCACCCAGCGCGCAGGCGAAAACACCGGTGGGAAAAGCCTTCTCATCGAGAATCCGACCACCCTCGGCCACCTGGATGACACGCTGGTGCAACGCGTCGGCGACCCAGATGGTGCCGTCGACACCCGCGCAGATGCCGTCCGGTGCGACCTGCGCGGCGCCCATCGCGTCCCGCACCGACGTCCGTGGCACCTCGGGCCCGAACGCCGCCCAGACCCGCCGCCCCGACAACGCGCCCGCCCGGTCGATGTCGAAGGCGGTCAAGCGGTTCCCCATGCTCTCGGCGATGACCAGCGTGCGAACCGGATCGCCCGGCTCCCCGAAGATGACCGACCCGTTCGGGAAGAGCAGATCGCCGGCTGCCACCTCGGCCTGCCCGTCCGGGGCCACGTGGATCGCGACCGCCGACTCCACGTAGGAGCGTGATCGGAACTCGAAGCCGAAGGTGGAGATGTAGGCGTGCCCGTCCGCATCGACGACCATGTCGTTGAGCTTGCCGGTGGCCAGCGACGACACGTCCGCGTGCACAGCCAACGAGGTCGGATCGTCGGAGTCCTGACGTACCAACAGTTTTCCGTCGACCATCGACACGATGAGCAGCCGGCCGTCGGGCAGCCAACCGAGACCGGACGGCTGATCGGTCAGGGTCGCCTCCACACGCACGTCGGTGCCGTCGACGTCGAGCGAGAGGACCTCCCCCGCATAGAGATCGGACACCCAGAGCCGTCCGTCGTGCCACCGCGGGCACTCGAGGAAGGCTCGTCCGTCGAGGACGGTCGTGACGGTCGATGAGGTGGTCATGAAAGTACTACTCCTTCTGAGACGACAGCGGCCGCCGACGGATCGTCGGCGGCCGCGTTCAGGGCTTGGGTCACTTGTCTCCACGCCGTGGACCCGGCGTGAAAGTGGCGGGCAGACTGCGATATCCGACGTTCACACCCTGCCGTTCGTAGTTGACGGTGTGCTCTTCGTCGATCACGTAGTCGGGCATACGCTCCAGGATCTGGGTGATCAGCTCCTTGGCCATCGCCCGGCCGATATGCGACCCCGCGCACCGATGGGCACCCACGCCGAACGCCGTGTGCCGGTTGGGCCAGCGGTGGATGTCGAGTTCGTCGGGATCGTCGAAGCCCGCCGCCTCGTCCCGGTTGGCCGACGCCCAGCTGAGCAGGACCCGGTCGCCCGTCCGCATCGGGCACCCGTGGAACTCGACATCATGGGTGACCGTCCTGGCCAACGCCTGGGTCGGTGAGAAGAACCGGAGGAACTCCTCGAGCGCATGGTCGATGAGAGACGGATCCTCGATGAGCTGTTCACGCACGTCGTGGTGCTGATGCAGCCACATGAGGGATTGGCCGACCAGCGATGCCGTCGTGCCGACGCCACCGGAGATCAGGAGTTCGACGATCGAGAAGGTCTCTTCCTCGGTGATCTGTCGTCCGTTGATCTCGGAATGGACCAGGAAGCTGATCGCATCCTCTTTCGGCTCGGCACGACGCTCGGCGATGCGCTTCTTGACCTTCTCCGTCAGGACCGGGAGTTCGTCGTTGACCGCGTGGAGGAACTCCGGGCTGTCCTGCGGGAAGGCCAGCGTGGCGCGATGCGCCTCCGAGTAGCGTTCCCAATCCTCGACGTCGAGCCCCAGCCAGTCGATGGTGACGATCGACGGCACACCGATGATCGACGCGAAGTCGCATGTGCCGCTCTCGATGACCTCGTCGAGGAACCAGGTCGTGTGCTCGGCGATCATCGGCCGCATCTTCTCGACCGCCGCCGGAGCGGTGATCTTGTTGACGACCTTGCGATACGGGGCCAGCTCCGGCGGGTCCAGCTCGATCGGGATGTGATCGTGCATCGGCGTCTTGGGAATCACCACCGACAGTCCCTCGCCGCCGTACTCGGTGCGGCGGGAGGTGAACGTGTCGTCGTCGCGGGCCGCCTCGAACACCGGCTCGTATCCGGCGAGAATCCAGTAGCCGCCGTTGGCTTCGCTCCACGCGACCTCGTGCTCGGATCGCAGCTCACGGTATGACTCGACCGGATGCTCGGAATGATCCGGCGAATTGTGGTCGAATCCGACCACCGGGCAGCGGGGCTTCGTCGTGGTCATCGGGGATTCCTCCTCGCGGTAGTCAATGACAATGATGCGCACGAATGGCTTGAGTCACACAGTAGAGGCTGTTCCCCGCTTTGTCCACGGCCGATTTGCCGGCCGCCCTCTTTTGACACAGTGTGCCATAAGTGTGACGGGCACCGCGAGTGTCGTCCAGATGTGACCGTTGACATAGTTTTCAATACGTATTTATGATGCGCATCATTATCCGATACTGCTTCAAGGAGATCAGATGAGCGTCACGGATACCCACCCCGAGACCGAGGTCGACGCGGTCGTCGTCGGCGCAGGGTTCGCAGGGTTGTACTCCCTGTGGAAGCTGCGCGAACAGGGCTGCACGGTCCGCGTGATCGAGGCAGGCGACGAGGTCGGCGGCACCTGGTTCTGGAACCGCTACCCCGGCGCACGGTGCGACGTGGAGAGCGTCGACTACTCGTTCTCCTTCGACGACCAACTCCAGCAGGACTGGGTCTGGAGCGAACGCTACCCCGCGCAACCGGAGATCCTCGAGTATCTCAAGCACGTCGCCGACCGCTTCGACATGCGCTCGGACATCAGCCTCGGGACGCGCGTGACCTCGGCAACCTACGACGAGACCGGCCAGACCTGGACCGTGGACACCGACTCCGGCGGACGGTGGCGGGCACGATTCCTGATCATGGCGACCGGCTGCCTTTCGGTTCCACAGGTCCCCGAACTCGCCGGCCTCGACGATTTCACCGGCACCGTGCTGCACACGGGGTCGTGGCCCGAGGAACCCGTCGACTTCACCGGTCAACGTGTCGCCGTCGTGGGTACCGGATCGTCGGGCATCCAGCTGATCCCCGAGGTGGCCAAGCAGGCCGACAAGCTCACCGTGCTGCAGCGCACCGCCAGCTTCTCGGTGCCCGCCTTCAACCGTCCGCTCGAGCCCGACGAACTCGCCGCGGTGAAGGCCGAGTACCCGGCGCGTCGCAAGCGCGCCCGCGCATCGGCGGCGGGCGTCGAGCGCGGTGACAATCCCGAACTCGCCTTCGACGTCAGCGCCGACGAACGGCAGCGCCAATTCGACAGCCGCTACAAGACAGGCGGTTTCGGACTCCTGGGGTCTTACGCCGATCTGATGGCGACCGATGAGGCCAACGCCACCGTCTCCGACTACGTCCGGGAAAAGATCCGTGGCTACGTCGACGATCCGGACACCGCCGAAGACCTGATCCCGCACGGGTATCCCCTCGGTGCCAAGCGGATCTGCGTGGACACCGACTACTTCCAGACCTACAACCGCGACAACGTCGAACTGGTCAACCTGCGCACCACCCCGATCGAGACCTTCACACCCTCGGGCATGCGCACTGCCGACGGCACGGAACGTGAGTTCGATGTCGTGTGTCTGGCAACGGGTTTCGATGCCATGACCGGAGCACTCAACCGGATCGACATCCGCGGCGTCGAGGGTGTGAGCCTGCGGGAGCGCTGGGACGCAGGCCCGGTCACCTATCTCGGGCTCGGGGTGTCCGGATTCCCCAACATGTTCCTGCTGGCCGGTTCCGGCAGCCCGTCGGTGCTGGCCAACGTCGTCACCGCGATCGAGCAGCACGTGGAGTGGACCGCCGATTGCCTGGCCTATCTCGACGAGCACGGCTACACGACCATCGAGGCCACCGGCGACGCCGAGACCGCGTGGGTCGAGCATGTCAACGAGATCGCCCACCAGACGATCTTCCCGAAAGCCGCCTCGTGGTACATGGGCGCCAACATCCCCGGCAAACCCCGCATCTTCATGCCCTACGTCGGCGGCATGGTCGAGTACGAGAAGAAGTGCGACGAGGTCGCCTCCGAGGGCTACGCCGGATTCACCCTCAAATGATCCACCCATCCCCTACCTTCTGACACAGACAAGGAATCTCCCATGGCACTGGACGAAGCGACGTCGTCGTTCCTGGCGCAAGCCGCAGAATCGGGCGCAAAGGCGCTCTACGAGATGACTCCCGACGAGGTCCGCGTGATGAACGACGGATTCATCGAGCTCTACGGACCGGGTCCGGAGATGGCGTCGGTGGAGAATCTCACCGTGGCGACCTCCGACGGTGACTCCATCCCCGTCCGCGTCCTCACTCCCGGCCCGACCCCGGCCGGTGTGCTCATCTACTTCCACGGAGGCGGATGGGTCGTCGGCAGTCCCGACCAGTTCGACACGCTCGCACGCAAACTCGCCGCGGGAACCAACTGCGTCGTCGTGTTGCCGGACTACCGGTTGGCTCCCGAGCACATCTATCCCACGGCCGCCAACGACGCGTGGGACGTGGCGACGTGGACCGCCCAGCGGTTCGCCGACCTTCCGCTGCTGGTCGGCGGCGACAGTTCGGGCGGCAATCTCGCCGCCGTCGTCGCACAGCGGTCCGTGCGCGAGGGCGGGCCCGCCATCGCGCTGCAGGTGCTCGTCTATCCGGTGACCGACAGTGATACCGACAACGACACCTACCGCGATCCCGACAATCAGCTCATGCTCGACGCCCGATCCATGGTGTGGTTCTGGGATCTCTACACACCCGACACCACCACGCGCGGCAATTGGGATGTGTCCCCGTTGCAGGGCGACGTCACCGACGTCGCGCCCGCGGTGGTCCTGATCGCCGAGCACGACGTGTTGCGCGGCGAGGGAGAAGCCTACGCGAAGAAGCTCGCCGACAACGGAATCCCGGTGCAGACCAAGGTGTTCGACGGTCAGATGCACGGGTTCTTCCAGTTCGTCAACATCCTGCCCGGCTCCGACGCCGGCATCGACTACGTGACCACCGCCGTCACGACGCACCTCGCCGCGAACTGAGAAGGGACGAGACATGTTTCGCATCACCGTTGCCTACAACCACCCCGAGGACCCCGAGCAGTTCCTGAACCACTACCGGAGCGTGCACGCGCCACTGACCGCGTCCATGCCTGGAATCACGTCGTTCGAGTGGGGCGTCTGTGAAACGCTCGACGGCTCGACACCAGACCACTTCGTGATCGGTGTCCTCACCTTCCCGTCCAAGGAGATCGCGCTCTCGGGACTCGCCTCACCGGAGGGCCAGCAGGGCAACGCTGATCTCGCCAACTTCGCCGGCGCGGGCGCGAGCATCGACATGCATGAGGTGATCATCGCCTGATTCACCCGCCACTGCCCCGACGTGCGTCATCTGTTCGTATCCGTCGGTGCGGAACTGCCGTGTCGGAGGACAATTCCTGGCAAACATAGGTACGTTAGCACCGACAGATGACGTCAAGGATCGTGGTCCGACCTCGGTCGGAGCGTAGGGGGTACGCAGTGCAGCACAACGAGGCACCACTCACCGGGGCGTCGGCATGACCGCCGGTGGTCGTTCGCCGAAGGCGGCGGTGGTGGTGAGCCAACGGATCATCCAGGAGGCGCTCGACGCCGGGCTCGGGCCCGGCGATCTGCTGCCACCGGAGAAGGTCATGGTCGAGCGTTATCAGATCGGCCGCGGCACACTGCGTGAGGCACTGCGCCTCCTGGAGTTCCAGGGTGTCATCGTCATGAAGCCGGGCCCGCGCGGCGGCCCGGTGCTGCAAGAGCCAACCGCATCCTTCCTCTCCGGGGCATTCGTGCTGCTCATGCAGTTGAAGAACGCCCCGTTGAAGTCCATCTTCGAGGCGCGCCTGGCGATCGAGCCGGTCATCACGCGGGCCGCGGCGGCGAACATCTCCGGCGATCGACTGGACGAGATCGGCCAGACGATCGAGCAGATGCGCACGTCGCTCAACGGCGACCGGTACGTGTTCCTCGAAGCCAACAAGCAGTTCCACGACATCATCGCGTGGTCCACGGACAATCCGTTGCTGGGCTACCTGGCCGACTCCCTGCTCGAGGTCACCAACAACACCATCGTGGGGTTGGATTTCCCGTTGGCCCGGCGCAAGGCGACGATGGCCGCCCACGAATCGATCTTCCGCGCCATGCAGGACCGCGACGCGGGAGCGTCGCAGGCGGAGATGTCCGAGCACATCGACGAGTACCTGCGGTACGCGGAGAAGAAGTTCCCCGACGTGATGCGATCCGTGGTCCGCTGGGACCGCGCACTCTAGTTCGGCACGGCCTCTGCGGTCTCACCTGCGAACATTGGTGTCTTTTACCCCTCCCCATCTGGTGTGATCGGTGTCACACTGATGTGGTATGACAACTATTTCCCACCCCGTCGAACACGACGAGCTCGATCGCATGATCGGCGAGCTCGAAGTCGGGGCGCGCGCGTGGGCGGCGACCACTCTGTACGACCGCGCCGCCCTGATGATCCGTACCCACACCACCGTGCGGGACGCCGCGCAGGAGTGGGCGCAGACCGCACTCCGGATCAAGAAGACCCCGCCGTCGGTGGCCGGCGAGGAATGGCTCGCCGGCCCGTACATCACGATGGCGACACTCACCGAGACAGCGAGAACGCTCGCCACCCTGGCCGCCGGACGCGGTCCTCTCGACGACGTCCCGATCACCGCGGCACCCGGTGGGCGCATCGCTCTGCAACTGCTCCCCGTCGGTGCTCAGGAGAAGCTGCTGCTGAACGGATTCTCCGGTGAGGTGTGGATGCCACCGGGAACCGACGCCGAGCAGGCGCGCGCGGCCGCCGGACTCGCCGCGCGTCATCCCGACCGCAACGGCGGAGTCGGGTTGGTTCTCGGCGCAGGCAACGTCACGCTGATCGGACCGCTCGACGCCATCTATCAGCTCGTCGCGTACAACCGCGTCAGTGTGCTCAAACTGAACCCCACCTTCCACGACCTGTTGCCGGTGTACCAGAAGGCGTTCGCGCCCCTGATCAAACGTGATCTGTTGCGAATCATCAACGGTGCGAGCGAGATCGGCGCCTACATCACCAATCATCCGGACATCGCCCACGTCCACATCACCGGCAGTGGCGCCACCCACGACGCGATCGTGTGGGGTACCGGACCCGAAGCCGAACGTCGGCGTACCGCGCATCAGCCGCTGCTGCGCACCGAGATCACGAGCGAACTCGGCGGCGTCTCACCGATCATCGTCGTGCCGGGCAAATGGTCGGCCGCCGACCTCCGGTATCAGGCCGAGAACGTCGCGACCCAGAAACTGCAGAACTGCGGGCACAATTGCATTGCGGGACAGGCGATGATCATGAGCTCGTCCTGGCCGCAGGCCGAGGAGTTCCTGGATGCGATCCGCCGGGTGTTCGA
Source organism: Gordonia sp. CPCC 206044 (assembly GCF_048537895.1). Classification (NCBI taxonomy): domain Bacteria; kingdom Bacillati; phylum Actinomycetota; class Actinomycetes; order Mycobacteriales; family Gordoniaceae; genus Gordonia; species Gordonia sp. CPCC 206044. Next base: position 154,304 of record NZ_JBCLVL010000002.1, read on the forward strand.
CCGGCTGCCGCCGCGAGAGGTCTGGTATCCGGGCAGCGAACGCCGGATGGCTCAGGCCGAGCACACCTATCCGCGAGCGGAACGCCATTGCGGGCGACTGCTCGTGAAGGTCGACGATTCGACGTCCGACGAGTTGTTCCACACCGAATACTTCTCGCCTGTCCTCGGTTACACCACGTTGCCGGGCAGCGGGATCGACTTCTTACGCGCCGCGATCGGCTTCGCCAACGAGCGCCTCACCGGCACGCTCGGTGCAAGCATCCTCGTCGCCCCGAGAGACCGCCGCAAGATGGGCCCCGGGTTCACCGAGGCCCTCGCCGAGTTGCGCTACGGCACCATCGGCGTCAATTGCTGGTCGGCGACCGGGTATCTCGCGCCCGCGCTCCCGTGGGGTGCCTTCCCCGGCAACGCCATCGACGATGTCGGCAGCGGTATCGGTTTCGTGCACAACACCCGACTCATCGCGAATCCCGAACGTGTCGTTGTGACGGGGCCGTTCCGACCGTTCCCCCGCTCCTGGTTCGGAGGCGAGTCCTCGATGGCGCCGCCGCTGCCGTATCTGGTGACGTCGAAGGCCAACACGTCGTCGGCGAAGGCGCTGACCCACTATGCCGCGCACCCCGGGTGGGGTTCGATCCCACAGGTGTTCAAGTCGATCCTCGCGCCCTGACCCGACGCTGCGCTCGCGCTCGCGCCGCACGGTCGCCGCGACTCGGGGTGTCCGACCGATGTGGGGTCTAGGCGGTCACTGCAGAGAGGAAGGCCGCGGCCCGGAAGACGATTGCGAGTCCGTCAAGTCCTACTCCTACACCTGCGCATCGAACGCGCGAGCATCTCGGTCTGTCGGCAGGTGGTTTTCGGGCGTCGCGATATGGCCGCCGTTCGGGTGCCCGCCGTGTCGCTGGTTGGCGGGCACCCGAAAGGTTTCCCTGTTCACACTGTGGAGTTTTCAAGGGTCGTGCACGTCCCGGGGCTGTCCTGGGTCGTTGGTCTAGGTATTGGTGAGAGTTGTGGTGGGTCAGCTTGTTTCGGCTATGTGGTTGCGCTCGGTATCGAATCCGCGCCCGGGATGCTCACCCACCGCCGATCGAGTAGCCCGCGAGGCGCAAGCCGAGCGAGCGTATCGAGATCAACCTCCTGACTATGCCTCCACGGCGGGCGGTGGCCGCTGTGCCGCAGGGACCGGGGCAGGCGGTTACTCGGTCGGGGCTGGCTCAGGCGGCCAGGGTCATGGTGCGCCTGTTGTACGCGGGTAGCGGTGTGCGTGCCGGATCGATCTCGGCGGGTGGGATCAGCCACGGATGTCGATCGGCACCCATGATGATCTCCCAGTCCGACGCATGGATCTGCGCGTGGCAGGCGGTGCACAGTAGGCAGCCGTTGTCGATGACGGTCGCACCACCGCGTGACCAGTAGATGATGTGGTGACACTGGGTGAATCCGGCGGCCGCTCCGCACTTCACACAGCATTGGTCACGCACGATCAACGCTTTGCGTTGTTGGGCGGTGAACAGGCGTGGCCCGTTGCTCACCTCGAGAGGTGCGCCGTGCTCATCGACGTCGAACACCGTGACGCTGGCATCACACGCCACCAGATGTGCCGTGGTTTGGGAGACCGGTCCCAGCCATTCCAGGGTTGCCCGATCGGGGTGGTCGGCGGGCACGGTCAGACTGACCTGTGTTTTCGGGGCGACCACCATGTCGGCGTCACCTGTTCTGGTGGCTTTGGCCGCCGCGTCCAGGATCATGTCCAACGCATCGGCGCGACGCTGCCCGGCTGACCGGGCGTCGGGCGACCCATCCGGCTCGGGCCGCTTGTGTGCGAGGGATTCGACCGCGGAGACGAGTTTTTCGCCGGTCACGATGTCGAGGTTGGCGAACACTTCCAACCGGCCATCCGCGGTCGGGGTGGTCGATAGGTCGTTGATCGTCCGGTCTTCGGCGGCCGGCACCCCACCTTGGTCGTCGGCGATCTGATTGCCGCGCGAGCGCGCCACCGCCAGCACCTCGCGTGGGGTGGCGCCGGAGAAGGCTTGGGCGATCAACGCCAGTTCGTGTTCGATCACCGACCCCGCAGACAAGGGTTCGGGTGCCCGTTGGTCGATGTGGGCCATCCCCCGCACCAACGCGTCGACGTGTTCACCGGAGAACACCCCGTCCGCAGCATAGGCAGCCACGCGTTCCAGCCGGTCCAGCGCGGTCCCGATGCGTAGCCAGCGGTCGGCGACAGCCGGAGCAGCCCCCATCTCGATCAGCAGTCGTCGGGTGCGGCCGCCGGAACGCTGTGCCACTCCGAGACGATCCATCGCCACAGCGTGCACGGCCAATTGGTGATCGACCAGGTTACGTAGGTCCATCAATGTCTTCGTGGTCTCGAAGACCTGGCGACCAGACGCATCAGCGTCGATCGTCACCTCACGCAGCAACGGAATCAGGGTGTCCAACGGCATGACTCGATTGTAGTCGAACATGCGTGCCCATGGAAGAGTTCATCCACAGTTATTGTGCTGTGCCACACCATGTTTCAACCCCGCAGTGGTCACCTAACTGCCATTGTAGAGGCACCCTCTGACAGGTTCGGGGTGGTGAGTCCTGTTGGTGCACAGGGAGGGCTTGGTCTGCTGATTGAGCGGCGTCCGAGCGCGCTGAGGTGTCCCTGAGTCCGCTGATCGAGTAGCGTCCGAGCGTAGCGAGGCCGCGTATCGAGATCCCCTGCCGGAACGCAGGTCTCGATACGGTGCCTCGGCTGGCGCCTCGGCGCCTACTCGACCAGCAAGAGTGGGGCGCCTCGGCGCCTACTCGACCAGCGGTGGAATCAGCCCTGTATCCGCTGATCGAGTAGCGTCCGAGCGCAGCGAGGTGAGCTTGCTGTCTGCTGATCGAGTAGCGTCCGAGCGCTAGCGAGGCCGCGTATCGAGATCCCGTACGAGAGCGTTGGTCTCGATACAGTGCCTCGGCTGGCAATGGGCCGTGTCGGTGCACAGGGTTATTCACAACACGGCTTTGACGAAAGAGAACAGTCATTCTCCCCGGGATCAGTGCCCCGCGAATGCTTCTGCGAGCCACCAGGAGCCTCCGTCGTTCGCGATCTTCGCGTCGATCACCAACGGCGGCATCGTCCCGGTCGCGGCGTATCCGTCGACCCACGCACGCACCGCGTCCAGATCGTCGCGAGCTCGAACCGTCACCCCCATACAGCCGAATCCCCGGGCGATGGCGGCGATGTCGGTGTCCGGGAAGGTCACCGTGGCCACGTCGGAATCGCCGAAATGGTGTACCTCGGCACCGTAGGCCGCGTCGTTGTAGACGATCACCACCAACGGCATCCGGCCGCGTACCGCGGTCTCCAATTCCGATACCGCCATGAGGAATCCGCCGTCCCCGACGCCCACCACCGCGAGCCGGTCCGGCCGGGCGACGGCCGCACCGATCCCGGTGTGCAGACCCAACCCGATCGACTGGAACGCCTGGGTGAAGCAGAATCCGAACTCGTCGGGCACCGTCAGATGGGTGGCCGGGTAGCCCATGAAATTGCCCGAGTCGATGGACACCACGCGATCCGCGGGCAGGATCTCGTCGAGCGCGATGGTCAGGGCCCGGGGATCGACCCGCTCGGTGGTCGACGAGTCGTCGACCGGAACATCCTGCCAGCGTGACGATCTCGCGATCGTCTCCGCCACCTCGTCGGTGCGATAACGCACCGACCCGGCGATGTCGGCAGCAGTCAACACGCCCAGCACGTCCTGCGCGACCAGTGCGCAGTCCCCGACCACACCGAACGCGACGTCACGATGGGCACCGATCGCGTCGACGTCGTCGTCGACCTGCACGACGACGGTGTCGGGCCCGATCAGTCGTCCGTGCCGCATCGTCCACATGTTGAGCGCGCAACCGAACCCGACGACGAGATCGGCGTCGGAGATGAGTTCGGCGGTGGTCGGCGACGAGAATCCGCCCGAGATCCCGAGCGCGAACTCGTCCTCGGTGAACAGGCCGTTCGCCACGGCCGAGGTGGCCAGCAGCGCCCCGGTCGCCGCGGCGAGTTCGGCGATCTCCGGACCCGCGCCGCGGCCGCCACGACCGGCCACGAAAACCGGTCGCGACGACGCACGGATGGCATCGGCGAGGCGTGTCACCGAATCGTTGTTCGGCCGCACCCGGGGCGCCTCGACGGTTGCGGTGATCGGCCCGGCCACGGTCGCGGGTGACGCGGCGACGTCGATCGCCACGTTGAGGACCACGGTCCGGCGTCGGGTGACGGCGATCCGGTGAGCGCGCATGACGTCGGCGACCACCGTGTCGGCCGAGTAGACCCGTTCGCTGACCGCGCCCACCGCGGTGACCATCGCGTCTTGGTCGATGCGAAAGTTGGAGCGCAGCGCGGCAGCAGGGCTGTCGGCGGTCAGCACGATCATCGGGGTGCGGCTCTTGGCGGCCTCGGTGATGCCCGTCATGGCATTCGTCAGGCCGCATCCCTGGTGCAACGACACCACCCCGACGCGCGACGACATCCGGCCGTACGCGTCGGCCATCGTCGCGGCGCCGCCCTCGTGTCGCGCCGCAGTGAACCCGACCCCGCCGGCGCGCAGAGCATTGGTCATCACGAAGTTGCCGCTCCCGACGACACCGAACACGTGGCCCACACCGAGATCGGCGAGCACACGTCCGACGACGTCGGCGACGGATGGTCCGTAATCGGTCATCCCTGCGCTCCGGCGATCACCGCCAGCACACGTGACGGGCTGCCCGTGCCGCCGACGATGGGCAGGGGGCTGACCACCAGAACCGCGCCGGTCGCCGGTAGCCGCCCGAGATTGCGGAGCGAGGTGATGCCGTACTTGTCGTTGCCGAGAAAGTGATGGTGGACCGGGAAGGGCGGATCGAATCCCCCGGCGAGTCCCGCATCGACACCCACGGTCTCCACCCCCAGCCCGGTGATGCTGCGCTCGGTGGCGAGCCAGTGCGCACAATCGACGGCCACACCCGGCGTGTGCGAACCGGTCTCGTCGGCATTGAGGAACTCGGCCTCGGACCCACCGCGTGATTCCCAGCCCGTGCGCAGCAGCAACCAGGTGCCCTCGGTCAGCTGCCCGTGCTCGGCCTCCCATGCCTCGACGTCGGCGACGCCGAGAAGGTGATCGGGGTCCGCGGCGACCTGCTCGGTGAGGTCGATGACCGAGGCCGTCCCGATGAGCCGTCGCACCGGGATCTGCGAGACGTCGTCGCCGTCGCGACCGGTGATCCAGTGCACCGGCGCATCGAGGTGGGTGCCGATGTGCTCACCGGTGTGGATGTTGTTGTGCCGCCAGAACGGACCGGGCTCGTTGTAGGCGCTGACCTCTTCGAGGCTGAAATCGATCAGGTTGACGAAGGGCTCGGGCAGACGCAACGCCGGGGTGCCGGCGTGCAACGGGGTCGTCAGATCGACGACCTCGACGCTGCCGTCGGCGATTGCCGCGGCGAAACCGGCAAGCAGGGTGGTGGTCTGTGGGTTGGCCATGGGATTCCTTCGCTCGGTCAGAGATGGCGTGCTCACCATGATCCCAATGGTCGGTGAGTCGGGCGTCGGCCGGTGCCGATTCGGCCGAGCCCGAGCAGCCGGCCGTCGAACCGGGCCGGCGCAGGTCAGCACAACGGTCGCCGACGCCGAGGGCGATCTCGCGATGCCTACTGTGGGAACCATGCGTTTTGTCATCTACGGTGCCGGCGCCGTCGGCGGTGTCATCGGTGCTCATCTGTTCCGTGCGGGGATTCCGACAACGGTGGTGGCCCGCGGTGCTCATCTCGCGGCCATTCGCGACAGCGGTCTTGTCCTCGACACCGCAGACGGCCGGTTCACCTGTGACATCACCGCGGCGGCCAACGCCTCCGAGGTCGACTGGACCGACGACTCCGTCGTGTTGCTCTGTGTGAAGTCGCAGCAGACGGCCGCCGCCCTCGACGATCTTGCCGTGCACGCGCCGCGGACCATCACGGTCGTGTCCGCCCAGAACGGTGTCGCCAACGAGGCCGCGATCCTGCGGCGGTTCGCGGCCACCTACTCGGTGTGCGTGATGCTGCCCGCGCTCCACCTCGAACCGGGTGTGGTGGTGCAGGGATCGTCGGCGGCACCGGGCATCCTCGACATCGGGCGTTTCCCGATCGGCTGCGACGACGTGGCCGAACAGATCGCGAGTCATCTGCGCGCAGCGTCGTTCCGGTCACGGGCCCGCGACGACATCATGGCGTGGAAGTACCGCAAGCTCATCCTGAACCTCGGCAACGGTGTGGACGCCGCATTCCGCCGCGACGGTGCGGCCGACGCCGAACTCATGCGCCGGGCACGGGCCGAAGGCGAGACCGTTCTCGCCGCCGCCGGCATCGAGGTGATCAGCGAGGCCGCCGATCAGGAGCGCCGGGGCGACCACATCGTCCGCCGCGACACCGGTCAGGACAGTCTGGTGAGCTCGACGTGGCAGAGCCTCGCCCGGGCGGCCGGCGAATCCGAGATCGACTACCTCTCCGGTGAGATCGTGTTGCTCGGCCGCCTGCACGGTGTGCCGACCCCGGTCAACGAACTGATCCAGGCGGAGACGACCCGGCTGGTGAGCGCCGGGGACGATCCGGGGACGCTGGATCCGCAGGTCGCGTTGGCTCGGCTGACGGGGTGATCCTCAGGCGTCGAAGCTGCCGATGTGCACGGTGGCATCGTCACCGAGGGGACGTCGCAGTACCCAGCGTTCGGTGAGGGTGCTGGCCGACATCTTCCAGCGACCGTCCTCGAGGACATACTCGTCGTCGTAGTCGCCGGTGAGGAGCGTTTCGGTCCGATCCATCAGATTGACCTGCCGGAACTTCAGCGTCCAGCGGCCGGTCGCGGTGGTCTCCGACGTGAGCGTGATGTCGGGATGCATGCCGTGGTGCATGTCGAAGATGACGTACTCGCCGTCGACCTTGTGCAGGGCGACCTGTCCGAAGATCTCCGCCAACGGGTCGGCGTCGTCGTAACTGCCGAGCGACCCGTAGTCGATGCGCGCGCCGGAGCCGATGAAGCAGGAACGGAAGGCCTTGAGGTCCTTGCCATCACACGCCCGCCAGTACCGGTGCTTGAGTCGTTTGATGGCCTCGATCCGGTCCAGGTCGTCGAGGCGGCGGGCGAGGTCGGCGGACGTCATGAGTCCACACTAGGGTGCCCGTTCGGTCTCCCGCTCACCCACTTCGTTCCCGCTCACCCGACTGAGTGAGCGGGAACGAAACAGATGAGCGGTAATCGTCAGCGGCTCAGGAAGTGAGTGTCGGGGTGAACTCGGCGAGCACCTCGCGCGTGTGCTCCCCGTGCCGCGGCGGGGCCGTCCGCAACGGGGGCCGCACGCCCGAATAGCTCACCGGGAAACCGATCTGGCGCAGATCACCGGTGTGGTGTTCGACGGTGCCGATCATGCCGATCGCCTCGGTGTGCGGATCGTCGTAGATCTCGTCGAGGTGCTTGATCGCCGACACCGGCACCTGATGCTGCTTGAGCAGGGTGACCCAGTGCTCGACGGTGTCGGTGGCGAATGCCTCCGACAGGATCTCGGCAAGCCGTTCGCGGTTCTCCACCCGATCTCGGTTGCGACGGAACGCGTCGGCGACGGCCAGATCCGGACGACCGATGGCGACACACAACGACTCGAACAACCCGTCGTTGCCGACCGCGATCACGAAGTAGCCGTCCGTGGCCGGAAACGCTTGATAGGGCGCCAGGTTCGGATGTGCCGAACCCAGACCGTGCGGGCGCTTACCGTCGGCGAAGTAGTTGGTGGCCCAGTTGACGTGCATGGCCAGCTGGCATTCGAACAGTGACGTCGTGACGTACTGGCCACGTCCGGTCCGAGCTCGCTCGACCAACGCCGAGAGCACGCCGATCACACCGAAGAGACCGGCGCCGAGGTCTCCCATCGCGTATCCGGCCTTCATCGGTGGCCCGCCCGGCTCCCCGGTCAGGGACATGAGTCCGCCTGCGGCCTGCGCGACCATGTCGTAGCCGGGCTCGTCGCGCAGCGGGCCCTCTTCGCCGAATGCCGAGATGTGCAGGACCACCAGCTGCGGGTGACGCGCCGACAGTTCTCGGTAGTCGAAGATCTTCTGCAGACTGCTGCCGGGGCGGAAGTTCTCCACCACCACATCGGCATCCTCCAGCATGCGGTCGATGAGGCGCTGTCCCTCTTCACTTTTGAGGTCGATCGTGACCGACTTCTTACCCCGATTGATCGCCAGGTAGTAGGTGGCGTCCTCACCCACGAAGGGCGGTCCCCACCCACGTGTGGGATCGCCACCTTCGGGATGTTCGACCTTGATGACCTCGGCGCCCAGGTCGGCGAACGACATTGTGGCGTACGGTCCGGCGAGGATCTTGGACAGGTCGACGACCTTGATGCCCGCCAGCGGTGCGGGTCCTCCGGGAGTGATGTCGGTGGTCATCGGTGCGCTCCTGCCAACGTGCGGGGCGCGGCTGCGCGGGCGATGTCGGCATCGACGTCGGTGCCCTCGGCGATCGCGTCGAGATGATCGAGCGCGACGGTGGACGCCTCGCCGTCGAGGCCTGCGAGGAATGCGTTGGCGACCAACAGCGAACGATACCCGCGCCCGGCGGCGATCCGCCGCGACGCGATGTCGAACAAGACGGTAGCCATCACCGCCCGCGCCAGGTCATCGGCGTAACGAGCACAACCGATCTCGGCGGTGTCGGACTCCCCGGCGAGCAGTTCGTCGCCGTCGGCGGCCAGTCGGTGCCATCGCTCCTCGAGTGCCGCTGCGCCCGAGTCGCAGTCGGACTCGAGATCGGCGAGCAGCGCCAGCATGGCCGAAGCCAGGTGCCGGTGCGCGTCCTGCTTGCGCATGCAGCGCAGTACGTCGAGCGCGATGACGTTCGACGACCCTTCCCAGATCGACCCCAGGTGGGCGTCGCGTACGAGCTTGGCGAATCCCCACTCCTCGATGTATCCGTTACCACCGCGGATCTCCATCGCCTCGCCGGTGACGAACCGCGCTCGTTTGCACACATGGTGCTTCGCGATGGGGGTGAGAATCCGGATCAGGTTGCGCGCGTCGGGGTCGCCCGCATCGGCGCGCTGCAGACAGTGCGCGCTGTAGCCGACGAGCGCCAGCGCCGCTTCCGCGTCGAGCAGCAGCGGCAGCAGGGTGGCCCGCATGAGTGGCTGCTCGAACAATGCCTTGCCGAACACGATTCGCTGGTGTGTGTGCTCGACGGCATCCCGAACCGACCGACGCATCAGCGCGGCCGAGCGCATCGCGTTGGACAACCGAGAGGTGTTGACCATCTCGGCCATCTGGCGGAATCCGCGGTCGAGGTCACCCACCTGGATGCCGTATGCGCCGTCGAGGGTGACCTCGCCGCTGGGCATCGACCGGGTGCCGAGTTTGTCCTTGAGCCGGTCGATGGTGTAGCTGTTGCGGGTCCCGTTCGCGAGTCGCTTGGGCACCATGAACATTCCGACGCCTCGCGTCGAACCTTCCGGGCCGCCGGGATATCGGGCGAGCGTGATGATGACGTCGGCGTCGGGGTTGGACGCGAACCATTTCTTACCGGACAGACGCCATCCCTGTCCGTCTCGCACCGCGGTCGTCTCGGTCTGCGCGATGTCGGTACCGGCCTGTGGTTCGGTCATGAACATGGCCCCGGTCATCGCGTTGTCCGGCTCGGTGGAGGTGAGGCCGTCGATCCAGGGCGTGAAGATCTCGGGATCGCCGAACATCCGCAGCGTGCGCGCGGCAGCATCGGTCATCGAGACCGGGCAGGCGAGTCCGAACTCGGACTGAACGAACAGGTACGACGCGAGGTATTTGACGAGATGCGGCGGTTTGATGTCCCAGCCGTGCACCGGCCGGTGCGACAGCGCCGACAGACCGTATTCGTGGAAAGCGGCCCGGCACAGTTCCAGATAGGCAGGGTGATAGTCGATCTCGTCGATGCGATTACCGTCCCGGTCGAATTGTCGCAGTGTCGGCGGGTGCTGGTCGGCGACGGCCGCGAGGCCGGTGAGTCGTTCTCCGTCGGCGCCCAGTCGGGTCAGGAGAGCATCGGTTCGTTCGCGGTCGGCCGCGGGAATCCAGCGGTCGACGACGGCTTCGAGTGCCGGATCGCGGTGTGCGTAGTTCATTGTTGGCCTTTCGGTTTCGAAGTGTTCAGGCGAGTGATGCCGACGCCGCGGCCGGTTCCGGCTCCGCGCGCGAGGCCGCCGCATCGCCTTTCGGTCGCAGCAGAGCCCGCATGCAGATCAGCGAGATCAGCACGTAACCGAGTCCGAGTCCGACGACCGGCCAGATCGAGTCCGTTCTGGTCAGCAGGAACTGGCTGACCATCGGTGCGGTGCCGGCGAAGACCGCCGTCGACACCTGGTAGGCAAGGGAGATGCCGGTGTAGCGCACCTGGGTCGGGAAGCGTTGCGCGAGAATGCCCGCCAGTGCGGAGTAGTACATCGAGTGCGGTGCGGTCGCCAGGGCCATACCGATGATCGCCAACGTCAGCGACCCGGTCTGGACCAGAAGGAACATCATCGGCAGCAGCACCAACTCGGGCAAGAGCATCACGGCCACGGCCCGTCGCTGGTCCATACGGCCGGCCAGGACCGCACCGAAGGGTTGCACGACCACCTGGACCACGAGCGAGATCGTGACCACCAACAGGAACTCGCTGCGGCCGAAGCCGAGGTCTGCGGTTGCCCAGGCCAGCGCGAAGGTGGTCTTGATGTAGGTGATCGCGACGCCCGCCACCACGGCCCCGACACCGAGCAGCACCGTACCGGCGTGGTCGCGCAGGACTTCGACGATCGGAATGCGGTTGCGCTCCTGCGCAGCGGCTGCCTCACGCATCTCCGGGGTCTCGGAGATCTTGAGTCGGATGTAGAGCGCCACCGCGACCAGGAGCGCGGAACCGAGGAACGGCAGACGCCATCCCCAGGTGTCGAACACGGAATCCGACAGCACCGACAGTCCCAGGAACGCCAGGGTGGCAAGGAGATTACCGACGGGTGAGCCCTGCTGGGCGAATGCGCCGTAGAGCACCTTCTTGTTCTCCGGGGCGAACTCGGTGGCGATCAGCACTGCCCCACCCCATTCGCCACCCATCGCGACACCCTGCAGCACTCGCAGCAGTACCAGCAGGATCGGCGCCCAGATGCCGATGGTCTCGTACGTCGGCAGCAATCCGACCCCGACGGTGCCTGCGCCCATCAGTGCCAGCGTCACGATGACCGCGTTCTTGCGGCCGAACTTGTCGCCGAAGTGGCCGAAGATGACCCCACCGAGAGGCCGCGCGATGAAGCCGACGGCGAAGGTCGCGAAGGCCGCGAGCGTCCCGATCGCCGGCGACACATCCGGAAAGAACAGCCGACCGAGGACCAGTGCGGACGCGGTGCCGTAGATGTAGAAGTCGAACCACTCGATGGTGGTACCGACGAACGCCGTCACCCCCGCCCGACGAGCCTGCCGGACGTCGTGCCGCGGCGGGTCGGCACTCGCGTCTGGGCCGTCCGGTTCAGCGATCGGGGCTGATGAGGTCACCGCGTCCTCCTCTGATGTGACACGCCAACACGCGTCGAGCTGATGAGACCTCTATCACTGTCCGTGCAACATCTTGTAAAGTCCAAGACCTAATTTGACATGACTAAGTGGATTTCCAGACATAAAGGCGGTGACCAGTGGAATTGCGCCAGATCCGAGCCTTCCTGGCTGTTGCCGAGGAGCTGCATTTCGGCCGTGCCGCGGCGCGACTGCACATCGCCCAATCGCCGCTGAGCCAGATGATCCGGTCGTTGGAGAAGGAACTCGACGCCGAACTGTTCGTCCGGACGACTCGGTCGGTGCAGCTGTCGGCCGCCGGGACCGCACTGCTCGGGCCTGCCCGGATCATCGACACCCAGGTGCAGGCCGCCCGGGCGGTGACTCGAGCTGCGGCCACAGGTGAGACCGGGGTGGTGCGTATCGGCTTCGGCGGCGCAAGCGGCTACGTCGCGCTGTCGGCGTTGACTCGGGCCATGGCCGAGCGACATCCCGGCATCCACCTGGATCTTCGCCCGCAGACCTACACCGGCGAGGTCATCGAGCTGCTCGACGACGGCACGATCGACATGGGGATCGTCGCACTGCCCGTCGCCGCGGAATTGTCGACGGTCACCATGCGCATCGAACCGTTGGTCGTGGCCATGCCCGCGGCGCATCCGCTTGCCGCACACACGAGCGTGTCGGTGGGCGACCTGATCGACGAACCGTTCGTCGTCTACCCGTCGGCCCACGGCTCGAAGGTCCGAGACGCAGCATTCGCACTGTGCTCGGGGGCGGGTTTCGTACCCCGGATTGCGCGCGAGGCACCGGATCCGTACAGCCTGTTGGCATTGGTGGGTGTCGGGATCGGAGTTGCCGTGGTGGTCGCGGCGACGACACACATCTCGGTCGACGGTGTGGTGTATCGCCCCATCGACGGAGACGTGCCGGAACTCCGAATCGCGTTGGCGTGGCGGACGGATCGAATGTCGCCCGTCGTCGACCGCGTGGTGGAAATGATTCGCGAGACGCACCGTTGATGTGCCGCCGCTCCTGGTTCCCGCTCACCCACTTCGTTCCCGCTCACCCGACTGAGTGAGCGGGAACGAAACAGATGAGCGGGAATCGCCGATGGGCGCGCTCAGTTGATCCGTCGATCGGTCAGCACCACCGTGCCGTCGTCGAGCACCGCGGCGTTGCAGTCGAAGGTGTTCTTCGGTCCGTACCGGGCGCCGCTACGTGCGAATCCCGGAATCGACACGTCGCCCCGGACATCCCAGTTCACGTCCACCGACGTGAGGGCGTGGCCTGCATTGCGCAACAACGTCTTCGCGTCGTCGCTGATGCTCGTCGTACGTGTTCGGACATCGGCGAACTCGGCCGCGTCGGCGAGATGTGTGCTCTCGTCCGAGGTGTTGCCCGCCGTGACGAAGGCGTCCTGGATGTCCGCCCGGATCGCCGTGGTGCACCGATCCGTGGCCTCGGACTTCCCTTGTTCGCGATCGTGCACGGTCGAACGACCGTGCCACAGTGAGACCCCCGCGATCACCACCACGACCGCGGCGACGGCGATCCACAGGGCGCGGCGTCGGGTCATCCGAGAAGTACAGCACACACGAGCACGTCTCCCGCCCCCTCATGTCGTTCCCGCGCACTCGACTGAGTGCGCGGAAACGAGATAGATGAGCGGGAATGCCTCGCAGCCGGTGCGCCCGGCCGCACGCTCACGCCGTGCGGTACCCCAAGGTGAACAACGACCACACCTCTTTCTGGTCGTCGGCCCACGGGTCGTAGACGAACGGGGCGTGACGCAGTGCCATACCCGCCTGCCGCGGTGTGCGATTGGCCTTGAAGCCGTTACACGACTTGCAGGCGGCCACCTGGTTGCCGTACGTACTCTGCCCGCCCCGCGACTGCGGGACGATGTGGTCGACGGTGTCGGCGGGGCCTTCGCAGTAGGCGCAGATCCACTGGTCACGGCGCAGGATGATCTCGCCCGACGCGTAGGAATCCATCGACTTGCCTGCGTAGGGCCGATACGCATCACGTTTGATAGCGATGACCTTGTGGATCGGCTGGGTGATGGTCGGCGAGTGCACCACTCGCACCAGCGGCACGCCCTCGATATTGCGGGCGACCCCCGAGGTCAACAGGACGGCGGCGCGTTGCCAGGTGACACGCGCCAAGATCTGTAATCCGGCGTTGGTGACGAAGACGGTCATGGCAGTCACTCCTCGATGCGGCGGCGAACGATGATGCGCGCCGACCGACGGGGATTCAGCCGAGGGTGACGCAGTGCGTGAGATCGCTGGTTGTGCACCAGCTCAGCGTGTGAGCACGAGGTTCACGCGGACAATCGAGTTCGCGGCCAAAGCGCAAATTCTCGGTGGACACCTGCGTCTACTCCTTCCTGGTCTTGTCGAGTGGTATTCGGCCGGGCTCGACCGACACGACCCAGCGTAGTCACGACCACACAACGATGTCGACGACATTGTGCCCGGGTCGCGCCTTCTGCGCCCGCACGTTTTGCCCGGTCGGCCTACTGCGCCCGCACCTTCGCGGGCACGTCCCAGCCCGCACTCGTGCCGTCGACGTGGTCGACATCGGCCTCCCACGGCACCGCATAGGTGCCCGCCACCAGATCCTGCATGAACGTGTACGGGCAGTCCTGTGCCCCGCCTTCGACGGCGGAGTACCCGCGGTGACCGAGCTGGTAGATGTTGTTCTCGACACCCCACGTCCGTCTGGCCTCGTCGGCACGCGCCGGGACCACCTCGGCCGTCACCACCCGATCGGGGGTGCCGTCCCCGCGGACCAGAACCGTTCCGTCGACATCGCAGACCATCGCCTCGCCCTGGGACCAGATGTTGTTCTGGTCGGGTCCGGCCAGTGCCACCGACACGGTGTATGCCAGATTCTGGAAAGCGTTGGCCTGATTGGTGATCTGCCACGCCTGCTGAATCGGATAGGTGTACCCCGCGGTTCGTAGGATGACGTTCGCACCCTTGTAGGCGGCCTCCCGCGCCATCTCGGGCAGCATGCCGTCGTGGCAGATGATCAGTGCCAGCTTGGATCCGGCGGGCCCGTCGCACACCGGGACACCGAGATCGCCCGGACACCAGGGTTCGGCCGGGACCCACGGATGCATCTTGCGGTAGTAGAGGCGTTCGCGCCCTTGGTTGTCGATGATGAGCCCGCTGTTCCAGGGCGCACCGTCGGGGTTGCGTTCTATGATCGAGAAGCAACCCCACACATCGGCGTCGCGGCAGGCGTCGGCCAGCATCGCCATCTCTGGACCGTCGCGATCGCACAGGAGCGAATCGTCGAGCCACGTCTGTGGCTCCAAGCCGTTGATGCTGTACTCCGGCATCACGATCAGGTCGAGGGTGGGCATGCCACGTTTGGCGCGCCTCACGATGTCGGCGAGACGCTCGGCGGTCGCCTTGAGGTCGACGGGTGCCGCGATCGTCGGTACCTGGGCCTGTACCAAGCCCACCACCAGGGCTCCCGGTGTGGGATTGAGTCCGTCGAGTCCGGTCATCGGGTGAGTTCCTCTCGGGTCGGGTCTGGCGTCGGCAGATCGGGCCACCGGTCACGCCACGGCCGTTGCTGCTCGAACAGCCCGGCCGCCGACAACACGTCGGCGTCGCCGAGATGCGGTCCGACGATCTGCATTCCGACGGGCAGGCCGTCGTCGGTGAATCCGGCCGGGACCGACATCGCCGGCTGGCCGGTCAGATTGAAGATGTTGAGGAAACCCAACCAACTCCCGGAATCCACCATGCGGCCGCCGATGAGTTCGGGCCCCTGCATCCCCACCGGAAACGCCGGGACCGCCAGGGTCGGTGTCAGCAGCAGGTCGTAATTCTGCATGAACCGCCACATCTGGTTGACTACACGCTTACGGACCATCTGGGCATTCGTGAATTCCTCTGCAGTCCATGGCCGTTCGATCAGTTCGACCAGATGCGCAGACATCTGATCCCGATGCTCGGCGACCATACGGCGCATCCCGGCCAGGTCGCTGTCGGCCATGACGATGGGCCAGATGTGTGCACGCGGGTCGTCGATGCCGGGATCGACCTCCACGATCGTCGCACCCAGCTCCTCGAACGCCGTGACCGCCGACCCGACCACCGATCGGACCTGTGGGTCGACCGGCAGGTATCCGAGATCGGCCGAGTAGGCGATCCGTTTGCCGGCCAGGCCTCGATCTGCCAGGCCGGACATCGCACTGCGCCAATCGACATCGCCGGCCGGTAGCGAGTGGCGATCCCGCGGGTCCGGTCCGGCGATCACCGACATCAGCAGCGCGGTGTCCTCGACCGTGCGGGTCATCGGGCCGATGTGTTCGAGTGTCTCCCAACTCGATACACCGGGAAACCGCTCGTCCCGGCACCCCGGATACAGCGGCACCCGGCCCATCGACGCCTTGAAGCCCACCAGACCGCACAGCGATGCCGGTATCCGTACCGAGCCGCCGCCATCGCTGCCCAACGCCAACGGCGACATCCCGGTGGCCACCGCGATCGCCGAACCCGCCGACGATCCGCCCGGGGTCAGCGACGGGTTCCAGGGGTTGCGCGCCGCGGGCGACACCGGATTGTGGCCGACCCCGCTGTACCCGAACTCCGGCACCGTCGTCTTGCCCAAGATCACCGCGCCGGCGCCCTTGACCCGCTCCACGACGATGTCGTCCTCGTCGGGAACCCAATCCGCGTAGGCGACCGACCCGTTCCGGGTCGGCACGCCTGCGGTGGCGATCAGGTCCTTGATGGCGATCGGCACGCCGGCCAGCGGTCCCGGGTCGTCGCCACGGGCGAGAGCGGCGTCGACGTCAGCGGCCTGTGATCGGGCCAAGGCATCGGTGCGTTCGACGAAGGCATGCAGACGGTCGTCGACGGCGTCGACCCGGGCGAGGGCGCTCTCCACCACCTCGGCGGCGGTGATCACCCCCGTCCTGATCAGCGATGCGATCTCGACCGCCGATGCCCGCTGCAGGTCGACGTCGGCGGCGACCGTCATCCGGCGACCTCGATTTCCGTGGTGCTGCGCGTCGTGGTCTTGCTGATCCGATCCGGAAGGACGGCCTCGATGATGAGGTAGGCGACGGCGGCGCACACCATCCCGACGATTGCTTCGCTCAGCTGAGGAGCCCAGTGGTGCACCGCGTACGCACATGCTGCGCCGATGACCCACGCCGCGAACGGCTGCATCCGGAAGCCGGTGATCTCACGCGCGGCGGCACGTCGGGTGATCAGCTGATCGACGATGAGCACCGCACCGATCGACGGGACGAAGATGCCCAGCAGGTTGAGCCAGGTGCTGAAGTGACTCCACACCCCGGCCAGCGCGATCACGAGACCGACCGCACCCAGCAGGATCGTCAGCAGTCGCATCTTGGATCCGGTGAGCTGGCTCCACCCGACGGCACCGTTGTACAGGCAGTGCGCGCATACCGAGCCGAGGTTGACGAACACGAAGATCACCGCGAGAACCGTCAGCACCGCACCGTGTTCGGTGAGGATCGGCAGGAAGTCGCCGCCGTTCTTGGCCGGATCGATCGCAGCACCTGCGGCGACCACGATTCCACCGACGATCATCGCGATCATGTTCGCGATCGGGAAGGCGCTGAAGGTGGCGACGACGGCTTCCTTGCCGTTGCGCGACCACCGGGTGAAATCGGCTGTCATGGTGCCGGAGTCGACGAAACCTGCGATGACGATCGTGACCGCGGCACCGATCGAGAGAACGGTGGCGTCACTGGCGCCCTGGAAGGAGGTGATCGAACCGACGCCGTCGGTCCGGGTGGCGATCACGACGGCGACGATGCCGAGCGCGATGAACAGCGGCGCGGCAATGAGTCCGATGACGGTCAATGCACGAATGCCGATGAAGGTGACGCCGATGTAGAGCAGACCGGCGATCAGCGCGAGAAGTGTGGCGTTCCATCCGAGGGAGGTTTCCAGGGTCGCGCCGGTCAACCCGGTCTGGAAGGCGAACCACCCGATCACCACGGTCGACAGGAAGCCCGCGACGATCTTGGCGCCGTTGCGCCCGAATGTCTCTGCGGCGCTGAGTGCGAAGTTCTTTCCCGTCTTGCCCGCGAGGTACGAGAGCGAACCGACGTAGGCGAACAGCACGAGGTTGCCGATGACGATGGACAGGATGCCCTTCCAGAACCCCAGGCCGTAGACGATGGTGCCGCCGAAGATCGCCGAGGTGAGCACCATCGGGAAGCCGAACCACACCGCCGACACGGAGAACACCGATCGCCGGTGTGATTGTGGGACGGGTACGTTCTCGAACTCTTCCTCGAGCCCACCGTGGTGTTCTTGTTCGACGTCGGGTCGGCGCCTGGATCGCAGCGAGCGGGACGAGGGTGCACTTGGTGGTGTGGTCTCGGTTCGCGATGTCATACGAGTCCCTCCTGTTTCATTGGGTTCTGGGTCGCGCACCGCATGAGCTCGCCGTCGAGCGTGGCGGTGGGCGCGGCAAAGGAGTAGCCCGCGTCGATGAGGGCGGTCCGTAACGTCGGCAGCAGTGCCGGCGCGTTGGTCGTGTCGCTGTGCATGCACACCGTGGCGATCTGCGCGCGGTGTGGTCCGCGCAGTTGCGCGAGTGTTCTGGCGATGACGGCATCGGCGTCGCCGACGTCGCCGACGGTGCGGTTGTACATCTGGACCGCGTCGTCGCGGTACGGTCGGTCGGCGAAGATCTCCGGCATCACCGGAAGTCCGGCATCGCTTGCCCGGCGGTGTAATTCCGAATCAGGCAGGACGTACAGGAACAGCGTCGGGTCCCAGCTCAGGACGGCCCGACAGATCGCCTCGGCGAGGTCTGGATCGCGGTTGGCCATCATGTACAGCGCCCCATGGGGTTTGACGTGTTGCATGCGCGCGCCGGATGCCCGGACGAAGGCCTCGAGCGCGCCGATCTGATAGAGGCACAGGTCGTAGGCCTGCTGTGCGGTCGTGGGCACCTCACGCCGACCGAACCCGATCCGGTCGTCCAGGCCCACATGCGCTCCGATCGCAACACCCTGTGTCACAGCCTGTTCCACGGATTCACGCATCACCGCGGGGTCGCCGCCGTGGAATCCGCAGGCGATGTTGGCCGACGTGATCAGGGGCATCATCTCCTCGTCGGCCCCGTACGAGTAGACGCCGAAGCCTTCCCCCAGATCGCAGTTGATGTCGAGGATCATCGGCTCACGCGGACGCTCGGGAGACGAGTTCCGCCGGCCGCCGCGGACTCGCGGCCAGTTCCCAGGCTCGGGCGAAGCGCAGCAGGGACAGTTCGGACATCGGTCGGCCGAGCACCTCCACACCCACCGGCAGGCCGGTGTCGGTGAATCCGCCGGGAATGCTCATGGCCGGCATGGAGGTCTGGGATGCGATGACCGTGTTGGTCGGAAAGTCCAGCGCCGTCCATCGCTTTGCTTCCAGATCGGCGCGGGTGGGCGCCGGGACCTGGACAGTGGGATAGACCAGGAAGTCGACGCCCGCCTCCGACATCAGCGCGATGAGGGTGCGCCGCCATTCCTCCTGCCGCAGCCGTCCACGCAGGTAGACCGGGTCGTCATCCGGGTTGTCCGGCGCGGAGATCAGGTCGCCGAACAGATCGGTGAGCGGGTGGAACTTTCCGGCCGCGACGATCTCTTCGACCGACGACGCGGGCGCCTGGGGACGGGCCGCCAGAAACCCGTCGATATCCGACTTGGAACCGAGCGTGTAGAGGGAGGTGTCCGCGATCCATGTCGTCAGATCGCCGAGTTCCAGCCCGTCGACCACGTCCACGCCGAGCCGTTCGAGTTCGGTGATCGCCGAGCGCACCACCGCGTTCGTCGATTCCTGGTCGACGCCCTCTCCGAACGCGTCGGTCAGCACGCCGATCCGGAAAGTGCCTGCGGTGTCGGCATTCACCTCGCCGACGGCGGCAGCATAGTTCCCGATGTCGGTGTTGGCGGTCGCCGTGCCGGTGTAGGTATCGGTGGCGTCGTAACCGGCGATGACGTCGAGGACGGCCGCCAGATCGGTCACCGAACGCGCCATCGGACCGGGTGTGTCCTGGAAGTGCAGCAGCGGGGAGAAGCCGGTACGCGGGATGAGGCCGGTGGTCACGCGCAGTCCGAAGAGATTCGTGAACGACGACGGCAGCCGGATGGACCCGCCGGTGTCCTCGCCGATGCCGACGAGGCACAGGTTTGCGGTGACGGCGGCAGCGGTTCCCGCGCTCGAACCGCCTGTCTCCCTGTCGGTGTCGTAGGGGTTCTTGGTGTGTCCGGACCGCGACGAGAAGGAGAACCAGCCTGCCGCGAAGTCGCACATCGTGGTCTTGCCGAGTATCACCGCGCCGGCGTCGCGGAGTCTGCGCACCACCACGGCATCGGTGTCCGGGACGTAGTCGGCGAACACCTCGGAACCGAATGAGGTGGCGATGCCTTGTGTTTCACCCTGGTCCTTGACGAGGATCGGCACGCCGTGCAGTGGGCCGACCAGCTTTCCCGTGCGCGCGAACTGCTCGTCGAGTCGAGTGGCATCTTGCAGTGCCGTCGGGTTCACCGTCACCACCGAGTTGATCCCCGGACCGTCGGGGTTCTCGACCGAGTCGATGTCGGCGATCCGCTCCAGATACCACCGGGTCAGTTTCGTACTCGTCGTCTCACCGCCCTCGAGCATCCGATGGAACGAATCGACCGACAGTTCTTCGTAGTTCACGTGTTTCTCCTTCTCCGCCGTACGAGGCCCGGCGAGTGCGCCGACGATGGCCTCGGCGGTGTGTTCGAGGTGGTGACGAGTGGCATCCAGCAGTTCTTCGAGGCTGCGCTCGACCATCAGCCGAAACATGTGCTCGTGCTGCTGTCTCGCGTCGTCGAGGTTGTGCACCTGCGACGCGTAGATCGCCATGTAGGGCTGGATCCGGTCCCAGATGTTGTGGATCAGTTCGATGAGGTAGCGACTCTGCGCATGGCCGTAGAAGGTCTGGTGGAACTCCCGGTTGAGTTCTCGCCACACATCTGGGGCAATGCACGGATCGGACATCTCGTCGAGAACCGCACGCATGGCGACGATCCCGTCGCCGTCGAGACGATTCAAGGCCCATTCGGTGGCCAGCAACTCGAGCCTCAGCCTGATGGCGAAGAGTTGACGGATCTCGTCGGCATCGAGCGCCGTCACCGTGACCGCTCGGCGGTCGAATGCGACCAAACCTTCGAATTGCAGGCGCTTCAGCGCTTCCCGGGTGGGCATGGTCGAGACACCCGACGATTGCGCCAGGGATCGGATGGACACACGCGTCCCGGGCTTGATGCGCCCGTCGACGATGCTGCGTCGGATCTCCTGATACACCGACTCCGCCACCGTCGGCTCTGCCGAATCAATGGTCATTGTGATATCACCTCCCCTGTGCCGTGTGGCGTGATCACACTGAGGGAAGTGTTGTCCGGCGCAATGACGTCAGTGTTCGCGTTGCGTTACGACCGTGTGACGGTGGCGGCCGGCCCCACCGACCGAGCGGTTGCGACGTTCGGGACTCAGACCTGTTGGGTCCGTGTGTGTATCAGTACCGCGCACATATCAACACGACGAAACGTGGTTACCGGGTCTGCACCGTCCACCCGGACTGCGTCGCGAAGTCGTGGGCGATGTCGAGACCTCGCGCCAGCTCGACAGAATCGGCCTGGGCTTGCATCCAGTTGAGATACCAGGTCGCCGTGGCGGTCGGGGCCAGCGGCGTCCAGGTGAAGGCCTCGGGAACATCCGATGCCACCGATTCCAGGCATACGAACAAGCAGTGGTCGTCGGTGACCATGTCGCTGCCGGCGACGATGCCGAACACCGCGGAGGTGGTCCACCGTGGCCGCTTGCCCTGCTCGCGCATCCAACCGGTGACCCACCGGTTCCACCGACTGAGCTGGTCGTCGATGGACACCACGGGATACCGCTCGAGATCGTCCGCCGTCACCACGGCTGCGTCGATGAGCGGATGCTCGCGTGTCATCAACGCACCCACACGTTCGCTGCGGATGGGTTCGCTCACCGCGCCCGGCACACGGATGGGTTCGCCGATGGTGACCGACAGCTGCGCCCGCGCCGAGTCGTCCCCCGTCAGCGAGCGTGGCAGGGTCGTCAAGTGGACCGACAGATCTGGATCGGTGGCGCGCAACGCGGCCATCAGTCGGCGTGGCGTCTCCAGAGCGGGTTCGCTGACGTGCACGGTGAGCACCTGCGGCGGCCGACCCGTCACATTGGTCACGGCCACCCGCACCCGGTCGATGATGTCGCGGGCCTCCCTCGCGAACTCCTCACCGGCCGGTGTCGGTTCCACACGACGGCTCGTACGTTCGAAAAGCGACACCCCGAGACGACGTTCCAACCGGATGATCGCCTGGCTGAGGGCGGGTTGGGCCATGTGTAGGTGACGTGCGGCGCGGGTGAAGCCGCGTTCGCGATGCACCGCCACGACGTACTCAAGCTCCCGCAGCGACACATCTAGCATCCTCCGATACTAGATCGATAGGCAATCGGTGTTGGTGATTCACCGAGGTCAGCCGCGACGATGTCGTCATGCCTGACTCCGTCGTCGATGCTCACGTACACCTCTGGGATCTGACCAACCCCTGGTATCCCGGTTTGCAGGCGATGGCCGACGACCTCGGGCGACCCGACCTCTGGCCGAGCTTCGGACTCGACGAGTACGCCGCGGCGGCGGATGGCTTTCCCGTGGAACGGTTCGTCCATGTCTCCGCGGCGACGGCACCACGCGCGTATCTGGACGAGTTGCGTTGGGTGAGCGGCATCGCGGCCGACCGCGGCGCAGACATGCGGTTCATCGGCACCGTCGACCCGACTCTGCCGGAGTCCGACGTTCTCGCCGACCTCGACACCCAACTCGCGACGACCCCGCACTTTCGTGGCGCGCGAGTGCTGTACGACTTCGCACCGGACTCACCGGCCGCGCGCACGGTGCTGCACTGGCTCGACGATCACGAACTGGTCTTCGACCTCGTGACCCATCCCGGCACCATGGACGATTGGCTGCGTACATTGGCCGGGTTTCCCGACCTCACCGTCGTTCTCGAACACACCGGTTGGCCCACCGGCACCGACGACACCGCCTGGTCGCAGTGGCAACAGGCGATGACCCGCTGCGCTGAGCAATCGCGCGCCCGGTGCAAGATCTCCGGATTAGGGATGACGACGATGGATCTGTCTCCGAACACGTTGCGTCCGTGGATCGAACACGCGGTGAGCGCGTTCGGTTGGGACCGGGTCATGTTCGGCAGCAACATCCCGATCGAGCACATGGCCGGCAGTTACAAGCAACTACGCGCGTCACTGGACGACATCGTCGGCGAGTCGACATCGGCCGATCAGGATCGCTTCTATCGCGACAACGCCGCGGCCGTCTACGGATTCGGGGAGTGATGACGCCCGATCTGTCGGGGCGGATCGCATGGGTCACCGGCGGCGCCCGCGGGCAGGGCCGCAGCCACGCCCGGGCCCTTGCCGCAGTAGGCGCACATGTCTACGTCAGCGACATCGCGCACCAGGTCGACACCGTCAACTATCCGCTGGCGACGCCTGCGGAGTTGGAGACGACCGTCGCCGAGATCGTCGACGCGGGCGGCCAAGCGACCGCGGTCCAGCTCGATGTGCGCGATTCCACCGCGGTCACCGAACTCGTCGACCACATCGTGGATCAGCACGGCCGCCTCGACATCCTCGTCGCCAATGCCGGTATCTGCGCCTTCGTACCGCTCGAGGACATGACCGACGAACAGTGGGCCGACATGGTGGGCACCAACCTCACCGGCACCTTTCACTGTGTCCGCGCCGCCGTGACCGCGATGAAGCGCAATCGCTTCGGCCGTGTCGTCGGGGTGTCGTCGGGCGCCGGGCGCGGCGGTATGAAGGACCTGTCGCACTACTCCGCCACCAAGTGGGGAATCATCGGGTTCGTCAAATCGGTGGCGCTCGAGGTGGGTTCGTACGGAATCACCGCGAACGTCGTCTGCCCGACCTCGGTGGACACACCGATGGTCATGAACGAGACCACCTTGCGACGCTTCCGTCCCGATCTCGACGATCCGTCACCCGACGATGCCAAGCCGGTGTTCGCCGGCCTCGGGCCTCTCGGCATCCCGTGGCTCGAACCCGAGGACGTCACTCGTGCCGTCATGTACTTCGTCGACGACCCGGGCCTCACCACCGGCACCGTCCTCGAGGTCAACCTGGGCACTTCCGCGAACCGGATCTGACGCCGGTCGAGTCGCCACCTCCCCCATCGCCGGTCGAGTAGCCACTTCCCCCACCCCGGTCGAGTAACCCCGATCGCCGGTCGAGTAGCCACTTCCCTCACGCCGGTCGAGTAGCCCCCCGTCGCCGGTCGAGTAGCCACTTCCCTCACGCCGGTCGAGTAGCCCCCCGTCGCCGGTCGAGTAGCCACTTCCCTCACGCCGGTCGAGTAGCCCCCCGTCGCCGGTCGAGTAGCCACTTCCCTCACGCCGGTCGAGTAGCCCCCCGTCGCCGGTCGAGTAGCCACGAGCGAGCGCAGCGAGCCCGAGGCGTATCGAGACCACCCACCGCCGGTCGAGAAGCCCCCCACCGCCGGTCGAGTAGCCACTTTCCCCACGCCGGTCGAGTAGCCACGAGCGAGCGCAGCGAGCCCGAGGCGTATCGAGACCACGAGACCACGAGACCAATCCAGCCCCACCCCACGACACACAAAGCCCCTACCGCGGGCTGAGCTCCTTGCGGTAGAGCACCTTTCCACCCGCGTCACACAGACCGACGGTGAGCACCTTGGTGTCGGCAGCGATGCCGACCTCACCGAAGTGCTGGAACCCTTCGGCCGGCGAGGTGTTCTCCTCGGTCGGTGCGTGGACGAACTCGTATCGGGCACCGAACGTACCGTCGAGCGGACTCTGCGGGAACGCACCCGCATGCAGCGGGCCGGAGACGAATTCCCAGAAGGGTGCGAAGTCCTTGAACGAGGCCCGCTCCGGCTCGTAGGAGATGGCGGCGGTGTAATGCACGTCGGCGGTGAGGAACACCATCCCGGTGACATCCTTGGTCTGGGACAGGATGCGCGAGAACGCGATCTCGCGTCCACGTGGGGCAGCGTTGTCGCCTTGGGCCACCGCCTCCATGGACGCGGGCCCGTTGTCGGGGTCGGTGTTCTTGTCGGGCACCACGATGGACAGCGGCAGATCGTTGGCGATCACCTTCCACGTGGCGGTGGAGCGCTTGAGCGAGTCGATGAGCCACTGTGTCTGCTCCGCTCCCAACAACCCGGCGTCGTCCTCGGTCGACCACGCATTCGGATTGGGGTCCTTGTGACTGCGCATGTCCAGGAGGAAGACGTCGAGCAGCGGCCCGTAGGAGACGGTGCGGTACAGCCGATTCGACGGACCGAGCTGCACCGGCTGCCATTCGGACCACGCTTGTCGCGCGCTTGCGGCCAAGGTGTCCACATGCATCTGGGTGTAGCCGTCCCGCTTCTGACCGGTGAGATCCTCTCCCGGGAACCAGTTGTTGATGACCTCGTGATCGTCCCATTGGACGAGTTGCGGCACGGTCGCGTTGAACCGGCGGTAATGCTTGTCCGTCAGGTTGTAGGCATAGTTGCCGCGATAGTCGTCGACGGTCTGCGCCACATGCGATTTGGCGGGTGAGGTGATGTTGCGGTAGATCTCCCCGTTGTTCTGTTCCTGGGTGGCCTCGATGGGACCGTCGGCGTAGATGGCGTCCCCGGAGTGGATGAAGAAGTCGGGTCCACGGTCGGCCATCGTGCCGAAGATGGTCAACCCGTCCATCTCGGGATTGATCCCCCAGCCCTGTCCGACGACGTCGCCCGACCACAGGAAGTGGATGTCTTTGGCCACCACCGGCGCCGTCGTGAACACTCCGGTCGCCGGCTCACCGACCGCACCGTCTTCTCCCTCGAGGGTGACGCGGTAGTGCACGGTCTGTCCGGGTTCGAGACCCGCCACCCGCAGATGGCCGGTGCCGTCACTGTTCGGGGTGAGCCGCGGTCCGCGGAACGTTCGCGCGTTGGTGAAGGATTCGGTTGCCGAGGTCTCCACGATCATCGTCGCCGGTGCGTCCGAACGCGCCCAGACGACGGCCCCTCCGGAGGTGACCTCTCCGGTTGCGACTCCGTGGGTCAGCGTCGGCCGCGCACGAGTGATCCCGGGACCGGAGTTGGAGTCACCGCAGGCGGCCACCATGGAACCGGCCGGGACGAACAAAGCACCGGCGGCAACACCACGCAGGACAGATCTGCGGGACAGGGACGAGCGACGCGGATTGGCAGGCATTCGCTCAGACTTGCTCATCTGTCCCACGATTCGGCGAACGCGTGGTGACCACGAGGTGACACACGTCCCTGCTCTGTCGACAGCGCCGCGTCGCCGGTCGGCTTATCCTGGCCAGATGAACACCGACCCGGATCTCACCGCATCACTCAGAGAGCCGGCGACACGGGAGGCCATCGCCTCGGCGATTCGCGACGATGTCCTCGACGGGAATCTGCGTCCCGGCGACCGTCTGCCCGAGCCGATGCTCGCCGAACGTTTCGGTGTGTCACGGGTGCCGGTCCGAGAGGCACTGTCCCAGTTGCAAAGCGAAGGGTTCGTCAATCTCGAACGCTACAAGGGTGCAACCGTCTCCGGGGCCTCGCGGGCCGATGCGCTCGAGGTGATGCAGGTTCGTCGCGGACTGGAGGTCTTCGGCGCCCGCCTTGCCGCCGAACGGCTCGGCGGCGATTTCGCCGACGATCTGCGGCTGGTCACCGAATCCGGTACACGCGCCGAACGATCCAAGCAGCACCACCAGGTTCCGCCGCTGGTGATGCGATTCCATTCACTCGTCGCGGCGGCATCGGGGAACCAGGAGTTGTCACGCACCCTGGAACACACGCTGCGGCGTATCGCCTGGGTCTTCGACCGCAACGTCGAGAATCGCGCCGATCGTTGCTGGCGTGACCACACCGCGATCGCGGGTGCGATCCTCGACGGCTCGCCCGTCCAGGCCGGATATCTGATGGACGAGCACGTCAAGAAGGACGAGGATCTGGTTCGTGCGCTGTTGTGAACCGCTGATTCGTATACGAATCTGAGCCGGTTTACGCATCTGTAACGGTGACTAACGCTGACGACACGTGAAACGTATACGAATGTCGTATGCGAAACCTCTCCCTGAGCAGGGTGGGCGGATTATCCGGCCTCGGGCGTGCCGGCATCTTCGGCGCCCAACACGTCATCGTCATGTACACGGGCTGTGTCACCGTCCCCCTGGTGTTCGGGGCGGCGCTCGACCTGGACAAACGCACGGTCGGCCTGTTGGTGAACGCCGACCTCCTGATCGCAGGCATCATCACCATCATCCAGGCCGCCGGTGTCGGCAAGGTGTTGGGCGCGCGGATGCCGGTGGTCGCAGGCGCCTCGTTCACCGCGGTCACCCCGATGATCATGATCGGGCAGGAGTACGGCCTGAATGCGGTGTACGGCTCCATGATCGGGGCCGGCGTGTTCGCGGTCCTCATGGCGGTGCCGTTCTCGAAGCTGTTGCGCTACTTCCCACCGGCGGTCCGCGGCGCGGCGGTCACGATGATCGGGCTGTCCTTGATCGGCAAGGCGGTGTCGATGATCTTCGACGACGGACCCGCCGACGGATCGCGACTGTCGCTCGCGCTGGGCATCATCATCATCGTCGTCGCATTGATGCGCTACGGCCGTGGATTCGTCCGGCAGGCAGCAGTTCTGATCGCACTCGTTCTCGGTACGATTGCGGCCGCGGCGATGTCGCTGACGGACTTCTCGGGAGTCGGCGGCGCCGCCTGGTTCGGGATTCCGGAACCGTTCTTGTTCGGCGCGCCGAGCTTCCCTCTCGCAGGGATCATCTCGATGAGCATCGTGATGATGGTGATCTTCATCGAGTCGACGGCCTACATGATGGCGATCTCCGAGACGACCGGAATCGACGCCGACCCACCGCGCATCGCTCGGGGCCTGGCCGCCGACGGCGTCTCCGCGGTTCTGGCCGGAGCCTGGACATCGTTCCCGGACACCATCTTTGCTCAGAATGTCAGTTTGGTACGGATCACCAGGATCACCAGTCGCGCCGTAGTGGTGATGGCCGGTGCGATCCTGATCGTTCTCGCGGTGATCCCGAAACTCGGTGAGACCATCGCAAGTCTCCCCGGCGCGGTGATCGGATCGGTCAGCCTCGTGATGTTCGCAACCGTCGCCGGAACCGGGATCAGCACACTGTCCAAGGTCGACTACCGCGACAACGACAACCTGCTCATCGTCTCGCTGGCGCTCGGTGCGGGCATGATCCCGGTGGTGTCGAAGGACGTGTACTCGAACTTCCCCGCCGAGGTGCAGATCATCTTCGGCAACGCCATCAGCAGCGCCGTGATCGTGGCCTTCGTGCTCAACATCTTCTTCCACCATCTACCTCGGCGCGGCGGACCTTCCGGCCCGCCCACGTCAGATCCCATCCCCGACAAGGAGGTCGTGGCATGACCGGAGTTCGATTGTTCACCTCACCCACCGCAGGTCCCGACGATGTGAGTGCCCTGAAACTGTTGTCCCCAAAGGGTATCGGCGCGGAGAAGATACTCGCGGTGGTCGGCAAGACAGAAGGCAACGGCTGCGTCAACGATTTCAGCCGTACCCTGGCCGCTGCGGCCTGGGAACCGCAATTGGGCGCCGATGCCGTCACGGTGTTCTCCGGTGGCACCGAAGGGGTGCTGGCACCGCACGTCAACCTGCTGATCGCCGACGACACCAATGACTCTCGCCACGATCGCGGGCTGGTCGCGGCCGCCGGCAACACCAGCCCGATCCCTCCCGAGGAGGTCGGTCGGGCCGGTCAGATGGAAGCCGTTCGCGACACCGTCGCGAAGCTGGTCGCCGAACTCGGCATCGCCTCCACCGACGTCCACCTGGTTCTGGTCAAGTGTCCGCTGCTGACCTCCACCGACATCGCGGGTCTTCGGGCGCGCGGCATCGAACCGATCTGCGACGACACCTATGAGTCGATGGCGCGCTCGCGGGCGGCGAGTTCCCTGGGTATCGCGCTGTCGCTGGGCGAGATCGACGGTGACACCGCCACCGCGGCCCTCGCCGGTACGCGGACGGCGTGGTCGAATCGCGCGTCGGCGAGCTCCGGCGCCGAACTGGACTCGTGCCATGTGCTGGTCGTCGGCGAGAGCGCCCACGTGTCCAACCCGTTGCGCGCCCTGCACACCGAGATGAAAGACGCCTACGACCTGGACTCCCTGATGGATGCCGCGTCCACCGTGGCCGAGCACGGCGGCCGGATCCGACAGCTGTTCGTCAAGGCCGAGGCCGACCCGAGCGGCAGCATCCGCAACCTCCGGCACACCATGCTGACGGACTCCGACGTCAACGCGACGAGGCACGCACGGGCCGCGGTCGGTGCACTCGTCGCCGCGATCAAGGGCGACGGAGCCGTGTATGTCTCCGGTGGCGCCGAGCACCAGGGCCGTCCCGGCGGCGGCAGCGTGACCGTCATCTACGAGGTCGACCCGGCCCGACCCGACCACCACGACACCGATTCGGAAGGCACACCATCATGACCGACAGCACCGTGGACGCCCATCCGTATGCCTGGCCTTACGACGGCGCACTGAACCCCCAACGCACCGCGCTGCTCCTCATCGACTGGCAGGTCGACTTCTGCGGGCCCGGCGGTTATGTGGATTCGATGGGCTACGACCTCTCGCTGACCCGCGCCGGACTCGCTCCGACCGCCGAGGTGCTCGCCGCATGTCGAGCCGCGGGAATGCTGGTGGTCCACACCCGCGAAGGACATCGACCCGATCTCAGCGATCTGCCCGAGAACAAACGCTGGCGATCGGCGCGCGCCGGCGCCGAGATCGGGTCCGTGGGCCCGTGCGGGCGCATCTTGGTCCGGGGCGAACCCGGGTGGGAGATCGTGCCCGAGGTCGCGCCGCAGCCCGGCGAACCGATCATCGACAAACCCGGCAAGGGCGCCTTCTACGCGACCGACCTGGACCTGATCCTGCGCAGCGCGGGCATCACGCACCTGATCCTCACCGGCATCACCACCGACGTGTGCGTGCACACCACGATGCGGGAGGCCAACGACCGCGGATTCGAGTGTCTGGTGCTCTCCGACTGCACCGGCGCCACCGATCACAATCATCACCTGGCGGCACTGAGCATGATCGCCATGCAGGGTGGGGTGTTCGGCGCGACGGCGACGTCGGAGCAACTGTTGTCGGCGTTGCATCCGCTCTCCGCGCTCACCACGACATGACCCGGCGGGCGGTCTTGCTGTGTGGTGTGGCAACCGATGCGACGGTGTGGCGTGCCACCGCGAACCTGATTGCCGCGCGCGGTTTCTCGGTCAGTGTTCCCGAGCGGCCGCGGTCCGGAGACCTGACCCAAGAGGTCGAGTTCCTGGCGCCGCTGTGTGACGGTGCCGTGGTGTTCGGGGTCAGTGGCGGCGCCACACTAGGCCTCGAACTGGCGGCCCACGGAGTCGGCATGGCGGGAGCTTGGCTACACGAACCGGCCGCGGGCTCGTTGGCCCCCGGGCTGCTGGCGCACGTGGTCGAGGCTTTCGACACCGATGGCGTCCCCGGATTCGGTTCCGCGCTGTACGGCCCCGCGTGGGACCCGACGATGACGTCGTCGGACCGGACGACCGTGGCACGAGAGTTGGCGATGTTCCGTGCGTTCGAACCACGCGGCCCGATGATCGATCCGGCAACCTTGACCCTCACCGTCGGTGAACTCTCCCCTCCCCGGCGACATGCTTCCGTCGATTCGCTGTGCGAGGCATTCGGTTTCGGCCGTCGCGTGCTGCTGAACACCTCCCACGCCGCACACCTCGACAACGCCTTCCACCCCATCGTCGACGAACTGGCACCCCACCCACCCACGCCCCCAACGCCGGTCGAGTAGCCACCCCAGTCCCCTCGCCACCTCTCGCGCCTCGCCGGTCGAGTAGCCATCCCAATTCGATCCTCGCCCCTCGCCGGTCGAGTAGCCCCGAGCGAGCGCAGCGAGCCCGAGGCGTATCGAGACCAACACCACACCACACCACCCCTCGCCCCTCGCCCCATCGCCCCCTCGCCGGTCGAGACCACACCAGGCGAACACCCGATGAACACCCGATGACCCTTGCCCCACAAGGGATTGCGCGATCAACCGACTTCCCCTAGCGTTCGACTTCATGCGCCTGGGGACCTCTGGACGACGCCTGACCACGGCCGCGCTGTCGGCCCTCACCGCCATCGGCATCTTCACCGTCACACCGCAGGCGGACGCAGCGCCACCCGGACCAGGCCCCACCTACCGCACCACTTCCTTCGACCTGCAGGCACATCGGGGTGGACGCGGCGAGCACACCGAGGAATCGCTGTACGGATTCGAGAAGTCCCTACGGCTGGGTGTCAGCACGCTCGAGCTCGACGTGGTGCTCACCCGCGACCGCCAACCGATCGTCTGGCACGACCCCACCATCCAGGCCGACAAGTGCCGTGACACCGCACCCGCAACCGCCGGTGACCGACAATTCCCTTACGTCGGAAAGGTTGTCCACGACCTCACCTACGCCCAGATCGCCACGCTGCGCTGCGACGAGCGTCTCGCCGACTATCCGGAGGCCGAACCGGTGATCGGCAACCGGATCGCCCTTCTTCCCGACGTCTTCGCCCTGACCCGACGACTCGGGGCACGCCACGTCGGCTTCAACATCGAGACCAAAATCGAGGCCGAGAAACGTTGGCAGTCGGCCACACCCGAGGAGTACGTCGCCGTGACGGTGGCCGCCATCCGCGCGGCGTCGGTCGCCCAGGGCAGCCCGGTGCGCGCCACACTGCAGAGCTTCGACTGGCGGACCCTGGACATCGCAGCACGCGTCGCGCCCGACATCCCGCGCGTGGCGTTGTGGGATGAGACCACCTGGAAGGCTGGTTCCCGCTGGCTCGGGCCGGTTTCCTACGCGGCCGCACGTGGCGACGTCATCGACGGGGCCCGGCAGGTCGCTTCCATACTCTCACCGGGCTATTCGGTACCCTACGGCGGCAAGGTGGGCGAACCGGGATTCCGCCTGGTCGCCGACCGCGCATTCGTCGCCCGCGCCCACCGGCTCGGCCTCACGGTGATCCCCTGGACCGTCAACGACCCGGCCACCATGCACGCCTCGATCGACGCCGGCGTCGACGGCATCATCACCGACTACCCGACTCGGCTGCGGGCAGTGCTGCGCGAACGCGGCATGCCGTTGCCGGCTCCGGTGCGCTGACCACACACGACCGGCACACGAGCCCTCGACTACGTTCCCGATCGCTGTCGCAGCACGTTCTTCTGGATCTTTCCGGTCGAGGTCTTCGGCAGGTCGGCGAACACGATCTCCTTGGGAACCTTGAACCGCGCCAGGTGCTCCCGCGCGTACCCGACGAGGTCGTCCGCGGCGATCTGCGCTCCGGCGCGCACCGTCACGTATGCGATCGGAACCTCGCCCCAACGGTCGTCGGGTCGGGCCACGACTGCCGACTCGACGACGTCGGGGTGACTGTCCAGGACACGTTCGATCTCCACCGACGCGATGTTCTCACCACCTGAGATGATGACATCCTTGCTGCGGTCGCGGATCTCGGCGTAGCCGTCGGGATGCATCACCGCGATGTCACCGGTGCGCAGCCAGCCTCGCACAGTTGCCGCGGCGGTTGCTTGCGCGTCACGGTAATACCCCAGCATCACGTTGTTGCCGCGCGCCACCAGCTCTCCCTCGGTGGTGCCGTCGGCGGGCACGTCGTCTCCCTCCGCGGTCAGCACGCGCAGGACACCGGCGGAGATGTTGCCGATTCCCTGTCTGGCCTTGAGGATTGCGCGTTCGGAGGCGGTCCCGTCATTCCATTCTGGCTGCCACTGGTTGACGGCGATGGGGCCAAAGGTCTCGGTCAGCCCGTACAGGTGGGTCACCTCGACTCCGAGATCGCTCATCCGGGCGAGCAAAGCAGGCGAGGGCGGGGCGCCTCCCGTACTCGCCTGCACCGTGGGCTCCACGGGGCTCGCGGCCGGGTCCTCGGCGATCATGGTCAGCACCGTGGGCGCAGCGCTGAAATGAGTGATGCCGTCGCGGGTCAGGTGCTGCCAGATCCGGGCGGTGTCGATGGCGCGCAGACACACGTGGGTCCCGCCTGCGGCGGTGATGGCCCACGTGAAACACCAACCGTCACAATGGAACATCGGTAGCGTCCACAGATAGTTCGACGCCGGGCCGATACCCGTGTGGTAGGCCATGGCCAACGACTGCAGGTATGCGCCTCGATGGTGATACATGACGCCCTTGGGCCGGCCGGTGGTGCCCGAGGTGTAGTTGATGGCGAGCAGTCCGCGTTCGTCGGGTTCACGCCACACCGACTCGCCGCCGTCGACCAGCAGCGACTCGTAGTCATCGAGTTCGACGACGACGCGGACACCCGCCGCGGCGCCGACCGCCCGCGCGCGCTCGGCGAACTCCACGGTCGCCACCAGCACGCTCGCACCGCTGTGGTCGAGTATGTAGGACAGTTCGGGCTCGGAGAGCCGAATGTTCAACGGCACCAACACCGCACCCATTGTCGGTACCGCGTTGTGCAGTTCGAGCATCACATGGCTGTTGCCGCACAAGGCCGCCACTCGATCCCCGGGCCGTAATCCGATGCCGGCGAGCCCAGCGGTCAGCCGTCCGACCCGGCTGTGGAACTCCGCGTAGCTGAAGGTCTTGTCGCCGTCGATGATGGCGGTGCGATCGGCGAACGCCTCGGCTGCGCGCGGTAGAAACGAGACGGGCGTCAGTGCGGCGAACGTGAAATCCGCCGGGATCGGGGTCTCTGGTGGTGCGCTGTCCGGCATCCGCGTCGGCCTCCCTGGGTACACAGTGGTGTGAGGCCGATGGTAGCGGTGATCAACCGGATCGGATCCGACGACCGCAACGGCGTCGCCCTGGAGGTCAGCTGTTCTGTTGCGGCCTCTCACCTGCGCACGTCGGGCCGGATCACTTTCCCGGTGGTGGGGTTCCCCGCAGGATCGACGTCATCTTCTTGCCCTTGGCCACCTCGTCGACCAGCTTGTCCATGTACCGGATCTTCTGCATCATCGGGTCGTCGATGTCTTCGACCCGATGCCCACAGATCACCCCGGTGATGAGTTCGGCGTTGGGGTTGAAGTCGGGTGCCTCGTCGAAGAATGTCTGTAGATCGATCTCGGAGTCGATCACCGTCGCGAGACCCGCATCGTCGTAGCCGGTGAGCCAGGAGATTACGAGATCGACCTCCTCCTTGGTGTGGCCCTTGCGCTCCGCCTTGGTCACGTAGTGCGGATAGATGCTGGCGAAGCTGGTCGCGAAGATCTTGTGCCCTGCCATCTCCGTCTCCTTCCGTGTCACCGTCGCTCTTGGCTCGTCGCTGATTATGCCATTCAGCATGGTTCGTTCCGAACTACAGCGTCGCGCAATAGGTCAACGCCCCACGAACTCAGGCCGACCAACACTGCCGAACGGATACCGCCGTCGAAACTCTGCCGCCGCGTGCGCCATCGTCACGAACTCGACGCCGTCGAAGGACGCCCATCGGTCCAGCAACCGTTCGAGCATGAGTAGCACTTGAGGGCGTCCAGAGACGTCAGGATGCAGGGTCATCGGTATCACCGCATAGTCGAGTTCCCGGTATACCCAACCAAATTGGTCATTCCACAGCTGCTCGATGTCTCGGGGGTTGACGAATCCGTGAGAGTTCGGGTGGTCCTTGATGAACATCATCGGCGGAAGGTCGTCGACGTACCAGTTGCCGCAGAACTCGACCAAGTCGATTTCATGGCCGTGCCGGAGCGGTTTCATCCAATGCGAGGCGGGTTTGCTGGTGTCGATCGGCGTCCACTCGTCACCCACACGGGCGTAGAACGGTACGAAGTCGTTGTAGTTCTGCGAGTGATCGTAGACGAACCCGTGCTCGACGAGGATCGACGCCGTGTGCTCACTCATCTCCCACCACGGCGCCACATAGCCCTGCGGCCGTTCTCCACACAATTGCTCGATGAGGTCCACGCTGGTCGCCATCACGTCACGTTCCTGTTGAAGCGACAGCGACCGCGGATTCTCGTGGCTGTAGCCGTGCGCACCGATCTCGTGACCGGCATCGACGCACATCTCGGCCTGACGCGGAAAGGTCTCGATGGAGTGCCCCGGCCAGAACCAGGTTGCGGTGATACCCCGTCGTTCGAGCAGTCGCAGCATGCGCGGCACACCGACCTCGCCGGCGAATACGCCTCGCTGCATGTCGTTCGGTGAATCCTGTCCACCGTAGGAACCCAACCAACCGGCGCAGGAGTCCACGTCGATGCCGACGGTGACCTGAATTCTCTTGTCGGTCACGCGTTGATGCCCCTCCGCCGGATGGTCGAGCCCCGATCCAACAGGTGCCCCCACCCGCCGATGTGGGTGTCGGCGCCGGCGATGTCGAGCGCACACCAGAGTGTCGCCGCGATACTGTCGATCACAGGTCGCCCGATGGCGGCCTCCACGCGAGGTGTGACGGCAGTACCGTCCACGTTGGTACAGATCAGCGCCAGTGCATCCACATCGACATTCGCCGCTGCCTCCACCATCAGCTCCGCCACATCCATCGACGACGCAGCGGCAAAGGAGAAGTTGTCGCTCAACCCCCATTCTGCGTGCCCGGTCACCGCGACACCGTGCTTCGCGTACTCGGCGATGATGCGATCGACGATGTCGCCGGTGTACGGCGACGCGACGGCCAGTTCATCGACCCCGAGATGTCGGCAGGCCCGCAGGATGGCGAGCGTCGAGGTCGTGGCAGGCACGCCGGTGGCGGCGGCGATCGCAGTGCACACTGCATCGTCGTGGTCCACACCGAGCCACGACCCCGCGGTGCCATTCCACACGATCACATCGGGCCGGGCGTCGGCGAGCAGCAGCGCGGCATCGACCATCGAGTCGATGCCGAACGCCGCTCCGCCGCTGTCGGAACTGATTGTCTGAACGCGCACACGCGTGGATACGACAAGTACGTCGCCACGAGAGGCGAGCAGCCGTATGGTCGCGTCCTCGACAACGGTGTTCGACGAGGGCACGATCATGCCGATACGGATCATGTGAAACTCCTCTGTGAAATCGGGTGGTAGCGGTGTCCGAACGCCATCGGGGCCGGCATCACCGAACGGGACCCGTCCCCGATTCCGCAGTTGCGGTGTCACTTTCGGATATCCAGGACTCCTGGGTGGTCCACCATCGCGCGATGTCGATGCGGGTCCCGAACCAGACCTGTGGGTGCGACGTCGCGTAGTCCAGGAATCTGCGCAATGCTCTGCTCCGCGCTGGTCGGCCGACCAACCGGAGGTGCAGTCCGACGCTCATCATGCGAGGTGAATCCGAGTGCCCTGCGACGAGTTCGTCCAGGGTGTCGATGAGTTCGTCGGCGAGGTCCCGTCCGCGTGTCCACCCAGGCGTGGTCGCGAAGCGCATGTCGTTCGTGTCGAAGGCATACGGCACCACCAGATGCGCACGCCCGAAAGTCGGGTCTACGTATGGCAGTTCGTCGTCGTAGGCGTCGCTGTCGTAGACGAACCCACCTTCTTCCACCACGAGTCGTCGGGTCCGGGGGCTGGTCCGTCCCGTGTACCACCCGCGAGGCCGATCACCCGTCGCCGCGGTGATCGCCGCGACGGTCCGGGCGATGTGGTCACGTTCGGTGTCCTCGGCCACATCGTGGTAGTCGATCCACCGATACCCGTGTCCGCAGAGTTCGTGTCCGCGACCGGCGAACTCGGCAGCGAGTTCCGGATAGCGCTCAACGGCCATGCCGCAGGCGAACACCGACGCGGGAACCCGGTACTCGTCGAGAATGTCGAGCACCCTCCACACACCGACTCGGGTGCCGAAGTTGTACATCGATTCGGTACGCAGGTCCCTCGAACCGAGCCGTGGCCGGCCATCCGCAACATCACATCCGGCGTTCTCGGACGAGCCGTCGCCGTGCAGGATGTTGTGTTCGGCGCCTTCTTCCCAGTTGATCACCACACTGACCGCGACCTGCGCGTCCTTCGGCCACCGCCATGTCGGTCGCTGCTCGGCATATCCGCGAAGGTCCCGGGGGTAGAGTTCACTCATCGCGTGCCGCCCGGTGCGCCTGCCGGTAGGTCGTCGTCGCCCCGGCAAGGCATGCCGCCTGCCAGACCGTGGCGATCGCCGAGTCGACGGCACATTCAACGGCGGTGCTCACGTTGGTCGAGACGACCGCAACCGGCCGCCCCTCTGCGCCTGCGAGTTCGTTGATCGTCGCGTCGAGTTCTGATTGTGGGATCTTCGCGAAGTCGAGGTTGCGGGTGATACCGCCCTGCGCGTCCGCGTCGATCCCAAAACCCTTACGGCTCAGATGATCCAGCACCCGCTGGTGCAGCGCGGCAGAGTTGGGCGTGTACAACCCGATCCGTCTGGCACCCACATCGTCCAGCGCTGCCAATACTGCGCGATGAGTCGAGGTCGCCGGCACTCCGGTACGCTCGGCCATCGCGGACACGATCTCATCGTCGGCCGCTTCGCTGAGCCAGAATCCCGTCGTCCCGGCCCACGTGATCAGGTCGCATTCGCATTCGCCCAGCAATTCCGCGGCGTCGGCCAGGTTGCTCGCCGTGAATTGGGGTTCCGCGACGGCGGCCTCATCCATCGCCCGCACACTCACACGTGTGCACACGGCCGAGATTCCGAGAGCCGCCAGCAAGCCGGTGGAGTTGAACAGCCTCTCCATGGTCGGATTCGAGGACGGCACGACGAAGCCGATACGTGCCCGGATCATGGTGTCCTTTCATACGAGTTCGGCCCGATCGTCGCCGGACCAGGGTGGGGCACTGCGGCCAAACGCTCGGCGAGTGCACACAGTCGGAGCTCCGAACCCATCGCACCGACGAGTTGGACAGACACCGGCCGACCGGCATCGTCGCAGCCGGTCGGTATCACCAGCGAGGGGAGTCCCGTGAGTGACACAGCACGGCAGTGTCCCATCAGCTCGTGCCCCGTCAGAGTCGTCATGCCGACCTGAACCGGTTCGCCGAATCCGACAGCGCCGCTGGGTGCACAGGGCACGATGACCGCGTCATATTCAGCGAGACTCCGATGGATTCTGTGCCGGATTCGCATGGCGGCTGCCCATGCATCCCGGACAACAGTGTCCACACGAGGTTCCGGTGGCGCGTTGTCCAGCACGGCACGGGTCTGGGAACACAACAGGTCCTCACGGCCGCGCACGATCCGTCGCACGTCAGAATGGTCGTCGAGCCGCGCGCGCAGCGTCGCGTACGCCTCCAGGGCGCCGATGAACAGCCCCTCGGCATCGTCCGTCGTCAGCCCATCGTCACGGGCTCGTGCTTCGACCGCTGCCAACGCCTTCCGCACACCCTCGCGAACGGGCCCGATCTCCGTGCCATCGGTCACCAGAATGCGACCTTGTGGCTCTTGGCTTTTCGTCGGAGGACCTGTGATCGCCTGCATGACGTGTCCGATCTTGCGGGGTGTCCGCGCCATCACACCGATCACCTCGAGCTCGGCCGACAACTGCCAGGGAGCCCGGGACAGACCCAGCGGATCGTCGAAGTCTGCCCCGAGGCCACCGATGCGTCCGTCACCAGGTGTCGCGCCGACTCCGGGTCGCAGTCCGTAGATGCCCAAAGCTTGTGCGGGCCAGCGAATCGATCCGCCATAGTCACCTGCGAGCGCGAAGTCGACGACACCGGTGGCCACAGCGACTGCATCGCCACCGCTGGACCCACCCGGCGACAGGTCGTCGCGCCACGGGTGCCGAACACGTCCACCGAGGCGGGTCTCGGTATCCGTGCCGAAACCGAACTCGGCGCAGTTGGACTTACCGAAGAACCGTGCGCCCACACGCCGCACACGCCGCACCACCGTGGCATCGACACGCGGCCGATAACCCTCGAGAGCCAGACTGCCTGCCCGCGAGGGAACTCCGGACACG
This sequence comes from Gordonia sp. CPCC 206044, assembly GCF_048537895.1. Classification (NCBI taxonomy): domain Bacteria; kingdom Bacillati; phylum Actinomycetota; class Actinomycetes; order Mycobacteriales; family Gordoniaceae; genus Gordonia; species Gordonia sp. CPCC 206044. The sequence continues at coordinate 192,863 of NZ_JBCLVL010000002.1, forward strand.
GCAAATAGGTCCTTGACGCTGAACAGGTCATCCCGGAGATGACCGTCGCGGACAGCTGCGGACTCGCGACGCACTGCGTCGGGGTCGACGTGGACGAAAGCATTAGTCCAGCGATATTCCTCCCACCGTCCCAACGCTTCGGTCGCACGTACAGCGGTCACCGGACCTGCTCGCGCTCTGCTCGCACTCCGGATTCGATGCGATCGGCGATCGTCCGACGCAGCGCAATGAACTCCGCGGCCGTCACGTCGCGGGGGTGCGCAGCATCGACCTCGAAGATCTCCGTTACCCGACCTGCTGCCATCGTCGCGAGTCGATCGCTGAGGACCAGCGCCTCCTCGATCGAGTGTGTGACGAACAATGTCGTCACCTTGCGTTCCTGCTGAAGGCGAACCGCGAGTTCCTGCATCTCCCTACGCACGTAGGCGTCGAGCGCTGCGAAGGGCTCGTCCATGACGAGCACGTCCGGCTGCATCGCCAGAGCGCGTGCGATCCCCACGCGCTGCGCCATTCCGCCGGACATCTGGTGGGGATGGCGGGTGGCGGCGTGCTCCAGTCCTACCTCCGCGAGATGGTGCAGCGCCCGCTCTTTGCGTTCCGAGTGCGACAAACGGAGATGTCGCAGGCCTTCGGCAACGTTCCCGGCCGCCGTCAACCACGGATAGAGTGTCGGCGCCTGGAAGACCACTGCGCGATCGGGTCCGGCTCCCCGCACCTCTCGGCTGCCGACACGAACCTGGCCGGAATCCGGACGCTCGAACCCGGCGAGGAGGTTGAGCAGGGTCGTCTTGCCGGTGCCACTCGGGCCGAGCAGCGAAAAGAACTCACCGGCACGGATATCGAGCGTGCAATCGGCCAACGCCGTGGTGCAACGCCCGTTCTGCCAGTACTGCTTGGTGACATTCTCGAGACAGACCGTCGTCGACGTGGACACTGTCGGCGTCATCCGCGCACTCCCGTCGCCGCATGCCAGCGCAGTGCCGACGCGGTCATTGCTCGCAACGCCATATCGGTTGCCAGACCGCAGATCCCGAGCACGATCATGGCTGCGAACACCCCGGGATAGTCGAGATAGTTGTAGCAGTTCCAGATGGTGTACCCCAGACCTGAACGAACCGCCAACATCTCCGAGGTCACGGCCATCATCCACGCCAGCCCGAGCCCGATACGCAGCCCGCCGACGATGCCGGGCAAGGCTGCCGGCAGTACGACGGCGAACGTGGTCCCCAGCCGTGAGCGACCCATCATGCGAGCGGCTCGCAACAGGTCTCGTGAAACGCCGGACACGGCCACGGTGCTCGATGCCGCTATGGGGAAGACAGCTCCGAGGAACACGAGAAAGTAGTTGGTCACGGCACCGATGCCCAGAATCACGATGCATACCGGAATCCACGTTGTCGGTGGCACCGGCCCGAGGATCCGCATGGTCGGTGTCAACAGCTCGTCGGCCCAGCGTGACACCCCGATCAGGAGGCCGAGTAGCACCCCGACGAGGGCCGCCGAGGCGTAGCCGATCGCAACCCTCTCCAACGTTGCGCCGACATCGACGAGAAGTTTTCCGCTGTAGAACATTCCGCCATGCGATCCGGTGGCCCAGTCGTTCAGGGTGGACAACACCATCGCGGGCGACGGGATGAGCGCCTTCGGGAAGATCTCGGCACGGACCACGAGGTCCCAGCCCACCAGGATCAAGACCGGCACTACAGCACCCAGGGCGACTCGGCGAACCATCGCAGTGCGTGTGTTGTCACGCCGAGAGGGCGCCGGTGACGGTGCAGCGTGGTCGCCGCCCTCGTCGATTGATCGCGGCGATTCGGTCAACACCATCGCGTCACTCATCGGCTGTCTCCGAGTTCTTGTGACGTTGCTCCGGTTGCCTCCGCAAGCATCGTGTAGTCGATGTGCTCGCGAAGCTGCGCGTCGGTGAGGGGCTCGGGAATCAGCTTTTGTGCATGCATTGCATCGGCGATGGCCTTGATCTGCGTGAATGGCATGTGCACGCTCGGCGACAGCTGAGGCATTGCCTGGTCGATGGCCTCGGCGGGCACATTCGTGTACTTCTTGATCGCGGAGATCCAGTCCTTCTGTCCCTCAGCAGTTTTGAGGTACGGGATCAATTCGCCCATGCCGCGGGCAATCGCCTTCACCTTGTCGGGTTGCTCAGAAAGGTAACTCTTGCTGACAACGACAACGTTGGTCAGGTCACCTGCGGCTTGGTCATACGGGTATGCGAAGTGCTTGCCGAACTGCTGGTCGATGATCTCGGCGGCGAACGGCTGGGCCGGAATCGCCGCGTCGACAGAATCATTCGCGAGCGCCTGGCCCATGCCCTCGTAGGGCACATTCGTCATCTCCACATCCGAGTTGGGATCGATCCCCTTCATCGGCAGTTCGAGACGTAATTCGATGTCCTGCACGGTACCGAACTGCGACGCGATCCTGAGCGGTTCGCCGTCGTCCTTCGCCTTCTTGACGGCCGCCTGAAACGCCGGCCAATCATTCTCACGCAAACCGAGTTTCGCGCTAGTCACGAAATCGGAGCCACCGTTGACCTGCCCGCTGATGGCAACGATCGGCAGACCCTTCGACACCAGGCTGACCAAAGCGGTGTAGTCGATCTGGCCGACGCTGATCGCCCCGGAGGCCAGTCCGGTACTCAGATCCGACAACTTGGTGAAGTTCTGATAGATCACTTGTTCGCCAGGCATCTTGTCCGGCAGGAGAGACATCGACAGGCAGTGCGCGCACTGCGGAGAGGCGACCACGATCTCGTCGGATGCCGTGTCGCTCCCACATGCCGCGAACAGGCCCGCAGACGCGGCAACGGCAACCGCCGCGATCGTCGTGGTGAGTCTCGTCTTGAATTGTGCTCGGCGCATATCTGCGCTCCTCCATCTCGCTCATGACGCGGTTGAGGCCCTTCGGCCGACGTGATGAACGGTAGGGAGGTGCAGTTGCCCGACCGTAACGCGAGGATCAAGGATGATTACGTAAGTGGTCTTACCAATTCTGATTTCGACCAGGCACCCGCGGCTACGTCCGTGAATTGTCGGTGCGCCGACGGCGCACCCGACCCAGTCGAGGCTCGTCACCACCGAAGAGGTCGCCGCCTATCCGGCGCAGGTGCACCTCCATTGCGGTGGCGGCGCCGTCTTCGTCGCCGAGCGCGATCGCCTCGAGGATCTGCCGATGCTCTTCGGCCTGCATGTCGGATTGGTTCGTGGTCTCGCTCGACCCGTTGAGCAGCGCCCACATCGGGTGCGAGGCAACGTCGACCATCTGCCGGGTCATGCCAGAGACGACCGAGTTTCCGCAGTAGCCGGCCAACTCCGAGTGAAATGCCTGGCTCAGCTGGAAGTAGTTTCCGAACCCGTGGTCCCGCCCAGGCTTCACCTCGCCGGTGTCGGACGCATCGATCAACGCGTTCAGTCGTCGGATCGCTGTGAGATCCAGGCGGCCGGCGCACATCCGCGCCATCGTCGGCTCGAGATGTAGCCGCGCCTCGAGCAATTCGCGAGGCGATGCGTCCAACAATCCCAGCGCTGGATTCTGCATGTGACGACCGCGTTCGGTGACGTAACAACCTGAGCCACGGCGGATCTCGACGACGCCGAACAGTTCCAGTGCCAACAGGGCGTCACGAACCGTCGGTCGCGAGGTGCCGCACTCGATCGCCAGTTCGCGCTCGTTGGGCAACCTGTCCCCAGAACTGAGCCGACCTGCACTGATCGCAATGAGCACCTGGTTGACCACCTGCATGTACTTACGGCCGGCGCCGGGAACCTGCGGCATCGTTTCGGACACGCGCCCAGGCTAGTTGGTCTGACCACTGTTCGCAGATGATGGATCACCCAGGTGCACGGGCTGATCGGCGATGCGCCCGAGCGGTCCGCCGACTCCGGTGTCGGACGCCTTTGTTTGCTCGACACCGACACCAGCCGTGCCCGACCAGCCGTTTCGGTCGGCGTTGCACCAGCGGGCATGAATGTTCCCACCGTCGTTCGGATGAACTCGACGCCTTCCGGATACCCGATCGGCTGCCTAGCGTGAACGCGGACCACGAGAACACCATCTGCTCACGAAGTCAGGGGAAACGATGAAGCACACCCGTAGGCTGTCCGCGATTGTCGTCGCCGCGGCGATCGCGGTGTCCGTTCCGGCCGGGGTCGCGTCGGCCGAACCAGACCGGGGTCCGCACAAGAGCGTCCCGGGCGGCACCAACAACGACGATCACGCGCGTCGCGGCGCCGAGCCGGACCGGAGCCCGCACAAGAGCGTTCCCGGCGGAAACAACAACGACAATCATCCGCGCGTCGGCGCCGAGCCCGACCGCAGTCCGCACAAGTTCTCGCCCGGAGAAACCGGGGACCAGATCGCTCCGATCACACCGAGTGGCCCGGATCGGTCAGACGATGACGACACGACCGGACCGACGGACTCCGAGTCGTCACCCTCGAGATCGGAAGATGATGGGGCACAGACTCCGTCACCGGTCGAGCCGTCGGCGCCAGAACCGACCGAGCCGGAGCCGACCGAGCCAAGGCCATCGGTGCCCGAGTCGCAAGAGGCTCCCGCCCCGGCGCCACCATCATCGGCTCCGCAACCGCAGAGCCCCTCGCCGACCACTCAGCCCCCGACAACACAACAGACTGCCCCGGCCACACCGAAGGCACCTTTCGTCGATGCCAGGAGTATCGAAGGCAGCCCGGACCTACCGGGCTCCGCCATCGTCGCCGACGACTGCCCCAGCGGCTGCATCGTGAGCGATCACCACACCGGGACGACCCGTGTGTTCGATCTGGATCGGATGCCTTCTGGCGGCGATCCGCGCACCACCGCCCGGGTGATCGATCCGGATAGAAACGACGGTGCCACGGGAACGTTCTCGAAGAATCTGATCAAGCCCAACCCGCTGACGAATCAGGGTGTCGGTGTGCCGTTCGCGCAGGGTTCGGAACCGAACACGGCACCCGGCGCGGGCGGACAGGTCAATCCCGGTCGTCAAGCCGGCACGGTCGACATCCAGGGTCGTTCTCAGATCCGCTTGCGAGTGGTCCGGGCGGTCCCGGACGGCACCTCCCCGGTGACCACTGTCGGCGGCCCCGGCGTTGCGGTCCATTACCGCTACGAATACGAGGCGCAGACCCTGAAGGGTGCTGACATCAACGGCATCCACATCTTCGGCAAGAGCGGGTGGAACCGAGTCAGTCAAGGCCAGGTCAACGACTTCGTCAAACAGGGTGTCCCGCTCCCGAGCGTCCGCTGACCGTCATCTCCCGGTGAACCCCAGTTCCGAATGATCCACCAACACAACCCTGCTGGGCTCGTTCACCGGATGCACTCGCAACGTCAGATGCGGGTTGGGTGTGTCGTCCAGGATCACCACCCTGCCGGTGCCTGTCGGAAGGTCGACCTCCCAACCCGTGTCGTCGGTGAGATCGTCGACCAAGGCCACGGCGATCCGGCCCGCGAGGTCAGTTTGGTCGTAGCAGATCGGGACGGGATCGCCCAGGACATCTGCGGTGCCACGATCAGACCGGGGCGGGTACAACAGCAGTCGATCGTGCATCCGCACCCGACACTGCTCGGCGAGACGCAACGCGCGCTCGGGGTCCGCGAGCAGGTCATCGAACACCGCCTCATCGATCCCGTAGTACTCCTCGAACCCGACGGGGTCGCCGATTATCGGGATCGAGATGTAGTGGCGGCCGAGCTCGCGGTCGATGCCCAGCGAGTACCGATGTGCGTGCGACGTGAAGCGATGATCGGTCATCGACTCGCACCCCACCACGCGCACGATGACCCTCCGGGGCCGGCCGGCCGGCGCCGACAATGGCCCTCGACGGGGCCGCGCAGATGGTGTTCGACCGGGCTGACCATGAGCACACCATGCCACCGGTGACGCCTGTCCTCAACGGTTGATCACGGCAGACGCCACGCGTAGACGGGGAACACGCTGTCGTCCCATTTGACGTAGCCGTCGCTGTACCCCTTCATGATCAGGCCCGAATGGTGCGGGCCGGCGAAGACCACGACCTCACCCGGCTTCAACGTCAGTTCGAGCGCCACGGCCGCCGCGGGCTCTGCAAGCTTCTCGTCCGGGGCTCCCCAGACGGCCGTCAACCACGACTGCAGTGTCGGCACCCACACCACATAGTTCTGGCCATCTCCCGCAACGCCTTTGAACGTCACCGACGGGTCGTTTCGCTGTCCCCGGCCCACCGAGAAGCCCGCCCGGTTGAGCGCCCAACTCACACGCGCGGAGCAGGTTTCACCGCCGTAGTCACTTCCGGCCGATGCTGCCACCGATGAACTCCCAGACATTGTTCACCTGATCCTTACCCGACCACACGTTGTATCCGATCTGCGAGTACGCCGCCCACACCGCACTGCCGGTCGGCCGCACCGGCACCTTCTTGGACCGTGCCCGGCCATCGAGGGCGGTCAGGATCGCCGCCTGCCCGGGCCACCCCGACAGGTGCACCTCGATCGCGGTTCTCGCCACCTGCAGACGGTCAGACGGGATATACGCGACAGCGTTGTTCATATCCGACGCGGCGAACCCGTTGAGACGGACCGCAACGTCTTTCCACTTCGACGGATCGGACTGTGCGGCAGCGACCTCCGCCTTCAGCGCCGCGATGTTCTCCGCTCGTGTGGGCGCCTCGCGCGCAACGGTCGAGCCGGCGGCCCGGTTGCCCGCGGAGCGCTGCAGTCTGGCCAGGTCGGCCGCGGCGCCGGTCGCTTCGGGAGCCTGGTACGAATCGGTCGAACGCACACCGGCAACGGCGTTGCGACCGTTGTTCGGCAATCTCTCGCGCACGCCACGTCACCTCCGAGTTCGATCCCGTGAGCGTCACATGGCCGAGGCCGCCTGTGCACGCACGTGAGGTCATACATCCGGACCACGTCTCCTGCTCGATCGGGCATCGCCGCTCTGCCCGCGGATGAACGTGGAGCGTCGAATCCCCACCGCCGGAACACCGATTACCGCCTTCCGGGCACCGTCTGTTCATCGATCGTGAAGGTTGCCGTCACGATCGCTCGGCGAGTCACCGAGATTCGTCTGTTCGGTGTCGTACAAACAGACGTAATCGGTTCGCGGACAACGGTGATCACCGTCCGGGCTGGCATCATTGCTGATCAGCACCGACGATACGTCTGTGCCTGACGACAATGACGAGGGGTAATGATGACCCGGATACGGGCCATACTCATCACGCTGTTTCTCACAACTCTTATCGCCGCCGGAATCCACTCGGTTCCCGGTATGTCGGCACCCGCAGGCGCCGCGACGAACTGCTCGACTCTCCAGGGCCGCATCGCCGGTCACAATGCCGATGCGCGGAACTACAACGCACAGGTCACGGCGATCAATGCCCGCGGCGGCGGCAATGCAAGCCAGGTTGCGTACTACAACGCGTGGCGTGCGCGCGGCATCGCACGTGGAAACGCCCTGAATGCCGAACTCCTCGAGTGTCAGCGACACGGGCAGCTCTCGGGTGTGCGACCTCCCGTGCAACCCGGTGGACAGCGTCCTGCGCCACCGCCCCGGGCGACCCCGAAGCCACGCTCCAACCCGACACCGCGTGCGCAGCCGCAGCGAACCAATCCGACCCCCGGCTACCGTGCGCCGAGCGGCCTCTCGGCGAAAGCTCGGAAGAACGGCATCACCTCACGCGAGTCCCGACAGGGTGAACGAATCCTGCGCGCTCGTGACGGCGGCAATCAGACCTATCAACGCATGCTGCCCGGCCGCAGCGGCCCGTCGCGGGCAGCGTCCGGCGCCAGCGCTGTGCTCTCACCAAAGATGCGCTACACCGGAACCGCCACCCGAAGTGGCCGCACCGGCGACCGGCCTCCCGGTTTTCGTCCCGGCGGACGATGCCAACGCGGCCATCTGATCGGCAGCCAGCTCGGCGGCATGGGCACCGACCCGCGCAACATCGTCACCCTGAGCCGCTCTGCGAACATCGCCATGCGGTCCGTCGAGAACCAGGTGGGCCGGTATGTCGATCAGGGCATTCGGGTCAACTATCGCGTGATCCCCATCTACGGCAACGGCCCCAATGCCCAACCGACCACGATTCGGATGATCGCCTACGGTCTAGGCATGGTCCCGATCTTCAAGGACATCCCCAACCCGAGGTGCTGGTGACGTGGCAATAATCGACGATCTGATCGAGCTGGTTCCGCCGCCCGCCGAACCACCCACATTCGACTTCGAAGCGTGCGAGCACGCACTCGGAGTCCCGCTACCCGACGACTACCGGAACCTGGTCGCCACGTACGGACTCGGCGAGTTCGACGACGACCTCATGGTATGGGTGCCACCGCACCCAGAAGTCGAGGCGGACAACACCATCACGTCGATGAGCGGTGCGGCACGGGATGCTCTGATACAGCTTCGCCCGACGATCCCCGACACCGCGACCTGGCTCCTCCCCGACGGCACCGAGCACCAGGTGGAACTCGGGTCCGAGAATCCCCCGCCCTTCATCGGCTGGGGGCGGAGCAACGGCGGCATGTACGGGTTCTGGCACATCATCGGTGACGACCCGAACGCCTGGCCGGTTGTCTACACCGACCTCGGCGGCGCCTGGGACTACGACCCTCGTGGTCTCCTCGAGTTCGTCTTCGCCAAGGTGAGCGGACTCTATCCGGACAGCCGGACCGGCAACTACGACCCGCAGGACCCGTACTTCAGCAGCTTCTTCTGAGGTGCACCGCACACGCTCCGGCGGTCGAGACGACCGTCGGAGCGTTGTCGAATCAGGTCGATGACAGTGCGGACCAGAAGGATTCGAGCTTCTCCGCGGTGATCACGGTGCCGAAGTTCTGTGCGACCACCGACACCGATGCCTCGTGCGCGGCGCGCGAGTAGGTGGCTGCGCAATCCTCCACCAGTGTCACCCAGTACTCGTGGAACAACGCGTGCCGCAACGTCGACTCGACGCACACCTCGGTGGCGACTCCGGTGAAGAGCAGAGAATCGACACCGAGTGAGCGCAGCGTGAGGTCGAGGTTGGTCCCCACGAAGCCGCTGAATCGATTCTTGGTGATCACCACATCGTCGTCGTCGACTTCGATGCCATAGAAGTCTGCGCCGGGCGTTCCTGTGCGACAGGTGATGCCGGTGCGTACCGCGTCGGGCTCATCACCGATGCGACCCAGCCACTGGGGCGTGTCCGTGGTTGCGTCGTGCAGTGTGCGGACGAACACCACGCGAACGTCGGCCGCCCGTGCCAGTCCGATGAGCCGTTCCAGGCGTGGGGCCATGGCGACGGCCGCGCCGACGTCGAATCCTCGCTGCGCGAGCGACCCCTGCGGAGAGCAGAAGTCGTTCTGCATGTCGATGACAACGAGCGCACATCGTGTGGGGTCGTACCGAAACGGGATCGAGTCCATACGTGAAGTCCTTTCTGGGCGAGTCTGGTAACGGTGTGACCGGCTACCAGATGATGACCGCGACACCGGTCGCGAGAAGAAGGCCGACCATAACCGGCACCACCAGATGTCGGATCAGTTCACCGACCGGTACCCGGCAGAAGCCGGCAACCACCACCAGCGACGACCAGATCACCAGGGTGCCGCCACCGGTCCACGTGGCGCCGTTCTGTGCGATGGCCGCCAGGGTTGCCGTGTCCATCCCGGATTGTGGTGCGAGCGCGGCCGACAAGCTGCCGGTGAGAGGCAGACCGGCCCATCCGGACCCGTCGAGGCCGACCGCCATACCGATGAAAAGCATACTGAGCGCCACGAATACGCCGTTGTCGGGAATGTAGGGCTGCACGCGCTCGACGGCATCGAACAGGAAGGCCGGACCGGTGGCGTCGTCGGGTAGCCCCAGGATGCCACCCGAGTAGTCGGGTATGCCCATGTAGACGAATCCGGCGACGGGAAGGATGATCCCCATGGCCTTGAACGCATACGACAGGCCGTCGACGAAATGCGTGGCGCCGGCTTCCAATGCCTCGTTGCGGCGAGACGTGAGCGTCACCAGGACCATCAGGATGATGGCGGTGCCTCCGACCAATGAGGCACCTGCACCGTCCTCCCACGGAACGAGGTCGGTGAAGCGCCCGATCAGCATGTAGATCAGGACCGCGCCGAACGCCGCGGGCACGCCGATCGCCCAGCCACGAGTGAGCCTCGGCCGGTCGGTGATGGCGATACTGGCGTCGTACCCGGGCAGTTCGTCTTCGAGCACCTCAGTCGCGGACGGAGCACTCTGCGGACTCGCCGGACTCCCCGCATCTCCCGGATCTACTGTCGGCGCAGTGGATCCGGCCGGGACCCGAGTTCCCTCACCTGGCTGCGCACCGCCGGCAGCGGCGACACCGCCACGCATCTTGCGTCGCACCGACAGGAAGTAGGCGAGGACACCCGCGGTGATGCCGACGATCAGCGAGATCACCAGGGCCCGGTTGGCGATGTCCCCGGCCGGCACGCCTGCCCCGCTGGCCGAGATCGACGGTGCGAGGCCGATCACGTAGTCCGAGGCGATCGACATGCCCTGACCGGAGATCGCCAGCACTACGGCCGCTCCGAGCGGTGGCAGGCCCGCCTTGATCGCGGCCGGCAGCAAGACCGCGCCGATCAGGGCAAGTGCCGGGGTCGGCCAAAAGAACAGCGAGAGCAGATAGGTGAAGACGAACAACACCACGTAGGCAACTCGTCCGTTGACCATCCACCGGCTGACCGGCTGCACCATCAATTCGTCGGCACCGATCGTGCGCATCGCGGCGAGCATCGACGTGACCGCGGCGATGACGATGAAGATGTCGAAAAGCGTGGAGCCGGAGGTGATCGTGGCGCGAAAGACCGACATGATGGCGCCCGGGACGCTGTGACTGTAGGCGAGTGCCGTCGCAAATGTGGCGAGCACCGCGGGGATCATGACGTTCTTGCGCAACGCCATGGCCGCGATCAGCGCGGCCAGTCCGATCAGATAAACGATCTGGGCTACACCCACGTTGACTCCTGTGTCAGATTTGTTGAGAGTGGCCCTGGCGCACCACACCTCGGGCCTGTCGCCTCACGATCCTGGCGGTTCCCGCCCAGCGGTTCCACGTCAAAACAACCACGCGGAACCGTGATCGATGTGCGATCTACCCACCATGTGACGACCGTGTTTCGGGCCGCGTCGATCGTGAAACGTTTACGGGGTACGCGCGGCCTACCGGACATGTCAGACATTTCGTCGGGGCTCGCGTACACTGCCGCAATGACCCCGGGACGAGCACCCCTTCCTGATGATCGCGGTGGGCTCCGCGCGCGGCTCGAGGAAGTCTGGCTGGAGTCGGCCAGGGCGGGATCGCCCATGCCCGGCGAACCGGCACTCGCCGAGCGACTGGCCGCGTCGCGGCCGGCGGTGCGGGAGGCACTGGTTCGACTCGAGGAGCGGGGCTATATCCGCAGGCGTCAGGGCGCGGACACCGCCATCAATCGGCGCATGCTGGATGTCTCGGCGCGGATCGACGAGCAGATCGACCGATCGGAGCTGATCGCCTCCACAGGTCGACGTGCGTCGATGGTGGTGGTGGAGAACAAGATCGACAGCCCTTCCGCGCTCGAGGTCGAGCAGTTCGAGGTGTCGCCGGACGCACGCCTGTTGCGTACCACCAAGGTCTGGTACGCCGACGACACCCCGGTGATCCGCGCCAACGACTCGATCGTCCTGCCGGATGCGTCGACCACCGAGATCGACGCCACCAAACCGGTTTTCGACATCGCCGCACAGTTCGGCATCGGTGCCACGGAGTGGGAGATCGTCTACCCGTCGGCCACGGCCGTGAGCGCACGAGATGCACGGCTACTCGAGATCCCCAAGGGCAAGCCCGCCCTCACCATGGAGGTGGTCGGTGTGTGTCGAGCCGGCGTCACCGCGTATTGGGCCTCCGAACTGCATTCCACCAACGCGTTCCAGCACACCATGATCCGACTCGTCCGGCGATGACCGGTCATCCACCGACGAGGGCGGGTTCGATCTGCGGCCACACCTGCGAGGCGAACAATTCCATCGACCGCCGGGTGTATTCGGCGGGTAACCGCGGAAACTGGACCAGCAGATCCAACCGATCCACCCCGGTGATGTCGACGTAGTCCGCGAGTGCCTCGGCCACCTGGTCCGGGGACCCGAGGATCACGTTGGCCTGATACAGCCATTCGTCGATCGTCTGCGGGCGTTCGGGCAGCAGACCGGCCTCGACTGCTTCGCGCGTGTAGCGCGCGTCCGGGCCCGCGATCATCACGCTGTACATCTCGAACGCCGCCTCGAACTCTGTCCAGGCACGTTCACGCGACTCGGCGATGTAGACCGCACGTACCCCGCGGACCTGTCCGGAACCTCCGGACTCGCGGTAGTGGCGAATGTGGTCGGCCTGGGCGCGGGCATTCTCAGCCTGCCCCACAACGAAATTCAATCCATGTCGCGCGGCGTGCGCGACGGAGACGTCATCACGGCACGCGGCCCAGAGGTTCGCGCGTACCCGGGCACCGTCGTCAAAGGTCAGCATCGGCAGGTCGGCGGACACGTCACCGTCGAGCAGCGGCAGGATCTCGTCCAACCGCTGCCGGAACACCCCCTGGCGCCGCAGCCGTTCGTCGCCCACATGACCGGTGCCCTGCCCGACACCGAAGTCGGCACGTCCGCCGGTGAGCAGATCGAGCATGCACATCTCCTCGGCCGCCCGGGTCGCGCTCACATCCGGCAGCACCTTGACCCCCGTGCCGAACCGTATTCGCGGGATCTCGGCGGCGGCCTTCGCGAGCAGCATCTCCGGGTGTGCGATCCGCCCGTAGAAGCCCCGCCCGGCGGGAACGAAGTGGTGCTCGCCGACCCACACGGCGTCGAAACCGAGATCGGCAGCCAGCCGGAAGTCACCGAGTGCGCGTTCCACCAGGGCGGCCGTCGACACATCCGGCGTCTCCCACATCTGGTACAGCAGCCCCACGGGCAGGCCAACACTCATCGGTGGTCTCCTTTCACCGCGACCAACTCGATCCCTCCGAACCAATGATTCTGGTGATCCACCTGATTCGTGTCGTCGAGTTCGAGATTGAAGAACGACATCGACGTCGTCTCGAAGAACGGACCGGCATGCCAGGTTCCGCGGTGCAGCAACACCGCGACATCACCGGGCACCCGGAAGACGGCGACATCGTCGATCATCGGCCGGGTGTCGGGGTCGTCGACATCTCCGGGCGGCGCCACTGCCAACAACCAGTCGGCCCCTCCGACACCGGCAAGTGTCTGCGTCACCCGCCGATGTCGAGTCACCGAGGTGAATCGTGCCGGTCGATCGTGCAGCGACATCACATAGAAGCGTGGGGTTCCTCGCGACAGATCCAGCAGACGCTCCCCGGGCCGTGGCGCATCGCCATCGGGGACAGCAGGCAACACCGCACCGAACGGTTCGAACGTTTCCTCGGTGAGCACTCGGATCGGGATCTGTCGCGTCGAGACGACAGCACTCATCGGTCACCTCCAGCAGATCGTGGTGGCGCCGACGCTAACACATGTCAGACATGTTGAACGGAATTGTCACGTGGGCGAAACAAACGAAGTGCACGCTGGGACCATGAGTACCCGTGTCGAATCCTCGGTTCCCGTCATCGATGACGCCAATTCTGCTCTCATACAGGCTTTCTGGCGGTACGAGGCCGCCTTGATGGCCAACGACGTGGCGGCCCTGGACGATCTGTTCTGGAATGACGAGAAGACCGTCCGTGCCGATCATTCCGCGGTGCTCCTGGGTCACGACGCGATCGCGCGCTTCCGCGCCGCCCGCAACCAGGGCGCGCCGCCCCGCACCGTCACCGACGTCCATGTCCGTGACATCACCGACGATGCAGCCGTGATCTTGGCGCAGACCTGCCGCCCGACCGGGGCGCGTGGCCTACAGACCCAGGTCTGGCGCCGCACCGACGAAGGGTGGAAGGTCGCATACGCACACGTCAGCGCGAGTGCACCTCGCGACGCGACGGTGTGGCGCAAGGTCGGCGCGCCGTTGGTCGCCGCCACCGGTTCGGGACCGCTGACGGGGACGTCGGTGGCGGTGAAGGATCTGTTCGCCCTGGCCGGCGAGTCCATCGGCGGTGGCACCCCACATCACCTCGAACATGCTCCGATCGAGCCTGCCCACGCCGCCGCCGTCGACCGACTCCTGGCCTGTGGCGCAACCATCACCGGGATCGCGCACACCGACGAACTGGCCTACAGCCTCGGCGGTGTAAACCCCCATTACGGCACACCACCGAACCCGGCTGCGCCCAAACGCATCCCCGGTGGTTCCAGCAGCGGGCCCGCGGTCGCGGTGTCGTCGGGCGAGGTCGATCTCGGACTCGGAACCGACACCGCCGGTTCGATCCGGGTTCCCGCCTCGTATCAGGGGATCTGGGGATTCCGTCCGAGTCACGGCACCATCGACACCGCGGGGGTACTGCCGCTGGCCCCGTCCTTCGACACCGTCGGGTTGCTCGCCCGTGACATCGACACCCTCACCAGAGGCGCCGACGCGCTGCTGGCGCCTCAGTCGCCCGAGGACATCACCGCGGTCGTCATCGACCCGACACTCCTGGGGTATGCCGAGCCCGAGGTCGCCCAGTCGTTCTGGGCATACGCGCGTCGGATCGGCGCCAAGATCCCTGTCGCCCATCGTGACATCACCGGCGGGCATCTCGAACAGTGGTTCCTCGCCTTCCGCACCGTGCAGGCGCACGAGGCCTGGCAGGTACACGGACAGTTCCTGTCCGAACACCCTGATGCGGTGACCAGTGATGTCGCCCAGCGTTTCCGGAGTGCCGCCGAGGTCACCGACCGTCAAGCCGAGGATGCGCGCGCCGTCCTGCGCACCGCCCGCGATCACCTGGCGACGCATCTCGGGGCATCGTCTGCGCTACTGCTGCCCACGGCATCCAGCGCGGCACCGTTGCGGACGAGCGGGTCGGTCGAGCGTGCGCGAACGGCGACCCTTCATCTGACCTGTCTCGCCAGCCTGTCCGGACGGCCGGCGTTGTCGGCACCTTGCTTGAGCGCCGACGCCGCACCGGTCGGCATCAGTGTCGTCGGCGCAGTCGGGTGCGACGGCGCAGTGTTACGTTTCGGCAAGGAACACTTGGCATTCGACGTCTGATCCAAGTTCGCCAGGGGCCCGCACCGATCGGTGCGGGCCTTTGTGTTTCGGCGGTATTTCCTTCGTCAACAGCTTGTTGCAGCACCGCTCGTCGCCTCGCGCACCGACTCATCGCCGCCATACGATGTGTTCATCAGATGGTCGGACCAATCAGTCCAATCTCCTCAGTCCTCCTTGGGGGTCCCCGTGACAGAGCTTCCGCAGCTAGCGGGCTTCGTGCGCCGCTCGACGTCGATCGGCGCCGAGATCGTCGCGCACTTCGAGCGACTGATCTCCACCGGAGAACTCGCACCGGGGACGCGGTTGCCCTCCGAACGGGATCTGGCCTCCTCGCTCAACGTGTCACGCACGTCGCTGCGAGAAGCCATGCACGAGTTGGAAGTCAAGAACATGGTGGCGCGTCGCCCGGGCCGCGGGACCGTGGTCACCGAACCGTCCACACAGGCGAACGACCTGTACGACCGCATCTCCGAGGCCGAGCGCACGTTGCGTGACGTGGCCGAACTACGCGAGACCATCGAACCACGGTTCGCCGAACTCGCGGCCCATCGCATCACCGACTCCACACTGCTCGCGCTCGAGGCGGTACTGGAGGCAACCCGGCAGCCACTGACACAGGATGAGTCGATCAAGCAGGACATCGCCTTTCACATGCTCGTGGCGCAGGCTTCACAGAACCGACTGCTCGTCTCGCTGGGCACGTTGGCCAACGAATGGACCGCATCCACACGCGCCCTCTCCCACGCCGACGCACCGTCGCGCCGGTTGTCCCACGATGGGCACCAACGCATCTACGAGTGTCTCCTGCGGCGCGATCCCGAAGCAGCCAGACAGTCCATGCTGCAACATCTTTCCGATGTCGCGGCACTGACGCGTTCTCATCATCCCTCGTTCTGATCAGCGTCGATCACCCGATCCACCCTCCACACAGAAGGTTTCACATATGGATTCAGCACGTCCCCGCAGGCGGCTCCTCCGCGTGGCGGTCGCCCTGGTTGCGTCCGCCCTGGCATTGGGCACCGCAGCATGCGGCTCCGACTCGTCCACCGATTCGGGCGCGACCAAGATGACCGTCGTACTCCCGTGGTACGCCGATCCCGAAGGCCGCGGTTACTTCGCCGCCCAGGCGGAGAATCTCTACCAGGACAACGATCTCGACGTGACCCTGCAGCCGGGCGGCCCCCAGGTCTCGGCCACCCAGCTTGTTGCCTCCGGCCGTGCACAGATCGGCCACACCGATGCGGCCGGCATCGTGCAGGCGCAGCAGCAAGGCATTCCGGTTGTCGCGATCGGCGCTCTGTACCAGGACAATCCGGTCGGCATCCTGTCACACAAGGATCAGAACATCACCTCATTCGACGCGATGAAAGGTCACACGCTCGTCAGTCAGGCCGGCGCGCTCTACCCCATGTGGCTCGACAAGGAACTCGGGGTGCCACTGAAGACCATGCAGTACCAGGGTTCGATCGCCAACTTCCTCAAGGACCCGACACTTCTGCAGCAGGGCTGGCCCACCAACGAGGTACGGCAGGCCGAGGAAGCGGGCGTGCCGGTGAACTTCATCCCCTACTCGGAGTCGGGCTTCAACCCCTACAACGATGTGGTCTTCACCTCCAAGGACTACTTCGAGTCCCACAAGGATGAACTTAAGGCCTTCTTGGACACCAGTATTCAGGGCTGGCACGACTACATGGCCGACGTCCAGGTCGCGACCGACGCGAACCAGGCGATCCTGAAGGCCAACAGCGAACAGTCCGACGAGTCCGTCTGGTACGCCTGGGATGCGCAGCGCAAGTACGTGGTGTCCGGTGACGGCGCGAAGCAGATCGGTGCGATGACCGATCAGCGGTGGTCGACATTGATCGACCAGCTGAAGGAAATGGGACAGATCCAGAAGGACGTGACGCCCGCGGACCTGTTCGATGCGAGCCTGCTGCCCACGATCGCTTCACCGACCGACCTGCCGCCCGCGCCGTCCGGCGCCAACTGACTGGCCCAACCGCATAGTCCGCACGGTCGGTCATCCCGACCGCCTACCCCATGAGAACAGGCAGAAACCCGCAATGAGAACGGTATTCACTGGAGGCTCGATCATCATCGATGCCTTCGCCGAGATGCCGTCGGGCCACGTCGTGGTCGACGACGGTGTGATCACCGCCGTCGGCGACGGCGTGGCCGCGGGTGACCTGCTGGCCACCGCCGACCGTGTGGTCGACACCTCCGGGCAGGCAGTCATGCCCGGATTCATCAACGCACATTGCCACCTCTTCCAAGCGATGTTGCGAGGGATCAGCACCACACACTGTCTCGAGGACTGGCTGGCCAACGACATCTGGCCGTACACCGCGAGATTCGAACCCGACGACATGTACCTGGCCGCCACCGCGGGGTTGATCGAGAACCTGCGCTCGGGTGTCACCACGGTCCTGGAGAACCAGTACGTACACCATCATCCCGAGAACACCGCCCACGTGGCGCGTGCCTTCCGAGACATCGGCATCCGCGGCCTCATCGCCCGAGGTGGCGTCGACATGGACGCGTCGGGGACCCGCACGTCGCGCCTGGAGAGCATCGACGAATACCTCGACAACGTGACGTCGTTCGTATCCGACTGGGACGGTGCGGGCGGCGGCCGCATCCGCTGCGAGGCCGCGATCCAGACCACCTGGCTGGCATCTCCGGCACTCTGCGAGCGCGTCGGTGCACATCTGGCACGCACCGGCCTCGGGTTGCACGCACACTGCGCCGAGACCCGCACCAGTGTGCAGTCCACCCTCGACAGCCACGGTCGACGAGAGGTCGACTACTTCCGCGACCACGGCCTGGTCGGCCCGACCACCCAGCTCGTGCACTGCGTGTGGCTCGAACCCGACGAGCGCGCGCTGATCGCCGAGCTGGGTTCGACCGTGGTCACCTGCCCGACGTCCAATGCCTATCTCGCTTCCGGCCCCGCACCGGTGTCCGAGCTTCGTTCGCTCGGCGTCCCGGTGGCGATCGGTTGCGACGGACCGGGAAGCAACAACGGGCAGAACATGTTCGAGGCCGTCAAATGGTCCGTCCTGTCCGACCGGCTGCGCACCCTCGACGCGAGTCGGCTCAGCGAGGTCGACGCACTCGACATGGCCTGGCGGGGCGGAGCCCGGGCCGTCGGCCTGCCGAATGACCTCGGCGCCATCCGTGTCGGCTACCGGGCCGACCTGGTCTCCATCGACATCGAGTCGCCCGGATACTCCGGATCATCCACGCTGCGCCGCGGCGTGGTGTTCGCCGGTACCCCCGCCGATGTCCGGGGCGTGTGGGTCGAGGGCACCCAGGTGGTCGACGACGGAGAGGTACTGACCGTCGACCGACGAGACATCCATCGATCGATGCGTGTCCGACGCGCCTCGATCATCCACCACGACGACATGGCGGTGAACCGATGACCATGACGATGACCGATTCCGACGCTCGATCCACTTCAGACGATCTTGTCGCCTTCCACTCTGCGGACAAGGTGTACGGCAACGGCTTTCGTGCTCTGGCACCGATCGACCTGGCGGTCCGACGCGGTGAGATCACCGTGCTGGTCGGACCGTCGGGATGCGGCAAGACCACGATCCTGCGGATGGCGGCCGGCCTGACCGATCCCACCTCGGGCACGATGGACCGCGATACCGATCGGATGTCCTATGTCTTCCAGGACCCCACCCTCCTCGCCTGGCGCACCGTGCAGGCCAACGTCGAGGTGATCGCGAAACTGCAGAAGGTGCCACGTCACGAGCGACGCGAACGCGCCGAACAGGCGATCAAGATGGTCGGCCTCGACGGCTTCCAGAAGTCCTACCCTCGGGAGCTCTCCGGCGGCATGAAGATGCGGGCGTCGTTGGCCAGGTCGGTGACGAGCGACCCGGAGCTCCTCCTGATGGACGAACCGTTCGCAGCGCTCGACGAGTTCACTCGCGAGAAGATGGGCGCAGAGCTGTTACGCCTCTGGCGGGAGAAGCGTTTCAGCGTCCTGTTCATCACACACTCCATCTACGAGGCGTGCACGTTGGGGCACCAGATCGCGATCATGAACACCGGTCCCGGCCACGTCGTCGAGGTGATCAAGTCGCCGAGTCCGCCGTCGCTTGATCCAGATGTCGAGCGGGACGAAACCGCCCTGCGCGCACTTCAGGAACAGATCTCCATCACACTCGGGAGCTTTCGCGAATGACCGTCATCGATTCCCCCTCCTTGTTGACCAGGATCGTCAAACCCAGGACGCCGGCCCCCGTGACCGCGCGGACACGCTCGGTGCGTTCCCGGATCGGTCGCGCGCTACCACCGCTGGGCGCCTTTGTGATCGGCATTGCGTTGTGGCAGTTGATCATCGTCGTCTTCGACGTCCCGTCGTACATGCTGCCGTCGCCGTGGACACTGCTCCAGACGATCTGGGAGGAACGCACGGCGATCTGGCAGCCCACCTGGGTCACCGTTCAGGAGTCCTACCTGGCCTTCGTGGTGGCCACGCTCGCCGGTGTGGCTGTCGCATTGGTCATGGCCCGATGGAACATCACCGAACGCGGCTTCTATCCGTATCTCATCGTGCTGCAGACGATCCCGATCGTCGCGATCGCGCCGCTGTTCGTCGTGTGGATCGGACCGGGGCAGACCACCAACATGCTGGTCGGCGCGATGATCGCCCTCTTCCCGGTGGCGGCCAACACCTTGCACGGGCTCAAATCGGTCGACCGCAATCTGGTGCAGCTCTATTCGATGGCCGGCGCCCCGCCGCGGGTGACTCTGTTCTCGCTCCGGCTCCCCGGCGCATCGCCGTCGATCCTGACCGGCATGCGTATCGCCGCGGGTTCCTCGGTCATCGGCGCGATCGTCGGCGAGTTCGTCGCCGGTGTGGGCGGCGGCGAAGGCGGCCTCGGCTACATCATCACCCAGAGCGCGGTGCAGCTGCGCACGCCACAACTGTTCGTCGCCGTCGTGATGGCCAGCGTGGTCTCCCTGGTGCTGTTCGGCTTCGTGGTGCTGCTCGAACGACTGTTGCTGTCCCGGTGGCACGAATCCGCACTGCCCGACGACGAATGAGCCATACGACGAATGAGGAACCGACCATGACACGGATATTCCATCTCGCCCACCTGACCACCACGGATGTGGAGGCCATCGACAAGACCGACGCGGTGGTGGTCCAGCCGATCGGAGCAGTCGAGCAGCACGGACCACACCTGCCGCTGATCACCGACGCCATGCACGCAGAGGTGATCTCCGCCGCCGCCGTCGACAGCCTTCCCGACGACAGCAACATCTGGGTCCTGCCGACCCTGCATTACGGCAAGTCGACCGAGCACCTCGGCCGGTCCGGAACCATCGCGATGTCTGCGACCACCTTGATGGCGGTGTGCATGGATCTCGGAGACTCTCTGGCGGCCAGCGGTTTCCGCAAGCTGGTGTTCGTCAACGGACACGGCGGCCAGCCGGGTCTGCTCGATGTGGTCGCTCGTGACATCCGATATCGGACCGGTCTGGAGGTGTTCCCGGTGATGCCGATGCGGTTCCCGGCCCCTCCCGAGGTCGACCGGCAACAGGACGGGTTCGACATCCACGGCGGGTACGGCGAGACGTCGATCATGATGGCGATCGCTCCCGAACTGGTGCACCACGAACGCGCCTTCGCCGACGGACAAGCCGCCGCTGCCGAGTTCGACAAGTACGAGCATCTGACCCTGGAGGGTGTGCTGCCCACCGCGTGGCTCACCGATGACATTTCCGCATCTGGCACCGTCGGGGATCCCACCAATGCCAGCGCCGACGTCGGCAAGGCTCTCCTCGCCTCGGCCGCCGAGCATCTCGCCCAATCCCTCATGGAAGTACAGGCATTCAGTTTTCCGGTGGGAGCACGATCATGACCCGAAACCTGTGGTCACTCTCTCCCGGCCACGCCGATCTCCGACGCCCCGACCCTGCACCCCAGCCTCTCGCGATTGCCGCCGAGCCGTCGAGCATCACCATCGACGTCGCGAGGACCGCGATGATCGTGGTCGACATGCAGAACGACTTCGTCACCGAGGGCGGCTGGATGCACCACATCGGTGTCGATGTCTCCGGTGCGGCGGGCGCGGTGGAATCGCTCTACAACGGCCTGCCGGCGATGCGGCGGGCGGGTATCCCGGTCATCTGGGTCAACTGGGGCAATCGTCTCGACAAGGCCAATCTGCCGCCCGGCGTGTTGCACGTGTACGACGCCGACGGTGCCGGTGGCGGTATCGGCGAACGGGCCGGCCGGTCGGAAGCGGTTCTCACACGCGGGAGTTGGGGTGCCGCGATCACGTCTGAACTCAAGCCGGAGGACGACGACATCTTCGTCGACAAGTACCGGATGAGCGGCTTCTTCGACACCGAACTCGAGTCGATACTGCGGAATCTTCGCGTCGACACGCTTCTCTTCGCCGGTGTCAACGCCGATCAGTGTGTGTACTCGACGTTGGTGGACGCTGCATGCTCCGGTTTCGACGTGGTGATGCTCGAGGATGCCGTGGCCACCACCTCGCCGTCGTACTGCATGGACGCCACGATCTACAACGTTCGCCTCTGCTACGGATTCACCACGCGTCTCGACGACCTGGTCACCGGAATCGAGGAATCATGACACCCGCCCCGATCGTGCACGACATCGCCGACCTGACCGCGTACAAGATCAGCGCCGACGACACCGTGGTGCTCGTCGTGTTGTCCGGGCCCACCACGTCCGGATCGGACACCACCGTCTGCTTCGAGATCTGGGAGCCAGGAGGCTCGCAGCCCGACAACTCCCACCCGGAATCCACCGAGACCTTCGTGGTGTTGCGGGGCGAGGCGGATGCACACAGCGACGAACACGTCGCCAGGCTCGGTCCCGGTTCGGTGATCGTCTTGCCGACCGGATCCGTCCACCGCATCGTCAACACGTCGGCAACCGAGAAGTTGTACACGGTCACCGTGATGGAGCACGACGGTGGTTTCGAGGATCTCATCCTCCAGGGTGTCCCGACCGAGTTGACCGCAGAAGACAGGGCAGTGCTGGCCTCGCACGCGAACGGAGTCACCGCATCGTGAACACCACGACCACCGACGGGGCTGTCGGTGTCCATCACTTGTCCTCCACGCCGGACACGGTGCTGTGGGGCGAACTTCCCTGCGCCGACGATGCAGCGGCCGCCGTCGTGCAACCCGGCGAACTGATCACCATCGACACCGTGAGCCACGAGGGCATCCTGCCCGACCAGGGCGGCGATCCCCGAGAGTTCTTCGCCCGCTTCGGTGTTCCACACCGCGATGTACTTCCCGATGCCATCGACATCGCGGCCTCCGGACTGCGCACCGACAGCACGTTCGGACCTCATGTGGTGACCGGACCGATCGCCGTCCCGGGCGCCGCGCCGGGCGATCTCCTCGCCGTCACCGTCGTCGATCTGCAACGGCGCGCCGACTACGGCATCGTGTCGTCGCGGCACGGGAAAGGCGCACTACCGGAGAGCTTTCCGGTCGGGGATGTCCACAGTGTGTTCTGTCGGGCGGCCGGTGATCGGGGGTTCCTTCCGCTGGCCCAGGACGAATCGGCCTACGCCGGGTCGGGGCGTTCGATTCGCTTCCCGCTCAGCCCGTTCCTCGGGATCATCGGTGTCGCCGCCGCCGGTTCCGAACGGCCCAACTCGGTGCCGCCCGGTCTGTACGGCGGCAACCTGGACGTCACCCACCTGGGCATAGGCGCGACGCTGTACCTTCCGGTGCAGGTCGCAGATGCGCTGCTCTACGTCGGCGACCCGCATTACGCGCAGGGGGACGGTGAGGTGGCGTTGACCGCCTTCGAGGCACCGCTGCGGAGCACCCTGCGGGTGGACGTGATTCCGGGAGGCGCCCACGCAGCCAACGGTCGACCGTTCGCCGAGACGAGCGACCTGCTGATCAGCATCGGGCTCGACGCAGATCTGGACGAGGCCTGCCGGGACAGCGTCCGGGCGGCCCTGGATCTGTTGGCACACCGCTACCAGGTGCCACGCCATCTCGCCTATGCATACCTCAGCGCCGCAGGCGATGTGCGAATCTCGCAGGTGGTGGATCAGGTGAAGGGGTGTCACACGGTGATCCGCAAAGCCGACTTCGTGGAGTGGTCGTGACCGATGGTTGGTTTGCGGTGCGTGCCTACGGTTCCGGCGTTCATCTGATCTCCGAACCGGGGCACGTCAACAGCTATCTTGTCGTCGGCGACGAGCGTGCCCTTCTGTTCGACACCGGGCTGGGCATCGGCAATATCGATGACGCCGTGCGCGGTATCACCGACCTCCCCGTGGTCGTGGTCAACTCCCATCATCACTTCGACCATCGCGGCGGAAACCAGCACGTCGCCGCCACGGAGTTCCTGTCTCACAGCTCCGGCGTGGATCTCTACGGCGAGATCCCGTCGGCCGAGTTGACGGACTACGTTGCCGCGGCCAAGCGAATGTTCGAGACCTACAGTCGGTTTCGCGAGTTGGACAAGGTGAAGTTCTTCCTCACGCCGGATGATCTGACGATGCGGCCGATCCCCGATCTCGGCGCGTGGTCGATTCCGGCGACTCCGCCGACACGGGTCCTCGACCATGGTGACGTCATCGATCTGGGAGGCCGATCTCTGGTGGCGCTGCACACGCCCGGCCACGTCCCCGACTCGCTGTGCCTGTGGGAAGAGGACACCGGCTTCCTCTTCTGCGGCGACACCCTGTTGACGACGACCTATTGGGCGCACCTCCCCGACAGCGACGTCGCGGTGTTCGCGGCGTCGCTGTCGGCCCTCGCCGAGCTTCCCGTGACCAAGGCATTCGTCGGCCACAACCTGGTGGCCGACGTCGACCGCGCCTTCGTCCGACGCGTGGCCGACGCCTTCGCCCAGTTGGCGGCCGGCCAAGTCGTCGGCGAGACCGTCGATGGGCCGCACGGAGTTCCCGTGCGGCGCACCGAGGGGGACGGGTTCGCGATCTTGTCGCGGATGTGACGGATTCTTCGGCTCAGCCCCGGTCTCCCCCGGCGACCTCCAGCACCGTCCCGGTGATGTAGCTCGCCGCATCGGAAGCCAGGAACAGGATCGGTTCCACCTGTTCGTCAATCGTGCTGTATCGCTTGAGAAATGTGCTCTGCGTGCTCTGCTCGACGGTCTGCTGATGCCAGACCTCTTCCTGCGGGCTCGGCGGCTCCGGGTTACGCGGGATGGTGCTGCGCGGCGCCTCGGTCCCCCCGGGCGCGGTGGCAACCACACGAATTCCCTTGCTCGCGGCCTCGAAGGCGAGGGATGCCGTCAGCGCGTTGACGCCACCCTTCGCCGCCGCGTAGGGCACCCGGTTGATGCTGCGCGTCGCATTCGACGACACGTTGACGATGACCCCACTGGCACGGTCGATCATGTGCGGCAGTACCGCCCGCGCACACCACATCGTCGGCATCAGCGATCTGGTGATCTCGGCGAGGATCTGCGACTCGTCGTAGAACTCCAACGGTTTACGCCAGATCGTCCCGCCGACGTTGTTGACGAGCACATCGATCCGGCCGAACTCGCCGGCCGCGAACTGCATCAGATCCTCGGCGCCACGATAGGTTTCGAGATCACAGAGGAACGATCGGGCCGAGCCGCCGGCCGCGGTGATCTCCGCCGCCACATCCTCGGCGAGTGCGGACCGATCGGCGAGCACCACTGAACCGCCCTCGAAAGCGATCGTGCGTGCGACGCCTTCACCGATGCCCTGCGCAGCACCCGTGACGACGACCACCTTGTCGGCAAATCTGCTCATCGACAGCCCCCTGACCGATCCGACGCCTGTTTCACCGCTTGTCCGAGGTCAGCTCGCCGAGCGCGTCGCTCGTCAGTACATCGGTCTCTGCGGCAGCCGCCGCGGTCGGGCGACGGAACAGCAACGTGGCCAGGGCCGCGATGACCAGTGGTACGGCGATGAAGGCGAAGTATCCGCTCACACCGCCGACCGCCAGCAGCCAGCCGCCGAGGGCCGAACCGATGATCGAACCGGTCCGTCCGATGCCGATGGAGAATCCGGTGGCCGTGCCGCGCAGCTGCGTCGGATACGACTGGGCGATCAGATAATTGAGCACCAGCTGCTGGCCACCGATGCCGAGCCCGGCCACTGCGATGAGCGCGAAGGTGAGTGTCCAGTTGGTGCCGCTGATCGACAGGCCCAGCGCCACGGCGATACCCAACCCGAACATGGCGAGCAGCAACGCCCGGATCGCCACCCGCGACAGTAGCGCGGTGACCAAGAACGAGAACACGATGAACGCGCCGTTGACCACGATGGTGCCGGCCGCCGCCTCCTCTTTGGTGAGCCCGGCGTCGTGCAGCGCGGTCGGTGTCCACTGCAGGAGCAGGAACCAGGCAACCCAGTTGGCCAGGTAGATCGCGCAGATGGTGATCGTGGTGCGGCGATAGGTGTCGGTGAACAGCGATCGGATCGACCCCGACGCCTCGTCACTCGATTCGGCCACCAACTCCACATCGTCCGGTATCCGGGTGCCGGTGACACGTTGCAGGAGGGCGCGTGCCTTGGTCTGGCTGGCCGAATCGTCGCGGGTGGCGAGGTAGGCAGCCGACTCGGGCAGCGCGGCGATGGCCGCGAACAGGATGATCGGCAGCAATCCGCCGACAAAGAAGATGCCGCGCCAACCGAGGGTGGGCAGCCACGCTGCCGCCACGACTCCGCCGAGCATCGCGCCGCCTGGCAGGCCGAGCAGGACGAGTGTCATCGACAGTCCACGTCGCCGCGCGGAGCTGTACTCCGCGGCCAATGCCAGCAGAGACGGCGTCGCGCCGCCCATACCGAGGCCGATCAGGAAGCGCAGCAACACGATCTGCCAGGGCGCCTGCGCGAAGGCTCCGAGGAGGGAGAAGACACCGAAGATGGTCAGAGCCAACAGGATTGCTCGCTTGCGGCCGACCCGGTCACCCAGAGAGCCGAGGGTGACGGCACCGAGCGCCATGCCGACCGTGCTCGCGGTGATGACCGCGGTCATCGATGCCGTCGACATGTCGAACTCGTCGGCGATGGACGAGCCGATGAACGCGATCGACTGGGTGTCGAAGCCGTCGAGTAGTGCGACGGTGAAACACAGGACGACGACCGACCAACGCTTCGGATTCATCGACGTGGAGTCGATGACCGACTGCACACTGAGCCGACTTGCAGACATGACTGGTTCCCTTTCGAGCCCGGGACGGTTGCTGTGAGCCACCACCCATTCGGGGTGGCCTCGCCAAGTACGCCATACCGGGTGGTCGGCGATCCAGCAGCGCTACCGGTAATCTCGCTATGCGGAACAAAATGGGACGTGATGACTGCTCTTTGGCTGTTTTGTTTCGGCATGTGGGACACTTTTCGGTCATGGCACGCGAATCGGAACCCATCGGGGAGTATCTGACCTCCCTCGACGCCGGACTCCAGGTGATGATGATGTTCGCCGCCGCCGACAGCATCAACGTCACGGCGGTGTCCGATGAACTCGGCGTCTCGCGCTCCAGCGCCTACCGCATCCTCAACACCCTGCGGCATCGCGGCATCGTCATCCTGGGGCCCACCGGCCGCGGCTACTTTCCCGGCCCGGTCTTGTTGGATCTCGCGCGCCCCCGCGGCCTCGACGCCGGCGACCGCCATCGACTCCGGCCGGTCATCAAGGAAGCCGTTGCCATCACTGGCGAGACCGTGCACGTCGCAACGCTGATCGGCACGCAGATCCTGTTCTTCGACGGTGAGGAGCCCGACCGTCCGGTCCGGGCCACTCTCCGACAGGGCTATCTGCGTCCGGCGCATGCGATCTCGGCCGGCAAGCTGTTGCTCTCACAACTGACCGACGATCAGGTGCAGGCCCTGTATCCGATACCGGAGTTGACCAAGCTGACCCCGTGGACCATCGGTTCGGTGCCCGACCTCCTCGCCGAGTTGGCCACCATCCGGGACACCGGCCACGCCTTCAGCAAGCAGGAGACCGAGGTGGGTCTGTGCGGAACAGCCGTCGCGCTCAAGGGACGATCGTGGCGTGAACGTGTCGCGTTGTGCGCCACCGTCCCTCACGACCGCGGCGACGAAGAGAGTTTGCTCGAGGTCCAACGCGGGCTGATGGAGGCGGCGCAGCGATTGTGATCATCGCGCCCCGTGGTCACCCAGAATCGCGACGATCTCGAATTGCCCGAGACGCTCGGCATTGTCGAGGGCGGTGCGGCCGTTGGCATCCCGGATCGACGGATCTGCTCCCGCATCGAGCAGGGCGGTGACGGTGCGCTGATACCGCTGCGAGCCGTCTCCGTAGACGATGGCCTCCTGCAAGGCGGTCCAGCGCGGCGTGTTGATGTGATTGACGTCGACACCCGCCTCGATCAGTAGGTGCACGGTGCTGACATAACCGTGTTCGCTCGCCGGGATCAGCGCGGTACCGCCGAAACGGTTGACGGCGCGCAGATTTGCGCCGTGGCGCAAGGTCATCACGAGGATGTCGTCGAACCCCTCGGCGCCGGCATACAGGTACGCCGAGTCCTGGATGGCGTCCGCCGCGTTGACGTCGGCGCCCGCATCGATCAGAACCCGGGCCGCCGCAGTTGCGTGGTTCTTGGTGGCAGCGACGAGCGGTGTGCGGCCGCGGTCGTCGCGCGTATCGATGTTCGCACCGGCGGTGAGGGCCGCGCGCACGGCATCGGCATCGTTGGCGGCGGCTGCCCGCAGCAGCGACGCGTTGGCTGCCGGATTGGCCAGGCGTGTGGTCGGCGGTGCGGGCGTGGACACCGTCGTCGTGCGGCTGGAAGTGGAGGAGCCGGAACCGTCTGCCGCCTCGTCGGGCGCACATGCGGCGAGGACGGACGCGGTGATCATGGCTGCGACGAGGGTGGTGCCGGTGCGGGTCATGTGGGTCATCGGGGTCCTATCTGTGACCACTCCACTCTGCCCGAGCGGCGCCCGGGATTCGACCGTCAGGTAGACATCGTCACCCGAAACCGACAGTTGCGATCAGCCCCGAACCTCTATGCAAAAGATCGGAGTTATGCATAAACTGCGGTGTGACGTAGACCACCTGGTCTGCAGTGAACGAGAGGTACACACCATGGTTCGTCGGGTCGTGACAGGTTCGGACAGCAAAGGATCGTCAGTGATCACCGACGACGGTCCCACCGCCGCAACTGTCTACAAGCACACTCCGGGGTTCGAGAGTTCGGTGGTGTGGACGACGGCGGCAGCACCGATCGCACGCGGAATGGAAGCGGCAGCGCCTCCGTCGAACTACATCCCAGGCCCCGGGGAGTCGATCGCCCTGACGGTCACCTTTCCGCCGGACAGCGTCTTCGCGTCCGAAGACTTCGATCCCGAGGCCGCCGTCGCCGAGAATCTGGCCAACACTCCTGGTCTCGCCGACCTGTTCGAGCCCGATGCTCCCGGAATGCACACCACACCCACCGTCGACTATGCCGTAGTTCTCAGCGGCACAGTCGTTCTCGAGGTCGACGGTGAGGTTCGGACGGAGCTGCATCCCGGAGACATCGTCGTGCAGAACGCGACGCGCCACGCCTGGCGTGTTCCCGGTGACGAACCGGCAACCATCTTCGTCGTTCTCATCGGCCACGCCGGCTGACCACGATCCGATCACGAAAGGGCCCACGATGACAGACACCATGCTCGCCGCGCGGATGCACAACGTCGCCGAACAGATGCGTTTGGAGCAAGTACCACAGCCGATCCCTGGTCTCGGCGAGGTGCGCGTCCGCGTCCACGCGGTCAACATCGTTCCGAATCTCAGCAACATTCTCGAGAACTGGACGACGTGGTTCCCCGAGGATCCGCTGCCGACCCTGCCGGCCATCTTCGGACTCGATCCCGCAGGTGTGGTCGAGGAAGTCGGGGACGGAGTCATCGGCTGGGAGGTCGGCGACCGCGTCTACGTCAATCCCGGCCGGTATTGCCTCGCCTGTGAGGCGTGCCGGGACGGCGACTTGATCAACTGTTCGAGCTACGCATTCGCCGGCTATTTCGGATTCACCCCGACCTCGGTCGCGCTGCTCGATCGTTATCCCGGCGGCCTGGCCGAGTCCATGCTCGCTCCCGCGTATTCGTTGGTCCGGCTGCCCGACAACCTCGACTTCAACACGGCTGCACGGTTCGGCTACCTCGGCACCATGTACTCGGCGCTGAAGAAGGCGAACGCACGGCCGGGAAGGACCGTTCTCGTCAACGGGATCAGCGGCACGCTTGGCCTCAGCGCTGCGCTGCTGGCGCCCGCGATGGGCCTGACCACCCTTTACGGCACCGCCCGCAACCGCGAACTACTCAAGTCCGTTGCTGACCTCATGCCCGACCGTCTGCACACGCACTCGCTTCTCGACGGGCCGGTCGACACGTGGATTCAAGAGCAGACCAATGGACGCGGCGTGGACATCTACATCGACGCCCTCGGCCCCGGTGCCGACCACGAGACCTTCCGCGAGGGCATGCGATCCCTGCGGCGCGGAGGTGTGTGCGTCGACATCGGCGCGATGATGGGCGAGCTGTCCATCGATATCCACCGCGTGATGGACCAGCAGCTACGGATCATCGGTTCGGCATGGTCGACGGCCCGCGAGTGTCAGGAGATGGCCGACATGGTGGCCGCCGGAACCCTCGACCTGTCCCCGCTCGAACATCACGTCTACCCACTCCGAGATGTGAACAGCGCGATCAGCGGTATCGCCGAACGCAACGGCGGCTTCAGCAACTACATCGTCTCACCGACGGCGTGACGGGCCGGCGACGTGATCGTCGACAACAGCTGTTCGGGGGCTTCGCCGCTGCATAACCGCAGCTTTGTGCATAGAATTGCGGAATGAGTACCGGGACCGTACCCCCGCCTCTCGTCGAGGTGACCATCGCTCGGCTGCGGCAGGATCTACTGTCGAACGTCCACCAGGCGGGCGACAAGCTGAAGGTCGATCACCTTCGCGAACAGTACGGCTGCTCCAGCAGCCCGCTGCGTGAAGCATTGAACCGGTTGACCTATGAAGGATTGGTCATCGCCGACGAGCGGCGGGGATTCCGGGTGGCGGCGATGTCGGTCGAGGATTTCAACGACATCACACGCTTGCGGTTGATACTCGACATGCAGGCACTCGAGGAGTCGATCGAACGCGGCGGGGATGAATGGGAGGCCCAGGCGATCGCATCGTTCTACCGCCTGCAGAAGGTCGAGGAGCGTCTGCCCGATGGACCCTTGGTGCTCAACAGCGAATGGTCCATGCTGCACAAGAGCTTCCATATGACCCTGCTCTCGGCCACGACCTCCCCGAGACTTCTGCAGTCGTGTTCCAACCTGTTCGATCAGGCCGAGCGGTACCGACGATTCTCCGCGGCACATCGGACACAGTCGCGGTCCAAGTCGGGTGAACACGAAGCGATCCTCAACGCCACCATCGGGCGTGACAAAGACGAGGCCGTCGCCTTGCTGACCCACCACATAACGCGCACACAACGGGACATCGCAGCCATCATCGGGTCACTGCCGTCCTGAATCATCTCCGATGACAACAAGTTTTGCCCTCCACAGATCCTTGTGGAGGGCAAACTTGTTGTGCGGCAGGACGGACTCACATACCTGACACGTAGCTCGTCTTGGTGCTGGTGTAGAAGTCGCGAGCATCGCGTCCTTGCTCTCGCGGTCCGAACGACGATCCGCGTCGGCCACCGAACGGGACGTGATAGTCGACGCCTGCTGTTGGCAGATTGACCATGACCATCCCCGCGGTGGACTGCCGCCGGAATCTGGTCGCGGCCGACAACGATGTTGTGTATATCCCTGCGGTCAGCCCGAATTCGGTGTCGTTGGCAACAGCGATCGCCTCGTCGAGATCGTTGACTCTGATCACCGACGCGACCGGACCGAATACCTCCTCCCGGTTGACCACGTGGTCGTTGCGGGTACCGACGAGCAGCGCGGGTGCCAGGTAATGGCCGGGGGTGCCGAGATCGAGGAGCTCGCCGCCCACCACCTCGGCGCCTTCGGCGGCCGCGACGTCGAGGTAGCGACGATCCTGGGCCAACTGATCCGCGTCCACCACCGGCCCCATCGTCGTGTCGGGATGCCGCGCATCGCCCACGATGATCTCGTTGCGCGCGGCGGTCAGCCGCTGCACGAACTCGTCGTGGATGCGATCGGTCACCACCAGCCGGGACGACGCCGTGCATCGCTGGCCGGTGGAGCCGAACGAGCCTTCCACCGCACCAGCAACCGTCGCGTCGAGATCGGCGTCGTCGAGGATGATCAACGGGTTCTTGCCGCCCATCTCCAATTGCACTCGCGCCCCGTGCGACTGGGCCGATTCTCGGACCCGTCGGCCGGTCGACGTGGACCCGGTGAACGACACCGCATCGACGCGCTCGTCGCCGGTGAGCACGTCGCCGATCTCGCGCCCGGAGCCCATCACCAGATTCAGCACACCCTCCGGCAGGCCCGCACGAATCAACACGTCCACCAGGCTCCAGGCCGACGACGGCACGAGGTCAGCGGGTTTGAACACCACGGCGTTACCGTGCGCCAGCGCCGGCGCGATCTTCCACGCGGGGATCGCCATCGGGAAGTTCCACGGGGTGATGACGCTGACCACCCCGACCGGCTCCCTGGACACCACGATCTCGACATCCGCACGCACCGAACCGAGGAACTCGCCAGGGTTTCGGACCGCCTCTCCCGCATGGAACTTGACGATCTGTCCAGCACGTCGAACTTCGGCCACGCCCTCGGTGAGCGTCTTTCCCTCTTCGCGCGACAGGGCGTCCCCGAGCTCCTCGCATCGTGCCAGGAGCTCCCCGCCCGCCCGGTCGAGGATCTCGGCACGTGCAGCGCCAGGCAATGCGGCCCAGCCCTTCTGCGCATCGACCGCCGCGGCGATGGCCGCCTCTGCCTGAGTGGCATCCGCACGAGCGAACTCGCCGATCACGTCGCCTAGATCGGAGGGATTGACGTCCGGGCGCGCATCCGGACCGGTAAGCCATTGTCCGCCAATGTAATTTGCATTCACCATTCGAGTCCCATTCGGTTCCGGGGCGTCGAGTCATCCGAGCAGGTCAATCCCAGATCT
This sequence comes from Gordonia sp. CPCC 206044, assembly GCF_048537895.1. Lineage (NCBI taxonomy): Bacteria > Bacillati > Actinomycetota > Actinomycetes > Mycobacteriales > Gordoniaceae > Gordonia > Gordonia sp. CPCC 206044. The sequence goes on from NZ_JBCLVL010000002.1 coordinate 225,080, forward strand.
CGTCGCCGGCGCGCTGCTGTCACGTGCGCCTTCCCGAAGGGAACCACACTCCGCACACCTGGGCAACAAAATGCACGTTCTCTTGTTTTGTGCATGAAACTGTCGTAGGTTGAGCTTGCGGGTGTTCGAGGTCACATGCAGAACACCGAACACACATGAACCAGCGAGGTAACAGATGAAGCTCATGTCTTTCTCCCACTCGGGTCGCGAATCGTTCGGTGCGGTCGTCGACGACACAGTCGTCGACCTGTCGGAGGCGGCCGGCGTTGACACGCTCGCGGAGTTCATCGCCGGAGACAAGTACGCCGACCGCGAAGCGCTGGTCGCTCAGGGAACTCCGATCGCTCTCGGCGAGATCACCTACCTCCCGGTCATCCCGAAGCCGGAGAAGATCGTCGCGTCCGTGCGCAACTACATGGATCACCACCAGGAGGCCCTGGCCGCCGGTTTGAAGCGCGAGCTGTCCGACTTCCCACCGATCTTCTTGCGCGTGTGGAGGTCACAGACGGCCCATGAGGCGGCGATCGTCCGGCCGAATGCGTCGGAGACCCTCGACTGGGAGGGCGAGCTCGCCGTCATCATCGGCCGCGGCGGCCGCGACATCCCCGTCGATTCCGCATGGGAGCACGTTGCGGGCTACAGCTGCTACAACGATGGCTCCGTCCGCGAGTTCCAGTTTCACGCCAAACAGATCGCCGCGGGCAAGAACTTCGAGGCCACCGGTGGATTCGGCCCGTGGATGGTCACCGCCGACGAGATCGAGCCGGGCCGTCGGCTGAAGCTCGAGACCCGGCTCAACGACGAAGTGGTGCAGTCGGGCGACACCGGGCAGATGATCTTCGACATCCCCCAGCTCATCAACTACGCGTCGACGATCTTCACCCTCACGCCAGGCGACGTCATCATCACCGGAACCCCGTCGGGCGTGGGGTTCTCACGCAAACCGCCTCGCTACATGAAGCCCGGCGATGTCGTCGAAGTGGAGATCGAGGCCGTCGGGACCCTCCGCAATCCGATCGAAGCCCAGAAATGACCGCTGATGCGGCGCCCGACCTCGTGCGCGTCCGCAAGCGTCAGCTGACGGTGGAGACGGTGTTCCACGAGTTCGGACCACAGCCGGAACGGCCGGTACGTCTGGCTGCGGCAGCGGCCGTCGTGGCCAATCCGTTCGCGGGACGCTACGTCGAGGATCTCACCGCGTTCATGAGCGCGCTACGCCCATTGGGCGCGTCGTTGGCGACCGAACTCATTGACGCACTCGGCGGCGTCGAGCACGTCGAGGCGTACGGCAAGGCCAGCATCGTCGGGGTGAATGGTGAACTCGAGCATGGCGCGGTCTGGCATGAGGCGGGCGGTTGGGCGATGCGCGAGAGCCTTGGCGAGCCCAAAGCCATCGTCCCCTCCGCAAAGGCGGTGGCGGCCACCGGGTTCCGTCTGATGGTGCCACTCCACTATGTGCACGCAGCGTATGTTCGTAGTCATTACAACGTGTTCGAGGTGGGTATCCAGGATTCTCCCCGCCCGAACGAGATCGTCTTCGCACTCGTGATGTCCGACGGTGGCCGCATTCACTCACGTCTCGGTGGGTTGACCACGGCCGACGTCAGCGTTCACGACGGACAGCGCTGACTGCATTTCTGAACAGGAGACCACGCCATGTCCACACCCACAACCTTTCGACCGACCCTCTCCCATTTCGGTGTCTTCTGCCGCGATCTGGACGCGATGGTCGATTTCTACACCTCGGTTTTCGGCATGGTCCAGACCGATCGGGGCGAAGGCAAGACCATGCCGTTCACCATCGCCTTCCTGTCTGGCAACCCAGCGCAACATCACCAGCTGGCGCTCGCCTCGGGTCGCGCCGCGGACGCACCGAGCACGGTCATGCAGCTGTCGTTCAAGGTTGCCGTGATCGACGACCTCCGCGAAGCCTGGACACGGGCAACCTCGGCGGGCGCCACCAAGCTACGTGGGCTCAATCATGGCAATGCCCTGTCCATCTACTTCTCCGACATCGAAGACAACACCGTGGAGGTCTACCTCGACACCCCCTGGTATGTCGCACAGCCGCACGGTGACCCGCTCGACCTCACAGAATCCGACGACCAGATCTGGTCGCAGACCGAGAAGGTCTGTCGAGACGATCCGACATTCATGCCTGTCGAAGAATGGCAGCGCCAGCAGTTCGGCGATCGATGACATCGCGGGATACGGACGTCGACATCCTCGTCGTCGGCATGGGTCCGACCGGTGCGGCACTGGCCGGGCTCCTCGGCCAGCACGGTGTCCGCGTCGCGGTGTTTGATCAGCTTCCCGGGCTGTACCCTCTTCCGCGCGCGGCCGGCATGGACCACGAGGTCATGCGGATTGCGCAGGAACTCGGCATCGCCGACGCCCTGCAACCTCACGTGGTGCCCTACCGCGCAAGCGAATACCGGGGAGTCGACGGTCAGGTGATCAAACGGCTCGACTCCCCGCCGAGCCCGTACCGACTCGGATGGGATCCGATGTTCGCGTTCGACCAGCCTGCGTTCGAGGGCCTGTTGCGCGAGCGCGTCGGATCCTTGCCGTCGGTGACAGTGACGTTGGAGACCAGCGTCATCGACGTCGGCCAAAACGCCGAGACCGTGTGGGTCGACGTACAACGAGGTGATTCGCGGGTCGAACGCATCACCGGCCGCTACCTGGTGGCGTGCGACGGCGGCTCGAGCCACGTCCGGCGGCAGCTCGGGATCACGCTGACAGACTTGGGATTCCACGAGAACTTTCTGGTCGTGGACGCCATCGTCGGCGACGACGCGTTGTCCCGGCTGCCGAACACCCAGGTGCAGTACTGCGAACCCACACGTCCGTCGACCTTTGTTGCGCTTGCCGGTCGACACCGACGCTGGGAAATCATGCTCGATCCGGACGAGTTGCCTGCCGGTCCGGTCGCCGACGCCGACGCGTGGCCGTTTCTGGAACGCTGGATTCGTCCTGGCGAAGCAGACTTGTGGCGCTCGGCCGCATATACATTCCACGGTCTCGTCGCAGACGAGTGGCGGCGTGGACGCATCCTCCTCGCCGGTGATGCCGCGCATATGACGCCACCGTTCATGGCGCAGGGCATGGCCCAGGGCATGCGCGACGCCCAGAACCTGGCATGGAAACTGCGAACGGCACTGGCCTCACCGGATGCCGGTGACGCCCTGCTCGACACGTATCAGAAGGAACGACGACCGCATGTGGTCGCAACCACCGGCCACACAATCTATCTCGGCCGCATCATCTGCGAACGCGACGAGACCGTGGCGCGAGAACGCGATGTTCGGCTGAGGGGCACCGCTGACGATGTTCCGGTCACCTACCGATCCACACTTCTGCCGGCCCTCACCGGCGGACTCATCGCGAACGAGACTCGAGGTGCAGGCGAGATCCTTCCGCAGCCATGGGTTTTCGGTCCTGACGGTTCGCCCACACTGCTCGATGATCTGACAGGCTGCGGATTCCGAGTCATCGCCACGTCCGACCTCGACGCCGAGCAACGCGATCTGCTGACGACGGCCATCGAGCCCCTCGACGGCACCGTCATCTGTGTGTCGTCTGGAACGGAGCGACGCACCGATGTCGGGCAGACGGTGGTCGAGCGGGAGAACTTGTTGTCGTCGTGGACGGCTGCGTTCGAGCGGACCCTGGTGATCGCGCGCCCGGATCATGTCGTCTATGCAACTGCGGACAGCATGTCCGAGTGCTGCACGTTGCTCGAACATCTCGTGACCGAGGTGCGCGGCCGGGTCCGAGAGGTGGAGACGCTGTCCTGATCGTTGTTTGGGCCCGGCCAGGCGAGTTGCCTTGGCCGGGCCCGTTGCGAGGGTCCCGGCAGGCGTGCGACCCGAGGGTGCGGATGGCGCAATATCCTGCTGCGCTCTCGCGGTCCGCGCACGACACGTCCCAGCCGGAAGCACGATCTGTACGCCCGTCGAATTCGTAGAACTACCTGGTGCATTCCCGCTCCGTGGACCCGCTGTCACTCGGCCAGCAACTTATCGCCATTCTCGAAGGAACAACACTGTTCAACAGCTGACCCCCTTGACGAGGCGAATGCCTATAACGACTGGTGGAACTGTGTCACACCCAGCATCTGTTGGCCGTCGCCGATCAAAGCCACGTCACTCGGGCCGAGGCGGACTATGGGTCGTCAGTCGTCGGAGAAACTCGGCATAGGAACACCTTCGACTCCCGGGATTCCGTGAGCATATGTCTCGTTCAGCTCACGCCAGGTCATGTTCAGCCGAAACGACGTCTCTCCGTCGCCGGCATCAGTGAAGTAGAACCGACCCGGTTCGTCCTCCTTGAAATACCTTGTTGCCGGCTCGAATCCATTCGGATTGGGCTCGTTTGATTCGATCCAGCCTGGTGCTGGACCACGATCAAGCCACCGGAGATTCACGATGGGGAGATTCAGGTTCAGTCGCATCCGAGTCGACTCACCGACATACGAGCCGATGAAGTGCTTGCAGAGATCGTTCAGTGTCCCAAACCACGCTTCGACAACATCGGCGTAGACGTCCGCACGTGATCGACCAGACTCCCGAAGCGTAAACCACTTGCCATCATTGAGTATTGAGTCCTGCCGGAAACCATCCGAATCCTCGGCCCGCCCCGGGCCGTTGGGGATCATCAATCGCTGTCCGTCGAGGTAGGGCAGATCGTAGAGCGCGACCTCATCGGCTACGGCAAGACCAGACTCGGCACAATGCCGCTGAACCCGCATCCAGTAGTCCATTGAACTGTGGAAGTCTGCCAAGCCCGTCCAGTCATCCACTGTGTGCTCACCCTCACTTGGTTGATTGACTCTATCCGTCACGTATGACGCCTGCCCGTTTCAAGGCTTCAATGCTGACGGCTTTCCCTGTCTTAGTGTCGACTAGAACCCATTGGTGTCCACCACCCGGCTGACCAAAAGCCGAGGCAATCGGGCCGTCGCGGACCTCCCAATCGGGACGCAGTGGATGCCCCGTCGCGACATATTCATGGTATGCGTTTGCATTGCCGGGCGAGAGGGCACGTGCTCCGTACGAGTCCCCTTCTCTACCAAGAAACTCCCCCGACTCGCCACCGATCCGATCCAGCTCAGTTCCGGCTGGAATGCTGTTGGAAACATGAGGATTGCCGCTGAAGCCCTGATTGGGCGGGTAGTCCCACCCTTTCGTCGACGTGTTCCAGTACCGGTCAACGATCTGGTCGGGGGTCATATTGCGGTATGGGTTGTTAGCAACTGCGTCGTCGATGACATTCTTGGGAATGCCAGCCTGCTCCATCGACTTCCGCAGGAAGTCAGGGTCAACCGCTCGTTTCAACTCGTCGTGGGCCCACGTCGGCAGCCTCCTGAGTGCCTGCGTAAGTTCTGCAGCACGGACCGAACCTCTAGACATCTCCATCGAGAACATCGCGGCCCGCGAACCCATTAGAGCACCAAGGTCTCCCGCAGCAGCGCCGACCGGATCGAGCACGTACATCAGAGGTCGCACTACACGCCCGGCGACGAGCGAGAGCCCACGGATCATCGTGGCGATCCTCGCCCCGGTCTGTGTCGCCTTTGCTACCCCAGCGGCGGTAGCCAACAGGTCACTGAGACCGCCAGTGACAAGTGTCAAGGCGATGCCGATCGCCGCCGCCGCCAACAGCTCGCAGGACAGTTCCTTGACCTCGTCGCCGATACTCTCCCTTGTCTCGCGGACATTGGTGGCGAACTCGTTGCAGAGCTTGGCTACCGCATCGCAAGAATCGGCGATGCCGCCGAGATGCTGCTTGATCAGCCCTGCCTGGTCCTGCGCAGGCTCTACTTCAGCCGAACGTTCATGCGCGATGTGCGCGATCGCCGAATCGACAGACTGCTGTAAGTTGCGGAGGTCGGTGGCGGCACGAGTCCATGCGCTGCCGGCCTGTTCGAGCTTGCTTGGGTCCCCGTCGGGGAAGATCTCGCCCTGAATGAACTCCTTGAGCTTCTCCCAGTTACTCGGCTCGCCTGGGCCTCCAAACGAGCTTCCGTTGGATACGACTGGGATCGACTCGAGGTTCTTCGGGTTGCCTGATGGGTTCGTCGGGGAGCACACCCCGATCGCATTGTCGACGTTGGTGTGGTTGACGGCCGAGGCGTCGAGGAGTTCCGCCATCTTGCCACACGCATTGCCCATCAAGGCGATTCCGGCCAGCAGGCTCTGGTCACCGTTGACGGTCTTGTCGTAACTCTGGGCAAACATCCGGCCAGATCGATCGCTGCCGGCCATCTGCCCTGAGGCACCCAGAGCGAGGTACAGGCTGTCCAGCACCCCACGAATATCCGAACGGGCCTCTTCAAATGCTTTCGCCGACTCACCGAAGGAGGCGGGGCGCACCTCGACGACCGGCGTTGTCACGGCCACATCTTCCGGTGAAGTTCCTGCACCCCCACAAACGCCGTGTGTGACCGTTGGGCCGCTTGGCGGATATCGGCCATCGCCTGACGGATCTCTACAGCGCCCGACCGCCACCGGTCATGCGCATCACGGTGGGCGCTGGCAGCCTCACCTGTCCACGAGACATGAAGATCGTCGATACGCGCATCGAGCGCGCCAACCCGGTCTTCGACGAACTTGACAAAGTCACCAAGCGCGTCTGTGAACACTTCAACCTCGTTCAGATCAACGCGATAGGAGTCCCGGGAGGTCATGAGAGGTTCAGTCCACCGTCCGGCACCACACCCTCGATCGACGCAACGGTCGCCGACTCCCGCACCGCGTACGACTCGCCGACTTCGACCAACAAACGTCCCATCATTTCGAGGCTCTCAAGGACCTTCTCGAATCCATCGCAGCACTCTGACCACGGCTCGGCATAGGAGTCAGCGGCTGCTCCCGTCCAGGTTCCGCCGAACAGCTCTTCGGCGCGTTTCGAGATCGTCGCCCACTTGTCGACAGCATCTCCGTGTACTTGCGCTACTTCGTTGGAAGCGACGCGCAACCTCTCGATATCCGCAGTGAAATCCATTGGCCCCCGATCAACGGGCGCGACGATACCACCCAGTATTTGCCGTGGAGACTCACGCGATTGCGATCACGAGGAGCCGTCGTCAGGCTTGTCCGATTTGCGGGTTTTGATCCCGTCCCGTCGTCCAATTTGCGGAGTTTTAGGCCTCTTTGACAATCGCCGCGGTCATCATTCGGCTGAATGATGACCCACATCGTTCGATTCTCGAGCTCGTAAAACCCTACGAAACGATGGCGTGAGGCTAGTCCGTGCTTATAGCGTTCCGCTAGACACCCAACGGTGTTCTGGAAGGTGGCCGCCCCGCCCAAGGTGCGACACGCGTTCTCCACCGGCACTCCTCAGTGGAGCGCCGCAGCAGATCAACCTCTGCGCCGTTCGACGTCACCTGGCCCGCGCGGTGGGTTGATGCGCCGCGCCGGTTCCCGGCCTCAGCCCACCTCGCGTCTCGGCCTACGGTCGACGAGCGCCGGCCTCCTCCTCGCGGCCGAAATCATCCAACGCCAAGAGCTCCTGACTGCCGAGATGCCGCGCCGGGTCTGCTCGGCCCCCCGCGAACGAAAGACCTTCTGATTCGAGTATGGAGATCACGTCGCGACGATCGTCAGCGTCGTGCCACACAAAGCCGTCTGCGATCGCTCCACCGTTTCGAAGAATCCTGTACGCGTTGGAACATTGCCGACACCCTGTTACGTGATTGCCGACAGGTTGCGGCGACGTTCCGACTGCGTCCGCGAGATCACCGTATGTGGTCCAGTATCCCTCGGGGAGCCGCTCGAGAATCGTGTGCAGTGGTGACCAATCAAAGCGCTTACGCGTCTCAGGCTTCTGACCAGTGAAGCGATCGCGCACTTCTTCGAGTTGGCGCCCATCGGCAACTCGCCAGAACTTCCATCCGTTCGTACTGCCGCCACGAATATGTGCCGCTGCACCCGACGGTGACGAGAACCGTTGTCCGTCAACCTCGATCTTGCCGTCTTCCAAGATGGTTGCGGTCTGAGTGACGTACTGGCCAGGCCGCGGAACGAGCTGATCGCCCGAGCGCAGCAAGCCGGCGGCAAGCAGGTGCTTGATCTCCACCCATCCGTTGGCTTTCGCCTGCGGGTCGACGACAACGCCTTGGTGCCCCTCAGGTACTGGCCAGATTGCCAACAGAACATCTATCAACTCATCTGTGCGAGAGTCGATCGCGAACTCATCCCACTCCGATTGTTCTGCAGTCAACAGTCTTCCGGTCAGATTGATGGTGTTGTGCTTCAGGAATGCCGCACGTTTCGACGACCAGGAACTGTTGGACACCTTCGGGTTCAGCTTTGCCGTGAGCAACGTGAGATTGCCAAGCCGGTGCACGTGCTCGGCCCTGTCCATCTGCGCCTCGGGATCGTCGACGTACCAGTGGTCGTGCCAACTCTGCGGCAGAATGTGCTCGATCGGATACCCTTTGCGTTCGATCTGCGATTCGCCGGTCTCAGCGCGGTAGCGGTCTTCGATGGCTTCGAGGACCATTCGGAGACGCGGAGGTCGCAAACGCTGGTAGACGGGATCCAGCCGGAGTGACTCACGAATCTCAGCGTCGGCCGGCCAGTACGTACTGGTCACATTGAGTCTCGATAGGAACCCGGAAACACGTTGAGTGAGTTCACTATCGGGAACGTCACGGTGTTCATTCACGAGGTCGGCGACGATACGCCCGAGATCGGAACCTGAAAGCCGCAGAAGGAGACGACGCATTACCCAGCTCTCGACGTACCGGACAACTGTACCGATTGTCGCTGGCGTGAAGGACCTTCCTGGTTCATGCAGCCAGATCAGGAGCGGCTTGAGTAGTTCGAGGCGAGCGACCTGCATGCGGTAGACCGACTTTTCGACGGCGCCGAGCTGTCTGGTCGGATCCTGCGCGGCTAGCGTCCACTGCTCGTACAAGGCAGCTTGCTCTTTGATCACCGGGAGGAGGTCCTGCATCTTCAGCGGGGACTCGTGCTCGACGTAGGACTTGAAGCGATTGAAGGTAGACCGTGGTCCGATCTCGTCTCCGGTCCTCGACACCAACCATTGATTCAGGAACAGCGAGCTACGACCAATTGTGTACCGCCCCACCGACACTTGTTCCTGCCAGAAGCCGGTCTCGAACGGCCAGTCGTGACTGTAGGCCTTCCGCGTGTCACCACCGTCTGCCTCGACGCGCTGAAACACATAGTTGCGGATCAGGTCCGCGGCGGTGAGCGGGGTACCCCGGGCATTCAACGTCTCGAAGATCTCCTGCGAGTTCTCCGCGGCGGTGAGATCGATCGTGACCAACTGGATGCCCTGACTCAGCACATACACCAGCGCGCGGGCCCGGCCCGCGGAGTTGTCTGCCGCAAGCCACTGCCTGATCTCGGAGGCGAAGTACTCGTGGGCACGGACGACGAGCGCGCCCGTGTGCTCGAGAGCCCCGTAACCGATGGGGATGTCCGCACTCATGACCTCTTCAAATGCCGCGCGGTCTTTATTGGAGTGCCGGATCTTAAGCTGCGATTCCCCTGATCGCACGAAAATGGTGTCGTTGTGCGTGAGCTTTTCCAGCTGTGCCGACGACTGCTCAGCGTCGATCTCGGCAAGTTCACCACTAGCCGCGTCCATTAGTAGCTGCAGCGTCGTCAGCCTCTGCTGACCGTCGATCACATTACGTATCTGTAGGTTGCCGAGCGCCCCGACCTGCGCTTGGACGACGATCGCACCGAGGAAGTGCGTCGGATTGGCATGCGGTTCCTTCATCCAGAGCTCAGCAAGTCGTCGGACATCACCCCACAACGGCGCCCATTGGTCCTCCTGCTCCCACACATACGGACGCTGGAACAGCGGGATCACGAAATGCTGCGGGTGGATGAAGATATCCATCGGAGTGCGCACATGTGTTTCCACAATTGGTAGTGTGCCACTAGTATTTAGACAGCCTTCGTGGTTTGGGAGGCGCAGAGTGCATCTCACCAATGGGCGTTACCAAACCAGCTTTCGAACGCCGTGCGCCCAAGGCGTTACACATACCGCTCACTAAGGGTCCGACATGTCGGAAAACGATCAGCGTTTTCGCTTTGACGGTGGCGCAGGCACTTATCTCGGCCCCGGACTACTGGCATTTCTCATCACCATCTGCACCCTTGGGGTCTGCTATCCATTCGCGTTGGTACTCAAGGGGCCATACCGAGATTCGACGGTTTGATGTCCCGGTGGGCGATCGCGGCTGCGTCGAGGGCCACGACGGTGTCGAGCAATTCGGTGCCCCACGTCTGCAGCTGAGTCTCGTTGAGCGCCATGTGCCGGACCAGATCGGACAGGCTCTGCTCGCCACAGTCGGTGAGGAGCAGCGTCGTATGGCCGCCGATATCGAGGGGCCGGCCGATGATCTCGACCAAGCCGGGGATCTTGGGATTCTGTTGCCCCAGTTGGGTGAGAACGTCGGCTTCGTCGTGCAGCACCGAGGCCTTGGAGTCGTCGAGGCCGACTTTCGGCACGCGCCGCGCGCCCGCGTCCTCATGGTCGATCACCAGGGCACCGCGCGCCGTGGAACCCGAACCGAGGACCTTGACCACCTCGAACCGGCTGTCAGCGAGCTCTGATCCGGGCAGCGGATTCATTGGATCAGCCTCGGGCTCGACCTCTTTGAGTCGCTCTGCCGAGTACTTCTCGAGTTCGGCACGGAACTCGGTGGCACCGAACCGCGGCAGCCCGGTCTTGGCATCGGTGTCTACCCGCTTGGACACCAGCGGATTGGTCGCCCGCAGAACGAGGTCGCGAAGGTGTTCGTCGACGAATCGCCCGCCCGATGCGGCGAGGTCGAGTCCGTTGTCTGCGCGCAGGCGGCTGACCAGATCCGCACGATTGCGTGCCGGCGCCTCGTCGGAGAAGCGGAAGTAGGCCAGTGCTCCCAGTGAGAACACGTCGACGGCGATCCGGTCGGCGCTCGGTGACCACCGATCCTCTGGCGCCTGATAGACATCGTCATCCGGCGTCGACACACGTGTCGGTGACCCGAGCAGGGTGGTCGACGGCGAGTTGGTCGAATGGATTCGGCTGGCCCACGACCAGTCGGCGAGGCGGATCTCCACCTTGTGGTCGTCGTCGAGCAAGCCGGTGTTGATCAGGACCGAGCTCGAACTCAGGCCACGGTTCGAGACCTGGTTGCGGTGCGCATACGCCACCGCGTCGGCCACCTGCGACAGGACCTCGATCTGCTGTTCGGCAGTGAGGCTGCGGTTGACGACGGCGAGGTCGAGCGGCTCGTAGTCGGCGAGCTGCGGATAGATGAGGACGGTGTTGCCGTCGTCCTGTGCAAGGTCCCCCGGAGGGACGATCGACTCCTGGTGCAGCGACTTGATGAGCGTGTACTCGCGCTGAATCCGCCGATGCGCCGCGGCCCGCTCCTGCGGCGGTGCGCCGCGACGGGTGGTGACGATGCGGCCCTGCCCACCGGTGACCTTGTGGATGACCTCGAACTCCTGCCAATCCTCGCCAGCGGCGGTCGTCGAGCCGGTGATGGTCCACGATCCGGCGTCGCGCTCGGTACGCCGCGCCGCGCCGAGTTCGCGTAGTGCGAGGGCGACAATGACGCTCATGTCCTCGCCGTAGCGACCGCGACCCTCGCTGAGCGGTTCCAGGAGCCGGTCGGCGATCCCTGGCAGTTGCGTGTCGGCCTCCCGTCCGTCGATGCCGAACAGATTCGACTTGGCCAGATCCGACAGGTTCACTCGGAAATGGTCGCCGTGGAAGAAGACCTCTTCCTGGACGAACGGGCAGGCCACGCATCACGCCGACCTGGAGACCTCGATCCACCGATCGTCTTCTGCTACGTCACCCGCCTGTTGAGATCGTCGCTACCTGCAGGCACAGACCGTATCAAGATACCTCCGGCATAGAGGCCGCAGCTTTCTGTTCGCGCCGTTGGCAAAATCGCACTCGAGCGACGCCATCCAACGCCCACTGCGGGATCGACATGGGCAACGCTTCCGATGTCCAATCGCAGTTCTGGCAGTTTGTGGGTGCCGCCGGCTACCATCATTCCCATGCCGCCGGGATCAGTTTCGACCGACAATGAACACCGGATCATCGATCTCTTCGCCGGGCCTGGCGGCCTCGACGTCGGAGCGGCATGGCTCGGTATACCCGCAACCGGCATCGAGCTCGACGACAATGCGTGCGCCACACGAGCGGCAGCAGAGCTCGCCACCGTGCACGGAGATGTCCGAGAGTACGGGCCCTCCGACTTCCCAGCAGCCACCGTCCTCACCGGGGGCCCACCTTGCCAGACATTCACCGTTGCCGGAAATGGTTCAGGTAGAAGAGCTTTGCACGATGTCATCGACTTGCTCGGCAAGATGGCCGCCGGAGATGACGCAGCCGACAGCCTGACGGTCTTCGAGGACGAACGGACTGGTCTGGTCTTGGAGCCGATGCGATGGGTTCTCGAAGCGCTCCGAGCCGATGCACCATACGAGGCGATCGTTCTGGAGCAGGTGCCAGCCGTACTGCCGATCTGGGCTGCGTTTCGCAAAGTCTTGGAGAAGTACGGCTACGGCGTCGACCACAACATCGTGAAGACCGAGGAGTTCGGTGTCCCACAGACACGACGTCGAGCCGTTCTGATCGCGCGACTGGACGACGAGGAGGTGGAACTACCCCGCCCGACGCATCAGGCCTACCGAAGGGGAGCACCGCGACAGGCGGCACTCGGCCTTGATCCGTGGGTGTCGATGGCCCAAGCGCTCGATCGCGACCGGAGCTTCACGGTCGTCTCCAACTACGGGAGCGGTGGAGATCCGAGCAATCGCGGTCGACGTCGATCGGATGAACCGTCTGCGACTGTGACCGGCAAGGTGATGAGGAACCGTCTCGAGCTTGCCAACGGCGACCGAGATCGCCTGACCCACCACGAGGCGGGCCGCCTCCAGACCTTCCCGGGCGACTATCCATGGTCTGGAAGCGACATAGGTCAGCAGATCGGTAACGCGATACCACCGCGCCTCGCAGTGCACATTCTGGCGGCTGCCCTCGGAATCTTGATCGACGGGTACGAACTCGATCGCTGCGTGCGTACCTCGTGGGACAGTTCGCGACAGGGTGGTGTCGGCAGAGAACTGCTCCGACCGCATGCCGAACTCATGAGTCTCGTCGACTAGAGCGAACAGCATCGAGGCGAGCACCGATCACATCGGCCACAGCTTCCGGATCTTCGTGCTCCCAGAACCTCATCACTGTCCAACCTCTCCTCGCGAGTTCGGCGTCAGTTCGTCTGTCACGTCGAATGTTGTTGTCCAGTTTCTCAGCCCACCATGCGGCATTGGCGCGGGGACGCGTCGCGTGCTCAGGGCACCCATGCCAGAAGCATCCGTCGATGAACACCGCAACGTGCAATCCACGCCAGGCGATATCGGCATTGGCCCGCAGGTCCGGTTCCAGCTTGGTGTCGACCCGGAACCGTAGGCCCCGAGCATGGAGCAGGCGCCTGATCCGCAACTCGGCTTCGGTGTCGCGTCGCTTCTGCTTGCTCATCCTCACTCGGACACTCGCCGACGACGCGGGAGGTCTGGACTCGCTTCGCTGTTCCTCAGATCGGCTCATGTCTGGTCGACAACAACGTCTTCCGGGCGTTCCGAATTGACCACAGTCCATCGGATCAAGCCGCTTCGTGGCGTGGCCTTGGCTGGGATCGCCATCGAGATCAGGCCGACCAGGTCCTTCCTGTCGGCGGGGGCCCTGCCGTCATCGTCGAGTCGGTCGGGAACCAGCGACACCAATATGACTCCCCTCGTCGGCGAAGCTCCGAGAGAAGCAACGGCCTGGCCATGAGCGATCGGCCGGGCCGCCGCACGATGCTTACGATCTGACCCGATGAAATCCCGTCGGCCACTACGCCGCTTACGCTTGACGATCGGAACCTGCCCACCCAGTTCTGGGATGTCGACAACTCGTCCCGCCGTCTTCGGCGACGGCCACACGACTGCCCAATCGGTGATCCGCTTGTCTTCGGTTGCTCTGCCGATGAACGCACGGATCGCCCGCATACCAGGCTCATACTCCTCGTTCCAGGCGAGGCCATCGAACAGCGCCAAGAACTCGGCGGCGGGCACCAAACCGACTCGTGCCGGTTGCACACCAGGCCTCGGCTGCGCGCCAGGCCTGGTTTCCAGCTCATACGGGAGGGCAACGGTGGTCGTTGCACGCGCAAGCAGCGGAATCACCACCTGCTCGAAGTTCTCGCGATTCTCCTGGTCACCCTGATCGGGCAGTCCATACAGATCTTGGACATCAGTGGGGGCCTTGTCCGTGATCACGGCGTTCCACATCTTGTTCCGCGCAGTGGGTTTGAGCCACGGGAGATGCTGGCTGACCAGGGGTGGAATCTGTCGCGGCTCGAGCGTGGGCATGCCGTTCTCGTCGAACCCCTCGTACTGGCGCAGTTCTGAACGGAACGCGTCCTCGTCCAGCAGCAGCGCTTCGAACGCCTCGTACAGGTCGACCTTCTCGTCGCGGCGGATGTACAGCCGGACCAGATCCCGATACCCGGGACGGAATCCGAACCATCGTCCGGCCTGCATCAGAGTGTCCGCTTGTCCCGCCTTGCGCCTGAAGTACGAGATGGTCAGGCCTTCTACGGTGTAACCGCGGCTGAGCTGCGTACCCCCCACGAGGATTCGCCAGACCTTGCCCGCTTCGAAATCGAGCTTTTGCTGTTGCGCTTGGATCTCTTTGTCCGAGTTCAGGATCAGGACAGGAACGCCGTCAATTGTCATCTCTGCCAGCGCATCGGCAACATACGTCTTGAGCACATCGAAAGATCCCGGGATCGGGACTCCCTCGACTGCACGAGCACCCATGACGGGAAGGAAGTCCTCCACGAAGAGCTTCTCTAGCCGCGACAAGCCGGCAGCCGAACTGAACCTCGCATTGCGCCATAATGTGCGCACGACGTCCGCGGTCTCCGCGTGGTCGTTCTTCTTCACCGATTCGTGGACCAGCAGAGTGTGATGGCGGAACTTGAACGAGGATCGCGCTTCGCGATACTTCTTGATCGCACCGGACACCACCCAGGCATCAAGTGCCTCTTGCAATTCCAGCTCGCGTTGGTCTGGGTCCGTTTTGACATCTCCGACCAATGACCTGACATAGGCGAGTTCGTTGGAGTTCGCGACGTTCTTCTCTTCGTCGTCCCAACGACGCCCGACATCGTGAAAGGCCTGGACACCCATGTAGCCGGGCGGACGGTTCAGGGACAGAACGAAGTCCGCCGGAAAGAGGTCTCGCTCGTCATCGGGGTCGACGAACACATTGGCAAATGGCGTTGCCGTGTAACCCACGTATTGTGCGCGAGGGCAGATCTCGAGAATCTCGGTGATCAGCCCGTTGATCGCCGTCCGGTGACGTTCGGCGTTCGAACTCTTCTTCCACTTCGAGGGGTTCGTCGTGTCCACCGACGCCTGGTCGGACTCGTCGTCGATGATCAGCACCGGAAGTTCCGCGAGGTCGTTCCTCAGTGGCTTGAGATCCTGGATGAGCTTCTTGAGAGGAGCACTGTTCTTCTTGATGACGGCAACGTAGGCACCTGAGTTGAAGAGATTCTCTTCGTCATTGAGAGGCTTCTGTTTGTTCTTTCGCGCAAACTTCAACTTGGTCATCGCCATCGGAAGTCGTTTGTAATCGCTGTGGTGGCTTGTCACACGGGATATCTCGACCACTCCGGGCAGCTCGAGCGTCTTACCGTGACTCACGAACCGGCCCGCCTGCCAGTCGGTGTCCTGCTGGTAGTCGAGTTCCTTGGCAACCTCAGGATCGGACGGATCTTGGCCGGCCAGGATGTTCTCGACCCCCATCAGCTCCATGTCCATCCGCCGCTGTGTCTGCTCCCGGAGGATCTCGATGGTCCCGGTGAGAACGATCACGAGCCGATACCCCACATCGATCGCCTTGGCCGCCACTCCCGTGAAGTTGGCCGTCTTCCCACTCTGCACATAGCCGACGACGATGCCCTTGGTCCGTTTGCTCCCCGCTCGCGTCGGTCGGCTCAGACGCTCGATCACCTGGGTGGTGGATTCGTCTAGCGAAGCTATAGAGTCTGCAGGCCACTTCTTGACCGTCTGCAGATACGACTCGTAGTGATCCCAGTAGACACTGGCCCTGCGCTTCCGCTCGGCCGCATACCACGGTTCGAAGACCTTCGAGATGACCGTGGTGGGTGCTTGGAAAACGCCGGCCCTGGCAGTGAACGCATCGGCCACAGCGACCGACACCTTCAGGTCACTGTAGATTGCCTCACGGCGTTCATTTGTCCGCGGAAGAGTCGGATTTCCCTCTGCGTCTGGATAATCGGCGAGGCGGTCCCACTCTGCCAATGCGATCCTGGCCTGCGTCAACGCCCGGTCGTTCTCATCGGCGCCTGTCAGGTATCCAGCCAACTCCGACTGTGTCACGTCCACACCGGCCAGAGCCGCCAAGATCGGCTGCAATGCCTTCGGGTGCTGATTCTTCAGTGCACCGAAGGCATTCGCGAATGCCTCGACCCATTCGGGATGCTGCGTCGTCATCGATTCAACCTTCCCCTAGACCAGCGAATCCACTCATCGGTTCGGGCAGCGGGTCACTCGACACGCCAGTCAGATCCACCGCATACGACACGTCGGACAACAGTCCGGCGTTGGGGACGACCCGGGCAACCCTGTCCGGCGTCAAAGCCGGAAACTCCTCTCCCACAACGTACGCCCTGGGCTCAGATCTCAATTCCCACACGGTTGGATACAAGTCAGCGTCGTCTACGGCCCACCCGGATGCCTCCAGCGCTGCATCCAAACCCGCTGAATGTCCGGCTGCATTGTTGCGCACCTGAGCGATGAGCTCAGAGAGCGTCCTGCCACTGTTCGGTGCACCTCGAGTCAGCTGAATGGACAACACCATGAGGGGCGCATCCCCTGCGGGTACCAGCTGTCCGAGTCCGTGGATCACGTGCTTTCGCTGCTCGCTACTCGTGCACTTGATCTCGACGTGCACGGTCTCGAAGACAAAATCGTGTTCCTCGGCGACCGGTCCCTGCCAGGCAGCCAGCGCAGGCCCGGCACCGATCGTGTGCATGAGGAAATCGAGAAACAGCAATTCGCCGAAAAGCCCGACTTCCCTCTGGAGTGTGAGTGCCCCACGATTCGCGATCACATCACGGTGACGGCCCAGCGCATCACTGACTGCGACCGCAAGTGGCACCTTGCGGATCTGTAGACCGTCCGCGACGTCGGCGAGCAAGCTGTACGCGCCGTGTGCGCTTCTCTCGACTCGGACCGTGATCTCTCCGAACTCCTCGCGGCCTGACGTGTACGCATCGAACCGGATATTCCTGAACTTGGCGAGGTCAGGCTCCGGCCGTGAGAATTCGGTCACCAGCCGGAGCAGTCTGTTCTCGGGATCGAGTTGCAGACGGCATGCAGGGTCGCCGACCACCGGTAACTCGATGGGAGCTCCACTCGCCCAGAGCTCGTCGAGCGTGGTCAAACTCAGATGGCGGGCATCGCTCGACGACGGTGTCATGACCAATTCCCCACGCTCCCTTCACTCACCGCGCATCTTCTCTTCGGCGACCACGGCTGCACTCAGGACACTCTTCCAGAGCGCGATCTGATCCTTGTCTCGCGCGCCGAGGTGCTGACCCTCGTATACTTCGTGCGCCAGCAGGTAGAGCAACGCCTTGAGCACCGGGGCGTCGTTGAGACTCCCTCGGCCCGGTGCGAAGAGCGCGCGGTAGCGACTGTTCAGCCACAGCGTTCCTGTCGGGTAATCCACATCGAGGAACTCACCTTCTGGCAACCGTTTCCACTTGATGTCGAGCCCGTCGATGTGCATGTAGTCGAGCTCGGCACCGATTCGCCTGTGCAAGGCCGGCGGAAACCCTTTGCCTGGTCGGATCACCGGCTTACGGACCCGTTTCCGCTTGTTCGAGTTCACGAAGACGGTCTCGGCATCTTGCAGGTACTCGAGGAAAGTCGTCCCATCCGGCGCCTTGGCCTTAGCGATGGCGTCGTGGAAGATGGGCTCGAACTTGAGTCCACTCTTCTCCGGATTCATGGTGAGGAAACGGTCCAGGGCCGTGGTGTCGTCGATGACCACCCTTGCGAGCTGCCGGGATGCGCTGAAGGTCGCGGTATCGGACCATCCACCGATCTGCAAGAGTCTGTCGTTTCGGTAGATGTAGAACCCCTGGAACTGGCTACCTGGCTTACCTCCGATGCGAAACCCCGTCACATCGGACTTGGCCGGCCAGACATGGCACGTCAGCTGCACCTGTGTCCCACCCGCTGCTGCCGTCAGAACTTTCGGGTATCCCGGATGCCCTGGGGTTCGGTATCCGAAAGGGTCGATCGGCAGGACAGGGAGTCCTAGACCAGCAGCCGCATCAGCAAGTTCATCGACCAAGATCTCAATCCTGAGCCGCTTCTCCGCCAGGAGTCGGTGGTAGGTCACACCGAGGTGCGCGGTCAGCGAATCCTGCCTCTTCGAGAGCCATGTCCGCGCCTCCTCTGAACTGTGGCCTCGGTATGAATTTCGGAGCTCGGTCCAGACGATCGTCGTCCCGGACTCCCCGCCGACCAGCCCTGCTCGTTCCGCGGCGTGCTCCGCGGCAGCAGAAGACGACAACACCTCACACGTGAAGTCTCGCGAGTAGTCAAGCCGACGAATCCGCCTCCCGACCGGGGCCTCGTCAAATTTGGCGGACCACACCGTCAGCACGTCGCTGTGCCCGAAGGATGCGGCTTTCAGCCCCATGCCGAAATGCCCGAGATCACCTGGGGTGTAGTCACGCTGACGTCCGATCGTCATGGCAGCGTCGATCGCGGTGGCACCCATGCCACTGCCGTTGTCGACCACCTCGACCTGCATCAACCGATCATCCTGGGTCAGCAGCCTCACGGACACGTGCGTTGCGCCAGCATCCACGCTGTTGTCGATCAGATCCGCAACCGCAGACTCCAGTGTGTGGTTCGCACCGAGACTCTTGACCAGGCCAGGGTCAGGTTGCAACCGAATCTTGTTCACGACATCGAGATCTTGAGCCTCTCCCACGCCAAGCGTCCTCCGGTCGTCTACGCATTCACTTGTGACCATAGAACTCTGCCGGCCGGATGTCTCAGATTGGCGGAGTGTGGTTCTGCGGCACATCGCGACCGACCGTCATGGATTCGCAGGCCATGCTCCGGTCAGCAGCCCGTCACCGGATGTGGTTTCGAGCCCGACGAGAGATGCGCGATCCAGGTAGCGGTTCTGCCACTCGCAGGAAACCTCTGGTGCCAGCAGACACGAGTGGCATGCCGCGAGATTCGTCGCGCCGGCACCAGTCGAGACCGATTCCAGACATACAGGATCGGCCGAACACCACTGAGCAGATTCGGTCGCCGACTCCATGATGCGGGAAATGTTCTTCATCGATCCGTGCGAACAGAGTCCCCCCAGGCTTCCGGCTGCGTCGGCAGTCGCGGTGTACAGGAGAACGCCCGACTGTTGTGGCTCTGCGTAGATGCGCTCGCGGATCGATGACGCGGGATACCCCGTGTCCAGCACAAGCTCTCGCATCAGAGTGTGCGCCAAGGTGTGCAGGACGAGGAAACGCACAGAAACGGCAGGACCCCGGGCGCCTTGTGGCGCCGCAGCATGTATTGCGGTTGTCAGTACACCGATTCGATCCTGCGCAAAATCCGTTTCCTCCCATGCCTTCAGCGCGTCTTCACGTATCCGGACGAACACTCCCTCACCGAGCACTTCAATTGCAGGCAACCATCCGGCACGTTTCCTGGACAAGGCGCCGAATGGGTTGGATGCCGATTCGGGACCCGCACTGACACGCGCGAACCCACTGAGCACCCGCACTTCGCGCAGCCGCGTGACCCGTGAAACCAGTTCTACCAGGCCGACCGCCGGACCAACTTCGGTGGAATTGCGCTCCGGGACACAGACAAAGGTCTTGTCAGCTCCGTCTGGATGCAATCGCCCGAGAGCCTCGTACTCTGCAGCCCGAAGATCCTTGCTCCCCTGGGCGAAGTCACGTGGTTTGTCGCTCTGCCGTCGGTAGGCTGCGACGAGCTCGTCGGCATCCACGCCGTGTTGACGCGCCTTGATCCCCAGCAAGACAGCCAGATCGGTATCTGGAACCCCTTCGAGTTCGGGAAGTATCCGCTCGAGCAACTCCTCCGCGGCGGTGAGGTTTCTGTCCACCGTCAGCGCAGACCGGACGTCCGCAAACCAGACATTCGAAGCTCCGCGTTGCAGGCCGACAAGACTCTCCGAACACTCATCGCGCAACTTGTCGAGCCACGGGGAGTTCCCACCACAACGCAGTCCGATTGCACCACTACCGAGCGCACCCTCCAATGAGCGCACCGCGCCACACGTGCAGTTGACGGTTATACCGGCCAGGCTCGAGTCACTCGGGTCCGTGTGGATACGGAGCGAGTGCTCCGAGTCATCGGCCGACACCGTTCCTCGATGCGTCCAGTATCGGTATGGAAAGTCCTGGATGTGGCCCGCGGGGCAGCAGGCCACAAAGCGCGACGGGACCAAGCGAGGTGTCACACAGTGCCTACATTTGTTGACGTAGTCCCCGTTCACCTTGTCTGCCAACCGCCAGAACTTGTCGAGCCGGTGACATATCGGACACGAAACCCACTCCGGGAAGCGGACCATCGGAACTTTGGACGCCCCTTCCCCACCCGGCGGGCTGTACAACCTGTCGACACCGAGAAGCCTGCACAGTCTCGGTTCATCGATCCGATGCTCGTCCCGGGGCGACCAATGTTCCAACCCCGTGACCATGAAGCTCTCGGATTCGACGGGCAGGATCGCCCCGGTTCCGTATGTCGTGATGAGCTGCGATCGCCGTACGGTCGCCTTCGTCGGGGCCGATTTTCGCAAGGTACGTGACAGTGCCATTAGGAGTCCTCTTTGAGGTATTTGACGTAGAGATCCGTCTCGGCGTCCACATCGCGCATACTCGACAGTGCAGGCCAAGGTGGTTCTCCCACTGGATAACTCGCGGGATCGGGATAGCTTCCACCGGCGGACATGAGCAACGGGTGCCCCTTTGCCGGCTTGCGATCGCGCGGATGCCTGAGCGTTCCGTATCGATCGACCAACCCGCTGGACGCGCAATCCGCCCAAGTCCTGACCAGTCCGTCCAACTGGTCGGCGAACGAATCCACTTCGTCTGGCGAAATCCGGTGCGCACGAGCAACAAACCCCGCAATCACTGCGTCCACTTCGGACCGGAACTCGTCGATCCTTCCCGCCGACCCGTCTTCCCGGAGAGCCGCCACGATCATCCGAACCGCCGCCACGAGGGTTCCATGCGCTCCACGGTCCCGGGCACGTGAGGCAAAAGGCGTCGCCGTCGTCGGCTCCACCTCTCGGTAGAGGGCCCGGTGAAATGGGACAAACGACTCGTAATGGGAAGCGTCTCTTGATCTCTGCGCATTCAGAGCAACGACCACGAGCCCCGGATTCCGGCGACCGACCCGGCTCGTCGACTGGATGTACTCGGACGTGCTTTGCGGCTGACCCGCCACCACCATCAATCCCAGCCTGTTGATGTCGAGGCCAACCGAGATCATGTTCGTAGCCAACACCAGGTCCGGACTGTCCGCTTGCGGATAGGACGTCTCCAGGAGACCCATCGCCTCCGGAATCTTTGTCTGATCCACACGCGAGGTGAGTTCGACAGGCTCCTTGTCCTTCGATATCTCCCTTGCATCTCTCTCATGCCGCTCCGCAAGCACATCGATGCGATGCGGAATGTCGTCGAGGACCTGGAGATACGTCGAGCCCAACACTCTCAGACTGTTGAAGTAGCCCAACAGGGTCCAATAGTCGTCCCTGACATCGTCGTCGACGTCCAACTCGTTGACGGACTGAAGGATCGCCGAATAGATCCAGATGAGCATAGTCGCCTGGCTGATTCCGGGAGCCATCACACCCACATAACGGCGAGTCCCCTTCTGCTCCGGGGATGCCTCCACGGCGAAATAGTTGTCTGCCGGGTCAAGACCTGGGGGAGGGAATTGAACCGAGCATCGGTCGAACACATTTCGGACCTGTTGCTCAGCGCGTCGAATCGTCGCGGTCGAAGCCAAGACCTTCGGACGGCCGGCGCCTGTGCAGGCAAGATCGAATGCCGACTCGTACAGTCCGACCATCGTTCCCAGCGGCCCCGAGATCAGATGCAACTCATCCTGCACGATGAGATCCGGCCGGGAGTCGGGTCCATCAACCGACAGCAGCCGACCGACCTCGGACCGCCAGGTCATCAACGCGAACTTGTCGACGGTGCCGATGACGAGAGAGGGGCGAACCCGATAAACATCGTCGTCCGTGACGTAGAGGGGTAGTTCGTCATCGAACTCGCAGTCGCGCGACAAGCACCTCATGACGAGTCTGCCCTTTTCGACCACATCGTAATTGGTGTGGTCCATGTCCGAACCACACCATGGGCATCGGAGCAGTTGGACAGGGGTCGACCCCTCAGGACGCTCCCCCGCCGCCATCTTCTCGAGAATGGCACCGGCGTCATGGACCTTGTTCGGTGTGGCCTGGTTTCCCACCCAGAGTCCGAGCGAGATCGGGGTGGCCGCGGGAAGTTCCCGCCGTCGGACGAGTTCGAGCGCGCATATCAAACCCGCCGCACGTTCGAACTGCTGTCGCGTCAACAGCCGCAACGTATAACGCATGACCGCGGAGACACCACCGTCATCCGCCCGACGAAGACGGCGAAGCAGAATGCTGAACGCGATGCACCCGAGATACGCCTCGGTCTTTCCACCACCCGTAGGGAACCAGAGCAGATCAACGACATCGCGGTCGCCGTGATCACTCGATGCGAGCGCCGGAATGTTCATGAGGATGAAGGCGATCTGGAACGGTCGCCAGCGTTGGCCGGACAGCGGCACCCCGCGAGCGCGGTCCTGAGCATCGCGCTGATTGACCATCGCCTCGTTCATCAGCCGAAAGGCTCTCCCGATCTGCGGATCGCCACTCTCGACGGCATCGATCCCCGCTCTGATCCTGCGTGCACACTCCTCGGCGAGTCCCAGGTGGGTGTACGCCTGGTCCCTGTACGGCGCGGTCATCGCGTCCGCGCCCGCGCGACGCGCCTGAATCCACTTCTCATATGCATCGGCCATGGCCCTGAGGTCAGCAGTATCACACTGAACAGCAAGGGATCTCATCGCAAGGTCGTAGGTCCCGAACGGGTCGAGGTCGTCTCCACCCGAAGGCCTGGCGAGTGGCACCTCGTGAGAGGGCAAGAACGTGGTGGTGACCTCGGCCACCGAGTCCGAGTCGCCACTCCACGTGACCGCACAACCGTGCCCGACCGCCAGGACAGGTTCGTCACGGTAGAGAAAGTCTGACGACCGGACATCCTGGTCATCCGCGATCGCCACCCGAGCCGAGCGGCGGTCGACGAACTCGCCGGCGACGACGCTCACTTTGATCTGTGGACGAAACCAACATAGTGCATCGGTCCGAGCGCCCTTGTCCGAGTCGTTGGTGTTGACGATCGAAAGCGTGACACGGATCAGGCCGCCCACAGCCTTCCGGACGACACCTACCAACCGGAGTTCCTCGTCACCCGAGATCTGATATTCTATCGGACCTGATGTCCCGCAGTCGATCTCCAGATCGTCCACCGACCGGACATCCACCGGCGCCCACCGCCGGTCTTCCAATTCTCGGTATCGGCGCGCACTCGCCTCCACGCGTATCCGCGGAGCCGATGACGACACTGTGAATGTCAGTCCGATGGAAGACGGTTTGAAGGCACGCGAAAGCGCGACAGCAGAATCAGGGTCCCCGTCCTGCCGCGAGCCGGCACCCATGTCACCCGACTGCAGCGCCTCGTCACCTTCGAGGCCTTCATGGAACTCCGGCTCTGAAATCGCACTCTTCCGCGGGTGGAGCACTCCGACGATGATCCTGTTCAGAGGTGGTTCATCGATCTGCACGGCTTCGATCGGCCCCATCAGTTCCCGCTCGAGATCCACCACGATCTGATCGCGCGCCTCGTACCGAGCTCCGAGGCCACCCCGCTCCGTCATTCCGCCCCCCATGTCACCTCTGCCATCCCGAACGGCCTGGGCACGAGCCACATCTGCAGGCCATTCGACGTCGCCCAGACCGTTTCCACGCCATCCGTCGGTACCGACCCGAGGCTCGGCCATCTGTGAGGACGCCCGGCCACGGCCGCGAGACGCCGACCGAAGCACTTTGATGTGACTCCCACAGTCGTCCCCTCGATGCGGCATCTATAGGTCGGCCACTCCGCAGCACCCGACTCGAGCAAGTCGAATTCGACCGGTGCATTCCTGTCACAGCTGCCGAGAACTTGTTGTGCCTCACGCCCGCCGGACGGCTTGTCCGTACGGATCACGTCCGGCGTGAGTTGCACAGCCGTCGGTTGACGGTTCTTCGGGTGTGGCACATACCTGAGGCCACCACCCGGTCTGCTCTTGGTGAACGGCGAGCGCCAGTCGACGACCACCACCCGGTCACGTGCGCGGGACAGCGCCACGGACAGCAACTCCGTTTCCGGATCTCGGCACCCTACATCCCGCAGAAGCCCCTCGGCATCGACCACTGCAACGTTGTCCCACTCGAGTCCCTTCGACTGGTGGATGGTCGACACCAGGACATCAGATTCCGGAACCACGTACCAGGGGCTCGATGGGTCGACCCCGGCCCGCAGGCTCCTGACCAACTTCTGCCAGTCGACCGAGTCGCCGCCATCACCCTCCGTCAGCATGAGGCGGAACCACTCGGAGTCGAGGTGAGCCCCAGACGCGGCAAACACCATGAAATCCCTTCTTGTCAAAGGATTTCCGTCGACCGATGCCCACAGCTGTGCGACCCAGGGCGCAACTCTCGGGCGGGGTCGACCCGGTTCGTTCCATCCGCATGCAACGCCTGCCGAAGCGATGGTCTCGAAGAGATGGGTCGCATCCAAATTCGTCCTGGTCAGCACTGCGGTAGTGCCGGTCCAGCCACGAGAATCGGCCACGAACTCCCCTATTTCGAGGTGGGTCAGATCCGTGATCAGATCATCTAGCAAACTCACTTGCTGTCGAGAACCAGCCGATCTCAGACCGTCGATGACCGCGGCAACTTTCTTGGGTCCTCGTCGACGTGCACGGTGTGCGCCGTCGAGAACGTACGTTGCCGTGATCGACCGGGCAGCGAGTCCTGCGACCAATGACTCCCAGGCGCTTTCAACACCGTCAGATGCTGTGTCCAGAAATTCGTAGATGGACTGTAGCGGATCTCCGAACACCGTGACACCCGCATCGTCGGGCAGTCTGTCGATGATCGCGTACAGAAAGTCACGCCTCACTGTCGACATGTCCTGCGCCTCATCGACTATCAGGTGTGCAACAGCGTCGATCTCTTCGTCGTAGTCGGACCTGAGCTTCTCCGTCGCACGTCGGATCACGTTCTCGAAATCAGGTTCCGGGCCGTGTGGATCGCCACTGGTCTCCGTCAGCTGCCATGCCAGGGAGTCCAGGGTCATGGCGGCCACGTCCACCAACGCTGGCTCGGCTGTACTACCGAACGACGTGAACGCGGCCGCCATCGCCGCTCTCGAGAACGACACGAACAGCACAGCTCGATCATCACCGGTGGGTGATTGACGATCACCGATCTCACGCGCCAGCTCAATGCTGGCCGTCGTCTTTCCTGCGCCCGGGCCCGCGATGACCACCCGGCGCTCCGTGGTCGGGGCGTCCAGCAACCTGCGCTGGGCATCATCCAACGAGAGCGTCACTCTGAGTGTCACTTTCTTCGATGATCTCCTTCAAACTGTCGAAGACGATACTGTCGGCGAACTCGACGAGGTTGTCGAGTACGTTGACGATGAGCACATCCTCGCTGCCACCGTTGTTGGGACCACGCAATCCTCGTCCCACCATCTGCATGTACTTGACCTCGCTGCTGGTCGGTCGGGTGATGTAGACGGCCCGAGTGCTCGGTGCATCGAACCCCTGCGACAACACGGCGTAATTCGTCAGGACTCGGAGCTCTCCTGCTTTGAATCTATCGATCGCCGATCGCCGATCCTCCGGGCTGGTGTCCTGGTCGATGGATGCGGCCGGGCGTCCCGCCAACGTCAGCAGAGTCGCGAGAGTCTGCGCGTTCTCCACGGACGCGGCGAAAACGACGATAGGCCAATCGTCCGGCTTGCTCAGAATCGATTCGATGATCTTCCGCGTGCGCTGTTCGTTTCGGCCGAGCTTCCGGGCCGCATCCGCAGGAAGCCAGTACATGTCCCTGAAGAATTGGATGTCCTTGTCGGACAGATCGGCCGACTCTCCATGCAAGATCTCGAGGCTCGTACGAGCAAGGTACCTCTCACGCTGTAGGCGGACCTGCGGATGCTCGTCACCGAACACTCCCCGATCGAGGATGTTGTCGTCGAAACGCTTCAGGAGCCGTTCAGTCTCCTCGTTGTCGCGACGACCTCGGAACGGTGTCGCGGTCAACCCCAGCAGCAGTTTGTCCCGACGAGCATGTGTGCGCCCGGTCCATTCCAGAATCTGCGTGTAGGAGGGATGCAGCGCACCGTGCGCTTCGTCGATCACCACCAGAGGTGATTCGGCAAGCCAGGCATAGTCGGGATTGTCGACCGCGCGCTTCTTCACCTTCTGCCAGTTGGCAACCACCACTTGGACGCCACCGGACTCTTCCTCGGTTTCGTAGGTCGACCAGAACCGGCTCAACACCAGTTGTGTGTCCTGCCTACCGTAGGAACGCCACAGATACGACCAGGCCTCAATTGCCTGCTCGCACAGCTCTTCCCCATCCGCCAGCCACAGGATGGGTCCCGCAAACGGACTCTCCGCGCCGTCCAACGACCCCGCCTTGATCGTCTCGATGATCGTCTGTACAGCGACTCGCGTCTTACCGGCGCCGGTGGGCAACGAGATGATCCCGCGCTTCGGGCCATCGCTCGTCAGCATTGCCATCAGACGCTCCGACACGATCCTCTGGTAATCGTGAAGTGGCTTGAGCTCGGTCGGCCCTTCCACATATTCGGTCGGCTTGTTGCGCTTGCGGGCCTTCGTTCCTGCCCACTCCTCTCCGAAACCCAAGTTTTGCACCCACTTTCGGGTCTCATACGAACCGTGCCAAGCCTTGGGAGGAGCCGTGGGGAGTCCCTGCGGTTCGACCTTGCACACACGTTCCAACGCGCGGACACCGAGCATCGTGATGCACAGGCGTGCGAGGTCCACACCCGCCGGCTCACCAGATTCGGAGTGCCTCAGGTACTCGAATGCGTCCTTCTGGATGAGCGTCGTGAGCCGCTGCTCGCCTGCGAATGCCAACAGTCGCGACTCGTTGTCCGGCGCTGCCCTAATACTCCGGATCAACTTTGTGTTGTGCTTCCGCCGCATCCGCTCCAGCAAGACATCGACCTGTTCATCGGAGTCGTCCAGCGCCAGACTTCCGAGTACCTGCTTGAGGATCTCGTTGTCGTCGTTGCCGGTCACGAGGATCGTGTCACCATCCCGCGCATGCGTACACGAGACCCGCACTTCCGGTCTCCCCGGGACTGCGGCGACCTTGCTGATCGATAGACACTTCTGCAAAGTCAGCTCTTCCGGATCATCATCGAGCTCCAGCTCGTCGAAGACATCGAACACGTCCACGAGACAGGCCGGCTCGGCGCTGGTCTCGAACGAATAGTCCACGGGCAGTCGGTTTCCCGCAAGACAACCCCAGAGGTCGGTCAGGTTGTACGCGTCCTCGACACTGTCCACCATCACGCAGGGGATTCCGAACGAGTCCAACTCGCCAACCGTCTCGCGGCCCATCACCACCGCGACCGAAGCTCGCGGTTCCTCAGACCACATCCCACCCCTCCTCACCCAGAGACTCTCGGGCGGAGTTTCTGGGTGTGTATAACACCACCATGCGTAGATCCTCCCTACCCGGGCGAGATCATCACGCTCCACATGAATTCTGGCCACTTCCGCAAACTCGCCCGTTGTGAGCGACCCGATGTCCTGATTGAGATCGAGCACCTTCTCCATTTCTTCGCTGAGGACGATCTCCGTGAGAGCGGGTAAAAGGCCTTCGAACTCGTCCTCGTTCAGACTCGGCGAAAGACCGCACCGACGGGCCTGGGGCCGAGGGCGGTCGGCAACATCCCGTGCTCGATTGCCCACCAGACCTCAGGTGCCACATAACGTGCCGTACCGTTCGTGACGTCGGGGTGGCTGACGCGAACTCGAGGTGTGTGGATCTCGTCGAGGACCGCAACTGTAAGTGCCATACGGTTGGTCGCGCTCAACTCCGGCAAGTTCTGGAGCGGGCCCAACGGCGAATCGATGGACTCGATACGAATGTTGTCGCGCGCCTGTATACCGAGTTTCATCCGGTCACCGACCGCAGCTTTGACCTCACTCCAATACTTGCCGACCCAGGTCTCGTGAGCGTGAGTCGATGAACGAATCGGCCTCGACCGCACCTCCAACAGCGCAAGGATGTCGTGGTCTGCAGCGTGGTAGTCCGAGTCCGCGAGATAGGCCCCGTCCTCCTTCAGCGCCTTGAGCAATTCCCCGGCAACCATCAGTCCGGCCGGGAGGACCCACTTCCCGAGACCGTTGCGTACATGCACGAGCTTGGCTGCCTTGCCTTCGAGGATGCTGTCGAACGCCGAGCCGACCCGCGACACTCCGGAACCGCGCAGCGCGACCCACAACCGATCCCAGTCGACCGTCCCGTTCTTCCGCAGATCTGCGAGCAACTGAAGCATTTCACCGCTGTCCTCGAACTCGGTTATCCCGAGGCGCTTCAAGGATTCGAGAGCGCTCGTAACACTCGCCACCTCACCGTCGACGAAGACCGCTCCGTCCTGGTCCGGCTTCGTCCTGATGAAGCATCTTCCCTGAACTGGCTGCTGCAGGGTCCCGTTCTCCAAGAGAACGATCTTCGCGTCACGGACATCCTTCTCTGCGTTGGCTCCCGCACCGACGACGACGGCGGCGAGTTCGACAGCGGCAACCGAGTGCGCGGCGTCCGACGCAGACACGACATCCTGGAGCCAGTGGAGCACTCTCCCCACCGACACCGGGATCTCCTGCATCAGCCTCTCGACCTTGGAACGGCGTTCGTTGTTGGTCGTGCAGTCCGGATGCACCCATGCAGATCGATTGCCGACCACCGAAATCCATTGATCGGCAAACTTGTCCACCGCTTCGGGAACGCGCTTCACCGAATTCGGTGAACGGAGGACACCGTCGAGATCCGGAAGACACCGGTGATCACGAAGCGCCGAGTAGACGGGTTCGTTGAGGACCGAGTCCGCCCAGCTTCGAGTTTCTCGGCCTCGTGCTGGAAGAACGTCGATGTAGCGGCCGTACCTCCCCTCAGCGATGAGGTCTTTGCGGGCATCGACCACCAGCTGCGGTACCACGTCGATGAGAATCTCACGATTGAACGTGCATTCGATGACATTGATCCGGTCATCAGAGAGCTTCCAGGGAGCATTGACCTTACCGCTGAGAGTCAGATCGGACTTCACCGGGAAGAACGCACTCAGCTGTCCGACACCTGCTTTACCTGTCACCGGCACGGCCCAGCTGACATCGACAGACTCTCGGCGCGCAGCATGCCCGGCCGATTCGAGAGTAGCGTCCGAAGGCTCATGCTTGCGCGAGACCACCAGCCACTCACGTTGGCCGTCTTCGGTCGTGAGCGTGATACGACTACCCCGCTTGACCGAAGAGAAGTGGCGATTGTCGCCTCGGACCTCATCCCGGAGGCCCAGCTCACGAACATGAGGAGCGAAGAGGATGAACGACTCGTCGAACTTCTCGATCTCCTCGGACAGTTGCAGTGCAGCGCCGGGCAGAAGCGGCACCTTGACGATCGTCACCGCCCACGCCGACAACCCGGTCAGAATGTCATCCGATCGGAACTCCGACAGCGGATCGGAGATGGTCCATGCAAGACGAAGAGACGGAACATCCTTAGGTCCGAAGCTTCTGTCGAGTTCCGCAGACAAGACGCTCGCAGCCTGGGCCCGATTGAACTCGAACGACACAGACCGACTGAAGAGCTGTGGACCATCCGAGATACCGCTGATGGACTTAAACCCGAGTCCGAACCGACCGATCTCTGTTCCGGTCTTGTTCGACAAGTGCGTGTAGAGGAGCGCACGGACACCGGTGTCTGTGAAAGGCGCACCCTCGTTCGCTACATAGAGATGATCCGACGTCAGGACGACCTCGACTCGCCCGGGTGATTCTTGGAGCGCGTCTGCCGAGTTCTGAATCAGCTCCTGGATCTGCTTCCGGCCGTACCCGCCCTCCGCGATACCGCGTTCCTTGCCGGCATCCTCCTGAACGCGGTTGGCGTCTTCCTTGTAGACCTTCGTGCAACGGCTGCGGAAATCGTTGACCAATCCCTCCAATGCGTTGTCCGGATTGCTCCAGCCTTTGCCTGCCATCATCTTCCTCCACTGCTCCGAACGAACCTGGTGCTAGTCCACTCCGAGGAGATGAATTTCGCTTTGATCGAGTTCTATCAGCTACCACCGACAGCCGTCACAGTTCCCTTCGAACACGATGCAGGTCACGTTACGGATGCTCGTGACATCGCTCCGAATGGAACTTTCACTGGACGTGATTTCGGGTCGACGGTCTGTGGATCAGCCATTCGAGACTGCTTCATTCCGCCACGACATGATTGGGATAGATCTCCGAACCGAAGCTAGTAACCAGGTTCCTTGAAAGTGAGGGGATCCAGGCCTATCTCAGTGCACAGGGACCAGGTTTCAGGCGTCCTAAGAGCCGCCTTCATTCCCACATTCCCAGGACCCACGTTCGAGTCGTCCGTTGATGGCTTCGACGGGCCTGTTGGAGACGCCGAAGTCGAAGTAGCCCAGGTTCTCCCTGCCTATGCGTCGTTGCGGATGCTCGTAGGCAGCGATGACCTGCAGATACTCCTGGTCGGTGAACTTGGTCGCGCACACCCATCCGCGTGGAGCGGCCGGTGATCATGTCGAGCAGCCGGGCAGGCCCGGTGCCGTCGATGACCGGAGTGAGATCCATCAGCACGGTCACCCAACTCGACTCTCGTGTCCGCAAACATGTTTCCACTTTGTGTTCATCGACCCCATGGATGGCGCACACGAACCGCGGAACCGCCACGTGCACACGCCAGGTGGCCGCCAGCAGGCGGATCAGTCCGGACCCCGAACGGCCCGATCACGCGACCACCCTGCGATTCCACAGTCGAGGCCGCGTGCATCTGGCGCGAGAACCTCGCAGAAGATCTGAGTCCGTTCATCGCCGTCGACGGCCGCCCGGGTCTCGGGTCTCGACCACACCGTCTCCTCTGACTCTCGTCGCTGCGCGCCCGACAACGCCGAGAAGAATAGAACTTGCGTACCCACAGGGGACTTGCCCACGGAAAGCAAGTTCGCAGTGACTCAAGAGCTACGGCTTGGCCTTGGCCCTGTCACCCCTACGTGATCTACTCACCCTGTGCCGAAGTTCCCACCCGCCGAATGCGAATCCCTGTTCTTCGACATCCCTCACAGCGAGTGGATCGCGCCAATCAATCCGCCTTCGCGATCTGCGATGGCTACCCGGTGACGCCCGGGCACGCCCTGGTGATCACGCGCCGGCATATCGGCGACTGGTGGCAGGCCACGCCCGCCGAGCGGACCGACTTGTTCGCTCTCGTCGACGAGATACGGGCGACGATCATCGCCCGGCATTCCCCCACGTCGGTTTCAACGCCGGTGCGGCGGCCGGGCAGACAGTCGATCACCTGCATCTTCCACCTCGAATCGGACCGGATCGTACCGTCGTTCACGATCGAGCCCGATCATCGCGCCCCTTCGAGGCGATGGCGTCCGAACTGATCGAGTACCGTCTCGCGAGGTACGTGACTTGATAACTGGGCAGAACTTCCCGTCCCAACCGTAGGAAATCGAGTGAACCTGGTGCCGACAGAGACCTCAGTGTTTCCGTCCGTCTGCCCAGTGCGCCGTTTCATCCATCCCTTTCAATATCGGTACGTACAGTCAAACCGGCTCAATCCGGCAAGACAACTCGCATTCTCTCCGCATCCGTTGTAACGAGCAGCCGCTTTCCTGCGATCCTTTCGTCATCTACGAACTACCGCCAGGGAGGCGTAATGATGCGTCGTATCCAACATTTCGCAATTTCGACTGTCATCGGAGTCGGCGTCACGATCTCGATCACTTCATGTAGCGGGGCCGACGAGCCGCAAGCCACCACGACACTCACATCGACTGCAACGGAAACCGTGGCGGTCGATACACAACGCACCACGGTCGAGGCCACCACACCAATCGCGGCGCCCCCGGTCACCGAGACGGCCTCTGCACAACCCCAGGAAAGTTCGGCAATCATGCCGGATGTCGTCTGTTTGAATCTTCAAGACGCACAGAACAAGATCCAGGACGCCGGCGTCTTTTTCTCGAGAAGCGCTGATGCCACCGGCCAGGGGCGCTCCCAGATTCTCGATCGCAACTGGGTTGTCGTTGCTCAGACTCCACAACCGGGCACCCCCTTCGGTGAAGGCGACGCCGTGTTGTCGGCGGTGAAGATCGGTGAGCCCAGTCCCTGTTGATCGGGTACTACCCATCGTGCTGTGCGCCTACGCGTCTGGATGTCCGGGCAGTCCACGACACGAGGTGGCCGCAGCTCGGGCAGTTCCGACACCACAGCCGCCCTCGAGCGGCCTCCGTCGCCCCCATTGATCTTCGGCCCTCACCTGGTCTGACGGACTTCAGCTACGCGCCTCTGGTCCAGACTTCGCCAGGCGACCCTCCGCGAGCATCGTCCCGTGCCCAACCACAGCCACTACCCCACCCAGAACCGCAGCCACCGCGAACACCAGCCACAACGCGATCTCTACGAGTAGCGCACCAACCAATGCCCCCAACAGAATCGCCACGATCGCCGCGATTCGACGGTTCAGGATCGTCGCGCGGCTGGGGCGGGCGAACATGTCGACGGCCCAGACGGTGATCGTCGAGGTGACGACCACGGTGGTGACGTCGGCGACGCCGACCTTCCGTGCCGCGGCGGCCTGCATGCCCATCGCAAACGCTGTCATGGCGGCGGCCACGACCTTCACGTCGTCGGAGGAGGCGAAGCCGATCAGGATCGCCGTCGCGGCGACGAGGAGGACCGAACCGACGACGACCGCGCTGAGTCGTGGACTCCATCCGGCCGGGCTGGAGCGCATCGACAATCCGGCGATGCCGGCACCAAAGATGAAGGTGGCCAAGGCCAGTGCCGGGCCCAGAACCGGGAGTCCGTCGGCACCGGCGGCGCCCATGCCGAGGATCACCACGTTGCCGGTCATGTTGCCGACGAACACGCGGTCGAGGCCGAGGTAGCCGCCGGCGTCGACCAGTCCGGTGACGAAGGTCAGGGCGATCATCAGCCCGAGATGCCGTGAAGCGGGGTTCATGCGGGTCAATGATTCCATCGGAGTGGATCGGCGCGTGGGAGTTGCTGTTGTCATGTGCTTTCAGGTGGTTGTGTTGGCCCGCATCATGACGCGGGCGCTCCGGAGCTCCCGATGATCGCCCAGTTCAGCAAGCGTCGGGAGCGAGGACTGTCTCAGGACGCAACGGCCTCGGCGACGAGCGCGATTTCGACCGGCGACCCACCGGGCAACGCGTAGACGCCGACCGCACTGCGGGCGGGCAGACCGTCGACACCGAACTCGGCGGCCAACACGTCCGATGCGCCGTCGGCGACCGACGAATGCTCGGTGAAGTCGCCGTCGCAGGCGACGTAGACGGTCATCTCCGCACACCGCAACCGCTCCCCCTCGGCCAACAGCGATCGCGCGGCGATCAACGCGTTGCGCACCGCAACTGCGGCGGCATCGCGGGCCTGCAGCACCGACACATCGATCCCCACCCGCCCGGTGAGCAACAACCGTCCATCGCGTCGCGGGGTCATGCCGGCGGTCCGGATGGTCGTCGAGACCCGGGTCGCGGGCACATAGCGTCCCTGCGGCGCCGGAACAGAAACGGCAGCAGCGTCATTCGAGGCCAAGTGCCACTCCTTCCTGCCGGGGATCGCTGCCGCCGAGCAGAAATCCCTGAGGATCCACCGAGATCACCTGGGCGCTGCCCGCCTCACCGAACGGCTCGACATCGCGGACGGCATGTCCCCGACGACGCAGTTCGTCGCGAGTCTCAGCCGCCACACCGGTCTCGATGCGGATCTCGTGCTCCTTGCCGATCGTGTTGGCGTCCGAGCCGGGAAACACGGTGAACCTCGGCGCCGAGACCGCTTCCTGCGGATCGAGGCCATGGTCGAACAGATGAGACAGCACCTGCATGTTCCACTGCACCTGCCCGTCACCACCGGGAGTGTTGCCGACGGCCATCAGATGTCCGTCGTCGTCGGTGGCGACCCAGGCGTTCAAGGTGTGTAATGGCTTTCGGCGTGGCTTCACCTCGTTGGGATGTCCGTCGATCAGGTATGCCCCGCGGCCCAGCCGGTTGTTGAGCACGATGCCGGTCCCGGGCACGCTGAACTTGGCACCAAACGTGAAGGCCAGCGAATGGATGAAGCTCACCGAGCGTCCCTCGTCGTCGACGACGACCAGCGACGTGGTGTCACCACCGGCGACAGCGAAATCGCGTGTGCCGAGCGCAGACGCCATGCGACGACGGCCCTCGGCGATCGCCTCGGCCCCCAGGACGCCGACAACACCGTCGTTGTCGGAACCGCAGCTCTCGAAGCGGTCCTCGAACGCGATCCGCGCCGCCACCGCCATGGTCTCGATGGCATCGGCACCCATCCACGGCGTCATGCCGAGCTCGGGACCGCACAACTGCGCCTGCTGCAACACCATCCAGCCCGCCGACGGCGACGGCGTCTGATGAATCACCGCATCGCCGTAGCGCGCGGCCAGTGCGGCCTCGGGCGCAACCGATCCCGACGCCTGCCATTCGTCGCCGCTGAACGGCGCACCACCGGCCACCAACGCGTCCACGCACCGCTGCGCGATCTCGCCGCGGTAGAACGACGCCGGATCGGCAGCGAGCCGTCGGATGGTGGCCGCCAGCTCCGGCTGGCCACGCCGCGATCCCACCAGCGGCACCTGGCCGCCGTCGGTGAACGCCGCCCGGAGCGTCTCGTCGGCGAGAACCGGCCCCAACGCCTCGCGCACGTCGTCACGGGTCTTGACCGAACAGGGCAGTCCGCGCTCGGCGATCCGCGCGGCCGGCTCCCACAGCTCGGTCAGACTCCGGGTGGCGCCCCGAGAGTGCAACGCCGACAAGGCAGCCGGGGCACCGGGCACCGTCACGGCGAGCGGACCGTCGAGCGGGATAGCCGACATGCCCTGCTCGCGATAGAAGTCCGGCGTGCCACCGTCGGGGCCGTAGCCGCTGCCGTTGACCGTCCACACCGATCCGTCGGGTTCGGACACCACCGCGAACGCATCACCGCCGATACCGCATTGGCCGGGCAGGGTCATCCAGGTGACGGCTGCTGCCGCGAGCGCCGCGTCGACGGCGTTGCCACCTTCGGACAGCACCCGC
Organism: Gordonia sp. CPCC 206044; assembly: GCF_048537895.1. Lineage (NCBI taxonomy): Bacteria > Bacillati > Actinomycetota > Actinomycetes > Mycobacteriales > Gordoniaceae > Gordonia > Gordonia sp. CPCC 206044. Next base: position 260,685 of record NZ_JBCLVL010000002.1, read on the forward strand.
AGCCCGGCGGCACTGGCCAACGGATGACTCGTGGCCACCATGCCGCGGGTGGCCATTGTCGGTGGGCGAGTGATCATGTCGCGGCCCGCAGCTTGCGCCGACGCGGCCCCTCCGGCGGTTCGGCCGGGTCGATCCCGACGAAGATCTCGCCGTCACGCTCCTCGCACGGATAGGTCTTGATCGGCTCGGTGGCCGGCGGGCAGATCGGCTCGCCGGTCTCCAGGTCGAAAGCGCTTCCGTGGCAGGAGCACCCGATGCCGTCCTGCACCAACTTGCCCGACGAGAGCAGGCAGTCGAGATGCGAGCAGTAGTTGGACGTGGCGTACGCCTTGCCGTCCAGGCGCGACACCGCCACCTCGTACTCGTCGGCGTAGAAGCGCCGCACGATGCCCTCGGGGACCTGGCCCGACCGGGCAACCCGCTTGAATTCCATGGCTTTTCCTCCTGGTCGAACGGTGGTCGTGGGTCCGTCAGCCGGCCGGCGTCAGGTAGATGGTCTTCTCGGACTGGTAGAACTGCATCATCGAGGCGCCCGCCTGTTCCTTGAACGTCTGGGTACTCGATGCCTTGTACCCGCCGAACGGGGCGTTCATCGCCATGCCGGTGGTGGGTTGGTTGATCTTCACCAGCCCGGTCTGCGAGGCACTCGCGAACTCCATGGCGCGCTGCAGGTCTCGAGTGAGGATCGCGGCACTCATACCGAAACGGGTGGCGTTGGCCAACTCCAGTGCCTCGGCATGGTCGCGAGCGCGCTGCACGGCCAGTACGGGCCCGAAGATCTCCTCACGCACGATCCGCATGTCGGGGGTGGCATCGGTGAACACCGCGGGCAGGGCGAAGTAGCCTCCGCGCTCGTCGTCGACCCGCGGGGTGCGCAGCACCGCGCCTTCGGCGACACCGATCTCCACGTACTCGCGGTACTTGCGCAACTGCGCAGCGCTGGCCAGCGGCCCCACCGTGACGTCGGCGTCCACACCTGCACCGACGACGAGTTTCTCGACGCGGGCCAGCACCGCATCGACGAGTGCGTCGTGGATCTCGTCGACGACGATCAGTCGGCTGGTGCCGGTGCACGCCTGCCCCGACAACCCGAACGCTCCCTTCACCACCGTGGCGGCCGCCGTCTCGATGTCCGCGTCGCCGAGCACGACGGTCGGATTCTTGCCGCCCATCTCCAACTGCACACGGCGCTGCGGCCCGACCTGCCGATGGATGGCGTGTCCGACGTCGGTGGACCCGGTGAAGGTCACCGCGTCGACGCGCTCGTCGGCGGCGACGGCCGCACCGGCCGCTCCCCCGCCCTGCACCAACGCGATGGCACCGCCGGGTAGTCCGCCCGCCAGCAGCGCCTCGACGAGGCGCTGGCCCATCAGCGGGGTGATCTCGGAAGGCTTGAACAGCACCGTGTTTCCGGCGGCAAGTGCCGGACCGAGCTTGCGGGACGGGATGTTGAGCGGAAAGTTCCACGGCGTGATCGCACCGACGCACCCCACCGGTTCACGCACCGTGTACACCATGCTGCCCGGCGTCGCCGGATAGGTGCTGCCGCCGGCGCGGACGGCCTCGGCCGCGTAGAACCGCAGGTTCATCGGGGTGCGGCTCACCTCCATGGTGGCCTCGGCACGCGTCTTGCCCTCTTCACGCACCATCTCCTCGACCAGCTGCGGTGCGCGCGATTCGAGCTCGGCCGCGGCGGCTTCGAGGATTCGTGCCCGACGTTCCGGAGGTGTGGCCGCCCATTCGGGCGCGGACTTCTCCAGGGCATCGACGGCGGCACGGACGTCGTCGGCGCCGGAGTCCGGGAAGGTGCCGACCACGCGGCTGGGATCGGCCGGGTCCACGCTGTCGAAGGTGGCACCCGATGCGGCCGGAATCCATTGGCCGTCGATGTGATTGGCCCCGATGACGGGGGTGTGTTCGGTCATGTCAGTGCACCACTTCCTCGCCGAGCTCCCACAGGTCGACGTCCTCGTCGGCGAGCATCGTGCGGTCGAAGGTTCGGCCGAGCATTTCGCGGGCGGCCATGATGTCCTCGCCACGGTCGATGGCGAATGCGGCGGTCAGCTGCCCGCCGCGGAGGTAGAAGGCGGAGAACTCGTTGTCGGCGACGATGCCCCGCACCACGAGATCGTCGGCGCCCTGGTGGTTTCCGGTGAACTGGATGTTGTACTCGTACTGATCCGACCAGAACCAGTGCGCGCTGTCGTCTGGCTTGTCCTCACCGAGGATCGCCCGGGCCACCACGGCGCCCTGCCGGTTCGCGTTGTCGACGTGTTCGACCCGCACGTGACGGCCGGCGGCCTGCGAGTAGCGGGCCGCGACATCTCCGACCGCGTAGATCCCGGGTACCGACGTCCGCCCGACCGCATCGACGACGACGCCGTTGGCGACGTCGAGTCCCGCACCCACGGCGAGTTCGGTGTTCGGGTCGATGCCGACACCGACCACGACGTCGTCGACGTCGAGCACGCTCTCATCGGTCAGCGTCAGTCGCACTCCGGCGGCACCGGTGTCCACCGATGCGACACCGACGCCGCAGCGCAGGTCGACCCCGTTGCCTCGGTGCAGGTCGGCGCACAGTCCGGCGATCTGCGTGCCGAGTCGTGGTTCGAGGATCTGTGCGCCGACCTCGATGACGGTCACATCCAGACCGAAGCCCCGTGCAGTGGCGGCGATCTCGAGACCGATGAATCCGCCGCCGACGATGGCCAGGCGCGCACCGGCCTGCAGTCGGTCACGTAACCGGGTCGCGTCGTCGAGGGTGCGCAGGTAGTGGACGCGGGGCGATCCCATCGGGAAACCAGGGAGCTCGCGGGGCCGGCCACCGGTGGCCAGCACCACGGCGTCGGCGGTCACCGACTCCCCGCCGCTCAGGCTCAGCGACCTGGCAATCGGATCGAGACTCTGCACGTGCGCCCCGGTGCGGATGGTGATGTCGTTGTCGGCGATCACCTTGGGGGTCAGCAGGGCGAGCGAGGTGTCGTCGGCGGTGCCGGCGAGGAACTCCTTGGACAGCGGCGGACGCTGGTAGGGCGCATGTGTCTCGTCGCCGAAAAGGGTGATGCTGCCGTCGAATCCGCGGCGGCGGAGGGTGCGGGCGGTGACCGTGGCGGCATGACCGGTACCGACCACCGCAACGCTGGTGATGCTCATGAGATCGTCCTCTCCGGGGAGTCGACGCCCCGCGGGGTCAGGTCGACGTAGATGACGTCGTCGTCGACCCGCACGGGGTAGGTGGGCTGACAGAGGTCTTGATCCGGTTCGTACCCGGTTTCCAGATCGAACTGCCACTGATGGCCGGGGCAGATGACGCGGCCGTGCAGCAGCGTGCCCTTGGCGAGTGACCGGTCCTGGTGTACGCACAGGTCGGCGAACGCGTAGACCTTCTCGCCCGCGGAGAACAAGGCGATGGCCGTGTCGGCCACCTCGACGCGTAACTTGCGTCGCCGCTTGAGTTCTCGCGTGGTGGCGGCCGCAACCCAGCGCCCGGTGTCCGGTACGAGAGTTCCTGTTTCGTCAGCCATCTGGTCCCTTCCCTCCGATGGCGAGCCGCCGTGAGACGCCGGGAATGTCCCGGCACCTCACGGCGATTCACGATGATCAGACGCCGGCCGGCTCCAGGTCGGGCGCGACGTAGGTGTCGTAGAGGCCCTTGGTGTAGGAGAAGCGCATCTCGGCGCCCCACCGCACCAACTGCAGGCTGCGCTGCTGCAGCTCCGGGGTGTCGGCGCAGTCGAGCACGATCTGGTAGCCACGCTCGCCGTGCACCACGTCCGAGGTGATGTGCAGGTCGAAGAACTCGATCTCGTCCTCGGTGAAGCCGTACACCTCGCGCAGCGGGATGATCTGCTTCTTGTAGATGCTCGGCACCTGCGACTCGAGCCCCACCACCAATGCAGCGGTGGCGACCACGAAGTGCTCACGCTGGGAGACCGCGTAGCACCACGACTGCAGGCCGCGGGTGATGGCGTTCATGTTGCTCGGATCCTCGATCCGCTCCTTGGTGGTGCCGCAGGCCTCACCGAACTTGATGAGCAGGTCGGTGTGCCGGATGTCGGCCAGTTCCTCCTCATACATGTTCTGCAGGGTGAAGTCCTTGGCATCGGTGAAGTGGTCGGGGGTGTTGGCGTAGATGTTGGCCAGGTAGTCGGCGAACGGCCCCACGTAGTGGTAGTGGTTCTCCGCCCACCGGGCGAAGTGATCCTTGGTGAGGGTGCCTTCGGCCCAGGCCTTGCTGAACGATGCGTTCTTGGCCTCGCGGCCCTTGATCGCGTTCTCGAGCGCGGCCCGGAACTCGTCACGTCCCATGAGAGCAGTCATGGTGGATGTCCTTTCGAATGAGTGAAATCAGTGGTTGTTTGTCGGGCTGTAGAGGTGGAACTCCCGCTACGTTGCGGGTCGAATCGAAAAGCCCTCACCCAGATGGCCTTTCGATACCGGCGACACTAGGAGCGCCACGCGGTGGCTGCCACGGTCACTGTGTCCGGCCATCCGGGTCGGATCCGGTCAATGTGCACGCTCAGCTGACGCCTGCGGACACCACGGCCTCGAATTCGGCCAGCATCGCCGCGCCGACGGCCTTGTCCTGTTCGCCGTTGCCACCACTGATCCCGACGCCGCCGACGATCTGCCCCTCGTGCACCAGCGGGAAGCCTCCGACGAAGGTGGCGAACTTGCCGGGCAGCATGTGGGAGATACCGAACGCCTCGTTGCCGGGCAGTGCCGGACCGTTGGGCGGTTCGTTGAACAGGTGGGTCGCCCGTTCGTGGCCGGCCGCCGTGTAGGCCTTGGCCATCGAGATCTCCACCCCGGTGATGCGGGCACCCGGAAGACGGTGCAGGGCAATCACGTTGCCGCCGTCGTCGCAGACGCACAGGGTCTGCTTGACGCCGATCTCGGCGGCCTTGGCGGCGCCGGCCGCGAGGATCGGCAGAGCGTCGTCGAGCGTGATGCGCAGAATCCGATGCATATGAGTCAACCTTCGATCGCGAGTGTGGTCTGGGGAGCTGTCGCCGTTCGACTGCGGCGTGGTGCTCATGAAACCCGATCGAGCGCGATCGCGAACCTGTCAAGATGACCTGAGAATCACGGATCTGTTGACTATTGTGCACATAGTGATGGACGGATTGCCTTGGTATCGATCAGGTACGTTCCACAACAGCCACGCGCCCAACACTCCGGCAGCCCCCGGTGAAAGCAGGTCCCGATGGAATCGCACCCCCGATTGACCCTCGGCGGACTCCTCGACGAAACGCTCATGGAGGGCGCCCGCGTCATCTCCGACCACGCGGACAGCCACGCACCGGTGACCTGGGCGCTGCCCTTCGCCGAGGTGATGACCCGGTACGACGACCTCGACGCGACCGTCGTGTACACCCGCCCCGAGTCGCTGGCCGCCAAACCGACGAGCATGAGTTCCCTTGCCGCACGCGGCGCCTCGGCCGTCATCGTCGACGGCCCGTTGCCTCCCGGGGTCACCCGCGAGCACATGCCTGCCGGACTCGTGGTCATCGAGATGGGATTCCCGATCGGCTTCCCCGCGCTGAACCGCCTGCTCGCCGAACGCACCCTCACCCAGGAGGTGCACGTCATGCGGTACGCGACTCACGTGCATCAGTCGCTGGCCGGGCTGCTGCATCGGGGCGCGGGGATGTCGATGCTGCTGCGTGAGGTGTCCGCATTGTCGCATTCGCCCGCGCTGGTGCTCGACGCCCGCTGCGAGACCGTCGCGCACAACGGATTGGAGAAGTCGACCCTCGAACTGGTCGTCCCTCCACTGCGCGCAGGGCTGACCGGCCGCGACGACATCCGCGATCACCACGACGCCGCCACGGTGACGGTGTCGACGTCCGACGGCGAATGGACCGGCACCGTGGCGCCGATCCGGTTGGGCAAGTATTTCGAGGGGTGGGTGGTGATCCTGCATCGTGGCGGCCGGCCGGGTGAGCACGACCTGGCTCAGCACGAGGTGGTCGCGAGCCAGGCCACTGCGATCATCGGCTCGGAGATGTTGCGACAACGCAGTGTGGAGGAGGCCGAGGAGCGCGCCCGCGGTGACTTCGTGCAGGCGCTGGTGCACGGCGGTTTCGGCACCGAGTACGAGATGCGCACACGTGCGGAGTACCACGACATCGATCTCGACGCGACGTTCGCCGTGTTCGCCACCCGAACGTCGGCATCACGCACCGACACCACCGATCCGCAGGCCGACCGGACGTTGTTGAGGCTGGCACGCTATGCGGCAAGCCTGTTGCCGCACAAGGATGTCCGCTCCTACATCACGGTGCTCGGCGACATCGTGGTGGTGGTGCGCACGGTGCGCGGCACCACCCCGACCGAGATCGACGATGAAGTCCGCGAGTACGCGGTCGCGATGGCCGAGGACCTCACCGCGCGCGGACACGCGCTGTCGGCGGTGGCCTACGGCACCGCCGCGGCGGGTGCCGCCCAGATCCGGGAGAGCTATCGGGAGGCGCGCGTCGCTCTCGACATCGCCGACCGCATGCACATCACCGGTGCCGTCGCCCATCAGGAGCTGCGGTCGTTCGGGGTGCTCGAGCAGATCGCCGACACCGAACGCAGCCGACAGTTCACCGCCGACGTGCTCGGACCGATCCGGCTGGGCACCGAACTGCACACCGTGCTGCTCGCCTATCTCGAACACGGCGGCAACGTGAACGCCGCCGCCCGGGCCCTCAACATGCACCGCAACACGATGCTGTCCAAGCTGGATCGGCTGTCGCGGGCGTGCGGCTGCGACATCCGGGTGCCGGAGAACCAGTTCACGGTGTGGCTGGCGTTGCGGCTGGAGTTGCTCGACAGCCTGGGGTCGTCGTTGGCCCGGGAGATGAGTTATCGCTGAGCTGCGAGCGCGGGTTCGGTCACCGCGGTGGTCTCCGGGTTGCGGCCGACGAACGACGCCGCGAACCCGACCGCCACGATGAGCGTGGTGACCACGAACAGCACCGGATAGTCCCAGCGGTGCAGGGCCACCGACACCCAGGCCGCCCCGAGCGCTGATCCGCCGAACCGCAGCAGGTTGAACAGGCCGAGCCCGGTGCCCTGCGCACCGGCGACCGACCGGGTGGAGCCGGCGGCGGCCGGCGTCTGCACCATCGCCACCCCGATCCCGGTGCACACCAGGACCACGGCCATCAACCATCCGATCCCCAGCGAGATCCCGGTGACCACGGCCAACAACACCTGGGCGACGATCAGCGTGAGCAGTCCGGCCCGCAGGATCGGGCGGGCACCGAGGCGGTCGCTGAGACGACCGACGGGTGGGGCCAACAGCGCCATCGTGGCGGGCATCGCGAACAGCAGGATGCCCGCGGTCGTGGTGCTGGCCCCCTCGGCCACCGCATACAGCGGGATCGCCAGCAACGTCGCACCGAGCGCGAACATCTGCGCGAACGCGGCACAGGCGCTGCGGACGAAGCGGGGTTCGGTGACCGCCCGCATGTCGATGAACGGCACGGGCACCCGCAGGCAATGCCACACCGCATAGGCGAGCAAGACCACCGACGCGGCCAGGAGACCGAGGATGACCCAGCCCGACGTCGATTCCGCGCCGACCAGCGTGACGCCGAGAATGAGCAACGCCGCGCCGAACGTCAACGCGGCGGCGCCGACCAGATCCAGGCGCATCGCACGTCCCGGGTAACGCGGCACGCTGCGCAACGTGAGCAGCCATCCGATCAGTGCGATCGGGGCGAGCGGGACGAACACCCAGCGCCAGCCCGCGGCGTCGGCGAGGAAACCACCGATCGACGGGCCGACGGCCTGACCGATGCCGTTCACGCTGGCCCACGCCCCCACCACCCGGGCGCGACGATGCGGCCCGAACAGCCACGCGATCAACCCCATCACCGCCGGCGCGAACACCGCGGCCGCCAGGCCGGCCGTCGCGCGCCAGGCGATCAGGACCTCCAACGTGGGCGCCGTCGCCGCGCCCACCGAACAGATCGCCGTGATGACCAGCGCGGCACAGTAGATACGACGCCGCCCGAAGCGGTCGCCGATGTAGCCGGCAAGCGGCATCGCCGCGGCAAAGGTCAGCAGGAACCCGACGACGACGAGCACGCCGCTGCCCAGCGGTGCGTCGAAGTCGGCCAGGATGTCCGACAGCGGCACATTGACCACACCATTGCTGACGGTCCCGACAAAAGTGCCGGTGAGCAGCGCCGCCAGAGCCACCGGAGTGCCCGAGTCGTCGCCCGGGGGCACGCCGGGGGCGGGTCTGTGTGCCGTCATCTGGTCCTCTGCTCACGTCCACGGGAATTCCGAAACCGCCGTCGGAAACCCTCACTTCTCGTCACGATGTTTCCACTCGGACGGGAGGAGACGAACTCATGACGACCCACACACTGCCCATGGATTGCCGGTGCGCCCTGTGCACAGTGTCCATCGACAGCACGGTCCGATTTTGAGCCGCGACCACCGTCGAAACAGCCCGTTCGTTTCCGGGTTACACCGCGGTCACAGTCCGCGACGAAACTTCGAAAAACGTTCACTGTGCACACGAATACCGCAGACGACGTGTGCACCGTACTGATTGACCGGCGGGAGAGGCGGGTGGAGTGTCGTCTCCATCACAGCCCCTTTCGTTCACTCTCCCGTTAAGGATTCACCACTGTGCAGCCCGTTGATCTCACCGCCGCCCACTGGGTGTACCTGGCCGGCGTCATCGTCATCATCGCGACGATGGTCATGCGCAAGAACATCGTCGTGCCGGCCGTCATCGCCACGTTCCTCACCGCGTTCGCCTTCTCGGACAGCATCGTCACGGCCATCGCGTCGATCTTCAATGCGAGCCTCGTCGCGGCGGAGGAACTGTTCAACATCTTCCTGATCATCGCGCTGGTCACCGCGATGCTCGGTGGTCTGCGTCAGATGGGTGCCGACCGGCTGATGATCGCCCCGTTCCGCAGGGTGATGCGCAGTCCGACAAGCAGTTTCATCGTGTTGGCGGTGGTCACCTATGTGATCTCGCTGTTCTTCTGGCCCACTCCGGCGGTGCCACTGGTGGGTGCGGTGCTGATCCCGGTGGCCATCCGGGCCGGGCTGTCGCCGATGTCGGTGGGCATGGTGATCGCTATTTCCGGACAGGGCATGGCGTTGTCGTCGGACTACGTGATGAAGGTGGCCCCGGGCATCTCGGCGAAGGCTGCCGGCATCGATCCGGATGCGGTGGCCGACAAGGCATTGATCCTGTCGCTGATCATCGGTGCGGTTGCCGTGGTGATCACCTGGGTGATGCAACGACGCACCTGGCGTGCACCGTCGGCGGAGTTGCTGACGGAGTGGGAGAGCGCGGCGGACAGTCACATCGTCGCGACCACGACGACCACGAAGAATGCACCGGCAAGCGGTGAGATCGAGGTCGCGACAACCACATCCACCGGCGGACACGGCTCCACCGCGACCGCGCATGCCGCGGGTGGCTCCGGCGACTCGACGAGCACGCCCGGCGATGCGGTGGGTACCGCGGTCATCGACCCGGCGACCGGGTCCGGCGGCGACGACGGGCTCGGTGGCTCGGGCTCCGACGCCGACTTCGGCCGCAGTTACAAGGCAACTGTTTTCGCATGCCTGGTGCCGTTGGTGTATTTGGTGTTCATCGCCTACCTGGCCCTCGGCAAGATGGGTGTGGTCCCCGCGCTGGAGGGTGGCGAGGCAGCCGCCATGGTCGGCGGAATCGCCGCGCTGTTGCTGTTCGCGGTGTGCGCCGCCGACGAACCGACCAAGTTCTTGGAGACCACGGCCGAACACCTCGTCGACGGTCTGGTGTTCGCATTCAAGGCCATGGGCATCGTGCTCCCGATCGCCGGGTTCTTCCTCATCGGCAGCGCCGATTTTGCCGGCAAGATCCTCGGTCTCGCCGACGACGCCCCCGGCCCGGCCCTGCTGTTCGACCTGGTGACCGCCGCCGAGTCGCACCTGCCGAACGTCCCGATCGTCACCACCTTCGGTGTCCTCATCGTCGGCCTGATCGCCGGTCTGGAAGGGTCGGGCTTCAGCGGCCTGCCGCTGACCGGCGCGCTCGCCGGCGCTCTGGCCCCCGGCTCGGGCATGGACCCGGCGACACTCGCCGCGATCGGTCAGATGGGCAACATCTGGTCGGGTGGCGGCACCCTGGTCGCGTGGTCGTCGCTCGTCGCGGTGGCCGGGTTCGCTCGAGTGCCCGTGTTGAGTCTGGCCCGCAAGTGCTTCGTTCCGGTGATGAGCGGCCTCGTGATCGCGACCGTGATCGCGACGTATCTGTTGTAACGGTCGCTCGTGTAACCTCCTCGTCCCCAGCACTTTTCGCTCTTCCCCCGGGTTTCTGTTCTTCCCCCGCGTGCACGCGGGGGAAGGTCGCAAACCCGGGGGAAGAAGTGTGTTCGCCTCCCACCCCGTGACGATTCGCGATCGACTATTAGGTTACCCTACGCTTACTTAACGATAGTTGGATTGTGAATAGAGAACGGCAGGATCGAACATGTCACGTGCACGACGTTTCCGGCGAAAGGGACGCGCTCCCGCATTGACCGCGCTCACGCTGACCGCGGCGCTCGCCCTCACGGTCGGTTGCTCATCCCGCGAAGAAGTGCAGGATTCGGCGTCCACCGGCGAGACGATCACGGTGACCGACCAGCGCGGCAAGACGCTGACCCTCGACGGCCCGGCCGCAAAGGTGGCCTTCACCGTCATGCCCGCCCCGTCGATCTTCGCCGCGGTGGATCGCAGTTACGACCGGATCGTCGGCATCAACCAGTCGACGCTCACCGCCAACCAGGGCGGGATGTTCGGCAAGATGTTCCCGGCATCGAAGAGCACCGAGGTCATCGCGGGCAGCGACTTCGTCCCGAACGTCGAGACAGTCACCCAACTGAACCCCGACGTCGTCGTCCAGTGGGGTGACCGTGGCCCCGGCGTGACCGAACCGCTCGAGGCTGCCGGATACCCGGTACTCGGCCTCGAATACGGCACGCAGGAAGACCTCGAAGCGTGGATCACGCTGTTCTCGGAAATCATCGGCAAGCCCGAGCGCGGCAAGGAACTGGTCGACTGGCAGCACGACGAGCTGGCGTCGATCCGCAAGACCGTCGCGAGCCAGCCCGGCCCCCGACCACGCGCCATGATCCTGTCCAAGACCGGCGACACGTTCAGCACCACGTCTCCCGACGGCTATGACGGCTTCCAATTCCCGCTTGTCGGTGCCGATCTCGTCAGCAAAGGTGTCTCCTCCGACAGCGGACAGATCAACCCCGAGCAGATCATCGCCTGGGACCCCCAGGTGATCATGCTGAGCGGCTTCGACAAGTCGACCCCGGCCGACATCTACTCCGATGCCCGATTTGCGAATGTTGCGGCAGTCAAGGAGAAGCGGGTCTACAAGACACCGCTCGGCGCGTACCGGTGGCAGGTGCCCAGCATGGAGTCTCCGCTGATGTGGCAGTGGATGAATCGCTTGCTCTACCCGGGCCGCACCGACAATACCCTTCGCTCCCAGGTCCGTTCGGCCTTCGACGACCTGTACGGCTACGAGATCACCGAGGACGAGATCGACCAGGTGCTCCGGGTCGACGTGAACCGCGATGCGGCCAACTATGACCAGTTCCTCCGTTGACGTCCAGGCGCCCGCATCGGACGACGCCGTCCCGCCGCCCGGACAACCGCGGCGGCGTCTGCGGAGCCGGGTGGGAGCCGACGCGACACTGATCATCGCGTTCGCCGTCGTCCTGCTGATCGTCGCGATCGGCGCGCTGGCGGTGGGCCGATACACGGTGCCGCCCAACGAGATCGTCAGAATGCTGCTCGGTCAGGTGTTCCCGCTGCAGCACACCTGGTATCCGCAGGAGGAGTCGGTGGTTCTCGACGTCCGCCTCCCTCGGGTGCTCCTGGTGATCCTGGTGGGTGCCGGGTTGTCGTTGACCGGCGCGGTGATGCAGGCGGTGTTCCGCAATCCTCTTGCCAGCGCCCAGATTCTCGGGGTGTCGTCGGGAGCGTCGTTCGGCGGCGTGCTCGCCCTGCTGTTCGGACTCGGCAGCGTCGCCCTGGTCAGTGGCGCCTTCTTCGGCGGCATCCTCGCCTTGGTCCTCGTGCTCGCCATCGCACGCGCCGTCCCGGGCGCACCGCTGCTGATGATCATCCTCGGCGGCACCGTGGTGGGTGCGATGTTCCAGGCGATGGTCTCGTTCATCACCTACATCGCCGATCCGTCCAGCGAGCTGCCGTCGATCGTGTTCTGGCTCATGGGTTCGTTCGCCACCGCGTCGTACAGCAAGATCCTCATCGCCGCGGTGCCGATCATCCCGGCCGCCGTGGTGATGCTGGCACTCCGCTGGCGGGTCAACATCTTGTCGATGGGCGACGAGGATGCCATCGCGATCGGGCTACGGCCACAACGACTTCGGCTCGTGCTGCTGCTGTGCGTCGCGCTCATCACGGCCGGTTCGGTCGCGGTGGCCGGTGTGGTCTCCTGGGTGGGACTCGTGGTGCCGCACCTGGTGCGCATGATCGTGGGCACCGACAACCGTCGGGTGCTGCCGATCAGCGCGCTGCTCGGCGCCACCTACCTGTTGGTGATCGACACCTTGTCCCGGACGATCAACTCGGCCGAGATCCCGATCGGCATCCTCACCGCGGTGATCGGCGCCCCGTTCTTCATCGCGCTGCTGATCAAGAACCGCAACCGATTGTGGGGGTCGGCGAATGCTTGACGTGCAGACCATCTCGTTCCGCTACTCGTCGCGGAGTCCGTGGATCTTCACCGATCTCACGGTCCGCGCCGAGCAGGGCGAGGTGCTCGCCATCCTCGGCCCCAACGCCCGCGGCAAGACGACGACGCTGAAGACCATGGCCGGCCTGCTGCGCCCGAGCTCGGGGAAGGTGATCACCTCCGGCCCGGTCGGCTATGTACCGCAAAGCCATTCGGCAGTGTTCTCCTTCACCGCGCTCGACATCGTGCTGATGGGCCGTGCCCGCAAGGTGCGGATCTACGAAACTCCGCGCAGTGCGGACCGCGTGGCTGCCCACGAGGCGTTGGCCCGTATCGGGGCCGAGCATCTCGCCACCCGCGACTACACCGGTCTCAGTGGCGGCGAACGCCAACTCGTCCTCATCGCCCGGGCACTGGTCTCGGAGTGCGACTCGCTGGTGCTCGACGAACCCGCCTCCGCCCTGGATCTGCGCAACCAGGCGCTCGTCCTCACCGTGCTGCGTGACCTCGCCGACCAGGGCATGACCGTGGTGATGACGACGCATCATCCCGACCACGCCCTGCACATCGCCGAACGGTCGATGCTCATGGTGGGGCCCGGCGACCAGCGCATCGGCCCGACCCGCGAACTGCTCACCGAGCAGCAACTCACGGAGCTGTACGGGGTGCCGATCGTCGCAGCCGACGTCGAGACACCCAGTGGCCCGAGGCGTTTGGCCGTACCCGATTTCGGAAGTGGTGTGCGATGACGATTCTGCATGCGGTGATGGCTCCCGCGGACGCCGGTGTCGTGCAGGACATGCGCGAGGTGGACGTCTACGACCTACCGGCCTCACTCTCCGACGACGTAACCGGCGTCCATCTGGCGGGTGATGTCGATCAGGAGTTCCTCGTCGAACATCGGGAAGCGCTGTCCGAGTTCGTCTCCCACGGTGGTCGAGTGATGGTGAACGGACACGTGCAGCGGATCTTCCTGGACGGATTGGTCCGATGGCGGAAGCTGGACTTCCGCACACCCGCCGATCTGGCCCTGACCCGTGTCGGCGAACACCCGGTGTGGGCGGGCATCGATCCGGATGCCCTGCTCTACAACACCGGCATGAAGGGGATCATCGACCTCGCCGAGCGTGAGCGCATCGGCGTCGCAGGGTTTTACGGCCGCGGGTGCTACCTACATCTGCCCGCCGAGACCCTGGTGGTACACACGATCGGCGCCACCGCGGCACCCCTCGACTACGAGTATCCCCTCGGTCGCGGACAAGTACTGGTTCACGGAGGAAACGACCTGCTGCAATTCGCCACCGCAGACCGCGGCACCGCCCGGATGCGTGATCAGCTCCTGACCTGGCTGAGTGGCCGATGACGGCCCCCGCAACCGTCGTCATGCTGCACGGCGGAAGTCACGCCCAACTCGCCACCCTCGATGATCCGGCGCTGCGCCCCTACCGGATTCGCCCGCTGCACATCCGGACGGCGGCAGTCGATGACCTGTCGTCGGCCGACGTGGTGATCGTCGCCGATCGCCTGCGCCCGGATCTGCTGGCACGGTGGCATGTTCATATCCTCGCCTGCCTCGACCGCGGCGCCACGGTGATGGTGTACGGCGAGAACCATGTCGGCGACTGGCTGCCCGGAGTCCGCGAACAGCCACGCCCCACGAACTTCTGGTGGTGGCGGACCGGCGAGGATTCGCGTCTTCGTCGGCGCGCCGACGACCACCCGGCGTGGGGATACTTCTCGGAACGATCGGTGATCTGGCACTACCACGGCGCGCTCACCGCGCCCGGCACCGTCAGCCTGGTGGATCTGCTCACCGTCGACGGCGAGACCGACGGCTCCGTCCTGCTCGTCGACGAACACACCCATCCAGGACGACTGCTGGTGACCACGATGGATCCCGTCTACCACCACGGTTCCGGATTCATGCCCGGCGCAACACAACTGCTGTACTCGTCCCTGCGGTGGGCGACCCGATGAAGAGGAGAACACAATGCTGACAGTCCACGAGGGCGACACCGCGATCGAGTTGTCGGTGGCCGACGTGATGAAGTACCACGGCCCCGGCTATCCCGGTGGCGTCGCACACGCATATCTGGCGTTACAGCAGGCACTCGTCTCACTCGGCCCGGTGCAGCGTCGAGAGGTGGTGGTACGCACCGCATTCCCAGGTCCGGGCGGTCGCGATGCGCTGGAGATGGCGCTGCGCGCGGTGACCGACGAGCGCTACACGGTCGATTCAGGCCTCGCACGACCGGATCGGGGCGTGACGTTGGCGCGCTATGTGTGGCAGTTCGGCTACCGCGGCCACGAGGTGACGGTGCAACTGCGCGACGGCGGATTCGTCACCTCCGAGTTCATCGAACTCGGCGCCACCTCCGGACGCACCGCCGAGCAGGAAGCCCGACTGGTGGTGCTCAAGCAGGAGATGACCGACCGACTCCTGGCGGCAGGCCCGGGTGAGGCGTACGAGACGGTCGAGGTGCAGGCCGCAGCATCCTGATCAGCCAGGTGTGGGTCCCCCAGAAACCTGTCTGACCCACTCGCGACAATGGGCCCATGAGCACCATCGACCGTCCCATGCCGCCGCTGAACGCCGACGAACGCACCACCCTCGAGGGCTGGCTCGACTTTCATCGCGCGACGCTCGCCGTCAAGTGCGATGGTCTCGACGATGCGCAGGCGGCCACGGCGTCGGCGCCGCCGTCGGGATTCACGTTGACAGGTCTCGTGCAGCACATGGCGGAGGTGGAACGGAACTGGTTCCGGCGTGTACTGACCGGCGAGCGGGTGGCGCCCATCTACGATCCGCAGGCTGATCCAGACGGCCCGGACGGCGGCTTCGCTGTCGCCGAGGGCGCCACCCTGCGCGACGCCCTGACCACCTGGCAGGCGGAGATCACCCGGTCTCGCGAGCTCTGCGCGGCCCGCAGCCTGACCGACACCGGCAGCATCCGCGGCCAGGCGGTCAGTCTGCGCTGGATCTACGTCCACATGATCGAGGAGTACGCGCGACACAACGGTCATGCGGATCTGCTTCGGGAGCGCATCGACGGTATGACGGGTGTGTAGGTTCGTGGCCTGACCTGACAGATGCACGCAGAACTTCCAAAAACACACGGAGCGTTGCGTGTTTCTGAGAGTTCTGCGTGATGTCGATACAGCCGATCTGGCCAATCGACGGCCGGACGGACCACGTCATCCACCCGAACGACACCGCTCGACGTAGACAGGCACCGGCCGCGACCTCGACTACTGTGCGCGTGCGCAACCGGCTACATTCGTCGCAACACCGCGCGGCTCGAACTGCGCAGCCCGAGCGATGAGGACAACCATGAACGCACCCCAGCCGCCCTATGGACAGCAGCCGTACCCGCAGCAGTACGGATCGACGCCATACGGCGCCGCGCCGCAGCAGACGTATCCCGCCGTGCCCCAGTATCAGCCTCAGCCCGGGACACCTCCGCCGTATCCGGCTGCACAACAACCGTATCCACAAGCCGGCTACCCGTCGACCGCACCGCCGAACCCACAGACGCAGTACGCACCGCAGCAGTACGCACAGGCCCAGAAGTACGGCGCACCACAGGCGGCCGTGCAGGGCATCGGGTTGACCACCGAGTTCTTTCCGCTCGCCTGGGTGTTCTTCTTCATCAAGCCGTCGATCTCGGTGAACGGTTACGAACTGCCCCGCTCTCCATGGGGCCGGACCGTGATTCCACTGCCGCCGGGGCAGCACCACGTGCATGTGCACGTCCCCTACCTGCTGCCCAGCCGTCTTGGCCCGGCCGACACTGTCATCCCGGTGCATCCCAACCAGGTGACAGAAACCGAGTACAAGGCGCCGCTGTGGGCCTTCAGTCCGGGTTCGCTGGGAATGGGTCCCCAGTCGTACAACGGTGTCGGAGCGACAATCGCGATCGCCGCGATCTCGTTCGTACTGTTCCTCCTGGTGCTGATCCTGCCGTTGATCGCCACCGCGGCGGCGTAACGCCGTTCAGCGTCTCTTCAGCTTCACCGACGCACAATCCATGGAACTGTCGGAATGGTTTGTGGGAGCAAAGGATGAACTGGACTCGTCGTGTGGGAGCCGTTCCGCTGCTCGCCCTGACCGCGGTGGTTGCACCGATGCTGACCGATGCGTCCGCGCAGGCCGCCACTGAGCGCGCTCGGTCGTCGGTGAGCAGCCCACCCGAGTCACCGCCGCCGGGCGCGCTGCTCTCGGCGTTCGCAGGCAATCAGCTGAAGTACTGCTCGCTCATCTGTCCGCACATCATTGACGGTCTCGTCCAGGTGCCGATCGCTCTGGTGCGTGCACCGGGAGTCTTCGTCGATGCCCGCGCACGAACCGGATCCACCGACCGCGCAACGGGTATCGCCGCAGCCTCGGTCACCGGGCCGGCCAACTCGGCGATGGCCGGCATCATCGGCGACGACCTCGATCTGGTGTTGCCCCGGGCTCAGAACGCTCTCGAAGTGGCGGTGGTCGAGATGATCGCCGTCGCCGACAAAGCCCGGGCAGGCGCACCACCGGCGACCGTCGGCACGGCCTTCAACACCGCGCGCGGAAAGACTCTGGAAGCGCTCAACGCGCCGATCGTCCCGAATCCGCCCGACATCGCCACCCCGCACACTGCGGCGCAGGCCGCGGCGCTCGATGCCATCGACGTCGGTTCGGCGATCCTGTTCCAGGCCCCCGAACAGGTGATGGCCGGCGCGACCGATGCGGCCGACATCGCTGCGCGCCGACTCGCCGCGACCGGCGACGTGAACAGCGCTCGCGCAACAGGAATGGCACACCTTAACGACACCGTCGCCCAGGCCGGCGAGGCGATCCGTCGGTCGATCACCAATCACCATGTGCCGCAAGGGGACGGCTAGGCGGCGCAGCCACGCCGGTGCGCGATCCTGTAGCCACCTCACCTTGAGGTTGCCACCTTCGCGCGCGCGAAGGTACGTACCGCGAAACGAGGTGACTGCGCGACCGACTCGAGAACTCGGCAAGGCTGCTGGCACACGTGGCCCACACCAGCACACCTGCCACGCGGACGCACGACCGAGTAGACACCCCATCTCACAGTTGCCACCTTCGCGCAAGCGAAGGTGGCAACCACGAGATGAGGTGAACGAACTACCGGTGCCCCGTCACTCGGCGGCGCCCACGGCCCACGCTTGTGTGCCGTTGTGCGTGTCCCGCACACTCGTCTCGTCGGCGTCCACCTCGTCGTCCACCGATCGATTCCGCGTTTCCCGGAGGCCGAGCACGAACGCCAGGCAGAGGGCCAGCGCCACCGCGGCCCCGACGAAGATGCCCGACATGTGCACGATCGGCAGCGCCGCGCCGACCGCGATCGGACCGATCAGTGCACCGACCTTGCCGAACATCGATGCGCAGCCCTGACCCGAGGATCGGATGGCCGTCGGATAGCTCTCCGGCGTCAGGGTGTAGATCACCGCGAAGCATCCGTTCATCAGGAACGAGAGCGCCGACCCGGCCAACACGATCGTGAGCGACGACCCGGCGAGACTGAATCCGATGGCGGCCAGCACCGAGAGCCCGAACAGCATTGCCAGGGTGTAGCGCCGGCCGAGTCGGGTGTCCTGGACGAACGACATCGAGATCCCGCCGAAGATGGCCGCGGCGTTCATGATGAAGGTGTAGCCGAGGGAGTCGAGCAGCGAGTATCCGCGGTCGACCAACATACTCGGCAGCCACAGCAAGAACGTGTAGTACACCATCTGCAGGAAGAACCAGACGCCCCAGATGCGGGCCGTGGTGCTGGCGAACGGCCGCGACCACACCGCCAGGATCGCCTGCTTGAATCCCGCCTTCTGCGTATCCGACTCACCACGAGCAGCGTCGGCCGCGGGCCGCCACGAGCCACCGAGCGAGGTGACGATGGTGCTCGCTTCGTCTGCGCGGCCGTGCAATTCGAGCCAGCGGGGCGATTCCGGCACGTTGCGACGCATGAACACCACGTACAGCGCGGGCAGTCCGGCCAGTCCCAGCGCCCAACGCCAGCCGTCGTCGCTCATCGGGATCACGGCCAGACCGATCAACGTGGCCAACGGCAATCCGACGGTGAAGAACGTGTCACCCAGCCCGGCCAGTCGGCCGCGGAACTTCTTGGGCATCATCTCGATGATGTAGGGCGTCAGCAGCGCTGCCTCTCCACCGATTCCGATACCCGCGAAGAAGCGCAGCACCGCAAAGCTCTCGGCGTTCCAGGCGAACGCCGAGATGATGGTGAGGACCGTGAACACCAGGATGGTGATCCGCATCATCCGCGCGCGGCCGAATCTGTCGGCCAGGATGCCGACCATGGCGACACCGATCATGTAGCCGGCCAATGCGGCGTTACTGATCAATCCCATGGAGAAGCTGCCGAGATCGAAGTGGTCCTTCAGGACCGGCAGCACGGCGCCGACGATGGTCAGATCGACGGCTTCGATCAGAAAACCCACGGATGCCATTGCCCAGATGGTCAGATGCTTTCGCGACAGGGGCAGGTTCTCCATGGTCGCCGCGAGCGACTTGTGATCCTGTGTGGTCATGGTTGTTCCGCTCTGAGGTTTGGGGGCTGACGATACGAAGAGACCAAACCGGCAGGCTCAGCCTATGCGTACGAGCGCCGATCAGGTGCCTCGAGATCCCACGGTCGTGAACTCCCCGGAATCCCGACTCAACTGCAGTTTCTGCGCGTCGAGTGATTCGACTATCGCCACTTGTAGGACAACTGTCAATAGCTGACTCTCTATTTTTCATGAGCGTGACACGGATTTAACGAGCCCCCTCGCGGGTCTCTCGAACCGCTTTTCCACCAGCCCAAATCGTGATAGACAGATGGCAGTTGTCCTACAAGTTGAAGGAGTGTCGATGGACGCAGCACTTGCGCTACGTCGTGCCGACGTCGTCACCGAGACCGGCATCCGACAAGCCGACGTACTCGTCGATGACGGAATGATCGTGGCTGTCGGGACAGAGCTGACCGTCGATTCCGCAATACGGACCGTCGACGCGACCGGCCTGCTGCTGTGCCCCGGCTTCATCGATCTCCACGCGCATTCCGCACTGCAGCCCTTCGACGATCCGCTGTTGTCGGCGAAGGTCGGGCAGGGCTTCACGACGGAACTGATCTGTCCGGATGGCCTGGGCCCGGCACCGGTCACCGACGCGACCACCGATATCCGACGACGCTATCTCCAAGGTCTGGAACCGAGCGTCGACGCAGCGTGGGAGTGGCGATCGATGCAGTCGTACCTCGACGCGCTGCAGGGCACCGCGCCCGCCGCCAACATGACGAGCTGTGTACCGCACAGTGCGGTCCGGGAATCGGTGATGGGCAACGCCAACCGTGCGCCCGATCGTCGAGAGATGGCCGCCATGAAGGATCTGGTCGCCGAATCGCTGGCGGCCGGGGCGCGCGCCGTCTCGTTCGGCATGATCTATGCGCCCGGCCTCTATGCCGACACAGACGAACTGCGCCAGATCGCCGAGACAGCCGCCGCCTACGAGGTGCCGCTGGTTCCGCATGTCCGCAACGAGGCCGCCGGCGTCATCGAATCCATCGCGGAGTTCGTCCGGGTGTGTGAGGAGACAGGTGCGCACCTGCACATCTCACATGTGAAGCTCGTCGGCGTCCCCCACCTTCTCACCGATCTCCTGGACGAGCTGTCGGGGGCGCACGACCGCATCCGACTGACCTGCGACCAGTACCCGTACGGGGCAGGCAGCACCCTGCTCTCGGCGCTGCTCCCCGGCTACGCATTCGATGGAGGTCCACAGGCCACCCTCGAGCGGGTCTCGGATCGCGCAGAGCGGGAACGGATGGCCCGGGACATGCATGCCGGGTTGCCCAACTGGGAGAACCTCTTCGCGGCCTGCGGTCCCGACAACATCGTCATCACGCAGGCGGCCGGCACCCGCGGCGACACCGTGTCGAAGACCGTCGCGCAGATCGCCGACGACACGAACACCGATCCCGCGTTTGCGGTGATCGACCTGCTCCGTGACACCGAACTCGATGCCTGCATGATCGACCACTACGCGACCGAGACCGTCGTCCGCGAGATCTTCACGTCGTCGGGCGCACTCGTCGGATCGGACGGTGTGTTCAACCCGCATCCGCACCCCCGGCTGTACGGAACGGCACCACGGGTACTCGGACGATATGCACTGCGGGAGAAGTTGATCAGCGTTCCCGAGGCCATCCGACGCTTGAGTGCCGGGCCGGCCCAAGTCCTCGGCCTCGATGACCGCGGCGTCATCGCACCGGGCAAGCGTGCCGATCTGGTCCTCATCGATCCCGCCCGGTACGTCGACACCGCAACCTACGCCGATCCCCATCAGACACCGCCCGGCGTCGAACTGGTCACGGTAGGTGGTCAGGCTGTGTGGGAGAACGGGAGTCACACCGGCGCACGCCCCGGCCTGGTCTCCGGCGCAGCGACCGATGCAATCGACGGGAGCAGCCGATGACCCTCCAGCCCGACGTCTCCTCGGTCCCCGACACAGCGCTCGCCGCCACCGTCCTCGAACTCGTCAACGCGACCAGCGTCTCACCGGACACCGAGGCGGGTTCGGCCGCGCTGACCGGCCTTCTCACCACGCACGGATTCGACGTCCGGACCGACGACTGGGGAAATGTCCTGGGCCGGATGGTGTTCGGGCCAGGACCGACGGTGCTCTACGACGCGCACGTGGACACCGTCGAGGTCGGCGACCCGGCGGGTTGGCGATACGACCCGCGCGGGGAGCAGGTCGGCGACCGCATCGTGGGCCGCGGCACCGTCGACACCAAGGGCCCACTCGCCGCGGCCATCCACGCCGCAGACCGGCTACGCGACGACCCGACGGTGTCGGGCACCTTGATCGTGTCCGGTTCGGTCGACGAGGAGCTGGCGGAGGGGCCTGCCCTGGGCCGCATCCTCGACGACGTCTCCCCCGACGTGGTGGTGATCGGCGAACCCTCGGGAAACGTCCTACACATCGGACAGCGCGGACGTGCGGAGGTGGTCGTCGAGGTCATCGGCGTCTCGTCGCACTCGGCCTTCCCCACCGCGGGGGTGAACGCCGTCGAGGTGATGGCCGACCTTCTCCAAGCATTGCGCAGCATGCCGTTTCGCGCCGACGCGAATCTGGGTTCCGGCCAACTGACCTTGGTGAGCATCCGTTCTGCACCGTATCCGAGTCAGTCGACGGTGCCGTCCTCGTGCGTCGCCGTCTTCGACCGGCGCACCGTGGTCGGCGAGACCGAGGAGCAAGTGCTCGACGAAGTCCGCTCGATCGTCGAACCGATCGCACGCGCGAACGATGCGCGCGTCGAGGTGTCCCTTGCCCGCGCGCGTTGGCGCACGTGGCGCGGACACGACGTCGACGTCCCGGTGTTCGCACCGGCCTGGCATCAGGCCGCTGACAGCTGGCCCGTCGACCAGGTGGTGGCAGGCCTCGAACGACGCGGACTGCCATCGGCGACGAGCACATGGCCGTTCTGCACCCACGGGTCGGAGAGCGCCGGCCATCGCAGGATTCCCACGATCGGATACGGGCCGGGCGACCCATCGCTGGCGCACACCGCAGACGAATCGATCTCGATGACGCAACTACAGAGGGGCGTCGAGGGATACCACGCCATCTTCACGAGCCTGCTGCACCAGGACGGCGCCGCCGGCTCATCCCTCCCGGCGCCGTCGTAACTGAAAGGTGAACGATTCCGGGCTCAGCCAGGCCTCGCTGCGATTGACGATCTCGCCCGATTCGTCTCGGGTGAGCTCGCTCAACTGCAGCAGGGCCGACGCCGAGCCACCGAACCGCGTGGACATCTCTGCGTCGGGCACGACCGGCGTGATCTGGCAGTCCGAATATGCCGCAAGCCCGCGCTCCAGCAACACGTCGAGGACGGACCCGTCGAACATCCTGCGCATCTCGTCGGTGGTCAGCACGGTGTCGGGCACGTAATCGACGATGAACGCCACGACGCGATCGTCGATCAACTTGGTTCGGCTCACCCGCGTGAAACCGTCTGCAGCGTCGAAGATCTCGGTGTTCTCATCGTCGCCCGCGGCGAGATGCACGATGTCCACGTCGCCGGAATCGATAGGTCGACCGGAATTCGACGCGAAGGTGTCAAAGGAGACCAGACGGTCGAGGCCGGAATGAATCGACTCGGGCCGGGGCAGCACCCAGGAGCCCGAACCACGCACGATGCGAATGTATCCGGCGTCCTTGAGTCCCTGCATCGCCGTCCGGATGGTGACCCGGGAGGCACCGAAGATCTCGCACAGTTCGGTTTCCGACGGCATCTTGTCGCCGGGCTGCAGCCGCCCGGACAGGATGAACTCGCCGAGGATGGTCTCGCGAATCTCCGATTGCAGCGGGCGCCTGGAGCGGATTCGCGAAATATCTTTGCTCACAGCCGGTTTCGTCGAGGACGCCATCCGAACCTCCCTCTTCGCCACGCGGCGAGACCTGCGTCCGGCGCACGGTGCGCTCGGAAGCAGGGTAACAGATCTGAACCAATAAGTATCTTGACAGTTGTCATACAACTTATTACTTTGGGCATCACCGACCGAAGGAGAATCGCTGTGCGTGACCCCCGGCTTGTAGCCAACTCCCTCCATGCCCCAACGCAGGTCAACCGGCTCACCACAGCGCCGGAACGGTTTCACCGGACGCTGCCCGGCTACGCGCCGACCCCCCTCGTCGATGCGCCTCACGCGGCCGCACGACTCGGTGTCGGCACGGTGCGTGTGAAAGACGAATCGGGCCGACTCGGCATGCCGTCGTTCAAGGTGCTCGGCGCGTCGTGGGCCACATACCGCGTGCTGCTCCGCCACCTCGGCGCCACCGTCGACGAGATCCCCACGCTGGATGCGCTCGCCCAACGCGTGCAAGGCTCGGGCCTTCGGCTGTGCGCGGCCACCGACGGCAATCACGGTCGCGCGGTGGCGCGGATGGCTCAGCTGCTCGGCCTCGACGCCGCCATCCTGGTGCCGGCGGACATGGTGCCGGAACGTATTTCGGCGATCGAGGCCGAAGGCGCCACGGTGGAGATCGTCGACGGTGGTTACGACGACGCGATCATGCGCAGCGCGGCAATGGCCTCCGACACGACGCTCGTGGTGTCGGACACCTCATGGGAGGGATACGTCGATCCCCCGAGCTGGGTGGTCGACGGATACTCGACGATGATCGCCGAGATCCTCGATCAGTACCGCACTCAGGGCGTTCCCGCGCCGACCGTGGTCGCCGCACAGATCGGCGTCGGGGCATTCGCCGCAGCCGTCGCTCGTGGATTCGCCGACTCCGACAGCACCCGACTGGTGGGAGTCGAACCGACACAGGCCGATTGCATGACGACCAGCATCGAGACCGGCTCGGTGACCACCATCCCCGGCCCCCAGCTGTCCATCATGGCCGGACTGAACTGTGGCACACCGTCTCTCATCGCATGGCCGGACGTCTCGTCGGGTTACGACAGCTTTGTCACCATCACCGACGATCAGGTGGCCGACGCCATGCGGCTGATGGCCGACGACGGCATCGTCTCCGGAGAGAGCGGCGCCGCAGGCCTCGGCGGGCTGCTCGCGCACCGAAACGCGCTGGGGCTCACCCCGTCCGACTCGGTACTGGTGATCTCCACCGAAGGCGCCACGGATCTGGCGAGCTACCGAGCGATCGTCGGCAGCACCGCGGCATCCGAAGCCGATGCGAAGGAGATGGTCCGATGACTGTCGAGACGGTCGACACAGCAGTTCTGCGGGTCGACTCCGAACGATTGTGGGACTCGCTGAGCGAGCTTGCCCAGATCGGCGCGTACGCCGACACCGACACCGGGCTGGACGGCGTCTGCCGACTGGCGTTGACCGACGAGGACCTGGCCGGACGGCGTCTGGTGTTGGGCTGGATGGAACAAGCGGGCCTCACCATCCGCATCGACGAGATCGGCAACGTCTACGCACGCCGCGCAGGGCGCGACGACGCGCTGGCCCCCGTGTTGGTCGGCAGTCACATCGACAGTGTCGCGACGGCCGGCCGGTTCGACGGATGCCTCGGAGTGCTCGGCGGATTGGAGATCGCCCGCACACTCGACCAGCACGGCATCACGACCCGTCGCCCGTTCGAGGTGGCGATCTTCACCGAGGAAGAAGGCGCCCGATTTGGCACCGACATGCTCGGCAGTGCCACCGCGGCCGGCCGGATCTCCCTGTCGGAAGCACGTTCTCGACAGGATCGTGACGGGGTCACCGTCGGCGAGGAGTTGGACCGACACGGAATCGTCGGCGCGCAGACCGTCCCGATGCCCAGCCCTCCATACGCCTACCTCGAATGCCACATCGAGCAGGGGCCGATCCTCACCGAGCATGCCGTCGACGTCGGTGTGGTCCGTGGCGTCCAGGCCATCACATGGCTCGAGCTGCAGATCTCCGGCCGCGCAGCGCATGCCGGTGCGACGCCCAACGCGTTGCGCCACGACGCGGGTCTTGCCGCCGCACAGATTCGAGTCCTGCTCGACGAGATGGTCACCTCCGGCGAGTACGGCACGATGCTGTCCACTGTGGGGCGTCACGAGGTGCGACCCAATCTCGTCAACATCGTGCCGTCGCACGTGCTCATGACCGTCGACCTGCGCAACCACGACGGCGACGCGATGGAACGAGCTTTGACCGATCTCAACGACCACCTGCGCGTCGTCGAAGACCGCACCGGGACGACCATCTCGGTCAAGATCACCGCCCAGACGCCGCCGGTGCATTTCCCGTCGGACATGCAGGCGCTGGTGGCGAAGTCGGCGGCGAACCTCGGACTCGACCACGAAGACATCACCTCCGGAGCAGGCCACGATGCCGGGGAGATCGCGGCATTGTGCCCCGCCGGAATGGTTTTCGTCCCTGGGCTCTACGACGGGATCAGCCACAATCCGCGCGAGTACTCCACCCCTGAAGCGTGCGCGAACGGGATCAACGTGTTGATGCACGCCGTTCTCGAGTTGGCGAATCAGCAGTAGATCGGTTGGTGTCGCCACGGGATCGGACGTCCACCTCATCTCGCGGTTGCTACCTTCGCGCGCGCGAAGGTACGTACCGCGACATGAGGTGAAGCCCTCCGATCCCAAAGTCACCGTCCCCGCGGGACGGCAGTCGACGTGCTGGGCCACCAGATCCGATCCCCGATGGCGCTCATCGCCGCGGGCACCAGGACCGTCCGGACGATGGCGATGTCGAGCAGCAAACCGACACCGATGGTGAAGCCGATCTGCACCAGGTTCAGCACCGTTCCGCTCATCAACGCGAACATGGTGAGCGCGAAGACGATTCCAGCGGTGGTGATCACCCCTCCGGTGCTGCCGAAGCCGCGAATGATACCGCGGACCATGCCGTTACCACGGGATTCCTCGCGGATGCGGTCGGCGAACAGCATCGAATAGTCGGCGCCGACGGCGATGACGGCCATGAACGACACGGGGATGACCGACCAATCGAGATCGAAGCCGATGATGTGCTGCCACACCAGAACGCTCACACCGACGGCCGAGCAGAACGACAATACAACGGTCGCCACCAGCAGGACCGGCGCGAGAATGCTGCGCAACAGGACCATGAGAATCAGCAGCACGGCGAGCACCGCGATGGTCGCGAAGACGAGAAAGTCTCGCCACACCTGATCCTGCATGTCGGCCGAGAGCGACGCGAGACCCGACGTCGAGACCTGGGCATCGGCGAGGGTCGTGTTCTGTAGTGCACGGTGCGCCACGTCGGGCAGCCGACGGCTGGCGGTCATCGCCTCCTGGCTGTAGGGATTCACCTTCCAGGTCACCAGCATGCGGGCCGTCTTGCCGTCGGGCGAGATGAGGAGTCTGCTGCCCTCGACGAACCTCGGATTCGACATCGCCTGGGCCGGAAGATAGAAGCCCGCGCCCGGACCCGTCGTGGTGGCGGCACTCATGGTGCTCAGGTACTCGTCGGCTTCTTTCAGTCCGGCGGTCAGTTGACCGGTCAACGATACGGTCTTGTCGGTGCCGGCCTTGACCTGGTGCAGTCCGTCGGCGAGCTGGGACATGCCGTCGCTGAGCCTGCCCACCCCGCTGTCCAGACGTTGCAGGTCGGCGCGTACCTGGTCGGTGTCGCGATCCCCGAGTCGGGCGATCAGTTGCTCGACGGTGTCCAACGCTGCCTGCACCTGAGGTAGCGTTGCGCGGGCCCGGGCAACACCGTCGGGCGGGATCGCCGCGAGTTCGTCGAGGCCACGCAACGCTTGCGATGGTCGTCCGCCCATCGCCTGATCGAACTGCGCGAACGCCGACCGGGCGGCGAGGCAGGCCGCATCAGTCCGGCATGCCGCGGACGGCGCACCGATCAGCGGCGCGAACACGTCGTCGAGTCGACGTACGGCGGCCAACGACGCATCGGCCGGTTCGGCGAGGTCGGTCAGCAGGGCAGTCATCGACTGCACTGTGGTCCGCAACGCGGGCAGAGCGTCCTCGAGGGTGCCACCGCCCGTGGCGGTCGCGGCGATGCGATCGGCCTGGTCGACTCCGGTGAGCACAGAGTTGGCCATGCTGACGACTTCTCTGGTTCCCGACACCAGTTCGGGTAGTTGCGTCATCGCGTCGTCGGCGCCGGCTCCGAGTTGATCGACCCCGGCCGCGAGACGATGCAGTTCCGGTGTGGCCGAGACCATTTGACGATGAGCATCGCCGAGACGCGAACCCACCACCCCGGTCTGGTAACCGGTGGCTGCTTCGGGAAGGGGTTTGCCATCGGGTCGGGTGATGGATCGGACCATCGCCACCTGGGGTTCGTTGGACATCGCGATGGCGGCCATCTCCAGGGCGGCCAGATCACCTGTGGTGCGCAGATCGTGATCACTGCGAACCGTGACGTACTCCGGCGCGATCTCGTTGGTCCCGTAATGCGCCAGCACGGCGTCGTACCCACGGGTGGAGTCGCTGGGGTGTATCGGCATCGCCGATTCGTCCCAGTTGAGACGCAGGGTCGTGGTGAACAGCGCGGTGCCGATCAGAAAGACCAGTGCCGCAACGGTGTACACGCCGGCGTGACGGATGATGCGTGCACCACGATGCCGCCAGCGTCGCTCGGTCGACGGCTTCGGCTCGGCCCAGCCACGGCGACCCGCGAAGGACAGCAGGGCGATCGGGAGCGTCATCGCGATGGCCAGCGTGATGAGAACAGCGAGCGCGGTGGGCGGCCCGGCGGTGGTGAACATGCCGATCTTCGTGAAGACCATCGACGAACAGGCGGCCGCGATGGTCAGCGCCGACGCGATCAGGATCGGACCCGTGCGAGCGGATGCGCTGCTCACGGCGGCACCGACGGATTGATGCCTTCGTCGCGCGTCGTGATAGTTGGCGATGGTGAAGATCGCGTAGTCGGTGCCGGCGCCGAGCACCAACGCGGTCATGATCGCGATGGTGAAATTGGAGATCGAGATCAGTTGGTGCGCACCGAGAATCGAGATGATGGGGCGAACCACGGCCAGGGTGATGCCGATGGTGGCGAGCGGGATGAGCGCGGTGACGAGGTCACGGTAGGCGACGAAGAGCAGAGCGCTGATCAGCACGATCGACACACCGGTGATCAGCAGAAGCGACACGTCGATGGCGGAGAAGAGATCCGAGAGTGTCGGCGTCGGTCCGCTGTAATGCACCGTCATACCTGCGGGGCGGGCGACCGCATCGATCTGCGCACGTATTCCCTGCGTCGAATGGTGTGCACGCGTCGAGCCCACCGATCCCTGCGCCGCGACGACGAGATTGATCGCCTTGCGGTCGGGACTCACGGCGATGTCCCGGGTGACCGGATTGCCGTAGGTGTCGAGGAGGTAGGCGACGTTCTCGTGGTCGTCGACGAGCTTGGTGACCAGTTGTCGGTAATAGCCCTCTTCGGCGGGGCCGATACCGTCGTCGGCGACGAGCACGATGCTGCCGACCGCGTTGGATCGCGAGACGCCGAAGTCGTCAGCCATCCGTTCGAGACTCTGATTGGCAGGCAGGTCCGACGGCAAGAAGTCGGCCGAGTTGCGGGCAACCGTTTGTTCCAGCTGCGGGATCGCCACATTGAGGACGCCGGCGATCCCGATCCAGAACACCAGCACCCACGCCGCATGTCGATGCACGAAGGAACCCAGGGCGGTCAGGGCCTTGCTCTGTCCGTGCGCCATCGGCTCCCCAGCTCTCCATAACCCTGACAACGTTCATTGTTATGTACAGCACCATAGAGGGTGGGTGCAAGTGCTCGAAGGTCTGGCCGAGGCGGATTCCGGCCGCGCATCACCGTGGGATCAGGCGCTTACGACAGCTTCTACTCGGCGTCGATGGCCTGGGTGCCGAGCACGATCGCGAGGTCGAGGCGGTGCGCGTCGTCGGTGCCGGGTTCGGTCGTGTAGACCATGATCCGTAGATCGTCTCCGGCGACGACCAGCGTGTCGCAGTCCACCGTGATCGGGCCGACCGTCGGATGATCGATGATCTTGTGCCGGGCCTGGTCCGTCGTCGGCGAGTCCGCGACGGTGTCCCAGAGGTGCACGAACCAGATACTGGCGGAACGCATTTCGTCGATGAGTCGGTGCAGCTGCGGATCGTCGACATAGCGGGCGGCGGCCATGCGGAGGTCGCCGACGAGCAGCTCCACCTGTCGCTCGTGTTCCTCGGGCGTCTGCCGAGCACGAGAGGCCGGACCGAAGAGGTTGCGCCACACCCCGTTGCGATCATTCCCCCGCAGCAACGACGTCTCCCCCATCAGCGCGTCATATGCCCGGTTGGCGACCACGAGGTTCCAGGCGGCGTCGTAGACGACCACGGGTGTGTTGGCGAGGCGATCCAATAGCCGCTGAACGCTCGGCGAGATGCGCGTCGGCACGACGCCCGGTCCGGGGGCCGACAATCCGGCGTGCAGGAAAAGGTGCTCGCGTTCGACGTCCGACAGACGCAGCGCGCGGGCAAGGGACTCGACGACCTGCGACGACGGTGAGGTGGCGCGTCCTTGCTCGAGCCTGGTGAGGTAGTCGACAGAGATGCCGGACAACAGCGCCAGCTCTTCGCGACGTAATCCCGGTGCCCGGCGTCGACCACCCGTCGGCAAGCCGACCGTCGCCGGGGAGATGTGCTCCCGTCGACGCCGCACGGCGCGGCCGAACTCACTGTCCACGCCTACAGTCTGCTCGCACGCGCGACCGTTGTCCTGGCACCGACAGTCCTACGACAACCGGACGACTGCCTGACCCAGTTCGACAAGCGCACGCTCGATGCATGACAACAACACTCATCACCGGGGCCAACAAGGGTCTCGGCAAGGAAACCGCACGACTGCTCATCGAGTCCGGACACACCGTGTACATCGGCGCACGAGACGAGAACCGTGGACGGTCGGCGGCAGCGGAGATCGGTGCGCGGTTCGTGCAACTCGACGTCACCGACGATGCATCGGTCGCCGCCGCCTTCGCACAGATCGACGCCGACGGTGGCCTCGATGTGCTCGTCAACAACGCCGGTATCGCCAAGCGCACCGCTGACGGTGCCGGCGAGTCGCTCGACGGTCCCAGCGCACTCGACGTGTTCGACACGAACGCGGTCGGCGTCGTTCGTGTCACCGAGGCGGCGCTGCCGCTGCTGGCCAGGTCGGCGAATCCCGTCGTCGTGAACGTCTCGAGCGCCCTCGGGTCCTTCTGGGCGACACACGAGCCGACCCGCCCGGCGTCGAGCTTCGTCTCGATCGTCTACGGATCCAGCAAGGCCGCCGTGTCGATGCTCACCGTGCAGTACGCCAAGGCATACCCCGGCATCAAGTTCAACGCGGTCGAACCCGGTATCACCGCAACCGAACTCGGCGGCGGCGAGCCCGGCAGCCACCCCGGCCGGCCCGCCGCCGTGAGCGCGAAGATCGTCGCGCAGTACGCATTGATCGGCCCGGACGGCCCCACCGGCACATTCGCCGAGGACGACGGCGAGCTGGGCTGGTAGACGGCAGGCGTCGTGTGAGTCGGTTCCGGTCGGGGTGCATGAGTCGCGTGCCGAAGTCGGTCGTGCCCGAGTCGCGTTCACCTCATCTCGCGGTGGCCACCTTCGCGCGCGCCAAGGTGGCTACCGCGATCCGAGGTGCCTGCGCCTGGATGACTGCGCCGATCCGGGGTGACTGCGCCTTTCCGGGGTGACTGCGCCGATCTGAGGTGCCTGCGCCGGTCTGGTGAACGTGGCGGTGGTGCCGACGCGCCGAGGCCGACGACTCTTGCGTCCCCCACCCCTGCGCGGTTGGCTGCACATCATGAAACGCACCGCTTCGTTGTTCGCCGTCTGCGCGGCCGTCCTCGGGATGACCACCGCATGCGGCGGCAACTCGCCCGACGACACCCTCGAGCGATTCGCCGACGCACTCGCGCAGGGCAAGGTCGACGAAGCGTCGGCGGCCACCTCCGACCCGGCAGCCGCCAAGACCGCGTTGCAGTCCATGTTCGACGGCATGGGAGCCAAGGCGAAGGTGTCCACGTCGTCGCGTGTCGTCGATGACAAGAAGGTGACCGGCACCATCGACTACCACTGGACGATCCGTGACACTCACAAGGTCGACTACCAGTCGACCGTGATGCTCGCCAAGAACGACGACAACTGGACGGTGACCTGGCAACCCACCGTCTTGCATCCGCAATTGAAGTCCGGACAGACGTTCTCCTACAGCGACGACATGGACTACCGCACACCCGTTCTGGACCGCAACGGACTGCCCCTGATGAATTGGCAGCCGGTGTCCGTGGTGAGCCTGCAGCGCACTCACCTGGATTCCGCCGACCAACTGGCACAAGTATTGCGTGCAGTCGATCCGACGGTGACCGCAGCCGGCATCCGCCACCAGTTCGACACCGCCAAGGGGGCCAGCCAGACCGTCATCCGTTTGCGGTCATCGGATTTCGACAAGGTCGGTAAGCAACTCGCGACGATCGAAGGCGTTGGCGTCACCGAACAGGGCACCCTGTTGAGCACATCCAAGGCGTTGCATTCGCCTGCGATGTCGGGGCTCGAGGACGTGTGGCGGCAGACCATCACCCCGAACGCCGGATGGTCGGTGAGCCTCGTCGATCAGCACGGCACACCGACCGACGTCGTCAAACAGGTTGCGCCGCAATTCACCCCGTCGATCCGCACCGGCCTCGACCGGGACATCCAGACACAGGCTCAGACGGCTGTGGACAGCCAACGCAAACCGGCCGTGTTGGTGGCGATCGCGCCGTCGACCGGCGAGATCGTCGCGGTGGCACAGAACGACGCCGCCGACAAGTCCGGGGCGATCGCGCTGTCAGGACTCTACCCTCCGGGCTCGACTTTCAAGACCATCACCACCGCGTCCGGACTGGAATCCGGTGCTGTGCAACCGAACACTCGACTCGCGTGTCCCGGCCGAACGACAATCGAAGGTCGCACCATCCCCAACGAGGACGACTTCGACCTCGGTACCGTGCCGCTGTCGACGGCATTCGCCCAATCGTGCAACACCACCATGGGCGCACTTGCCAACCGGCTGCCCGCCGACGCCTTGCCCACGACGGCAAAGCAATTCGGAATCGGCGTGGACTACGTGATCCCCGGTGTCACCACGGTGACCGGCAAGGTCGACGCCGCCACCACACCGGCACAACGAGTGGAGAACGGGATCGGCCAGGGCACGGTCTCGGTCAGTCCCTTCGGGCTAGCCGTCGCCGAGGCCAGCCTGGCCAACGGCGAAACCGTCACACCCACGCTCATCGCCGGTCGCCGGACGACATCGGATGGCGCGCCGCAGAAGATCCCGGCAGACGTGGTCAGCGAACTGCGCGCGATGATGCGCCAAACCGTGACGTCGGGAACGGCGACCGCGTTGCGTGACGTGCCGGGGCTCGGCGGTAAGACGGGCACGGCCGAGTACGGCGACAACAAGAACCCGCACGGATGGTTCGCGGGCATCGTCGGCGACCTGGCCTTCGCATCGCTTGTCGTCGGTGGCGGATCGTCGGAGCCCGCGGTCGAGATGACCGGGGAGTTCCTGCGGCCGCTGAGTCGCTGAGTCGCTGAGTCCCGGGGGGTAACGAGGTCTCGATACGCTCGCTCGGCTTGCGCCTCGCGGGCTACTCGACCAGCGAGGGGGCGGCGGGCTACTCGACCGGCGAGGGGGCGGCGGGCTACTCGGACGGCGAAAGGCCAGACCGGCGAAGGCGGAACAGGCTGTGACCCCGCCGCGACAGCGAGGTCTACGACGGGGTCACATGGCATGGGCACCGAGGGGCGGTCGTCCGTCGCCACACCCCGGCTCATCGTCGGCGTGACGATGGGTCGCGGTCTGCGCGACGGTCCGTCCGGGCCCGGCGGCCCGTGTGGTCCGGGAGCCTTCGCTCCGACACCTTCGAGCCTGCCGCGCCAATCTGCGCGCGGGATCGACGTTGTCTGAGAACAGGCTTCGAAAGCCGGGTGCAGACCGCGCGAACTTCTCGAGTCGGTCGTCGAGATCGCGACGTCGGCGCGTGACCTAGTGTGACGGCATGTCCGTCACGCCGTCCACCAGGACCCTGCACGTCAACGGGATCGACCTGTCCGTCACCGAGCAGGGCGCCGGGGTGCCGGTGGTGCTGTGCCACGGATTTCCCGGACTGGGCTATTCCTGGCGGCATCAGATCCCTGCTCTCGCCGACGCCGGGTGGCACGCGATCGCGCCGGACATGCGCGGATACGGTCACAGCAGCGCACCCCGCGATGCCGGCTCCTATGATCGCGCCACCACGGTCGCCGACATCACCGGTCTGCTCGACGCATTAGGTGCGCAGCAAGCGGTTTTCGTCGGACACGACTTCGGTGCGCAGCTGGTCTGGGACCTGGCCCGCTGGATTCCGGAGCGGGTGGCCGGTCTGGTCGTGCTGAGCGTGCCACTGACACCGCGAGCGCCGATGCGGCCCAGCGACATCAACGCCACGCTCGCCGCCGAACACTTCTTCCATATGCAGTACTTCCAGGAACCGGGCGTCGCCGAACGCGAACTCGACGCAAACGCACACGAGTTCCTGCGCAGGTTGTTCTGGGCGTTGAGCGACAGCGACCGGTATCTCTCCTGTTGGGAGCATCCGTCGGCAGGCAACGGCTACCTCGACGTACTACCTCCGGCGCCCGAGCTGCCCTGGCCCTGGTTACGTGTCGACGAGTTCGACCAGTACGTCGCCGAATTCGATCGCACCGGCTTCACCGGTGGCCTCAACTGGTATCGCGCCGCCGACCTCGTCTGGGAGCAGAACGCGGCGGTCTGCGACGAACCGATCACGGCACCGACGCTGTTCCTCGTCGGAGATCGCGACCCTGTGCTCAGCATGATGGGCCGCGATCCGCTGGAGTCGACGCGCACACTCGTCCCCGGTCTTCATCACATCGAGATCGTGCCCGGTGCAGGCCATTTCGTGCAGATGCAGGAACCTGCGCGCGTGAACACCGCGATCACCGACTTCCTCGCGGGATTGCGGCGCTCCGAGACCTCCTCGGGCGGCTGAACACACGACAAGGTGTCCGTCCCAGCGGGTGACGCGGTCGTTTCCGGTCCCGCGCTATCGTCGAGACGTGGTGAGTGGCAGGCCCGAGGACTCGACATCCCTCGCATCCGACCAGGACGTGACCCTGCTCGACAATCCTGCGCTCGCCGCCCTCACCGGTCCGCACGCCCGCTTCGCACAGCGCGCCGGAAACGCCGTGCGCTATGACCCCGAGGTGTGTGGGATGGTCGCGCTGCCCGACCACCCCACCGCCGAGGACTGGGCCGATGCCGCCGAGCTCATCGGCCCCGGTGGATCGATGTTCCTGCCGGTGGTGCCGGTGACCCCGCCCGACGGTTGGACGGTCCGGATGAGTCTGCCCGGCGTGCAGATGGTCGACGACCATGTCGCCACCTCCCTGGACGCCGATGTCGTGAACCTGACCGTCGACGACGTGGCCGAGATGATCGATCTCGTGCAGCGCACCAAGCCGGGTCCGTTCGAGAAACGCACCATCGAGATGGGCACCTACCTGGGCATCCGGCGAGCGGGGCAAC
Organism: Gordonia sp. CPCC 206044; assembly: GCF_048537895.1. Lineage (NCBI taxonomy): Bacteria > Bacillati > Actinomycetota > Actinomycetes > Mycobacteriales > Gordoniaceae > Gordonia > Gordonia sp. CPCC 206044. The sequence goes on from NZ_JBCLVL010000002.1 coordinate 295,435, forward strand.
TGATCGCGATGGCCGGCGAGCGGCTGCACATTCCGGGTGGGACCGAGATCAGCGCGGTGTGCACGGATCCCGACTTCCGCGGACAGGGGCTGGGAACTCGGCTCGTGCTCGCCGTGGCACACGGCATCCGCTTGCGCGGGGAGCTACCGTTCCTGCACGCCGACGGCGCGAACACCGGCGCGATCGGACTCTATGAGCACCTCGGATTCCGCTTGCGCAAACGGGTGATGTTCCAGGTGTTCACCGCGCCCGATTAGATCTCACCGCACGACCAATCCCAGTGAGCGCAGCCGTCGGACCAGCAGGCTGCGTTCCCACTGCGGGTCGCCGACGATGTCGAATCCTGTTGTCGCGTCGAGCAGGAAGTCGATGGCGATGCGGGCTTCCATCCGCGCCAGCGCCGCGCCGACGCACAGGTGGATGCCTTTTCCGAAGGCCATGTGCGTTGGCCGCGTCGAGGTGTCCAGGGAGATCGCGTCCGGGTTGTCGAAACGTCCGTCGTCGCGGTTGGCCGAACCCCACAGGAGGTACAGGCGAGCACCGGCGGGGATCTGTGTGTCGCCGAGAACGGTGTCGGTGGTGACGTGTCGATAATGACCGCGGAACGGCGATTCCAGACGCAACGCCTCCTCGACGAAGACCGGGACCAGCGCCCGGTCGGCGCGCAGCCGGGACTCGATCTCGGGATGCGACCCCAGCAGACGCACGGCGGTGCCCAACAGGCTGACCGTCGATTCCGCACCGGCGGCGACCAGTTGGATCAGGAGCACCAGCGCGGTGGTCCGGTCGATGACACCGGTACCCACATGTCCGGCGAGGACGCCCATCACGTCGTCCCCCGGCGCATCCATCGCGCCGGCAAGTGCGGCGTCGAGGTGGGCGGTCAGCTCGGCAACCGCGCGTCCGGCGTCGTCCAGCTGCCCGGGTGTGACCACCGCATCCATGACCATCGTGCTCGCGAATGCCCAGCGGAGCAGGTCGTCGATGTCGTAGGCGTCGAGCCCGAGCAGTTCGGCGACCACGGCCATCGGGAGCCGCTGCGCAATCGCGGTCACCCAGTCGATGTGACCGTCGCGGAGCCCGTCGCCCCACAGGTCGGCCAGTGTGGCGACGATGAACTGTTCGAGTTCGCGGATCCGGCCGGGAACCAGAGACGGCATCACGAGCTTGCGATGGAGACGATGCGTCGGCCCGTCAGCGGTCGCGAGAACGTGCAGCGGCGCCCCGAGTTCGGCGATCGGAAAGTCGGTGATGGTCCCGTCCGGATGCCACACCATCGTCGCCGTGAGATTCGACGAGAACTCCTCAGGCCTGGCGACCACATCCTGGATCAGCTCCCACGAGGCGACCGCGTAGAACCCGGAGTCACCGAGCCGAGCCACCGGCGAATGCGTGCGCAGCGACGCGTAGTACGTGTAGGGATCGTCGAGATCATGCATGTGAGCAGGCTCGATCATCCCCGACCGGATGACAAGGTCTGCGCCGGAAGTCGACATTCACGGTGCGCGCACCCGACCGTGTGCGGTCTCATCCGCGCCATCCGACCACCGCAAACACCTGACACAGATCTCTGTGTTGTCTCATTATGAGATATGAGCAACGACTGGTTGGTCGGCGGCAATCGTGGTGACAGCGCGCGCGAGCGGCTCGTGGATCTGGCGACCGAGCTCATCGCGCAGCGCGGGGTCGAAGGTCTCGACATCAACGAACTCGCGGTCCGTGCCCACTGTTCGCGGGCGACCATCTATCGCCACACCGGGGGCAAGTCGCAGATCGTCGAGGCGGTCCTCGCCCGCACGTCTGCCGCGATCGCCACACAGATTCGCGTGGCCATCACCGGGACCGCCGGAACCGAAAGAGCCGCGATCGCGCTGACCACCGCGTTGGATGCGATCCACGGTGATCGGGTCGCGCAGCAGTTCGTCCGTTCACCGCGGGTCATCCAGCAGGCACGGACCGTAGTCGAGTCGCCGACCGTGACCGCCCTGGCCGCCGACCTGATCGGCGTCGACGCACAGGACACGGTCACCATGTCGTTCGCGGTCCGGTCCGTGCTCGCGTTGGTCCTCTGGCCTCCGGAGAATCGGGACGACGCCAAACGGCATGTCGCACTTCTGAGCGCGGCCATCACCGCGTGAGGTCCGGCGGTCCCCTTTCGCCGACAACCCTCCCCAACCAAGCACTTGCTTTGCTAGCGTTCCCTGACGATGGGATTCCTGAAGCAGACCACCCCGACGATCGACTTCCCGACCTGGAGCCAAGGCACCCGGGCGGAAAAGATCCGACCCATGGCGCGGCATTGGGCCGAGGTCGGGTTCGGCACACCGGTCGTGTTGCACCTGTTCTATGTCGCGAAGATCCTGCTGTACGTGTTCGTCGGCTGGGTGATCGTGATCTCCACGCCCGGTATCGACGGCTTCTTCGACGTGACCGCCTGGTACGACGAACCGATCGTCTTCCAGAAGGTCGTGTTGTACACGATGCTGATCGAGGTCGTCGGCCTCGGCTGCGGATTCGGACCGCTCAACAACCGTTACTTCCCGCCGTTCGGTTCGATCCTGTACTGGTTGCGGCCCAAGACGATTCGCCAACCCCCGTGGCCAGGTCGCGTTCCTGCGACCAGGGGCGACACACGCCAGCTCGTCGACGTGGTGCTGTATGCGGCGTTCTTGGTGGTGATCGTCGTCGCGCTGTTCAGTTCGGGATCCGGACCGATGCCCGCGCTCGACTCCGGTGTCGGCGTGCTGCCGGTATGGGAGATCTGGACGATCCTGGTGTTGCTCGCGGTGCTCGGGCTGCGCGACAAGACGATTTTCCTGGCCGCCCGGGGCGAGGTGTACGGCGCGTTCTGTGTGACCTTCCTGTTCACCGGTGTGGACATGATCATCGGCGCCAAGCTGGTCTTCTTGTGCATCTGGTTGGGCGCCGCGGCGTCCAAGCTCAACAAGCACTTCCCGTTCGTGATCGCGACGATGATGTCGAACAATCCGATCTGGCGCTCCTCGCGGATCAAGCGGACCTTCTTCGAGAGTTTCCCCGACGACCTCCGGCCGGGCAGACGCGCCCGCTGGATCGCGCACTTCTCCACCGTCGTCGAAGGTTTGGTGCCGATCGTGCTGTTCTTCTCCGGTGGCGGATGGCTGACCTGGGTGGCCGCGGCGATCATGCTGATCTTCCACTTCGGAATCCTGTCGTCGATCCCGATGGGCGTGCCACTCGAATGGAATGTCTTCATGATGTTCGGCGTGCTGGCGATCTTCGTCGGACATGCCGACGTCGGTCTCGCCGATCTCACATCTCCGTGGCCGGTTGTCTTGTTCGCCGTCTTGGTGGCCACCGTCGTCGTCGGCAATCTCTCGCCACGGACGGTCTCGTTCCTCCCGGGTATGCGGTATTACGCCGGGAACTGGGACACCACGCTGTGGTGCATCAAGCCGTCGGCGTCGGCGAAGATCGAACAGAATGTCGTCGCGATCGCCGCGATGCCGGCCTCCCAGATCGAGCGGTTCTACGGCAGCGCCGAGGCGGCGCAGATCATGCTCTACATGGGATATGCGTTCCGCGCGTTCAACTCTCATGGACGTGCGTTGTTCACGCTGGCTCATCGTGCCATGGCCGGCGCCGGGAGCGAAGCGAGCGGGCCGGATGTGGCCGGCGCCGGGAGCGAAGCGAGCGGGCCGAATGTGACCGGCCAGGAGGTGGGCGAGAATGCGACGGCCGTCGTCGACGAGGCCGCGGAGGCGGCGTACATGATCACCGACGGTGAACGGATCTGCAGTACCGCCATGGGATGGAACTTCGGCGACGGCCATCTGTCCAACGAGCAGTTGATCGCGTCGCTGCAGAAGCGCTGCGGGTTCGAACCCGGAGAGGTGCGTGTGGTGCTGCTCGACGGTCAGCCGATCCATCGGCAGACCCAGCAGTATCGGCTGATCGATCCGGCGACCGGCGAGTTCGAACGCGGTTTCGTTCGCGTGGCCGATCTCGTCACCCGTCAGCCGTGGGACGACCAGGTTCCGGTGAACATCACCTGGCGCCGTGGATGACTCGGTGTCGATAGATCGCCGCGATGGTGCCTGCCGCAGACAGACCACGACCCCGCTGCCGAGGGGGAGAGGCAACGGGGTCGTGATCGTGGGGTCAGGTCACTGCCAGACCCAGATCCAGCGGCGCTGACGCTGGTCGAACTTGCGGACGCGGCGCCGACGACGCTGCGGGGCAACGGGGTTCTTCTTGTTGTTCTTCTGCGGTGTCGGCATCATTGCCCTCTCTGTTAGGTCCGGCCGGGGCCGGGTCGCTCTGACATCCACTACTATGCGGCGCGAACCTGGTAGGGCCATTGCGCGTCCCTGTCAGCTCACTGGGAGCACGTCGCCACCGTCGGTGCGTCGTCGTCTGCACGACGGACCGTGCGAGTCCGCGGCCGAGGAGTGTCGGATGGTCCGGAGCTGTCCCGGCTCACCACCCAGGTCGCACCGAGCGCCAGTGCCAGTCCGAGAGCTGTTGTCCACGTGAACGGTTCACCGAACATCGCGCTCCCCCACACCGCTGTCACGGGCGGCATCAAGAACATCAGCGAGTTGACCGAGGTGACGCCCAATCGATGCAGCAGCACCCAGTAGAGGCCGTAGCCGCCGAGCGTGGAGAAGACGATCAGCCAGGCGATCGCAGCCCAGAACCCCAGCTGCGCAGGCGGTGTCACCGTCCCGGTCGCCACACAGACCAGGGTGAACAACACAGCCGACGTCGCGCAGTGAACGGTGAGGGTCTGCAAGGAGCTCAGCGTGCGCCGCCCGCCCTTCTCGAGGAAGGTCGCGGCCACGAGGCAGGCCATGCCGAGCAGTGGCACGAGATATCCCCACCAGCGGGTCTGTCCACCGGCAGCCATCGCGTCGGTCCACGTCACGATCACGACGCCGGCGGCACCGACGCCGACCCCGATCCACTGTCGTCCGGTGGTGGCCAGGCCGAGGATCGGTCCGGCGAGCGCGGCGACCACCAGTGGTTGCACGCCGTCGATCAGTGCGGTGGTGCCGGTACTCACCCCGAGGTCGATCGCCCAGTACACGGTGGCGAGGTAGCCACCCTGCGAGAGCGCGCCGATCAGGATCTGTCGACGCCACTCGCGTGGACCGACGGTCATCCGCGGACCTCGGCGCGCACGGATCCAGACCACGAGGGCGAGTACTGCGGCGATCGGCACGAAACGCCACATCAGCGTCGTCGGCACGGGCACGTCACCGCCCAGTTTGGCGCCGATGAAACCCGACGACCAGCTCACCACGAACAGGCCGCCCAGGATTCCGGTCACCCAGCGTTCAGGTATACCGATCGGTGAAGTCATCATGCGACCGACTTTACCGATCGGTGTAGTCTTTGTCATATGAGCCAGACAAGTCATGTGAGTACCGACGTCGAGTGGACGCCCAAAGCCCGCGAGATCTTGAGCGCGGCGTCCGAACTCTTCTACGCCCAGGGCATTCACGCGGTCGGTGTGGAGGCGATCGCGGCGCGGGCAGGCGTCACAAAACGCACGCTCTATGACCGATTCGGGTCCAAGGACCGGCTCGTGGTCGAGTACCTACACGCCCGTGACGTCACGTGGCGGGAGTACCTGACCGACCACCTGACCGGCGTCCCCGACGACCCGCGTGCGCGACTGGCAGCGGTGTTCGATGCCACGCGGGAGTGGGCAGCCGAGCGTAACCCCAAGGGCTGCAGCATGATCAACGCATATGCGGAGATCAGCGATCCCGACCACCCGGCCTATCCGATCATCGTCGGACAGAAGCGCTGGATGCTCGAATTGTTCGCCGGGATCGCGGCCGACGCCGTCGCCCGCAATCCTCGACAACTCGGAGAACGACTCCTGATGGTGCACGACGGCGCGCTGGTCACCGCCGGCATGGGCGTGGTTCCGGATGCCTATGAGCAGGCACGTGCGATGGCACTGATGCTGCTCGATGCCGGCTGACGTCGGTAGTCGGTACGCCGATCGACGGATCACACACTGCTCAGACCTCGTACCGACTGAATTAGTCTGCTAATTTAGTCGGCGTGGACCTCGCTTTCGAGCTGCATGACCTCGTACGCACTCTTGACCGACACGCGGAAAAGCTGCTGCGCGCCGAGGATTTGAGCTACAACCGCTTCGTTGCGCTGGTGATCCTCTCGGAGCACCCAGGGCTCACCGTGCGTCAACTCGCGGGTGCGCTGGGCATCAGCGATCCGTCGGCGAGCGCGCTGGTCCGCAAGCTGGTTGCGGCCGGCTTCGTCGAGAATGTTGCGCCGCCCGGCTCGGGAAACATGCGGCTGCTCACCATCACCGAGGAAGGACGGACCAAACAGCGGATTTGCTCTGCCTTGCTCGGTAATTCGCTCGACGACAACGCAGCACGTGTGGGCATCGATCCCGACGATCTCGCCCGGACGATCCGCGCGCTGCACACAGTGGTGCAGACGACCCACACCGACCAGGGAGCATGATGAACGCTGCCGACACCACCTCGGAGATCTCCCGCCTGCGACGTGAACATTCGGCCCGAAAGGGCTTGTGGTTCAACATCGTCATCACGTGCGTCGAGGTCGGTGGCGCGATCGTGTTGTTTCGGCTGGCGCGATCGGCCGGCGCGAGCGAGGTGGCCGCCTACCTCCTCGGCAGCGTGGCCCCGATCGTCGGCGCGCTCTCGATCTGGTTGCGGTCGCGTCGATTCAGCGGCGCGTCCGCAGCGATACTGGCATTCACACTGATGTCGGCCGTCGTCACCGTCGTCGGGAGTACCGCACCGAAGATGCTGCTGTACAAGGACTGTGCGGTCACCGCGGTGATCGGCATCATCTTTGCGGCTTCGTGCCTGCTGGCCAAACCCGTCCTGTTCTACTTCGCCCAGCGCTACGCGAGCGACGGCACACGTGACGGCATGCGGGTGTTCGACCTGATGTGGGAAGCGAATCCGCGTTTTCGGACCGCCATGTACGCGATGAGTCTGGCCTGGGCCGTCACCTACCTCGTACAGGCGGGCGTGACGTCGGTGGTCATCGCCGAGACCCCCTTCGACACCGCCTACACGTGGGACCAAATCCTGCCGATGGTGGCGACCGCCGTCGCAGTGGTCTGCACCGTCGCGATCGGCCGGCGGATGCGTGCCCCTGCCGGTTCCGCGACCTGAGGTGCCGCGGTACCCGACTCACTCCTGCGAGCGAACACCGCGCAGCGGCCCGGACTTGTCACACCCCACGCCTACCCTTTGGGGCGACGGTGACCGGATCGGCCACCTACAGCCCGGCCCCGAAGGAGTGCTCATGTCCGACTTCGACCGCGACCTCGACGAGGCCTGGACCACCTTCACCATCGACCTGACCATGCGGCTTCGGCAACTCGAGCGCGGTGACTCCTTCGACATCACGCAGCTACGCGACGTCGAGTCCGGTCCCCACGCAGCATTGCGCTTCACGCGCGCGGGCCGGTGGCGCTGCACCGTCGACAGCCGCGATCTTTCCACGATGGCCGCGCTGCGCGACGACCAGTTCGACGCCCTCCGCGACGGCGGATGGCGCGAGTTGCGCAACGGCACACTGATCTTCGAGGTCGGTAGTCGTCGGCTCGGCGCACTCGCCGCAGCGGGGACCCATGCGTTGCGTCAGGTCTGGGAGATCATCCATCCCGCATTCCTGGCCGGTTCCGTCGCCGACCCTATCGTCGAGGCACCACTCGACATCAGCCCTGGACAATCCGGCCTCGACGATGAGCACATCCCCGACAGTGGCACGCTGCCTCGCGCTCTTCCCACCCAGCCTGCCGACGACGCCTGCCTCGACGACGGGGTGCCCGACTTCCTCGTCAAACTCATCGAACTCGACAAAGAGGCGCCACTGACGCCGATCCAGGTGGCCTACGTCTGCCGGTACGACGTGCCGATGATCGTCGGGCATCTCGAGATCTGTCGTCGAGAGCTACGGGAATGGCGCGAGAACCTTCGGTCGGCGCACAGCCACCTCGCGGCGCGCGAGGACATCCGTCGTTGCGAGGACGAGGCCCAGGGGTGGCGACGGTTCGTCGGCCTCTTCGAGCAGGCTCAGCAGATCGCGACGGCCGCGAACTGATGGCGCCGAAACCCAGCCGATCAGATTGGCACGATCGTTCCACGTGAAACCAAACCGTTACCTTTGAGTTGAGGTCGAGGTGCTGACTGCGCCCGGACTCGAACGTCGTCGAGTACAGCGAGCCATCCCTCACCGAGATCGCGTCGAGCGCCCATCGCCCCTCACGACCCGTGGGTGGTAGGGCTCGATCGGTGCGCGTGGTTGCTGTCGGCAGGATTGCAGTTGCTGTCGGCAGGATTGCAGTTGCTGTCGGCGGACATGTGGTTGCTCTCGACGGAAAAACGGGTTGCTGTCGGCGAAGAACCGTTTGCCTCGGAAAGACCGGTGGCCTCGGCGAAAAACCGGTTGGTGTCAAGTTTGCCACGATGCCGGAGTCGTTCGTCCGAATGAGGCGGCGGGTCGGTGAAAGTGGCCGGGGCAGCACCGATTACAGTGCGAAGGACCGTCTGCCCCGCATCCGAGGACACCGTGACCGACATCGATCCGCTCCTTCTGCCCGGCGGTCCACGCCGTCGACCCGCGCGGCCGTGGGCGCGGCGCCTGCACGTCCCGCCCGCACTCGGTGCGGTGACCTCGTCGTTTCGTGCACCTCGGCCGACCTCTCAGGGCGTGGGGATCACCTGCCATTGCCATCTACCCGGGCACGGCATGCTGGTGACGGGTCCGCGCATCGTACTGAACGGCCTCGAACTGGTGCCGACCCGTTGGGGCAGAATCGAACTCCCACTCCCGGCCGGACAGCACCATCTGCGGATGTACCTGCCGCACGGCCGACGACCGAAACACGCGGCGGAGTGCACCGTGCACGTACCACCGCACGAGATCATCGAACTCATGTATCACGTGCCGCAGAGGCTGTTCCGAGCTCCATCGCTAGCCCCCACGCGCTAGTCGAACGCTCCGCCATTCAGCGCCCGTTCGCTCCTCCGATCCTCGTTCGCTCCCCCGAGCAAAGGGGCGAACCGACAATGAGGGAGCGAAGCCGGTGACCCGGTCACGCGACGCCCCTCTCCAGCGTGTTCGGGTACCCGGGTCCCGGCTAACGTGGCGGATGTGAATCAACCTCCTGCCGACCTACGACCACTCGAGTGGGGCCGCTACGCGACCCTGGCCGACGTCTTACCGGCGGTCGATGACGCGTTCCGCGGCGAGCCGTCATCCGATGTGCCGATACCGCCGAGCAAGGACGTGGTCCTCATGCTGATCGACGGTCTGGGCGACGAGTTGCTCACCCGGCACGCCGACGTCGCCCCGACGCTGACCGCGATGCGCACCGCCACGATCCGAGCGGGCTTCCCGGCCACGACGGCGACGAGCATCACCAGCCTGATGGCCGGTGTCCAGTGTGGCAGCCACGGCATCATCGGCTATTCGTTCCGCACCGATCGAAACGCCACCCGCGGTCCGGGACGGCAGACGTTGAACGCCCTGCGATGGACCTTGAACCGTTCCGATGGCCGATCGGCATTGGAAACCTATGCACCGGAATCGGTTCAACCACTCGACGGTTCGCTCGCGGACATGGCTCGCCGCGGCGTCGAGGTGTCCTATGTGATGCCCCTGCTCTATCGCGGCTCCGGTTTCAGCCGTGCCGCGTTCCGTGTGGAGGGCTCCTACGTCGGCGCCCAGACCCCGGACGAGATCCGTGACGGGGTTGGGCGATCACTGGCAAACGACGTGGCCGGACACAGGTTCGTCTACGCCTACTGGCCAGACCTCGACGCGGCCGGCCACCTGTTCGGACCGGGCTCACCACAATGGGTGAGCACTCTTGCCGTGGTGGATCGGCTCGTCGCCGACCTGGCCGCCGACCTGCCACGCGAAACGACTCTGTTGGTGACCGGCGACCACGGAATGATCCAGGCCGACAAGCGAATCGACATCGACACCACCGACGAGATGCTCAAGGGAGTCGAAGCGGTGGCCGGCGAGATGCGGGTACGCCAGGTGTACACGCGCCCGGGTGCTCGCGATGACGTCCAGTCATTCTGGACCGACATCGTCGGCGAGGATGCCCACGTGGTGACGCACGAGCAGGTGCTCGACGAACGCTGGTTCGGAGACGAGGTGACCGACTTCGTCGACGAACGGATCGGTGACCTGGTCGTGGTGGCCCGCGGGACCACGATCCTCACCCGCAGCCTCACCGAACCCGAACCGGAGACGACGATGCTCGGCCACCACGGGGCGTGGACGTTCGACGAGCAGTTGGTGCCGCTTCTGGTTCAGCGCGGCTGACCTCGGGGTTCTCGAGTCTCTTTGGGGCTCAGCGGGTGTGGTCTCGATACGGCACCTCGGCTAGCGCCTCAGCACCTACTCGACCAGCAAAAGCAGCACCGATGGTCGAGCCTCTCTGGGGCACAACGGGTATGGTCTCGATACGCCACCTCGGCTAGCGCCTCGGCACCTACTCGACCAGCAAAGGGGGAGCCAGTGATCGAGCAGCGGTGCCTCCTCAGCCGCTCGAGTCTCTCTGGGGCACAGTGGATATGGTCTCGATACGGCACCTCGGCTAGCGCCTCGGCACCTACTCGACCGGCAGAAGAGGCACCAATGGCCGCCACACCTACTCGACCAGCAAAAGCAGCACCGCTGGTCGCCGCACCTACTCGACAAGCAAAGGGGGAACTGCTGGTCGAGTAGCGGCGACGAAGGAGCCGCGTATCGAGACCCTGCCCTGTCAGGTGGTGATGGTGTCGCGCAACAGGTCACCGAGTTGGGATCGGGCGCGGTTGAGCCTCGACTTCACGGTTTGTACCCCGATGCCCTGGTGGGCGGCGATGTCGGCGTAGCTCAGGTCACCGAACTCACGGAGTACCACGGCTTCTCGGAAGTCGTCGGGCAGTTTGGCGAGGGCGTCCCGGACCGCGTCCTGCAAGGCCACACGTTCGTCGAAGGTGGTGCCGCCGTCGTCGTCAGCGAGCTGAACGGCTTGCTCCGGGTCGTCGAAGTCGGTGAGCGTGGTGTTGGCCTTACGTCGGCGCACGACCATGAGCGCATTGTTGGAGGCGATGCGGTGCAGCCAGGTGGAGAAGCGTGCTTCACCACGGAACTTGTGCAGGTTCTGCCATGCGGCGACCAGCGTGTTCTGCAGCGCGTCTTCGGCGTCGTGATGGTTGCCGCAGATGTTCAGACACACCGCCCACACCTGCGTGCGGTGCGCACCCGCGAGTTGCGCGAAGGCATGTTGATCACCTTCGCGTGCCTGCATCAGCAACACCGCTTCGTCCATCAGCGCCCCTGGCTCGATTCAGCTGTCGACGTCTCAGAGATCATGGTGGCCTTCATCGTGGATCTCGTGATGATGATCGGCCGACAGATCGTCGGTGTCGCCGTGGTCGATGTGATCGTCGAAGCTCGGGTCGTCCGCGTCGTCGAACAACACCGGCTCCGCTCCCCCGTGCACATCGGCCGTGTCCGCGTGATGCTCCGGTCCGGCATGGTCGGGATGATCGGCGTCGTCGACGATGATCTCGTCGTCGAGATCATCGGGGGGTGTGTCGTCCATCTCCGGCACTGTGTCCGGATCTGCCTGCGCCGCCGGGTCGAAGGCCGCGGCCAGGGCGGCCTCCCAGACGTCGGGTGCCGGTTCGGTGAGCGTGGTGGGGTCGATGCCGAGCGAAGCCAGAATCGACGGCTCCTCCTCTTGCATGTGCTGACCTCCGATCGAGTGTTGGTCCGTTGCCACCATCCTGCGGTGGTCCGTCCCAGATGAGATGCTACCCGGCCTACCCTTTGTTCCCGCGACGCAACCGCAGACGCGACACCGTGTAACCGATCAGCACGAGAGCCGTCAGCAGCAGCGCGCTGTATCCGAGCACCGCGTTGGTGACCGTCGGCTCCCAGAGTTCGGCGTCCGCGGTCTGCGGGGTGTGCGGCGCCAGCGCATTGATGTCGATTGCACCGCCCGCCAACGCGTATCCCCAGTAGGACGGGAACAACCACGACAGCTGCGCGAGACCGGGAGCGGTGAGTTTGAACAGGCCACCGCAGAACACCAGCTGTGAGATCACCACGATCACCAGAGGTGGCATGGTCTGTTCGTTCGATCGGACGGTCGCCGAGATGGCTAGCCCGACGAGGGCACTGACACAGGCGAGTGCGGCCACCGCACAGAACAATTCGACCGGCGCGGCTCCGAACACTCCACCTTCGGGCAGACCTTTGCCCGCGAACGCGATGGCGACCATGACCAGCGACTGGAGAATCGCGGCCGCGAAGTAGACCATCACCTTGGCGCCGAGGTAGGCGCCCGGTTGCAGGCCCACTGCCCGTTCGCGTTCGAAGATGTCGCGTTCGCCGACGAGGTCACGCACGGTGAGTGCGGTACCCATGAAGGTCGCACCGACCACGAGGATGATGAGGATCTGCAAGACCTCGCCGCCGGAATTCGCGCCGAAACCCCGCGATCCGGGGATGACGAGCACCAGCAACCCCAGTACCACCGGCATGGCCGCCAGGAACACGAGGTAGCCGGTGTCGGCGAGGATCAACCGGACCTGCCGTCGCGCGACGGTTCCGGCCTGCCGTAGTCCACTGGACTCCGGCGGTCGCGGCGGCGGACCCGCCGACGGGCGCGGTGGTTGCGCACGCCCGGACGACCCGCGTCGGCGCAGATGACGCTGGTGGGCCTGTTCGGGCTGTGCGGCAACGAATCCGAAGACTTCCGCCCAGTCGTCGGTGCCCATCGCCTGCGCCACGTGGTCGGGTTCGCCGACGTAGGCGGTCTTACCGCCCGGCGCCAGCAGCAACACCTGATCACACATGGACAGGTAGGTCAGGGAGTGCGTCACGACCAGCACCACACGGCCGGCGTCGGCAAGCCGTCGCAGCGTGGCCATCACCTGGCGGTCCAACGCCGGGTCGAGACCGGACGTCGGCTCGTCGAGGATCAGCAGCGACGGCCCGGTGAGCAGTTCCATCGCCACCGATGCCCGCTTCTGCTGTCCACCGGACAACTTGTCCACGCGGGTGTCGAGATGTTCGGTCAACTGCAACTCGCCGAGCACACCGGCGATCACCGCGTCCCGGTCGTCCGCCGACAGGTCCGGGGGTAGCCGCAGTTCGGCTGCGTAGCCCAGGGCCTGACGCAGGGTGAGCTTGCGGTGCAACACGTCTCGCTGGGGCACCATGCCGATACGGGTGCGCATCGCCTCGTAGTCGGCGTGCACGTCACGTCCCTCGAACGTGACCCGACCGACAGTCGGGGTGAGCAGACCGGCAGCGACCTTCGACACCGTCGACTTGCCGGCACCGGACGGACCGATCACCGCCGTCAGGGTTCCGGGCCGAGCACTGAGGTCGACGTCATGGAGTAGTTCCTTGTCACCGTCGACCACCAGTCCGATGCCGGTGAGGTGCAGACCGTCGGCCGACGCCGACGCCTGACCACGCACCAGACGTTGTCCGTCCACCACGAGATCGCTGTTGCCGATGGTGATCACGGCACCGTCGGACAGCCGTGCGGTGTCGATCCGGTGACCGTTGACGAAGGTGCCGTTGACGCTGCCCAGATCTTCGAGGAGCAGGCCGGTCGGTGCCGCGGTGATGCGCGCGTGGTGACGAGAGACCAGCATGTCGTCGACGACGACGTCGTTGTCGGGGGTGCGGCCGATCGTGTGGACACGACTCAGGGTGGTCGCGGGGCCACCGTCGGCGTTGTGTTGCATCGGCTGCAGATGCGGTGCACCACTGAGCTTTCGGGGCATCGCCGAGGCGGGGGTCGGGGACGACACCACCGGACCGACGACGGGGACCTGCGGCGTGGCCGACGGGGCCGCCGGTGCGGTGGCGAGAACCACCACGAGTGCGGGTCCGGTGGCCGCGTTGCCCAGGTGCACCTGGGCCGACGTCGTGATCGGCAGTTCGGCGACGGGTTGTCCGGCGCTGATGATGCGGGCGGTGGTGTCGACGACGCGCATCCACCACCCGTTGCCCCGCCATTCGATCCGCAGATGGTGATCGGTGACCTGCGGATGATCGACGACGATGTCGTTGTCTCCGGCGGTTCCCACGGTGACCGTCGGCCGGTCCCCGACGGGGTGCAGATGTCCCTGTACCGACACACTGCCGGGCGTCATCGTGGTCACGTCATTCCTGCTTCTGCTGGTTCTCAACAAGTTTCGGGTGGCTCGCGACGCTCACGTCGAGGGCCGGATACACCGACGCCGGGGGCGGCGATGGTGTCGCCGCCCCCGGCCGGGTGCAGTGTGGATCAGAGTCCGTGCGAATCCTGATGGTGGTCGTCGGCGCCGTAGCCGTGGCTGTCGGCGCCGCTGTCCGCGAGGCTGTCGTGCGTCAGGCTGTCCTCGGCGGAGGTGTCGTCGGTCGCGGCCGAGGGGTCCTCGGAGTGCGGCACACCGTCGGGGCCACCGTTGATGTAGCTGATGTGGTCGGGCTGCGAGTCACCGTTGGTGTCGTGCAGCACGGTGTCGGCAGTGCCGTCGTCATCGGTGTCGAGGACGGTGGCGTCGAAGCCTCCGTCACCGTCGGTGTCCACAAGCTGCACGTCGAACTTGCCGTCGGCGTCGACGTCGAGCAGCGAACTGGTGACCTGACCGTTGGCGCCGATGTCGTCGACCTCGCGCAGATTGCCCGCGGAGTCGAACTTGGCCAGGGTGTCGGCGGTGCCGTCGTTGTCGGAGTCGACCTCGACGAAGGTCGAACCGCCCGGGCCCTCGTAGGCGATCGTGTCGATCGATCCGTCACCGTCGGTGTCGGCCTCGACCAGGATCACATTGCCCTCACCGTCGAGGTAGCTGTTGACCTGGTTGCCTGCGTCGTCGGTGGAGTGGACGACGTCGGGCTTGCCGTCCCGGTCGACGTCGACGGCCTTGTCGGCCGGAGCGCCGTGGGTGGGGCTCTCGGTCCCGCCCTGCGAGCCGGCCGGATCCTGCGCGGCAGTCCCGGTGGAGTCGTGTGCGCCGGAAAGGTCCGGGGTGGCAGCCGAATCCGGGGTCGCAGGGGCGGGCGCCGAGCCTGCGGCCGGGTTCGAATCGGAGGCGGCCGGGGCGTCCGCGGTGGCCGGCGCATCCGAGGTGGCGGAGTCGGAGGTGTCGGAGTCGGAGGTGGCCGAATCCGAGGCCGCCGAGGGCGCCTGGGCCGCAGTCGGATCCGAGGTGTCCGAGGTGCCCTGCGGGACGTCGACCGTGGCGCCGGTCTCACTGTCCGCCGACGCGGTGGCCTCAGCCGGAGCCTGCGCGTCAGCCGGAGCCTGCGCGTCGGCCGAGGCCTGCGTTCCGGTCGACGACTGAGCGGCGGGGTCGTACGGCTGGTCGGGGGTGATGATCGGGTTCTCCGGGGTGGTGTCGGTCTGGGCGCTGGTGGCGGTGCTGTCGGACATTGTTGTCACCTTTCAGGTGTGGAAAGTGTCTCCGTCGTGCTGTCGAAGATTGGATGCGGTGGTGGAGCGAGAATGTTCCCGGCGTCAGGAAATCAATCCGGAACGGTTCAGGAAGGCCTTCGCGTCGTCGACGGTCTTGAGTCCGTCCACCGTGATGACCAGGCCGTTCGCGGTGTTCGCGTAGCGGATGGTGTGTGATTCCTTCCCGTCGACCGACGCATCGATGATGTCGGCCGCGGCCACTCGGTCGGCGTCCTCGACGAGGGTGCCCTTCCCGTTGCCGTAGATGCCCTTACGGATGTTGATGATCTCGCTGCCCGCCTCGGCCTGGTCTCCGACGATGTTCGTGAACATCGCGAACACAGACGTCCCGAGGTCGACGAGGTCGCTGTCCTCGGAGAGCCTGCAGCCCAGCTCGATCGCCTTGCTGCTGGTGTATCCCAACTCCTGGCAGGTCGCGATCGACTGCTGCAGGGACTCCGGCAACGCACCGAGCAACGCGGCCTTGTCGGTGTAGACCTTGTTGCCGTCGGCGTCGGTCTGCACGCCACTCGCTGTTGCCGAATCGGCCGCCGCAGCGGCCGACGGCTTGCCACCGCCGCCCGGAGTCACCGGGGTGTCCTCATCCCCGCCGCGCAACGCCATCACGCCGAACACCACACCCACGATCGCGACCACGGCGACCACCGCGATGCCGATCCGCCCCCAAGGCTTCTTCGGTGCCGACGGCTCAGCCGGGTCGGCGAAACGTGGTGTCGCGGGACGGCCGTCGGCCGGCGACTGGGACTGTCCGACCGGTCGGGTCGGTGCGCCCAGCCCGGCCGCCGCCGCAACGGCGGCCTGCTGTCCCGGCCAGCCGGCTCCCGCATCGGGGCCGGGCACGGCCGCGCGTCCGCCGGTCACCGGCGCCGCCTCGGCCAGCGCGGTGACGAGCGCACCCTGCGCGACGACCGTCTTGGGGTCGTCGAGGGTGGCGACCGGACCGAGCTCGTTCAGCTTCTGCTGGATCAGCGGAATCCGCGACGAACCACCGGTCAGGTACAGCGCGGTGAGTTGTTCGGCGTGGGCGATCCCGGCGTCGAGCAGCGTGGCCTTCGTCAGCGAGAGCGCCTGCTCGACGGCGGGCCCGATGAGTTCCTCGAACTCGTCACGGGTGATCTGCAAAGTCTGTCGACCGGCCGGGGTGGGCACCGTGATCGTCGCCGACGGTGTCTCCGACAGCAGCTCCTTGGCCCGACGGATCGAGTCCTGCAGGCTCTGCACCACATCGACCGGCGCCTGTCTGCGCAAATAGGTGACCAACTGTGGATCGCGTTCCTCGAGTCGGTCCTCCACCCACCGTTGCACCAGCGCGTCGAGATTCTTGCCGCCGAGCCCGTTGTTGCCGCGGGCGGCGACCACCCCGAAGACGTTCTCGTTGGTGACGGTGAGGACCGCGATGTCGAGGGTGCCGCCACCGAAGTCGAAGACCGCGATCTTGGCACCGGGCTGCATGGCGTGCGAGCGCGAGTAGTGGGCGGCCGCGGCGCGCGGTTCGGAGATGGTGGTGATGCGCGCCGGATCGATACCCGCGTGCACCGCGGCGTCGAAGAGCACCTTGATCTGCTGGTGCGCCCACGCCTCAGGGTGTGTGAGCACCACCTGGGCGGGCGGCCGTCCGGCGTGGGCAGCCTTGCCGCGCACCAGGATCGCGTTCATCACGGCGGCGACCAGCACGAAGGTGGGCAGCGTGTGACCGCCCACCGTGGAGTTCGGGTCCGGCCCGATCAACCGTTTCGGGGACGCCACGAAACCGGCCGGGTTCTGCTGCGCCTGATTGATCGCGGCCTCGCCGACGACGATCCGGTCGGGCGCGGCGACGAATACCGACGACGGCATCAGGTTGCTCGCGTGCGACAGAGCGAGCGTTTCGATACCCCCGCTGGTCGCGCCGGAGTGTGCGGCGGCGCTGTTGGAGGTACCGAAGTCGATCGCGAGGGTCCACGAGCCCGCGTCCCGGGGGTTGGGTGTCATCTGCTTTCCTGTGCTTTCTCGGTGGCCGTAGACGGTGGGCTATAGGTAGACGGGCTATAGGTAGACGGGCTATCGACCCGTGCTCAACGGGGTGTAGGTGCGGATGAGGGTCACCAGCGCCGCGTCCTCGGCGGCCGACCTGGTGGCCAAGGTGCGCTGCTGGGCCATCACCAGACGGCGTTGCGCCTCCGCGGTGACCGCATGCCCGGGCGCGTCGTCGGGCAGCCCGACCTGCCCGGCACGGGTTGTCGCGGTGAGGATGGTGTGCAGGTCTTCGGTGACCGGGGCCTGCGGATCGGTCCGCAGCATGCGCTGGTAATCCTCCAACACCGTCACCAGATGCAGCGCAGGCGAACCCCGCAACTGTGCGGTCAACGACCTGATGTGATCCCGGGCCGGATGCGTGAACGCCAGCTGATCCAGGCGCGCCAGGATCCGGTGCGCGCGGTGCAGCACGGCGAAACGCGCGGTGGAGGCGTCGAGCGCCCGATGCAGGGCCCCGATCCCCGACCGGGCCGACAGCCATTCGTTGAGGGCGGCCGCGCCGCCGGTGGCGATCCGACGGCCGTTGAGAACCCCGTATTCGCCCAGCAATCCCAACAACTGCTCTCGCACGGCCGGCGGTAGCGGGCCGTCGGCTGCGTCGTCGTCGAAGGTACGCAACACGTCCAGCGGTGACATCGGCTGCAACCGCGCCAGCGCGGCCGCATGCTGTTCGGTGAGCATGCCGGTGTGGCTGGTCTGGGCCATCAACCCCGAGATCGGGACGACACTGTGAACGGTCCCGGACAGTTGGGTGGCGAGTCGGGTGGCGTGCTCGGCGGCGTGATCCAACGGGTCACGACGGCCGAGCGCTCCTTCGCCGAAGGAGTCGGCGCGCGAGAGCACGCCCAACATGTTCAACGGGGTGAAGGGCAGACGGGCCAGGAACTCGGTCTCGTCGAGCCGGGGCGCCGCGTCGAACAGGAAGACCGCCGCGTCCGCGTCCACCGACGCGGTCCGTGTCTGTTCGAAGCCGTCTATCATCACCCGCCGCGTCGCCGAGTCGTTGGCGACGGTGAGCGTGGACAGACCTGGGGTGTCGATGAGGGTCAATCTGCGCAGTGCGGCAGACGGCATCCACCGATCGACGTAGGCGATGTCGGGGGTTTCCAACGGAAGTCCGATGGTGCGGTCACGGTGGACGGTGACCGGGTGGCGCTGCCCGTCGGCACCGACGACCTCGGCGCGCGACGGTGAGCCGTCTTGATAGACGGTGACGACGTTGGTCGCCTCGAGGGCCGCCGTCTCCGCGACGGGCGCCCCGATGAGGGCATTCACCAGAGTGGACTTGCCCGCTTTGAGGCGACCGACGACCACCACCCGGGGTGGTGACCACAGGATGGTCCCGATCGCGTTGGCTTGTTCGACCAGGTCGCCGCCCAAGGCGGCCAGTTGATGAAGTCCGTTGTCGAGGGCGGCGTGGACGGGATCCCCGTGCGGCGCGGTCATCGTGGGACCCCGGCCAACAGTTTCTCGGCGGACGCGATCCGCTTGTCGACGATGTCGAGGTTGGTGGTGAGCCGCTGTCGGGACTTGTCCCGGGTCGCCGCGTCGGCGGCGGCGCTCTTCTGGACCTCGTTGATGGTTTGCTGCAGCTGTTCGATGTTGACCCGCAAGTACTCTCGGTAGCGGATGATGATCTCGGGCCGAGACTGTGCGACCGCGCTGTCGAGCAGACGTCCGGTGGCCGCCTTGGTGGCCGCGATCGTCTCCCGAAGCCAGCCCAGCAGGTTCGCCTTGCCCGCGCGAATCGCCCGGAATCCCAGGTTGATCCCCACCCATACGGTGCCGACGGCGACACCGACCCCCATGAGGGCGGACAGTCCGAGCAGGCCGCCGAGTGTGGACGAGCCGACCACACCCATGGTCAGCAGGGTCGGGTCCAGGAGACCGTGGCGTTTGCTGCCCACCTGGTGTGTCTCGATCTTCTTGTCCTGCATGGACGCAACGATCTGTGCGCTCAGCTCCTCCCAGACACTCGGGTCCTCGGAGAATCGCGGTTGGATCACCTCGTCGTGCAGACGTTGCAGGAAACCCGACAGGGTCTCGGCCATCGCGAGCTGCAAGTCGGACTGCATGTCGGCGGTGAACTTCTGCGCACTGCGCCGCAAGACCTGCATCCCGTGCGTGTTCACGTAGGTCGTCCACTTGTCGCGCACCTCGTCGAGGCGTCGTTCGAGATCGTCGACGGCCGATTGGCGCAGCAGTGTGAGGTCGCGGGACAGGTACTGCTCCCATTGTCGGGCCTGTGACTGGAACTCGGTGAGCCGTTCCATCTCCGCGGTCAGATCCGGGAGCGCCTCGGTACCCGCCTCCACGGCGTCGAGTTCGCGCGCCACGCGGGCCCGAACCACGCGCAGTCCTTCCATGCAGGTGCGGATCGCGTCGATGTGCGGTAGTGCCGCCGAACCGTCGAGGCGCCGAACGATCTCGGCACGCAGGGCCGCTATCCCGCTCTCGGTCTCGAGGCGCTCCCGTTCGTTCGGATCCGTGCTCTCCGCCCCCATCACCGCGAGCAGGCTGGAGACCCCCATGACCCGGATCGGACGTTGTAGGTGATCGGCCAGGATGCGTTCGTTCTCGGCGACGATCTCCCGCCACCGCCGCAGATTCTTGTCGGTCTTGGTCACCACGACCACCACCGAGTCGACCGTCGCACTCGACTCCCGCACGAACTCCATCTCGGGGGCGGTCAGCGGACTCGACGCGTCACAGACCAGCACCAGCACGCACGCCTGCTGCGCCGACTGTGCGGCCAGCCGTGCCAACCCGACGTCGAGGCCGCCGACACCCGGGGTGTCGACGAGGGTCACGTCGGTCATCCGTGCTTCGCGCACCGCGACCGCGGCCGCGGTGGGCAGTTCCTCGATCTGCGGATCACGGACCTTGGCGCCGCCCGTCGTCACCCAATCGGCGAGTTCGGCGAGTGGTGCGGGGCGGGCGCCGGACGGAAAGAACAGCTCGGCCGTGCCGTCGTGATCCAGCTCGGCATCGGCGGTGACGCTCACCGAGACCGACGAGGTGACATCGACGCCGACCGGACACAGATCCCGACGACCGATCAAGGCGTTGACCAGCGAACTCTTTCCCCGCTGCACCTCTCCGACGACCACCACGGTGCGGGTTTGCCGGTCACCCGAGAGCTTCTGGACGGCCACGTCGGCGAGCGCGTCCATCTGATATGCCCGGAGCACCTTGACCGAACCGTCGACGACCTGTGCGGCGACCTTGGCCGACGCAGCGTCGGACGCCGTCGCCACTGGCGACGCTGCCTCACCCATCGATCGCAATCCCCTGGTTCACACCCCACACAAAACCCGCTGACGTCCATGATTGCCAATGAAAGGACCGAATCACCCGGCTTATCGGGAAGTTTTCGGTGGAATTAGTCCGACGAGATGACATGACACCCCCTTCTTCTCGTGTGCACTAATCTGCACGCTTGGTCACGATTGCCGAAATCTCATCGCCGCGGGAACCTTTCCTGCATCCGCTGCATCGAAGTATCGACAGGGATCGACCAGACGACAGAGTCACCTGTCGACCATCGGGTCGATCAGCGTGCACGGAAGAGGGGCAAGACAGATGAAGAGTTGGCAACCGGTGATCCGCTGGACCGGTCTGGCAGCGGCGGCGGTGGCACTCGCAGCCTGCTCGACCGACGGAGAGGCGAGCACGGAACAGGGCAGCAAGCCGTCCGCCGCATCGTCGAGTGTCGCTCCGACGACACCGTCGGTCGATGTCGCTGCACTCGACACCGGCAAGTATCCGACGACGCCGCGCGCTCCGTTCGGTGAGACCACCCACGACAACCTCATCCAGGTCGAGGGCCAACGCATGGCGCAGTACATCGTGGTCCCGTTCGAGATCGACGCGGAGCTCACCAAGCCCACGAATCCGACGATGGTGATCATCGGCCGCGACTCCATGCGACCGCTGTTGCCCAAGGAGTCGTGGGATGTGCGGGCCAACGCCGCGCTGGTGGGTGGCTTCGTGAGCACCGCGTCCACACCGGACGAGATGATCCGGAGCGGAAAGAACAGGGCGCTCAACAACATGGTCGTCCGCTACCTCACCCCGGCCGATGCCAAGGCCGC
Source organism: Gordonia sp. CPCC 206044 (assembly GCF_048537895.1). NCBI lineage: Bacteria > Bacillati > Actinomycetota > Actinomycetes > Mycobacteriales > Gordoniaceae > Gordonia > Gordonia sp. CPCC 206044. Next base: position 317,032 of record NZ_JBCLVL010000002.1, read on the forward strand.
CGCACAGCAGATGGCCGAGGGGATGGCGGCGAAGAACAACACCACCACGACCTCACTGCCGGGATCGCCGGAGTCGCTGGTGATCCGGACCTCTCTGCAGGATCAGAAGATGATCTCGGTGTTCACCCCGCACGGCAGGTATGTGCTGTTCCAGTGGTATCAGGTGCGGGATGGGCAGGAGGACAAGCTCGTTCCGACGGTGAGCAAGGCCATCAAACTCCAGTCGGCGCTGATCGATCAGTTCCCGGCGACACCGACCAAGGCGGAGAAGGCTGCGGGCGACCCCGGGCGAGTCAAGGTCGTCATGGATGAGAACCGCGTCCTGATCTACGCACTTCCGTTCCCCGACGAACAGGTTCGCGAGGGCGCCAACGGAATCCCCGGCGCCAACGTTCGCGCCGTCTACGGTCCGCGCGGCATGGCCCACGTCTCGTCCGACCCGTCCGGCACGTTCAAGCTGCTCAACCAGGTTGGCTCCACCGCCAACGGCATCGAGCGTTCGACCGTGTACCGCGCCAAGGACGATGCCGGTGCCACCACCTTGATCAACTCGATGACCTCGTCGGCGAAGGGCAGCGGTTGGAAGGACATCGCACCTCCGCCCGGGCTCCCGGTCGCGCACTGCCAGAGCACTGCCGCCCCGAAGACCAACTACGCCTGCTATGTGCAGCTCGGTCGATACGTCGGTGAAGTGCATTCGACCGACAAGACCGATGCCTACCAACAGATCTCGGCTCAGTACGTGATCTTCACCAAGGCCGATCAGAACGCGAAGTAGCCGCGTCATCGGTCGACCCGTGTGACGTACGGACGGGTCGATTCCCTGCCGGCTGACATGGCCGACACCGCTCGAAACTCCAGGGCTGCCCATGGCAGCCATGCCTCGGGACAGGTGGCGGCCATGTCGGCGACGGCACTTTCGCTCAGCTCATCACACTGAACAGGAGTCCACATGCGTTGGTATCACAAGAGCGTTGCGGCGGCGGTGATCATCGGTGCAGCGTCCGTTGCACCCACCGTCACCGCCCCCACCGCTTCCGCCGACCCCATCGCCTGCGGGCTGGTGACCGCCCAGACGGCGGCCGTCAGCGCGCAGGTCGCTTCCCTCAACACCCGAATCCTGGCGCACAATGCCGGAGCTCCGGCGGCCATGGCGGGCGGCACCGTCGCGCAGATCGCCTACAACGGCAACGCTGCTGCACTCGCCGCTGAGAAGGCCACGCTGATGGCGGCCATCGGTGCAGTCGAGGCGCAGGCGTTGGCGTGCCACACCCCCACGAAGATCCCGGAGATCGTGGGCAACAAGGCGCCGTCGCCCAAGGCCCCGGCGCCCCAGGCTCCCCCGGCCGCACCGCAAGGGGCACCACAGATCGCTCCGCGGCCCGCTCCCCCGGCACCCGCCCCGGCTCCGCGAGTGCCGTCACTGGCGCTGCCGCGCAGTCCCCTGGCTCCGACGCCGCCACCCAGTACGCTGGCCGGGCCGACGGCGTCGTTGAGTCATCCGGCGCAGCCCGCCATCGACACCTCCGGGCTCACCAACGTGGTCCCCGTCCAGGATCTCCCGGGGGCCGCTCCCGTCAACACGGCCTACAACCCGGCCGAGATGTTCGGACCACATGGCCTGCAACCGGCCTCCTTGCCCAACTCGGCGATCAACGGCGCCAATGCCTTTCGCTGGGCGGTGGCACCGGCCAATGCCGTCGGTCCGGGCATGACGCACGACCAGATGATCGCACTGTCGTTCGCCCACACCGCCATGGATCTCTTCCCGGCGGGTTCGATCCCTTCCAACGCCAGGGGCGACGCCTACGGGCTGTGGCTGCCGCCGGGTCTGTCGGCTGCCACCAACAGCGTGCCGATGGTGGTCTACCGTGGCACCACCAAGATCTACGCCGGACCGCTCGACATGTTCGGACGACCGACCGCCGTGGTGGCCTATGTGACGCCGGATGGCATCAAGCAGGGCGGCGGTACCGTGTCCGAGGTCCCCATTCCCGGCGCGCCGAAGGGCGGCAAGTACCACAAAGGCCATTTGTGCCCCAACGCCTTCGGGTGCCCGGGCAACATCGCCCAGTTCCTGTCCCCGGAGCTGCAGACGATCAACACCGGCACGGGCGCCCAGCTGGAGAAGCTCGTACGCGAGGTCGTGATGGGCCACGCGCATGGCGTGCCGCAGCAGAACGTCACCTGGTGGCGGGTCCCCCTCTACGACGGCAACCACATCCGGCCCTACGCGTACATGGTGACCGCCTACGGCGACAAGGGCTGGTACATCGCCCCGCACTACATCCAGAACTACTGAGCTACTGAGCTACTGAGCTACTGGATCGTGCGCGATTGCCGCTGACACGAACGACACCGCTGCGGGTGCACACGCGGATTGTGCAGCCAACACCCCGCAGAGGTGTCGTTCATGTCGGGCCGGGCGGGCCTGTCAGGTCCGTCGAGCACGTCGAGCCCGTCACGCAACCAGCTCGGTCGCCTCGATCGTCGGCACCGCGGCCAGCAACTCCCGTGTGTAGGGATGATCCGGGTGGTCGAACACCTTGTCGGCGTTGCCGTACTCCACCACGTCGCCGTCCCGCATCACCAGGATGTCGTCCGCGACGTGGTGGATCACGCCGAGATCGTGCGAGATGAACACCAGTGCCACACCGGTTTCCGCCTGCAGACGCGCCAACAGATCGAGGATGCGTGCCTGGATCGAGACGTCGAGGGCGGAGACGGGTTCGTCGCAGACGATGACCGACGGCTGCGGGGCCAGCGCCCGGGCGATCGCCACGCGCTGGCGTTGACCACCCGACAGATGCAGCGGGTGCCGGTCACGGAACCCGCCCGAGAGTCCCACCTGTTCGAGCAACTCGGTGATCCGGGCGTCGAGGGCGGCTCCACGGAGCCTCCGCGAGCGCAGACTGTCCCGCAGGATGCGCTCGACGTTCCAGCGCGGGTCGAACGAACTCAGCGGGTCCTGGTAGATCACCGAGATCTGATGCCGATCGGCCCGCCGCTGGGCATCGGTCAACTCACTCCAGGGCCGGCCGTTGACCTCGACGGTGCCGGAATCCGGTGCGGTGAGCCCCAGCACGATGCGGGCAGTGGTCGTCTTGCCGGAGCCCGACTCGCCGACGATCCCGAGAGTACGTCCCGGGGCCAGATCGAAGCTGACCCCACGTACCGCGGCATGCGACGACTTGTCCTTGCGGAGAAAGGCTTTCCGCACATCGCGCACCCGCACCGCGAGAGGCCGGTCGGCGTCGGTGATCTCGGGCAGCTCCGGCAGGGTTTCACCGCTGGTGAGCAGTGTTCCCTTGGACGTCCGTGACGGCACGGACGCCAACAACCCGCGGGTGTACTCGTGCCGCGGTCGCAGCAGCACGTCCGCCGCGGCACCGTATTCGACGACCTCACCGCTGCGCATCACCGCGACCCGATCGGCGAGGCGCGCGACGACCGCGAGGTCATGCGAGATCAGGATGACCGCGTTGCCGCGTTCCTTGGCGTCGGCGAGAACGTCGAGGATCTGTGCCTGCACGGTGGCATCGAGGGCGGTGGTCGGCTCGTCGGCGATCAGCAGCTTCGGGTCCTGTGCGAGTGCCGAAGCGATCAGTGCGCGCTGACGCAGACCTCCCGACAACTCGTGCGGTCGTTGTCCGGCCCGGACACGCGGCTCCGGCACACCGACCAGCGAGAGGAGTTCGACGACCTTCTCGTCGCGTTCGGCACGCCGCCGCGCCGCGTTCGGCCCGCGTACCGATCGGTGTGCGCCCCACGCCTCCCCGATCTCGCTGCCCACGGTGCGTAGCTGGTCCAGTGACACGAGCGCGTCCTGCAGCACGAAACCGATGTCGCGACCACGGATTCCACGCCACTGCCGATCGGTGAGCCCGATCAGTGACCGGCCGTCGAAGGTGATGGCCTCGGCATCGATCCGTGCGCCGTCACCGGTCAGGCCGATGAGCGTGCGTGCGGTGACCGACTTGCCCGAGCCGCTCTCACCGACGATGGCGAGGCATTCGCCCGCCGCGACACTCATCGAGACGCCCTTGACCACCTCGCGGCCGTCGAACGAGACATGCAGGTCGCGGATCTCGGCGAGCGGTGTGCGGTCGCGGGCGACAGCAGGCTCGGAGGACAGCAGGGTGCTCATCGGGATGCTCCTTCCAGGCGGGCGCCCAGGTGGCGGCCCAAGGTGGTGAATGCGAGTGCGACGATCACGATGACCAGGCCGGGGAAGATCTCCAGCCACCACGCCACGGTGATGTAGGTACGCCCGGCGTCGAGCAGTGCACCCCATTCCGGTGCCGGTGGGGCGACGCCGAGCCCCAGGTAGGCCAGCCCGGACGCCCAGATGATGGCCTGACCGATACCCAGGGTTGCGGTGACGATCATCGGTCGCAACGCGTTGGGTGCGATGTGCTGCACCAGGATCCGGCCGGGCGAATGTCCGAGTGCGGTGGCGGCCTCGACGTAGGGTGCGTTGCGGACCGCGAGGACCTGCCCACGGACGATGCGCGCATATCCGGGCGCGATTCCTATACCGATCGCAAAGATCAGTGTGGCGGCGCCGGGTCCGAACACCGAGGTGAGAAGCAATCCGAGCAGGATCGTCGGGAACGCGAACATGACGTCGATCCAGCGGTTGGCCAGCGCCGCACCGATCCGCCGCGACAGCCCGGCCGCGATACCGAGCGCGACGGCCAGGACCAGGGCGACCCCGACCGCACCCAGCCCGATGCCCAGTGACTGCCGGGTCCCGAAGATCACCCGGCTGAACAGATCTCGGCCGGAGAGGTCGGTCCCGAACCAGTGCGCCCAACTCGGCGGCGACAATGTGGCATCGAGATCGATGGCCAACGGATCGTGGGGTGCCAACACACCCGGCGCGATGACCGCGATGAGCAACAGCACCAGGACCACGCCGGCCGCCGCGGCGGACACCGGCACGGCGGCCCGCGGTGTCCTCTTCTGCTCGGACCGCTGCTCGCGGCGTGTCGTCAGGACGGTCATGGGACCTCGATCCGTGGGTCGATGACGGTATAGAGAAAGTCCACCAGGAGGTTCGCGACCGTGTAGATCGCGGCGACGAGCACCACGATGCCGCCGACCAGAGGCACATCACGAGAACTGGCCGCGGCGACCAGCGTCTGTCCGATACCTGCTCGGGCGAAAACGGTTTCGGCGATGACCGCGCCCGACAGCAGGGCGCCCATCGCCCATCCGGAGACGGTGATCGCGGGTAGCACCGAGTGACGAAGCACGTGTCGGGCGCGCACCGAGAGGTCTCCGAGCCCGCGACTGCGGGCGGTGAGGACGAACGGCTGATCCAGGGCGCGCGCGAACTCGTCACGGGCAACGCTGCCGAGGAAGCCTGCGAGCGGGATCGCCAACGTCAGCACCGGGAGGACGAGTCCGTGGATGCCGGTTCCGCTCTCCACCGGGAACCAGGCGAGGTTGATCGCAAAGACCACCAGCAGGATCGAACCCAGCCAGTACTGGGGCAAGCCGGCGCTGACGGTTTCCAGCAGGGCACCGAATGCGCCGAGTGGTCCGCGGCGCCCCGCGGTCAGCGTGGTGGTCACCAGGACCAGCAGCCAGGCCACGACGAGGGCCGACACCGTGAGGATCAGCGTGGGGCCGATCTGTTCCACGATCACCTCGGTGACCGGTTGTTGCAGTTGGTAGCTCGTACCCAGATCGCCGTGCAGCAATCCCTTCAGGTAGTGCAGGTACTGCTGCCACACCGGATCGGTGAACCCGTACTCCGAGTTGACCGGCGCGATCTCGTCCGGGGTGCGCTCGCGACTCTCCCCCGACGACAGGTTCAGCAACAGGGTCGCACGATCACCGGGCGCGAGTACCTGCAACAGGAAGGTGATGGTCGCCGCCGCCCACAACACGAAGATCGCGGAGCCGAGCTTGGCCAACCAACGTAGCCACGGGCCACCACGCGGCGGGCGTGCCACGACTGCCTCGTCGGTGTGTGTCGACTGTTCGGACACCGTTGTCATCGCACGAACCTCGCATCCGAGAAGACCGGTTCACCCTGGGACTTCTCCACCCACACGTCATGCAGCCGCGGCGTACTCGCGATCGACGTGGTCTGGGTGTAGAGCCCGATGGACAGGGCCTGGTCGCCGATGAACCTCTGGACCTGACCGTAGAGTTGTTGTTGCTCCGCGGGATCCGACGACGCGTTGGCCTGCTCGATGAGTCCCTGCAATCGCGGATCGTTGTAGAAGGCGGTGTTGTGCGGGTTCGGATTGTCGTCGAGCCGCTGCCGCCAGTTGATGTAGAGCAGACCGGGGGTCGGGCTCGTCCAGTAACCGACGTAGGCGTCATAGGTCCCGGCCTTGGCGTACCTGCCGCCGAAGTACTCGCTCTGCGTGGCCGGTACGAGGTCGATGTCGAATCCGACCTCGCGGGCCTGATAGGCGATGTCCTGCAGGATCGCCGAACCCTCGGGGCCGACGATGGCGTCGGCCGCGTACACGATGTGTGCGGTCAGGCGACGTCCGTCCTTGACCCGGACACCGTCGTCGTCTCGGGCGGTCCACCCGGCTTGGTCGAGGAGCGCGTTCGCCTTCGCCGGGTCATGACCGTAGGTACCGGCCGACGGATCGTAGTCGGGTGTGCTCTGGCTCAGCGCACCGTTCGGGTTGTACGGCACCACACCGAGATACGCGGTCTCGACGGCCTTGCGCCGATCTGCGGAGTAGGCAAATGCCTGACGCACCCGGACGTCGTCGAACGGCGCGTGTTCGACGTTGAGGGTGATCGCGTTGGGACGGCCGGGAGTGACGTACTGGTCGGTCTGGAAACGCGTGGTCGCGTCGGCCCAGTTGAGCGCGGGCACGTTGTAGATCACGTCGGATGATCCGCTGGTAAGGGAGCCGTATCGGAGCACCGGGTCCTTGAGGAACTTCCAGATCACCTTGTCGACGTAGGCCGGCCCTTGGTGTTTCGCGTTCGCCGGTGCCGAGTTGTAGTTCGGGTTCCGCACGAAGGTGATGCTTCGATTGCGATCCCAGCGGTCGATGATGAACGGCCCCGAACCGACCGGTTGTGAGCAGTTCGCCTCAGGCCCGCGAGCCAGCGCTGTGGGTGACTGGATGCCGAAGTAGCCCTGCGTCAGGACGGTGAGCAACGGGCTGTACGGCGACTTCAGGTGCAGCGCAAACGTATTGCGATCGATGACCTCACCGCTGTCGTAATACTGCCCGATGTAGGCGGCGACGGTTCCGTTCGGCTTGTCCGGGTTCAGATAGGTGTCGAAGTTGGTCTTGACCGCGGCCGCGTCGAGCACTGAGCCGTCGGTGAACCTGACGTCAGGCCTGAGGTGAAAGGTGTAGGTCCGACGGTCCGGCGAGATCTGCCAGTCGGTGGCCAACCACGGCACGACCTTGCCCGCATCGTCGAGCGAAACCAGGTTGTCGAGGTACTGCCGCGCCAGATAGGCGTTCTGCACCCATCCACCGTGGATGCACGGCGGTTCCTGTTCGTGCCCGTACTCGATGACGCCACCGGAGACGTACTCGCCAGCAGTGGCGGGTACGCCCGGCGACGTGCCGTCACCGGTTTCGGGTCTGCTCCCGCAGGCGGCCAGCAGTGTCACCACGGACAGGCCGACCGCCAGCAGGGTTCGGGTCCGCACACGGCGGACGGATCTGGACACGGCTGGTCTCCTCGACTCGACTGGGGCCGCGGCGCATGTGGGGCCTCGACACACAGTCCGACGGCAACCGGGGCGCCTCGATGCGCACCCGGGGATTCGGCGTGAACGGTAGCGAGCTGCGCACGGCCAGTCATCTCTTCGGTTCACCGTGAATACAACGTCTCGTCCGAAGGGGCATCGTGGCTATCGTCAGGCAAGTGGCACAACCGAAACCTCTGCGCTATTCCGCATTCGTGATGAACACGACCTCGCACATCCTGCACGGGGCGTGGCGGGCTCCCGACGCCCACCAGACCGACTTCAATTCGTTGCAGCATTGGATCGATCTGGCAAAAGCCTTGGAGGAAGCCCGGTTCGACTTCATCTTCTTCGCCGATGTGGTCGGTCTCTACGACGACTACCAGGGTGACTGGCGCAAGTTCGTCGACACCGGGCTGCAGATCCCGAGCAATGACCCGCTCGTGCTGGCCTCCGCCCTGGCCTCACACACCGAGAACCTGGGTATCGCGATCACCAGCTCCATCCTGCAAGAGCATCCGTTCGACTTCGCCCGCAAGATCTCCACACTCGATCACGCCTCGCAGGGGCGGATCGCCTGGAACATCGTCACCAGCCTGTCCGACAACGCGTGGCGGAACTTCGGTCACGACGGCATCAACGGTCACGACGACCGGTACGCGTGGGCCGATGAGTACGTCGATGTGGTGTACAAGCTGTGGGAAGGGTCCTGGGACGACGGCGCCCTTGTCCAGGACAAGGCACGCGGCATCCACGCCGATTTCGACAAGGTGCACAAGATCCACCACGTCGGTGATCGATACCGCGTCGAGGGACCGCATCTGGTCGCACCCTCTCCGCAGCGCACTCCGATTCTGTTCCAGGCCGGCTCGTCGCAGACCGGCCGCCGGTTCGCGGCGCGCAATGCGGAGGCCCAGTTCATCGTCTCGCCCAATCCTGATGCGGCACGCGGACTCGTCGACGACACCCGTCGATTGGTGGCCGAAGCGGGACGCGATCCACACGACCTGCAGTTCTTCCAGGGCCTGTCATTCGTCATCGGCAGCACGGAGGAGGAGGCGCGGCGTAAGTCCGCCGAACTCGACGAATTGATCGATCCGGGCACGATGATCGCGCATTCCGCGGGTGGGTTGGGGATCGATCTCGGGTTCTACGATCTGGACACCCCGATCGGCGAGATCCGCACCGAGGGCACGCAGAGCACTCTCCTGTGGCTGCGCGAAGCGGTACCCGACCGCGAGCCGACGGTGCGCGACCTTGCCGAACTGCGAAGTCGCAGTGGTCGTGTGGTGGGCACCCCGGAACAGATCGCGGATCGGCTCGAGCAGTGGCGCGACGCCGGGGTCGACGGCATCAACGTCATCAACGCGACCATCCCGGGCAGCTACCTCGAGTTCGCCGAGCACGTGTTGCCGGTGCTGCGTGAGCGCGGCCTGGCCCAGCGCGAGTACGCGCCGGGAACGGTGCGCCGCAAGCTGACCGGGCAGGATCGTCTACCGGACAGTCATCCCGCCGCGCGGTATCGCGGGGCGTTCAGCGAACTCGCCGAGGCGACCGCGTGACCGCCATCGCCGCGCGGGTGCGTTCGGATCAGACCGCGGTGCTCGCCGAGATCGCGGCCGGCGCCGCCGATCGGGAGCGCACCGGAACCGATCCGCACGAACAGATCCGCCTGCTCGCCGAGTCAGGCTTCACGGCGTTTCCGCTCGAGGACGATGCCAGTGTCGTCGAGATCTTTGAGTTCCTGATCGCATTGGCACGGGCCGACCCGATCGTCGCCCACATCCTGCGCGCACATTTCTGGTTCGTCGAACAGGTACGTCGTCTCCGTGACGGGCCCGACCGCGACCGCTGGGCCACCGAGATCCGTTCCGGAAAGATCTTCGGCAACGCGACCAGCGAGCGGACCGGTTCGGCAGGTGCCCGACAGTTCCAGACGGCACTGTCGCCGGCCGCCGGAGGGTGGCAGCTCACCGGGGCGAAGTTCTACAGCACCGGAACCGCGTTCTCCGACTTGGTGGCGGTGACCGCCACGGTTCAGGGCGGCGACCACGACGGGCACATCGCGAAGATCGTGCTCCCCGTCGATCGCCCCGGTGTGACCATCGTCGACGATTGGGACGGGATCGGACAGCACCGCACCGGAACCGGATCGACCACGTTCACCGACGTGTCCGTCACCGACGTCGACATCGTGGAACTCCTCGACCCGGCGGCGGACCGGCCGGTGGCCAACGACGCGGCGTTTCTCCAGCTCTATCTCCAGGCGCTCATCACCGGCATCCTGTTCTCGGTGGGCGACGACGTAGCAGCCCTCCTCCGCTCGCGCACAAGGACATTCGACCACGCCCAACACGCCGAGCCGCGACACGACGCCGTCCTGTTGCAGACCGTCGGTGAGATCGACGCCGCCGCCCACGTGTCGCGAGCGGCGGTGTTGTCGGCGGCGGCGGACGTGGAGAAGGCGTTCGCCACTGCGCGCGCAGGTCAGATCGACACCGAACTCTTTGCAACCGCATCGCTCGCGGCGGCCCGGGTCAAGGTCCACGTCGACCAGGTCGGATTACGCGCCGCGACAGCGTTGTTCGATGCGGGTGGCGCGTCGTCGGCGAGCCGGGCGAAGAACCTGGACCGCCACTGGCGCAACATCCGGACGGTGACACTGCACAATCCGACGTCGTACAAGGCGGTCGCAGTCGGCGACCACCTGGTCAACGGCGCTCCGCTCCCCCGTAACGGCTACTTCTGAGAGGACACGGATCGGGGCAGGCGGCCGTCGGTGGGCCGGAGGAAGCGACGCCTCTCACGCCACTCGCCCACCATGCGTCGTTGCTGGAATCGGAGGTCGTCCACCACCTCGCGTGACGGATGATCGGGGTTGCGTAACGCGTGCGTGACGGCACCGAGGAGCGTGTTCATCGGCATCATTGCCGACGGCGGCCGCACCCGGTTGTAGATGTCGCTGAGTGTGTGGGCGAAATCCGGTCGCTGTTGTGCCTGCATGTACAGCTCGTACTCGAGGGGTGACGGTTCGCTGCCTGCGGCAAGGAAGTTCGTCCACTGGTACACCTCGATGCAGCCACGTTCGCGGTCCGCCGCCCATGTGGCCGTGGCCCGATCGAGCGCATCGAGATCGACGCCGTCGCGGGCGCCGAGGACGGGTGCGATGGCCTCACCGAGCAGCCGACCGTACCGCAGACCGTCACGAATCCCTTGCGCGGTGACCGGATCCTTGAAATGTCCGGAGTCGCCCGGCAGCGCCCAACCCGGCCCGCTGGATCGACGAAAGTACGATTCGATGCCGGTGCAGGAACGGACCGTCGACACCATCTCGCAACCGTCGAGTCGGCGTGCCAGGCCGGGCAATGACTCGATGCCCGCGAGATAGGCGTCGTGCGCTCTGCGCCCACGGAAATCGGGTGCGAGGTCGGCCGGCGGCTGCAACAGCGACAGGAGACCGCCGCCGTCGCACGGGAACGCGGTGCCGAGCAGCCGTCCCGTCCGCCACTGGGAAGCGATGTGCCGCAGATCGGTTCGGTGATCCTTCCAGTATGCGTAGTAGCAGGCACGGCCGCTCGGCGCGGCCAACGTCGGTGTTCGCACCCCCACCCGTTCGGCGACAAAGCTCCTGCGGCCGTCCGCGCCGACGACGATGGGGGCGTGCACCTCGTGGGTGTTGTCGTCACCGTCGGTGAAGATCACCCCGGCGATCCGGCCGGCTCGCTCGACCAGTCCGGTAGCGGTGCAACGGTCACGGAGATCGGCACCGGCGGCTGTGGCCGTGTCGACGAGGATCCGGTCGAGATGGGTGCGGCGCACGCACAGTGCGTAGTCGATCCCGGCCACAGCCGAATAGACGGTGCGCCAACCGATGTCGTCGAGGGTCGCCTCGGCGATCGGCATCCGCGGGGCTCCGGTGGCCGACACCGCAGGCAGTGCGCCGAGTGCCTGGACCTCGGCCACCGTCGTCGGCCAGAGCAGATGCGTGGACAGGGTGTCCGAGCCGAATCGCGCGGAGTCGACGGCGAGTACACGCAGTCCTCGTTGCGCCAGTGCGATGGCGGTGGCACATCCGGCGATCCGCGCACCCACGATGATTGCGTCGAACTCTTCGACCTCGGCGCTCATCGGCGCTCCTCCCGCCCTCAGACAGATTGTCTGACACAGTGTCAGGCCGACGTTATGCCTGCACAGTCGGGGTGTCAAGGACACGCGTAGCATCAGGCGCATGGGTTCGGTGACCAGATCGCAGACCGCGCATGTCGTCGCGCGTCGCGCCGGAGTGGCCGAGCGGGTACTCGCGGCCGTGGAGGAGTTGCTGGCCACCGGCGAGCGGTTCACCGAGATCCCGGTGCAACGCATCGCCGAGCGTTCGGGCATGTCGCGCACGAACTTCTATCAGTACTTCCCGAACAAGAGTCAGGTGCTGATCGAGGTGGCCGACGTGGCGTCGGCCGAGTTCTTCGCCGCACCGACGTCCTGGTTCGCCGACGATGCGTCGCTCGATGCCGGCGTGGCAGGTGTCGAGCGGGCGATCGGGGCCATGGTCGACGAGTTCCGCAAGCACTGGCCGCTGATGCGAGCACTGAGCGAGGTCGCTGCCTACGACACCGAGGTCGCCGCGTTCTGGTTCGGTCGCATCGATGAGTTCATCGGGTTCGCGAGCAATCGGGTCGCGCACTGGCGGGTCGCCGGCCGGATCGACCCTGCGGTGACCGGCGAGTCGGTCGCCGCCATCACCTGGATGGTGGAACGCAGTGTCACACAGCATGTCCTGCATGGCCGCGACACTGCCGACGAGCAGATGGTGGCAGCGCTGTCCCGGACCATCTGGCTGACGATCACCGCAGGCGCGCGGTGACCTTTGATCACTGAGGTTGTCGGACCCGGGTCGTAGTGTGCCTTCATCGCGAACCGACGGTGGGAGGGCGATGACACTCGCAGACAGCACATTCAGGGACCACTGGCGGTCACGGCTCGGCACGGTCACGACCTTGCAGCGCAACCAACTGCGGTGCGATCGCCGCCTCGTCGCCCGTCACGCTCGAAATCCTCGGGGCGAACGGATTCGACAACTCGAGGAGGAACTGACGGGTCTGACGGCCGCCCTCCGCGACATCGACATGGCGATCAACGACGAGCGCTGTGTCTTGGTACCCGACGGCACCGAGGGGTTACACCGCGCCCTGAACCGTCGGTGGGTCATCCGACAGCGGATTCGCGAGGTCTCGCGTCACCTGTCCGACCTGTCTGTTCAGCCACCCGATTCCGTCCTACGGTCCGTGCTCGGTCGTTTCGTGGTGACTCCCGGATGCGTCGTCGAGATCCGCTTCGCCGACCAGACCACGCCGGATCGGGTCGAGCTCATCACCGAGCACGACGTGCGGGATGAGCGGTGTTCCACCAGGTCACCGCTGGGACGGGCCCTCCTCGGGAAGCGGCCCGGTCAGGTCGCTCGGTACCGCACCTGCGCGGGTACCGAGCAGACGGCCACGGTGATCCGCATCGTCAGGACCGCTTGACCACAGAGTTACGAAGATGGTCGATCTCGTTCAACGACAACACTTCTCGCCGCCCGTCGGACACCAGGATCCGCGACACCGACGTGTAGAAGGGGTCGGTGAAGAACATGTGTGAGGTGCCCAGGACGTACGAGAGGTAGGCATTGATGACACCGCCGTGACAGAACACTGCCACCGCCGATGCGTCGGCGCGGGCAGCGGCGTCGACACCGGCGACGACGCGAGCGCGGAACTGCTCGGGATCGAACGTGTTCGCGCCCAGACGTCCCGCGTTCATGTCGTCGAAGAGCTGTTGGCGATCCGAATAACCTGCAGCGGCCCCATAGGTCGTCCACCCGTGCGAAAGCTCCACGAGCCGCTCGTCGACGGTCGGGCGCACCGCGATCGCGGCGCCGACGTGCTGCGCGGTCTGCAGGGCGCGCCGCACAGGACTGCTCACCAGGTGATCGATCTGTCCGTACCGACCGTCGGCCACGGCCGCGGCGAGCCGCGCGGCTTGATCCTCACCTTCCGGGGTCAGCGCCGGATCGGCACCGTTCGGGTCGGTCACGCGAAACGGAAGTGCGTGGCGGATGAGGAGCAATTCCATACGGTCAGTTCATCGCATCGCGGTCAGGGGTGCGACGCCGGGTCCGTTCGGTGACCCAGGGACCGCAGCGCCGACGACGCCGCGTGATAGCCGCACAAACCGTGAATCCCGGCGCCGGGCGGTGTCGACTGCGAACAGACGAACACTCCGTCGACACCCGTCGCGTACGGGTCGACGGCGAACCGCGGGCGCAGCAGTAGCTGGAGTCCGTCGTTGGCCCCGCCGATGATGTCTCCGCCGAGATAGTTGGGATTGTGAGCGTGGAGCTGCTCGGTGCCGGTGCTGCGGACTGCGACGATGCGCTCGCGGAAACCCGGGGCGAACCGCTCGATCTGCGCGGTGACGACCTCGGTGGCGTCCCCCGAATATCCGCCGGGTACGTGCGCGTATGCCCAGATCGGGTTGATGGTGCCGTTGCTGCGGGTGGGGTCGGCCAGGTACTGCTGTCCGACGAGGACAAACGGTCGCTCGGCCATCACGCCTGCGGCACGCTGCTTCTCGGTTGCGGCGATCTCGGCGAAGGTCCCGCCCAGGTGCACGGTGCCGGCACGGCTGCATTCCGGGTTACGCCAGGGGATGTCGCCGTCGATCGCGAAGTCCACCTTGAATGCCGCCGCTCCGGTACGAAAACGTCGGTAGGACCGCCGAATTCGTCCGGGCATGAGGTCGCCGTACAGGGAGAGGACCTGGGCGACCGACAGATCCAGCAATACGACATCGGCGTCCGGGATCTGCGACCGGGAACCGACCCGGACTCCGGTCTCGATCTTGCCGCCGGCGGCGCCGAGTGCTGCGGCGGCGGCCGCGGTGATCGCGCCGGAACCGCCCTCGGCCACCGGCCAACCGAACCGATGACCACTGGCGAGGATCATCAGACCCAGCGACGCGGTCAGTGGTCGATCGAGGCGGTTGAACGCGTGAGCGGCCACCCCTCCGAACAGCGCACGCGCGGGCTCGGTGCGGAAGAAACGCGCGACGGCGCCGGCGGGAAGCAGCGCGCGCGGCCCGAAAGCAGCCAGCCGGAGGGGATGTCGGGGGACGTTCATGATCGGTCGCAGCAGATCGTCACCGAGGTCGTCGAAACCCGCGGCCAGGTCCCCGAGTGCCAGCCGCCACCGCCGTTCGTCTGCGCCCAGGCCGGAGGCGGTCGCGTCCAGCGACTGGAACAGCACACCGACGTCACCGTTGTCGAGAGGATGGGCGCAGTCGATCTCGGGCCAGCGCCAACGCAATCCGTACGACTCGAGGTCCACGGCGCGCCAGAACGGTGAACCCACACCGAGCGGGTGAAAGGCCGAACAGTGATCGTGTACGACACCCGGGACCGTGAGCTCACCCGACCGGGCACCGCCACCGACCGTGTCGGCTGCCTCCAGCACCTGGACGTCGACACCGTTGCGGGCGAGATGCAGTGCGGCGGCCAGACCGTTGGGGCCGGCGCCGACGACGACGGCCGTGGGCTGTGCAGACGACATCTCCCCACAGTGCCGTTGGTCGGATGGCGGAGTCAATGGCGGGTGGTGGTGACCTCGGCTCGCGCCTCAGCTCACCAGATCGACGTCGCCCGGGCGACGGTTGACCGTCAGGCCGCGGCGACCTTGTCCACGGCCTTGGTCAAGATCGACTCGAAGGCGTCCGCGTCCGGTGTGCCGAGCGCGCCGCCCGACGACACGGCCACGCTGTAGCCGTTCACCACGGCCCATGCGGAGAACGAGGTGGCATTCACCTTCTGCCCGTTGACCGTCGAAGTGGAGGTCTGCTTGACGGCGAACACGTCGTCGGCCTTCAGATCGGGCACCTCCAGCGGCGCATATTCGATGGTGGTGGAGACACCGGCGGCCTCACCGGCCGCCATGGTGGCCGACACCTTGGCGCAATCGCCGGTCATGGCCTCACGCATGTCACCGAGGTCGTTGCTGCCCGGCATCACGCTCTCGGTGAGAGTCGAGGAACCGGAGGCAGCGACCAGCATGCCGATCTTGGACACATCGAAGTGGTCGGGAATCGCTTTGGGCGGTGCACATTTCGCGGGTTCTACCGAACCTCCGTGCATCGAGTTCACCAGGTTGTCGGCGGCCTGCTGCACCTGGGACTGTGGGATCGGCATCACCTGATAGCCCGCCGGTAGATCGGCCTTGGTGAGCACGAGGTCCTTCGCGGGCACCGTCGCCTGGGCGTCGGCGGCTGTCGCCGCGCCGGGTCCGGCACTCGTTGCGTCGGCAGAATCCGCGGAGTCGGAGTCACCACAACCCGCCATCAGGACCACGGCTGCCGCAGCCGCGATCACCCCTGTCGTCGCCCGCATCGCCACCCGCATCGCCGCCCCACCCCCGTGTCGAAGAAAATATCGGATGCAGCTTAGCGGACGATCGACGGTGCGAGTCCTCAGGCGTCGGCGATGCCGCGCTCGACCAGCAGCGAGAGAACCCGACCGGCGAGCTCCTCGATGTCTTGTCCGGTGGTGTCGAACCGCAGGTCCGGCTGAGCCGGCTTCTCGTAGGGCGCGTCGATTCCGGTGAGGCCCTTGAGTTCGCCGCTGCGGGCACGCGCGTATAGCCCCTTGGGATCGCGACGCTCGCACTCCGACACCGGCGTGCTCACGTGGACCTCGACGAAATCGAGGTCGGCAGCCCGGTGCAGTTCGCGGGCGATCTCTCGATCGGAACGCAGCGGCGACACCATCGACGCGATCGACACCACTCCGGCGTCTGCGAACAGTCGCGCGAGATGGCCGACGCGCCGGATGTTCTCGGCCCGATCGCCCGGGGAGAAGCCGAGATCGTCCGAGATGCCGTGCCGGATGTTGTCACCGTCGATGAGGTAGGCCACCCGACCCCGACCCACAAGTGCGCGTTCGAGTGCCACAGCCACCGTCGACTTGCCGGACGCCGGCAAGCCGGTCAGCCACACGGTTGCCCCGCGCTGTCCGGTTTTCCGCCAGCGCTCACCACGGCCGAGGGAACTCGGATGCCACTTGATGTCATTGCGGGTGGCCTTGCCCGGCACCACCTCTCGCGCCTCGCTGATGGTCCCGGCGCCGACGGTGTCGTTTGTCGACTCACCGATCAAGATGAAGGCGCCGGTGTCCCGGTTCTCGACGTATCGGTCGGCAACCACCACCGACGACGTTCGCAACGTGATGGTGCCGATGTCGTTGAGGTCCAGCGTGCTCGGTCCGACCTGTTCGATCAGCGTCTCCGGATCGAGACGTCGTTCCAGCGACTGCACGGTGGCACGGACCGTGGCGGCACCATGCTTGAGCGCCACACGGTCGCCGGCGTGCAGTGGGGTGTCCGACAACCAGCAGACCGTCGCGTCCAGTTCGCGGGCGAGCACGGGCACATGCGCGGACTCCGCGGCATTGACGATGACATCGCCACGTCCGACATCGATGTCATCGGCGAGCTCCACCGAGATCGACAGGGGCGCAACGGCAAATGTCCGATCATCGTCCAGCGTGTCGACGGCGGTGACGACACTGCTGACCCCCGACGGCACGACCGTGACCGTATCGCCCACGTGCAGACGCCCGGCGGCCAGACGCCCGTAGTAACGCCTGCGATGCAGTTCGGTGGGCCGCGACACCCATTGGATCGGCAGACGCAGTTCGTCGGTGGTCGGCGATGGTGCCGCCAGATCGACATTCTCGAGGTACTCGAGCAGTGTCGGACCCGTGTACCACGGTGTGCGGTCGGAGCGGTTGACGACATTGTCACCGTGCTTGGCAGCCACCGGGATTGCCGAGATGTGGTCGATGCCGACCTGAGTTGCCAGTTCCTCCAGGTCTTCCTCGATCTCGGCGAAGCGCGCCGCCGAGTACGCGACGAGGTCGATCTTGTTGACCGCCGCGATCACGTGGGGCACACCGACCAGGGCGGCTATCCGTGCGTGGCGTCGGGTCTGTATCTGTAATCCGTTGCGGGCGTCCACGAGAAGCACGGCTACGTGGGCGTTGGAGGCACCCGTGAAGGTGTTTCGGGTGTACCGCTCGTGACCGGGGGTGTCGGCGAGTACGTACGCACGGGTGTCGGTGGAGAAGAAACGGTAGGCGACGTCGATGGTGATGCCCTGTTCGCGCTCGGCGCGCAAGCCATCGGACAGGGCTGCCAGATCGGCGACTCCCTCGTCGTCGGTGACAGCTTCGAGGTGATCGGTCGGCAGACTGCCGGTGTCGTGCAGGAGCCGTCCGATGAGCGTCGACTTGCCGTCGTCGACGCTACCGGCGGTCGCCAGACGGAGAATCTGGCGGCGACGGGATCCCGGTGCGAGGTCATTGGTGTTGGGCAGAGCGGTCGTGGTCATCAGAAGTACCCCTCGCGTTTGCGATCCTCCATGGCCGCCGACGACGTCCGGTCGTCGGCACGGGTCTCACCCCGCTCCGACACGGTGGCATCGGAGATCTCGGCGATGATCTCCGGGATGGTGGTGGCCCGGGATCGGACCGCGCCGGTGATGGTGAGGTCTCCGACCGTGCGATAGCGAACCGATTCGGTTGTCACGGTCTCCCCGACGCGTGGGCGGCTGAACGGGGAGACGGCGAGCAGGATGCCGTCGCGGTCGAACACCTCGCGGTCTGCGGCATAGTAGATCGACGGGAGGTCCAGTTCCTCGAGCTGGATGTATCGCCAGATGTCGAGTTCGGTCCAATTGGACAACGGAAACACCCGCACGGATTCCTTGGGCCGGATGCGCCCGTTGTAGATCGACCACGGTTCGGCGCGTTGCGATCTCGGATCCCACTGTCCGAACTCGTCGCGGAAGGAGAACACTCGTTCCTTGGCGCGGGCGCGGTCTTCGTCGCGGCGAGCGCCGCCGAAGGCTGCGTCAAAGTTCCCGGCCTCCAGCGCGTCGAGAAGAGTTCGGGTCTGCAGGCGGTTACGCGAGCCGGACGGATCGGTGGACTCGGCCACCCTGCCCGCGTCGATCGAGTCCTGCACCGACGCGATGATGAGTTTGATGCCGGCCGGATTTGCGTCGGTGGGTGCCACACGACGGTCCCGGAACGCGATGACCTCGTCGAAGTTGTGCCCGGTGTCCACGTGCAGGATCGGAAACGGTAGTGGGTGCGGGCGGAAGGCCTTCTCCGCCAACCGGAGCAACACGATGGAATCCTTGCCCCCGGAGAACAGCAGCACCGGCCGTTCGAGTTCGGCGACCACCTCGCGGATGATGTGCACAGACTCAGCCTCGAGTACACGAAGGTCGGCCACGTGATCGAAGTCGACGGCGGGCCGTTCGGTGACCGGGTCGTCGGCGACGGTGGGTTCAGCGGTCATAGCGGATATCCGTTCCGTGCGGCGTCGTCTCGGTAGCGCTGCGCCCATTCCTTTGAGCGCGTGTTGGATTGAGGCTTGAGCGGTGGTGGTGGCGCCAGATCGGGATCCTGACCGATCGCCTCGAGCACCCGGGCGGTGGTCTCGGTGGGATTGCGCACCAAGTCGGTGAACCCGACCTCCACGGGTTCGATCGATTCCGCGGCGAACCAGCGGCGCCAGTGGCGATCCTGTTCCAGCAGGATTGCGGCCAGATGGGCGATCCCGCCCGCGTGGTAGACCGCGCCGTCGTCGTGATCGGCGTGGACACCGTCCTGGTCACGCCAGACCTGGGTCTGTACCGCCCGCCACATCGAGACCGCCTGCGGCACCACGTCTTCGCGGTACACGTGTACGTACACGGGGTCGACACCGTCGAACAGGGCACGGACCGCGGTGCGCAACGATCCTGAACCGACGCGGCTGCGTGCGATCAGCAGCGGCGTCTGATTCCACATCAGTTTGCCGCCCCACACGCCGTTCGGTGACCGGCCCTGATCGAGCACATGCTCGCGCCACTCCTGGCTGCTGCGGATGTCGACGACCCCGTGGTCGACGGGTGCGAGCAGGTCGATGATGTCCGGGTCGGTGACACCCGTGAACCACTCTCGGGGCTGCGGCGACTGCGAAGAGGTCGCGAAGTACTGAAAGAACTCCTGCGGCTTTCCGGCAATGCCGGTGGCGGCAAGCGACTCCACCAGCAGGGTGCTGCCACTGCGCTGGCTCGCGCACACGAGGTAGTTCGAAACGTCGGACACGCGGGTCAGTGTAGCGGCCCCGAAACCGGCTGCAACCTGGGATTTTTCGGTCAGGTGCGCAGAAAGTCTTTACAAACTCGCGGCCATGTGCGTGGGGCCCGATCACTCGCGTTCGGCATCGCGGACGGTGGAGATCTCGCCGGTCAGATCGCGACGTTCACCTCGCGGACGACGTGACGGCAGGGCCTCTTCTTCTGCTTCGTTCGCGTCGGCCTTGGCGTAGAACGCCGCCATGAACCGCTCCGCGATCGCGGTGCCCTCCCGATCGTCGGGGATCACGTCCTCGGTGGTGACGCGCCACTGCGCCAGGACGTCTTCCAACCGCTGCCGGGTGTCGGCGTAGACCGGGTCGTCGGCGAGGTTGTGACGTTCGAGGGGATCGGTGGCGAGGTCGTAGAGTTCGTGACGCGGTCGTGGCGCGTCGATGTCGTCGTGATCCAGCGACCGGGCCGACGGGCTGTCGGCGATGTCCAACGGCAACAACAGATTCGGCCGCTCCGCAAAGTTCTCGATGTAGCTGAACTCCTTGGTGCGCACCGCACGGATCGGGTCGAATGCATCGTGGTAGGTCTTCTCGCTGAAAACCTCTGTGCGGGCTGGGCTCTCGAGGTCGGCGAGGAGTTGGGTGGCGTGGGACACCCCGTCGACGCCCGAGGGCGTGGGCACCGACAGCAACTCCAGCAGAGTCGGGGTCAGGTCTACGCCGGAGAAGAGGTCGTCGTAGGTGTGCGGGGTGATCGCGCGGCGACCGGGAGGGCGGACGATGAATGCGATTCCCGTGCCCTCGGCGTACAAGGTGGACTTGGCGCGGGGGAAGGCCAGGCCGTGGTCGGTGAAGAAGACGATCCACGTCGTCTCGTCGAGGCCGAGTTCGCGGACCGTGTCGAGGAGCCGACCGACTGCGGCGTCGGCCTGGGTGATGCTGCCGTGCAAGCCGGAGAGATCGTCGCGCACGTCGTCGGTGTCGGGCAAGAAGTCGGGGACCGTGACGGTCGACGGATCGACATGCTTGTACTGGTCCGCCGGATAGGGACGATGGGTCTCGAAGAATCCGGCGGTCAACAGGAACGGGCGCTCGTCGGATGTCTGGGCGCGCCGGCGCAGCCAGTCCTGGGAGCGGGCGACGACGTAATCGCACAGCGAATCCGACACATCGATCGTGTCGAAACCGAGACCGGTCGGATCTGCGCTCTCGTGCTGCATGCCGAACAACACCGTCCGGTAGCCCACCTCGGCGAGCACAGCCGGCAGGGTGCGTACATCGCTGCGGTATTCGAAGCCGTGATGTGCGAGACCGACCAGTCCGTTTGTGTGCGGGTAGCGACCGGTGAACAGCGAACCGCGCGAGGGCGAGCACAACGGTGCGGTGGCATGAGCGTCGGTCAGCCGGATTCCGTCGGCTGCCAATGCATCCAGATTGGGACTCTCGACGCCATCGACCCCGTAACACGCGAGGTGGCGTCCGAGATCGTGCCAATGGATCAGGAGGACGTTCTCGCGTGGCGCGGCGCTGCTCTGCCCATCAGCACCTCTCACGCCATTCGCATCGGAGCTCGGCATTCTCCCATCATGCACGATGCCTCTCACCTGCACGAATAGGATCGCGCGCAGCGCATGCCGATACCGGCGGCTGCCTGTTCGGATCAGCGTGAGCAGAAGTCGTGGACCGGTCCCGCTGCCGGGGAAACCCGGACCTTGAACCTGAACTCAGTGTCAGATAATCTCGCGTTCTCGGCGCCCGAGGCGTCAGCTCGACCCAAGGAGCCACCATGGCAAGTCTCGTCGCCGATTTCTGGCGTATCGCAGGAGAGTCGCCCGACCGCCCGGCGGTGCGCAGCGGGCAGCAGGTCTTGACCTACGGTGAACTGCGCAAGCACGTTGCCCACCGGGCCGGGCATCTGCTCGATGTGGGTGTGCGCGAGGGGGACCGCGCGGTGTTGGTCGCGCCGTCGGTGCCGGAGTTTGTCGTCGACTACTACGCCCTGCAGGCCGTCGGGGCTGTGGTGATCACCGTGAACGTGATGTCTACGGTGCCCGAGATCGGCTATGTCCTCGAGGATTCGGGCACGTCGCTGGTGCTGGCGTGGCACGAGTGTGCCGACGCGGCCAGGTCGGCCGCGGCGACGGCCGACATCCCGTTCTTCGTGATCGAGCCGTTCGAGGATGCCGGCGAGTCGTCGAAGGCGGTGCGGTCACCGGTCGACCGCGACGAGAACGCCGTGGCGGTGATCCTCTACACGTCGGGAACGACGGGCAGGCCCAAGGGTGCCGCGTTGACGGTCGCCAACATCAATTCGTGTGTGCCATCGTTTCGTACGGTGCTCGCGCTCGGCCCGGACGAACGGTGGGCGACCGCGTTGCCCCTGTTCCACGTCTTCGGGCAGGGCGTCGTGATGAACACGTCGCTCTCGACCGGCGCGAGTCTGACACTGCAGCATCCGTTCTCGCCCGGCGCGTTCATGGACCTGCTCCGCGACGAGCGGATCACCATCGCCTGCGGAGTACCGACCATGTGGAACGCCATGCTACAGGCGGCCGGTGATCATCGGCCGGCCGACTTCGCCGAGTTGCGTCTCGCGTCGTCGGGCGGCGCATCCATGCCCGGAGAGCTGATCCGCGCGTTTCAGCATCGCTTCGGCTGCTGCATTCTCGAGGGCTATGGGCTCACCGAGAGCACCGGTGCCGCAACGTATCGTGGGCCCGACGATCCTGTCGGGACGGTCGGCAAAGCGGTACCCGGGATGATGGTCGAGGTCCGGGATCCCGACGGCCGGCCGGTGGCGACCGGTGATGTCGGAGAGGTCTTCGTCAAGGGACCGGGCGTGATGAAGGGTTACTGGAACAGGCCGGAGGCGACGGCCGCAGAGCTCGTCGACGGGTGGCTCCGCACCGGCGATCTCGGCTCCCTCGACGAGGAGGGCATGCTGCGGATCGTCGATCGTGCGAAGGATCTCATCATCCGGGGTGGCTACAACGTGTACCCACGGGAGGTGGAGGAGGTGCTCTACGCGCACCCGGACATCGTCGAGGTCGCCGTTGTCGGCGTCCCCGACGACCATTACGGCGAGGAGATCGCCGCGGTCATCACCCCGCGTCCGGGTGCCACGATCAGGTCAGATGAGCTGCGGGACTGGGCGAAAGACCGACTCAGTGCCTACAAGGTGCCGCGGATCGTGCATTGCGTCGAGGAGCTGCCCAAGGGCGCGACCGGAAAGATCCTGAAACGGGCGATCGATCGGGACGTGTTGCGGATCCGTTCGATGGTCGAGTAACCCAAGCCCGGCGCTCCAACTCACCCTTGCCGGTCGAGTAGCCACGAGCGAGCGCAGCGAGCCCGAGGCGTATCGAGACTGAGGCACAAAGATCTCGACACCATTCCCCCGACCCCACCACTCGCCGGTCGAGTAGCCACGAGCGAGCGCAGCGAGCCCGAGGCGTATCGAGACCCCTACGAACATCTCGATACGCGATGGACGAGGCAATCACCCACCATCCGGACCTCAGCGTAGCGAACGCAGCCCGATCCCGTTGACCCACAATCGAGTTGCCGTGAAGACGAGATCGTCCATGTCGACCTCCTCGCTGACGGCAAAGGCGTGGTAGGCCATCCGCGACACCATTCCCGACAGTGCACGTGCTGCCTGCAGGGCATCGAGGTCGGGATCGGCGAGGCCTCGGGTCTGCAGTTCGCGGATGTGCTTGGCGTTGCGCTCGACGAACACCTGTCCGCGTCGTCGACGGATCTCGCGGAAATCGGGACTGATACCGGCGACCTGTTCGCGCACCAACATCAGTCCGGCATTCCGGCGATACGCCTCGAAGTAGGCGCGATTGGCGGCCTCGATCACCGCGGTCGGGTCGTCGGGGGAGGTGGGCTCCACATGTGGTCCGCCCGGGTGCAACATGTCCTCCTGCGCTTCGGCGAGGACCGCGTCGAGAATGTCTTCCTTGCTGTCGAAGTAGGTGTAGAACGACCCCGTCGCGCAGTTCGCCTCTGCCGTGATGTCGGTGAGTCGGGAATCGGCGAATCCGTCCCGCTCGAACACCGTGCGGGCCGCACCGACCAGTGCCGCACGCGTCCGTTCTCCGCGGGCGGTGAGCGGCGCCTTGCCGGTGTCGGTCGAACCCTTCGGCATGGCCCTATATCCCTGCGTCGGCGGCGGCCGCCATCGCACGCGCGACGTATCCGTCGACGTGTTCGGCCGTCGGCACCCCTGCCGCAGCACGGTTGGCAGGGTTCTCTTGCGCCCGGCGCACCACACCTTCCGCGATGATCGACACCTTCCACAGGCCAAGCGTGTACCAGAATTTCAGGGCTTGCGGATCGCGGCCGGTGCGGTCGAGGTACGCCTGCGCCAACCCGGCACGGTCGGGGAAGCCGTCCATGAGTTCGACCGGCTCACCGCGCAGTACCGTGTCGGTCGCCTCCGGCCAGTACGCCAGCGAGCTCCCGATGTCGGCCAGGGGATCGCCAAGTGTCGACAGCTCCCAGTCCAGGGCGGCGGTCACCGATCCGGTCGCCGGGTCGATCATCACGTTGCGCAGGTGGAAGTCCCCGTGCACCAGCGTGGTCTCGGTCTGTTCCGGCGCGCTCGCGGCCAGCCTGCGGGTGAGCTCATCCACCGCCGGGATGTCGCGGGTGCGGGAGCGCTCCCACTGGGTGCTCCACCGCTTGAGCTGCCGCGGCGCATACGGTTTGTGACTCGCGAGATCCGCCAGACCCACGTCATCGAGATCGACCGCATGGATTCGGGCGAGTACGTCGGTCATCGCCATTCCGACCTCGTGACGTGTCGACGCGGAAATCGGCTCGGCGACACTGCGATCCGACAACACGGCACCGCTGACGTATTCCATCACGACCAATGGTGCGGCACTGACCGTTTCGTCGGTACACACACCGTGGACCCGTGGCACCGGCACGTCGGTGTCGGCCAGCGCCGACAGGATGCGGGCCTCGCGGACCACGTCGTGCGCCGAGGCGAGCAGGTGCCCGACCGGGGGTCGGCGCAGCACCCATTCGCCGTCGGCCGCATCGCGCAAGACGTAGGTGAGGTTCGACTGACCCAATCCGACCCGCGACGCTGTCACCTCGCCCTCGACGTCGAGTCCGATCGCCGACAGCCAGGTGCGCAGAGCCTGCGGGTCGACGTCGGGAATCGTCGTCGGCGACGGCTCGGTGCTCATCGAGAGACGAGCGCCTGATCAGACACGCCGGCAACGGTTTCGGGTGTCGCGGCACCGTGCCGGTACGGGCGTAGCTCACGGCGCGCGATCGCGCGCTTGTGTACCTCGTCGGGCCCGTCGGCGAGCCGGAGCGTGCGGACGTGCGCGTAGGCCATGGCCAGCGGGAAATCGTCGGTGACACCACCACCGCCGTGCACCTGGATGGCCCGGTCGATGATCTTGAGCGCGATGTTGGGAGCCGCGACCTTGATCGCGGCGATCTCGGTGGCCGCCGCCTTGTTGCCCACGGTGTCCATCATGGCGGCCGCCTTGAGCGTGAGCAGCCGCACCATCTCGATGTCGATGCGCGCCTCGGCGATCCAGTCCTGGATGTTGGCCCGGTCGGCGATCGGCTGCCCGAAGGTGACCCGCGACGATGCTCGGGCGCACATCAACTCGAGCGCGCGTTCGGCGACGCCGATGGTGCGCATGCAGTGGTGGATGCGGCCGGGCCCCAGGCGGGCCTGACTGATCGCGAAGCCCTCGCCCTCGCCCTTGAGCACATCCTTGGCGGGCACCCGGACGTTCTCGAAGACCAGTTCGCCGTGGCCCTCTCGATCGACGTAGCCGAACACCGGGAGGTTGCGCACGATGGTCAGGCCGGGTGCATCGGTGGGGACGACCATCATCGACTGCTGCCGGTGCGTGGCGGCCGACGGATCGGTCTTGCCCATCACGATGAGAACCTTGCAGTCGGGTCGCATCACGTTGGACGCGAACCACTTCCGGCCGTTCAGCACGTATTCGTCGCCGTCACGTTCCATGGACAGCTCGACGTTGGTCGCATCCGAGCTGGCCACGCCGGGTTCGGTCATCGCGAAGGCAGACGCGATCTCGCCGTCGAGCAACGGACGGAGATAGCGGTCCTTGTGTTCGTCGGTGCCGAAGAGGGTGAGCACCTCGATGTTCCCGGTGTCGGGGGCGTTGCAGTTGAAGACCTCGGATGCCCACGTGACCCGCCCCATGATCTCGGCGAGCGGAGCGTACTCCAGGTTGGACAGACCCGGACCCCACTCCGAGTGCGGATGGAAGAGGTTCCACAACCCGGCTTCCTTTGCCTTTGCCTTGAGTTCGATGAGGATCGGCGGTGTGGCATGTGGATCCTCGGACGTGCGCATCTGCTCCTCGTAGACCGCCTCGTTGGGGTACACATGCGTGTCCATGAACTCGAGCAGGCTGGTGCGGTATTGCTCGCTACGCTCGGACGGGTTGAGCAGGTCCATCTGTGTCTCCTTTGTGGCTGCTACGGAAGAGGTTTCGACGGCGGGAATGCCGGGTCAGGCGGGTGGTTCGACGAGCCCACGCTGGTAGCGCCGCATTCCGCGCAACCAACGGTCGTAGTCGGCGCCCTTGTGGCGGTACATCTCCAGCACCTCCGGATGGGGCAGGATGAGGAAACGCTCGTCGTCGAGCGCCTCGAGCACCGTGGCGGCGACCTCGTCGGGGGTCAGGACCCGGCCGGCGGTCTCCACGGCCCGTTGGGCGAGGCGCGCGGACTCGTCGGGCGCGTCGTCGGGGCGCAGCAGCTTGGTGTCAACACCCATCGGGCACAGGCAACTGACCCGGATGCCCTGGTCGCCGTACGTCACGTTCAGCCATTCGGCGAAGCCGACGGCCGCGTGCTTGGTGGTCGAATACGTCGCCGACCCGATCTGCGTCAGCAATCCGGCCGCCGAGGCCGTGGACACGAAGTACCCGCGGCCTCGCTCGATCCATTCCGGCACGAGTCGACGGGCGGCGCGGATGTGCGCGAGGACATTGATGTCGATGGTCGTGGCCCAGGCTTCGTCGGTGGCGTCGAGTCCAGGGGCACCCATGATCCCGGCGTTGGCGAAGTAGAGGTCGACCGGCCCGAAACGCTCCTCGGCGAGACGGATCGTGGCATCGATGTGGTCAGACGAGGTGGCGTCCCCGGCCAGCGACGCCACCGCGTCGGCAGCACCAGCGCCGACCCGGTCGACGGCCTGCGCCAAGGCACCTGCATCGATGTCGGTGAGCACCACCCGTCCACCCGCTGAGACCAGGGCCGACGCGATTGCCGCCCCGATCCCGCCGCCTGCACCGGTGACGACCGCCACGGTCCCGTCGAGTTGCATGAACACATCCCTCCGCCGACGTTGGCCCGGCTGCCGTGGGCCTCCGGGAGATGGATGCGAACGTACTTGAATCCGCCTTCATGTTCAAGTATTCGATGGCGCCGGAGCGACGTGATTCGCAGGGGTAAAGATGTAACGCAGGTCACACTTTTCCCGAATGATCTCACGGCGGCCGCAAAGGCCCGCGCACGCACTCGGTCGGCCGAATGGCCCGCGAAGTTCGTTGCGCCGACCGCTGATCGGCTGCGCATCGAGTCGGTTCGGACGGAAGGGAGGTGATCGGCATGTTCGGAGAGATTGCGCAGTTCCTCTACCAGCTCTTCAGCGCCATCGGCGGGCTGCTCTGGTGATCGTCACGTCGGGGGCCGGCGTCGTTGCACGCCGGACCGTCGGGGACTGATGCGGTCACACGACGGCCGTCGGTACGCCCACGGTCTGCTCGCGACGGTCCCTCCGTGGTCGATGACGATGGCACGCAACGGTTCTGGCGCGCCCGTGGGTCACAGTCACCGTTCCGGCACTACCGCTCGCATCGTCATCTGATCGGTGCACGTAATCGACCACCGGGTGTGATCTGGATTACACTGAGATCCTTCGATTCGGCGATGACATCGAAGGGAGGTGCCCTCTCATGTTCGGACTGATCTCAGAACTCGTCCTCAACATCATTCGTGCGGTAGGCAGTTTCCTCTGGTAGCCCGGGCCACAGCTCGGCCGACCTGCGTGACACGCCCATGTTCTTCCAATTCCCTTGTCCCACAGTCTGTGAACGCCTGACCTGATCGGCCGGGCGGTCGACTGCGCCCTCCGCACCGGTTAGGGTGAGGCGGACCGGCCATGCCACCGCCGAGGAGGACAGGATGTCGACGACACCGGACGTCCGAGTGCGACGCGTCTACGCCGAGCCCGAGCCTTCGGACGGGCACCGCGTACTCGTCGACCGTTTGTGGCCGCGCGGGATCAGCAAGCAGCGGGCCGAATTGTTCGCCTGGCGAAAGGATGTCGCGCCGTCGACAGATCTTCGTAAGTGGTATGCCCACGACCCGACCAAGTTCGAGGAGTTCGCCGCCCGCTACCGGGAGGAGCTGTCGGACTCCGACCGTGCCGCGGCCCTCGACGACCTGCAAACACTGGCCGGCAAGGGAACGCTGACGCTGCTGACCGCGGCCAAGCGTGCCGACATCAGTGAAGCGACAGTGCTGCAGGCGATCCTGACCGGGTCGTCGGCGACGTCGGAAAGCGAGTCCGGGTCAGGTCAGTGACGCGATCGTCCGGTCGGTCACGGTCGGCGCGAAATAGTCGATGGCGGGCAGAATCGCGCGCAGGGCCGCAGGGGACACCTCGGTCGGTTGATGCGTCACCGCCCGCACGATCCATCGTCCGGCCTCGTCGGCGGCAAGCGCGTGCACATCATCGTATTCGGCTGTCGGAGCGATCATCTCCGTACGAACCAGCGGATAGTAGATGTTCGTCGCCCGGACGCCGCGGTGCCGGTTCTCCGCGTTGAGGCTGCGACCGAAGATCGCCAGCGCGTTCTTCGACGCGGCGTATGCGGAGAATCTCGGAAAGGTGTGTGCCATCAGACCCCACGTACAGACGTTCACGATCTGACCGCGGCCCCGCTCGACCATGCCGGGCAACAGTCCCAGGGTCAGCTGCACCGCGGCGAAGTAGTTGAGCTGCATGGTCCGCTGGTAATCGTGCAGTCGTTCCGTCGAATCCAGAATGGAGCGCCGGATCGACCGGCCGGCATTGTTGATGAGTACGTCGATGTCACGACCGGCCAGGTCGGCGAGCAATTCCGTGATGGCCGCCTCGTCGGACAGATCGCAGGTTCGGAACTCGCAGCCGGTTTCGTCTGCGAGAGAGCGCAGTTCGTCTTCACGCCGCGCGACGGCGATGACATGCGCGCCGCGAGCGGACAGTTGGACTGCGGCCTCCCGACCGATCCCGGCCGACGCCCCGGTGATGACGATGGTGAGCCCGGCGACGTCGCGGCCCGGTCCGGCCAACGCCTTCTCGATCCCTCCGGGCAGCCAGCTACGACGCTGCGCCAGGTCGGTGATCATGCCGGACAGGGACAGTGAGGTCATGGTGCTTCTCCTGGGTATCGGTTGCCGACAACGGCGACGATGCGTCGTGCGCGGTCGGACATCTCGGTGGCGCTGCGGTCCGGATGGCGTAACCACCAATGCACCATCGCGGTGACGGTGTTCATCCAGATGTCGGTGAGGATCGAGGCGTCGTCTGCGTCGAGCCCCGCCACGTCGGCGAGTAGGGCCGCACCGCGCGCCGAGTGCTCGGCAATCGCACGACGATGGCGACGAGCTGCATCCGACGGCGGGCCGTCCGGCGCGGTGCGGTCGTTGAGCACATTCCAGTCATGCGGGCGCGGCTCCAGAGCGGCGAACACCGCGACCAGGGCCGCCGACGCGAGGTCGACCGGCACATCGTGCCGAGCCATCACGTCCTCGACGTGCTCGACCAGGTTTGCACCGGCACGCTCGGCACACGCAACGTACAGACCCTCTTTGGAGCCGAAGTAGTTGAGCACCAGAGGTTTTGACACACCTGATCGCCGCGCGACATCTGCCACCGTGGCCCGTGCAAACCCCGCTGCACCGAACACGTCGGTCGCCGCATCGAGAATCTGTTGTTCACGCTCGGGCCGCGGCACACCTTTGGTGCCCGCTTTGCTGACGGCGGCGTCCGTGCTCATCGCCCTCCTCGAATTGACCGTTGGGGAAGTTACCTGGTGGTCAATTCGTCGTCAAGGGTGGTGGGAATGCACGTGGTCGGCGGGCGGATGGGTCTCGGAGCCCGCCTGATTGCACGGGCGCGGCCCGGGAAGAACGAAAAGAGCCAGGCTGCTGATCTGCAACCTGGCTCTGAACTCGATGCGGTTTTGAACCGCTCGTGGTATCCACACACAAGGACACGTTCGTCCGGCAGCGATGTCGGCAACGACGTGTAGGTGAGACATATGAGTATCCGCGGCTTGACCCCGGCAAAGACGCTCGACCAGCTACGACAACATCGCTGTCTATACCCGAACACAGCCGCATGCCTGCATCCAGAATGCGCGAACCGCGTTGACTATCCAGGCGATGGTCCCGGCCGTCGTCCCTTGTTCTGCTCCAGGAGCTGCACCCAGGACTATGCAGCGCACAGATTCGTGCTGCACAAAGAGATCGCCGCGCTCGAAAGCGCCATCAACGACGCTGGTCCCGGCAGCAGCAACGCGCGATCTTCATACGCAGCTCTCGCACGCAATGTGGCACCTTGCAAGATACGGGGGATGATGTAGCCCCGCTCTCGGGGTGAGCCTTCGTTCTTACAGGCGGATTTTGCTCTCGACGGCACGACGTCCGGCACTCCATCCTCGTTCGAGGTTTCAACGGTGTCCGTCGAAGAGTTGCGAGGCTCGGGCGTCAGGTTCGATCAGGTAGCGGTAGCGGGAGTTTCCGGTGCTGCCGTGGCCGTCCAGTGGATGCACCGGACTACGTGAGGTGTTGGTGGACAACCTGGAGATCCCGCGCATGGTCACGGTCGATCTTCCGCGACCTCAGCACGAACTCCGACTTCTCGATCACGACGAGCCGCAGCCCGTGCTCGGGGATCAGCATCCGTTTCCGCTCGTCGTAGCGGCGGCGCTGCTCACCGCGACCCATCCCCGAGACGGTATGCCGGCGGTCGAAGAATGGGGACGGTGCCGAGTGTTGCTCCTCCTGGAACTCGACCACGAGCCGAAGGTCCGACCAATACCCGTCCACGGGGAGCTTCGTGCCGCGCGCACGTGCGGGTGAGGGATCGCCGCGCAGCCAGTCGAATCTCGCCTGACGAGTCCCGGGTACGCCGAGGATCTCGTCGCAGAGGGTCAGCACGTAGTACTCGTCAGAGTCAGCGCGGTGGGCCATGGTGCGATTCTGACAGGTCGAATCCGAGTCATCGTGGCCGTGACACACCGACCGACTTACTCCACGATCGGCACGGTGTCGGTGGGTTGAACGGAGACGAGCATACGAAGTTCCCGACGCCGCAGTGGACACGATCGGGTTGGAGCACGAGGAGCCGTCCATGCCCGTGAGTCGACATCGAAACCTGTACGAGCGTCTGCGCGATTCTTAGTCCCGCTTGATCCGGCGAGTCCGATGGTTAAATGAGTTCAGTAGCAGGCACATTCGGAGCAGGACCTTCGCTCCAGAGCATGAGGGGGCGAAGCGGGTATGCGTCTGTCCAAGGTGGCAATCACAAATCACAGCCGGATCCAGGATCTGACTTTCGAGGTTCGCAGGCACGCAGTCATCGTTGGCGCGAACGACGTGGGCAAGTCCTCGATCCTGCGCATGCTGAACCTGCTCCTGGGGACGAGCTCTGCTGGCCTCTACCAGGCGCTCAAACCCGGCGACCTACGCGATCAGGAGCAGCGTCTCGTGGTAAACGCTCTATGGTCTGGATTCACGGATGAGGATCGTCGAGCCTTCCCTTCGGAGATCAGCATCGCTAAAGACCAGGTCGGCGAGTACCTCTGGGTCCAGATGGTGATCGAGGTGGACCCAGAGGACGATGAATCGGTGTCTATCCGCCGCTGGTTCCCGGAGAGCGGTCATGAACGAGCACCCAGCCGCGAGCAGCTGGAGGCGTTCGGCTGGCGCTATCTGAAGGCGACTCGCGGCGCGTCGATGATGGAGGGCGCGAACAGCCCGGTCCGGACACTCCTGGCCGCCGCCGATCTCGGTGCAAACGAGGACGGTTTGAAGGCCATCCTCGGCAAGTTCAACCAGGAACTCGCGGGCAACGAGTCGGTCGGGGATTTGCTCGGCCGCGTCGCGAGTCATCTCAGCCGTTCGATGCCGCGGAACGTCACTAAGGATGATTTCTCGGTCCGGAGCGTGACCGATCCGTCCAGCGACGTCCTCCAGGACGTGACGATCTTCCTCAACCGCGGCGACAGCCAGGTCGCGCTTTCGGAGCAGTCTGATGGGGTCCGCCAGCTCATGTCTATGACGCTCTTCGACCTGGCCGAGGGAACGGCGAACGTCCTCGCTATCGACGAGCCGGAGATCCATCTGCACCCGACCAGTCAGCGGACAGCAGCCGAACTCCTGAGCGGCGAAGGGAATCAGAAGATCATTGTCACCCATTCGCCTTACATCCTCCATCGTTTCGAACCCTCGGAGGTCATAGCGGTCGACCGCCACGGCAAGTGCCGCCAGATCGGAGATGCCAAGCTATCGAAGGTCGAGAAGGTGCGCGCGCACTGGTGGTCACCGCGACTTCTGGAGGCCCTGACTGCGCGCTTCGTTGTCCTCGTCGAGGGCGACGCCGACCGGGTGATCGTCAAGGCTGTGGCACAGAAGCTGGGCATCGATCTCGACCGGCTCGGCGCTGTGGTTGTCGAACTGGACGGAGCGGACAAGTTCAGCAACGTCTTCCCGCTCCTCGGCCCCGACGGCTTTGGTCCGACCCTGCTCGGACTGGTGGACGAGCGGGAGAGCGGAAAGTGGGTCAACGCCTTCAAAGGCAAGCGGAGCACTGTCGTAGACAAGAAGGTCTTTATCTCCGACATTGACCTTGAGGACGAGTACACCCGCGCCCTCGGCGGTCCGGTTGCGGCAAAAGCCCTCATCGATGGAAAGCTCTGCACGGAACAGGGACTGCTGCAATCGACGGGCGTTGAGTCGATCGAGAAGCTCGGTCCGGAGGCGGTAGCGAAGTTCTGCAGAAGCAAGGGCAAAGTCGAGGCGGCGACATGCATCGCTGAAGTACTGCCGCCCGATGCGGCGGAGAAGATTGGCAGCGTGTCGCGTCTCGTGCGCACGCTTGACGAGCTGAGCAAGCAGTGAGCGAGTTCTCGCTCAGTGAAGAGCAGCGCACTGCAGCGGCCTCCACGAAGGCGCACCTCCTGATCATCGCGCCACCCGGATGCGGCAAGACCGAGATTCTGGCGCACCGCGTCGCCCATCAAATCGATTTCCTCGAGCAGAACCAGCGCGTACTCGCTTTGACCTTTACCAAGCGTGCTCGGT
Source organism: Gordonia sp. CPCC 206044 (assembly GCF_048537895.1). Classification (NCBI taxonomy): domain Bacteria; kingdom Bacillati; phylum Actinomycetota; class Actinomycetes; order Mycobacteriales; family Gordoniaceae; genus Gordonia; species Gordonia sp. CPCC 206044. The sequence goes on from NZ_JBCLVL010000002.1 coordinate 350,254, forward strand.
CTAACCTCGAGGAGCGTCTCCGCTCCGTGCTGGGTCACGCACGGGCGCGTCGACAAATCGTCGTCCGCAACCTCCACGGCTTCGCGACGCAGGTGGTCCTCGCCCATGGCAGCACCATCGGCCTCGATATGAATGAACTGGAGCTGCCGAAGACCAGCACCATGCGGCGGGCGATGGAGACTGCGGGTGGCGGGCCCGCCATGTACGACGCGGAGCAGATCCTGAGCGAGATCAAGCGAGGACCGCTCTCGGACGCCGAGGTGTTAGCGGCTATCCAGCAGCGAGGTCCCGCGCCGGAGGTCGTGCTTGCGGAGAAGGTGGAGCGGTCGCGACAGGAGTCGAACCAGCTGCACTACGACGATCTCCTCCGGCACGCACAGCGCCTGCTCCGCATCCCCGCCGTCGCGCGGCTCTACCAAGCGCATTTCGGCGCGGTACTCGTCGACGAGTTCCAAGATCTCTCGATGCAACAGCTCGATCTTGCCCTGCTGAGCTGTACGTCCAGGCGGACGTTCGCCGGTGATCCGCTCCAGGGAATCTACTCGTGGGCAGGGGCCGCGCCTGACGTGGTCGAGGAGGAAATCAGAAAGACCTGCGGCGAGCCAATCAGGCTGCACGAGTCCTATCGCTCCTCGCCGAAGGTGCTAGAGACGGTCAACTCCGTGAGCAAGCTGGTCGATCCGGACTCTTACCTGGTGTCCGCGCAGCCAGAGCGGTGGCCGGGCAGGGGCTGCTCCGCCGCCCTTGTGCTCCAGGACCGCGCGGCCGAGGCGGAATTGCTGAGGCGCCTTGCGGGATCGATCCTGGACCGGATGCCTGAAGCATCCATCGGGATCATCGCTCGCGCGGGATGGCGCAGAGAGAGCATCGACGCGGCGTTCGTGGAGGAGAAGTCCTTCCCAGTCCGCCGTTGGGACCTCGCGATCGACGACCCTGGAATCGTCGCCCTTATCCAATCGACCGTCGCGACCCTGGCACATGGAGCGAGCATCATGGACGCGCGGCAGGCGGTGCTCGACGCCGTCGATCCCGCCGACGTCGACGCCTGCGAACTGGTCGACAACGCGTTCGACGCTCTAGAGCAGCAGCGCGACGCAGTCACGGCGAAGGCGGCGGTGAAGTCGATCAGGGCGTCCGACCACAAACAGACGATCGGCCCCGGCGTCCACCTGCTCAACGCGCACACCGGCAAAGGCCAGCAATTCGACTGGGTGTTCGCCATCGGCCTGGAGGAAGGGCACCTGCCGGGCAAGCGGAACAGCCAGGGAGACGCTCTGGCCGAGGAGCAGCGCGTCCTACTGGTCATGCTCTCCAGGGCTCGTCACGGCCTAGTCGTCACGAGAACACGGATGGCGGACGGAATGTACGAGCCATACCCGGCCACACAGAGCCGATGGTGGCCCAGGATTCGAGCACAGTGCTCCTTGGCAGAGGAGATCGAAGCACATCTGGAAGCGGAACTTCCGGCCTTGCCGCCGAGTCCATCGTAGTCGACGACATACCCGATCCCTTCGACGGACGGATTCCAAGAGTTGGGTAGCGGATCGACTGCAGTTTTGGAACGGCCTCATCCACAGCGCAACGTGGACGGGCCTCAAGTCGAGGTGAATCCTCCTGTGACAGCCGCAATCGCCGCAATGGTTAACGCCTGCGGAGCCTCGCCTGACACTGTCGACGGTCACGTAATTCCCCAGGGGTGTCTACAAGCAATTCCCCAAGTTCGGGTGTGCCAGGTTCAGCGTAGCGGTGACGAGTAGGGGCTCGTGATGCCTATGGCCATGAGACGGGGTAGTGGCCGGCGCCTCGAGCTGACGGCATTGCGGTGGTGTTTAATCGGGGCGTGGTGGTCTCGCAATCGGTAGGAATCGCCGTCAATTCTGAGGACCGCTGAGCGGTGTAGCAGCCGGTCGAGCATGCCTGCGGCCACATTGGGGTCGCCGAGAACCTCTCCCCATACAGAGACGCTGCGGTGGGTGGTTATCACGACCAAGGTCTTCAAATACCGTTGCGCCACAACCTGAAACAGGACGGATGCGGCCTCGGCGGGCAACGGTAGATAACCAACCTCGTCGAGGACGAGAAACGGTGGTCCGGCATAGAAACCGCATGCAAGTGGCCCATCGACCCTCGATCGCCGCTTTGTGGCAGCGGGCCGCCAATCCGCTGCGGTCGTTACATACGTGCCGTGACTCGGCATGCACCGCAGCCCGAGCCAGACCGACCGCCAAATGAGACTCCCCCGTGCCCAGCGGGCCATGAGCTCGGGCTCGATACGGTCTAGCTTGACCTCGGATGCGAGGCGTGAGCCCAGGCCCTACGCATCGCGGTGGTTGCTCACCGCTGCCCTACTTGCTCGGTCGATCGGCAAGGATCGGTGCGTCGGACGGAGTGCGTCTCAATCCGCAGGGCAAGATGAGTTCGTCAGCGCCGAGCCGAGGGAGTCGTAGCTGTGGGGTCGATCCACGAAGTCATTGACGCATTCCGGCAAGCGCCGTCGAACTCGGAGCGCGGGACGAAGTTCGAAAAGCTGATGGTCCGCTACTTCGAACTGGACCCGATGCTCGCACAGCGCTACGAGTCTGTGTGCCGATGGATCGACTGGGACGGCGCGACGGCAAGTCAGACACAGGAATCGACCTCGTCGCCCGCGCGACGGGCGAGATGACAGCGATCCAGTGCAAGTTCTATGAGCCTGAACACCGACTGTCGAAGGGAGACATCGACAGCTTCTTCACCGCCCTCGGCAAAGCTCCATTCACTCGGGGAATCATCATTTCCACCACTGACCGATGGGGCAAGAACGCCGAAGACGCGTTGGACGACCAGTCCAAACCTGTGCAGCGCATCGGACTCGATGTGCTGGCCGAGTCTCCGATCGACTGGCAGATCGAGTGGGCAGACGACACCTTCACTGTCGGTGTGGAACAGCTCACCCGGCACAAGCCGAAAGAGCATCAGCAGCGCGCGATCGACAAGGTCTTCGTTGGCTTTGCCGCCGGCAATGATCGCGGCAAACTGATCATGGCCTGCGGCACCGGCAAGACGTTCGCGGCACTCCAGATCGCCGAGCGCACCGCCATCGAGAACGGTGGACGCGCACGGATCGTCTTCTGCGTTCCGTCGATCTCGTTGCTGTCCCAGACATTGCGGGAGTGGACCGCGCAGGCCTCGATGCCGGTGCGCGCGTTCGCTGTCTGTTCCGACCAGAAGGTCTCGCGAGCTGCCGAGGACTCTCGCGCCTACGACGTGGCTATCCCGGTCACCACCGACTCGAAGAAGCTCACCGCATCTCTCACGAGTGCCGATGACGGTGATGGCCTGACGGTTGTGTTCACCACATACCAGTCCCTGCCAGTCGTCTCCGACGCCCAGGCCAACGGGCTGCCCGACTTTGATCTGGTGCTCTGCGACGAGGCGCACCGCACCACCGGCGTCACTCTCACCGGGGCGGATGAGTCGAACTTCGTCAAGGTCCACGACCCCGATTTCCTCAAATCGGCCCGCCGCCTGTATCTCACCGCCACCCCACGTATCTACGACCAGAAGCTCAAGGACAAGGCCGAAGATCACTCGGCAGAAGTCGCGTCCATGGACAACGAGGAACTGTTCGGACCCGAGTTTCACCACCTCGGATTCGGCGAGGCCGTCGAGAAGGGCCTACTCACCGACTACAAGGTCCTGGTCCTGACCGTCGACCAGTCACTGGTCGCGGGCCCAATGCAGGAACAGCTCGCCGGACCCGACAACGAACTGAGCCTCGACGACGCCACCCGCATCGTCGGCTGCTGGAACGGATTGGCCAAACGCGCCGGAGCTGCCATCGACGGCTCCACCTTCTCGCCCGGTGAGAACCCGATGCGCCGTGCCGTGGCGTTCGCCCGAGACATCGCATCGTCGAAGTCGGTTGCCGGCATGTTCCCCGCGGTGGTCGACGCCTACCGCGACACCCTCGACGACGAGGACGGCGACGACCCCGCCACCAACAACACCGACCTCTACTGCACCGTCGAGCACGTCGACGGCACCTACAACGCCCTGGAACGCACCTCGCGGATCAACTGGCTCAAAGGCATCAGCGCGCCGCTGTCAGACAACGAATGCCGCATCCTCACCAACGCCCGATGCCTGTCCGAGGGCGTCGACGTGCCCGCCCTCGACGCCGTGCTATTTCTGCACCCCGGAACTCCATCGTCGATGTCGTCCAGGCCGTCGGCCGAGTCATGCGCCTCTCCGAAGGCAAGGACTACGGCTACATCATCCTGCCGGTGGCTGTCCCGCCGAGATGAGTCCATCAGAAGCTTTGCAGGACAACAAGAGATTCAAAGTCGTCTGGGAAGTTCTCAACGCGTTGCGATCCCACGACGAGCGATTCGACGCCCACGTCAACGCCATCAACCTCAACACCGCCGACGTCAAGAAGCTCGGCACCGGCACCGATTCGCTGATGGGCGGTCACATCGGACCCGCTGCCACCGACGAGACCGAAACGATCGGACCCGCCGACGACGGTCAGTCCGCTACTACCGATGCCGACTTCACCTCCCAACTGGCGCTGTTCTCGTTGTCGCAGTGGCGACAGGCGATCTTCGCCCGCATCGTCGACAAGGTCGGCACCCGCACCTATTGGGAAGACTGGGCCCACGATGTCGCCGACATCTCGGCTGCCCAAGTCACCCGCATCAAAGCCAGTCTCGCCCAGGGTGATCCGGCTATCGAAACCGAGTTCGGCAAGTTCGTCGACGGGCTGCGCGACAACCTCAACGACAGCATCGGCACCGATGACGCGATCAGCATGCTCTCCCAGCACCTGATCACCAAACCCGTTTTCGACGCCCTGTTCAGCGAACACGACTTCGCCTCCCACAATCCCGTCTCGATCGTCATGCAACGCATGATCGACACCCTCGGCGACAGCGGACTTGAATCCGAAACCGCCAGCCTGGACACCTTCTACGACTCTGTACGCCTACGTGCCTCCCAGGTCACCAGCGCCGAAGGCAAGCAACGCATCATCGCCGACCTCTACGAACGCTTCTTCAAGATCGGGTTCGCCAAGCAGGCCGCCCAGCTCGGCATCGTCTACACCCCAGTCCAGGTCGTCGACTGGATACTGCACGCCGCCGACACTGTCTCCCGCGAGCACTTCGGCAAAGGGCTGACCGCCGACAACGTCCATATCCTCGACCCCTTCACCGGCACCGGCACCTTCCTCACCAGGCTCATGCAGACCGGACTGGTCACTCCACATGATTTGGCGCGCAAGTACACTCAGGAGCTTCACGCCAACGAGATCATGTTGCTGGCCTACTACGTGGCTGCGGTGAACATCGAAGCCACCTACCATGCCCTCGCGGGCAAGGCCGACACCGCCGACTACCAGCCGTTCCCCGGCATCGTCCTCGCCGACACCTTTCAGATCAGCGAAGCCGACGACACCATGGACGCCGAAATGTTCCCGGCCAACAACGACCGCATCACCCGACAGCTCGGCACCAAGATCAACGTCATCGTCGGCAACCCGCCCTACTCCGTCGGCCAGGACAGTGCCAACGACAACAACGCAAATATCAAATACCCCACCCTCGACGGCCACATCGAAACCACCTACGCCGCAAGGTCAACCGCCACCGACAAGAACAGCCTCTACGACTCCTACATCCGCACCTTCCGCTGGGCCACCAACCGCATCGGCGACCAAGGCATCGTCGCCTTCGTCTCCAACGGCGGCTGGATCGACGGCAACACCGCCGACGGCATGCGCCTCACCCTCGCCGACGACTACAGCAGCATCTACGTCTACAACCTCCGCGGAAACCAACGCACCGCAGGCGAACTCAGCCGAAAAGAGGGTGGCAAAGTGTTCGGCGGTGGGAGTCGCAACACCGTGGCGATCTTCATCGGCGTCAAGGACCCGAGCCATACCGGTCCCGCCACTATCCACTACCGCGACGTCGGCGATTACCTCACCCGCGACGACAAACTCCGAATCCTCGACACCGACCCGCTACCCACCATCGACTGGGCCACCATCACCCCCAACGCTGCAGGCGACTGGATCAACCAACGTGACGACACCTTCAGCAAATTCCCTGCCATCGGCCGCAAAGACGGAGCAGGCACCGGCGTCTTTGACGGCTATTCACGTGGATTGGCGACAGCGCGCGACGCGTGGTGCTACAACGCATCGAAGTCTGGGGTGGAAGGCAACATGCGGCACATGATCGACTTTTACAACCAGCAGGTTCACGACTTCGCGAAGACCGAACCGCCGACGGACCGCAAGGAACGCGCCGAGGCCATCGACAAATTCATCGACAACGACCCAATGAAGATTAGCTGGAACCGCGGTACCAAGCAGGATCTCGCACGCGACGTCACGTACACATTCGACAGCAACGCGCTGCGACTGGGCACCTACCGCCCGTTCGAAAAGCGATGGGTCTACTTCGACCGCAAGTTGAACGACATGGTCTACAAGCTCCCGACCATGTTCCCGACGCCTCACCACACGAACATTGGCTTCTACCAAGTTGGTGCCGGGTCTGCGGTGCCGTTCTCCGTTCTGGCTCTTCGCGACGTGCCCAACCTCCACGTCACCGGCGCGGGCAGCGGTGGACAATTCTTCCCGCGCTACACCTACCGCAAACTAGATGCTGCTGATGGAGCGCTGGATTTCTCGACGGGCGAGGACGAGGTGGACGAATGGGGCTACCAGCGCGTCGACAACATCACCGACGAGATCACGTCGATCTACCGGTCGAAGCTCGGCGATGACGTCAGCAAAGACGACATCTTCTGCTTCGTGTACGGGCTCCTGCATTCGCAGACCTACCGCGCCACCTATGCCGCCGATCTGAAGAAGATGCTGCCCCACATCCCGACACCGGAGTCTCGCGCTGAGTTCGACACTTTCGCCAACGCCGGCCGGCAACTGCTGCTTGTGCACGCCGACTATGATGAGGCCGACCCCTTCCCACTGGATGTTTTGGTGAAGAAGGGCCACGACGCGGATGATCCCAACACCTGGCGCGTCCAGAAGATGAAGTGGCGCAACAAGAGTGATCACTCCACAATCGTCTACAACCCGTACGTGACCATCAGCGGTATCCCGGAAGAGGCCGAACGCTACCTGCTCGGCTCACGAACTGCCCTCGGCTGGATCATCGAGCGATACCAAGTCAAGACCGACAAGGACTCGAAGATCGTCAACGACCCCAACGACTGGTGCGACGAGCACGACGACCCGACCTACATCGTCGACCTCATACGCAAGGTCACCACTGTCGCCGTCGAGACGATGAAGATCGTCGACGCGCTGCCTTGAAGCCACCAATGTCTGCACGACGTCCAGGGCCAAGGGCAAGCATGGCTGTTGCAGCTGCCGCGCCGTCGAATAGCCGGCCCCTACGGTCCGCAGCCGGATTGGCAACTGTCGGACGGCGGTGCTACGTTGGTGGCAATCGACCCCCTCCCAAGCCTCTCAGCGATGCTCAAATGGGAGGGGCCTTTTCTTTCCGAGGTAGGCAGTGAAGCCGTCGTTGTCGTGGGACGAGCAGGTCAGCCTGCTTGTCAGCCGCGGACTCGACATTGACGACGAGCGCGAATGCGCAGAGTTCCTGTCTGTTCACAACTACTACCGCTTCTCGGGCTACATGCGGTACTTCCAGATTGCGCCGCATCATAGCGACGACAACTTCGTCCCCGGCACCACGCTCAACCAGATCCGGGCGCTCTACGACGCCGACCAAGTTCTGCGCTCAGCACTCACCGAGCAGCTCACAACAGCCGAACTACTCCTGCGCACCCACACGGCGCACGTCATCGCCAACGACCATGGGCCACGCGGGCACTACTTGCAGGCCGAGTTCTACTCGGATGCCAGTAGCTCCGAACCAACGGTCGAGTCCTGCCTGCGAGACATCGAGCGGAGCCGGGAACGCCATATCCTGCGGTATGCCGTCCCCGGCGATCGAATGCCCGACTTCGGCGAGCTACCCGTGTGGTCGGCCGTCGAGGCCTGGTCGTTTGGGACGCTGTCGAAGTGCATCGAACGAGGCGCGCAGGGCTCCCTGGCAGACGCGGTAGCAACCAGCCTCGGCGTCGCCAAGGCCGGTTTCGCGTACCGAGTCCGGGCGTTGGTCTACATGCGCAACCGGTGCGCCCATCACAGCCGAATCTGGAACCACTCGATCATCGATGCCGGGCCCACCCCCAACAACGTCCGAGTCAAGGCCAAGCGTATCGCTGGGCAGTTCGAGCCCAGATCAGCACTCGACGTCATCGCCTCGCTCGATGACATCGTCGACCGCGGCAAGGCCGGATTGCATATGCTTCCGAAGCTGGTGGAAGCCCACAAGCAACACGCCGATTTTTGGAAAGGCCTGTCGCACCCACAGAACCCCCAGGACCATCGCCTATAACCAACGATCTCGGTGCGGGTATCGCCAGCGGCCTGAGAGTGCTTGTGGCCTCGGGGGTTACAGGTTGATCTTTGGCCCAACTCGCACCGAATTGGGAACCAGCCCGGCCAATCTTGAACGCGTTCGCAGCAGTTAACCCAGGGGCGCGCTGATGCGTGGGCCAGCCCGTCGGTGGTCGTTCGTATGCTCACTAGATGGTCGATCAGGACTTCCCCCACACACTCGACGGAATCCGCCAGTTCGCAGAGCGGGCGACGCTGTGGGGAAATGCGGTGGCTCAGTTCGCTCTGGGATCGGCGTACTTCTCGACGGCCTACCAGGAGCCTGGAGAGGAGTCGATCGACGCGATCGACGCCGAGGTAGGCAGCAAGGCGGACGTGGAGGGGCCACTGCTCACCGCGCACCGCCTGGCGAAGTTCTACGTCATCTCGTGCGGCGACGCGCTGTCCTCGTGCAGCGAGCTGATCCGCAAGGACCATCCGATGCACATCGGCTCCGCTGCGCTGGCGCGGACGGCCGCCGAACACTCGTCGAAGGCGATGTATCTGTCAGACCCCGCGATCGATTGGAAGCAGCGGGTGCTGAGAACCCACGAGCTGTTCAAGTCCAGCCTGCAGGAGTACAAGTCGTCGAACGACATGGGCGCAAAGAAGCTGATCGACGATTGGCAAAGGTGGCGCGCGAGGACGGGATCGACCTTCTCCGACGTCGCGCGCCAGACTGTCGGCAGCAACCGCACACTGATCGAGAGGCACTTCCCGCACGCGCTGGCCTACGACGAGCTAAGCAGGCCCACGCACGGCAACGCTACGTGGCTGACGCTGGCGGTGATCCAGGAGCAGAAGGGCACGAACTACACGTGGTGCGCGACGCTCCGCAACTTCTGCTTCGCGATGGATGTGTGCGTCGCTGCGGCGGATCGCCTCTGCGAGCTTTGGAGTCTGGACCGGGATGCGGTGCTGCGCATGATGGCCGAACGCAACTCGGCCGAGCCGATCTCATGGGACGACTTCAACGCGATGTGCGAGTGGGTCCGTCTAGGCGTCGACCACCTGACGGACAACGTCGTCGTGGACGCCCGGGAGGACCCGCAACCACGGCGGTGACTTCGTCGGACTCCGACGTGCTCACGGCGCTCACTTCGTCGACACACGCCCTCTGAGCGAGTCTTAGCTCGGAATCGCGTTTGCAGCCACATGCGCCTTGAATGCGAGCACGACTGAATCGAGTGGAGGAGGTTCACCGGGGACGCTGCCCGGCAGGGTCCCCGATCAAGGGCGATCCTCCAGAACTCGCCGTAACTCCCGAAATAACAAAAGGTCAGGCCGCATATCCGCAACCTGACCCTATGTACCGAATTGAGCTGAACTGCTCGTGGTGGGCGAAGGGGGACTTGAACCCCCACGTCCCGAAGGACACTGGCACCTGAAGCCAGCGCGTCTGCCATTCCGCCACTCGCCCGTGGCTGTCTGCGTGAGACTGGAAGACGATAGCAAGATGCCGGGTCCGATGCCAAACCGGCTCGATCCGTGACCGCCTGCGGCGGGTAGGGCGCGGATTTTCCTGGCAAAAGTGGGTGTAGCAACGCACAGATTTGGCTGGTGGGTCCGCGTTTGCTGAGTTCTATGGGCTGTTCAGCATCGGGAATGTGCGCTGAACACGCAGGTCACCCTCGACGAGAAGATAACGTGGAGACAACAATCTCGGTGATACCGGTGTTGCGTACGGTGCTGCATTGACGGGAACCGGGGCGTAATGGGCAGAATCGGTATCATCTATCAAGGCCACATGCACGGCGACACGCCAGAAGCCGTGTGAGTCAAGCCGCGAAGGGAGGTCGACGGTGGGAATTCTGCAGCGCATCGAGCGCAAACTCGAGGGCGCCGTCGACGGCGGGTTCGCGCGGGTTTTCGGAGGTCAGGTCGCTCCGCAGGAGATCGAGAACGGTCTGCAGCGGGAGGCCGAGGGGGCCCTCGAAGACCTCGGTGACGGCGCGATCCTGGCACCGAACAGCTACACCTTGCTGTTCAGTCCGACCGACTTCACCCACATCGCGGCCGAGTACGAGCTCAATCGTCGGACCTTCTCGAAGCACCTAGAGAATTACATCGCCGACAACGGCTGGCAGACCTACGGCAGGGTCGTCGTAGAGTTCGATCAGTCGCCGTCATTGCATACCGGCATGTTCCGTGCGCGCGGAGCGGTGAATCCGGACGTGAGACCGCGCCCGGTGCCATCCGGGCCGTCCGGACCACGAGGACAACAGCACCAAGTACGTGCCAACCAACCAGTAGGAGCCCCAGAGATGACCAACAACCCCGGATACGACCAGCGCAGGGGTGCCGCCGACCCGGCGTTCGACCAGGGTGGCCAAGAAGGCGGCTACGACTACCAGCAGAGCGGCTACGACCAGCCCGGTTACGACCAGGGATACGGCCAGCCCGGCTACACCCAACAGGGATACGACCAGGGCTACGGCCAGCAGCCCGGCTACAGCCAGCCCGGCTACGACCAGGGATACGGCCAGCCCGGCTACACCCAACAGGGATACGACCAGGGCTACGGCCAGCAGCCCGGCTACGACCAGGGTTACGGCCAGCAGCCCGGTTACGACCAGGCCTACGGGCAGCAGGTCGGCTACGACTACCAGCAGGCCGATTACCAGCAGCAGGGTTACGGTCAGCCGCAGCCGGGCTACGGCTACCAGCAGGGCGGGTACGACTACGGCCAGCCGGGTGCCTACGCGCCGGCCTCCATCACGCTGCTGCTCGAGGACGGCAGCAACCGGACTTTCCAGCTGCGTGACGGATCCAACATCATCGGCCGCGGACAGGACGCACAGTTCCGTCTGCCGGACACCGGCGTCTCGCGTCGCCACGTCGAGATCCGCTGGGACGGCCAGACCGCGATGCTCAGCGATCTGAACTCCACCAACGGCACCACCGTCAATGACCTGCAGGTGAGCAGCTGGGAGCTCGCCGACGGCGACCGTATCCGCATCGGCCACTCCGACATCTCCGTCCGGTTCCAGTAGCCGCAGCGCGCGCTGTCGACGTCCGAGTCGTCCCCGGGTGACCCGGCCTTGGGTCGTGTCCGGGCCCCGGTGAGACGTGCCGTCGATACTGAACTGTCACATCGGAATGACGGCGATCGCGCGCACTGCCCATAAGATGCACTCGGGTCCTTTTCTACGACCGGCGCCCGGGGTGGGAAACGAGCGGGCCGCAAGAGGTGATGGCGCTGGAGGTGAACACTTAAATGCAGGGCTTGGTGCTGCAGCTGACCCGTATCGGGTTCCTGCTGCTGCTCTGGCTGTTCGTCTACGCCGTCATCCGGACCCTACGGGCCGACATCGCCACCGCAGGCGGAAATCGCCTCACGCGCTATACACGCAGCGACAAGCGGCAACGCAGCAACACGCGGGCCGCACGCGGCTCGGCCCGCTACCTGGTGGTGACCCAGGGTGCGTTGTCGAACACCCGCATCACGCTGGGGGCACAACCCGTGCTGCTCGGGCGCGCCGACGACTCCACGCTGGTGCTCACCGACGACTACGCATCGGAACGTCATGCGCGGCTGTCGCGCCGGGGTGACGACTGGTACGTCGAGGACCTCGGTTCCACCAACGGCACGTATCTCGACCGGTCCAAGGTGACGACCGCGGTCAAGGTCCCGATCAACACGCCGATCCGTATCGGCAAGACCGTGATCGAGTTGCGCCCGTGACACTTGTGTTGCGCTACATCGCGCGAAGCGACCGTGGGCTGGTGCGCTCGAACAACGAGGACTCGGTGTACGCCGGTGCGCGACTACTCGCGTTGGCCGACGGCATGGGCGGACATGCAGCCGGGGAGGTCGCCAGCCAGCTGGTGATCCAGGCGATGCGCGGTCTCGACGACGACGAGCCCGGCGGCGATCTGCTCGCCCAACTCGACCGCGCCACCCACACCGGTAACGCGGCCATCGCCGCACAGGTGGAACGCGCTCCCGAACTCGACGGCATGGGCACCACGCTCACCGCAATCCTGTTCGCAGGCAGTCGCATCGGTCTGTGCCACATCGGCGACTCGCGGGGTTACCTGTACCGCGACGGTCAGCTCACCCAGATCACCCGCGACGACACATTCGTGCAAACCCTCGTCGACGAGGGCCGTATCACCCCGGAACAAGCGCACACCCACCCGCAGCGGTCGCTCATCATGCGTGCGTTGACCGGGCAGGAAGTGGAACCGACGCTGACCATCCGGGAGGCTCGCGCGGGCGATCGGTATCTGCTGTGCAGCGACGGCCTGTCCGATGTCGTCAGCGAGGAAACCCTTGCCGACACCCTCGGTTCCATTGCCGATCACAAGGAGTGCGCGGACCGGCTCATCGAGCTCGCGTTGCGCGGCGGCGGTCCGGACAACGTGACGGTGATCGTCGCCGACGTCGTCGATACCGAGTACGGGGAATCGCGGCCCATCGTCGGCGGTGCGGCCGGTCTCGACGACGAGGGCTACACGCCCAATCCGGCGACGGCCGCCGGACGGGCCGCGGCATTGCGCCCGCCGGCCGCGGAACCGCAGCGGCCCACGATCATGCATGACGACGACGAGCCACCGCACCGCAGTCCGTGGCGGCGGTGGCTGGTCCTGGGGACCGCGGTCGCCGTCATCGCACTGCTCATCGCAGGTTTCTTCGTGACCCGCGCGATGGTGCGCAACAACTACTACGTCGGCGCCCAGGACGGCAACGTGGTGGTCTTCCAGGGATCCCCCGACAAAGTGTTGTTCCTCGATCTCAGTTCCGGAGCGCAGAGCGTATGCGTCACCGGGCTCGACCAGGCCGAGCCGCAACTCGCCTTCGTCGACTACAACGCCGACGACACCTGCACCCCGCTGCAGACGTCGGATCTGGCCGAACTCGACCGCAACGCCATCGACGACCAGTCGATCCGCAACATGTCCCTCGACGACGCCCAGAACCGTGTCCGGCAGTTGAACTTCCTGCCGTTGTGCTCGGCATCGGCCACGCCTGCGCCGATCCCGACACCGGCGCCCTCCCCGAACGCACCGGCACCGTCGCCGCCGAGACCCTCTGCACCGAATCCCTCTGCACCCGCCCCTCCCGGGTCGACCGAGACCTCCGCACAGCTGCCTCCGCACTACGACAGCAACGGGAACAAGATCTGTCGGGGCAATTAGATGAGCCAACCGTCGACGTCCAATCACGCCCCACCGCGCCGGCCACCGGAGCAGACCGGGCGCACCGCCGAAATGGTGCTCCTCGGTTTCGCCATCGGTCTGGTGACGGTGGCGCTGCTCATCGTCCAAGCCGCGCAGGGTGAATCGCTCACCTGGAACATCGTCAAGTACGTGCTCGCCTACATCGGGCTGTTCGGTGTGGCGCACTTGGTGATCCGGCGTTACGCACCGCATGCGGACCCGTTGTTGCTGCCCGTCGTCGCGGTGCTCAACGGGCTCGGACTGGTCGTCATCCACCGTCTGGATCTGGGCACCGGTCGCACCGGCGAGACCGTCAACGTCACCGACGTCACGCACAACGCCGACCAACAGCTGCTGTGGGCGGTCCTGGGCATCATCGCGTTCTCCGCGATCCTGATCCTGGTGCGCGATCACCGCACCCTGTCCCGCTATTCGTACACGTTGGGTCTGGGCGGCCTTGTGCTGCTGATCATCCCGGCGATCCTGCCGTCGTCGGTGTCGGAGATCAACGGATCGAAGAACTGGATCGTCACCCCGTTCTTCTCGATCCAGCCCAGCGAGTTCGCGAAGATCCTCATCATCATCTTCACCGCGGCCTTCCTGGTGTCCAAGCGCGATCTGTTCACCACGGCCGGAAAGCACTTCCTGGGCATGGACTTTCCCCGTGCCCGCGATCTCGGTCCGCTGTTGGCCGCCTGGTTCGTGTCCATCGCAGTGCTCGCGTACTCGTCGGATCTGGGTAGCTCGCTGCTGATCTTCTCGACGATGCTCACGATGGTCTACGTCGCGACCGGACGGTCGAGCTGGCTGGTGCTCGGTGTCACACTCTTCATCGTCGGCGCGCTGATCGCCTATCAGCTGTTCTCGCATCTGCAGGTGCGCGTGGAGATCTGGCGGGATCCGTTCAGCGACTTCAACGGTGCCGGTTACCAGATCGGGCAGAGCCTGTTCGGACTCGCGACCGGCGGATTGTTCGGCACCGGACTGGGATCGGGCCGACCGAACATCGTGCCCTTCGCCAACACCGACTTCATCATCGCTTCCATCGGTGAGGAACTCGGCCTCGTCGGTCTGGCCGCGATCCTGGTGCTGTATCTGGTCTTCGTGATGCGCGGGTTGCGGACCGGCATCGCCGTGCGCGACAGCTTCGGCAAGCTGCTGGCGACCGGTCTGTCGTTCACGATCGCCGTGCAGGTGTTCGTCGTCGTCGGCGGTGTCACGAAACTGATCCCGCTGACCGGCCTCACCACCCCGTTCCTCTCGTACGGCGGGTCGTCGCTGCTGGCCAACTACATCCTGTTGGCGCTGCTGATCCGCATCTCCAACGCGGCCCGCGAGCCCGATCCGACACGGCATCGGCCGCCACCGCGGAACATCGAGACGCTGCCCACCCAGGCGGTGCGCCGATGAACAAACAGATCCAACGGGTGTCCGTCGCGGTCATCGTGATGGTGGTCGCCCTCCTGGCCAACGCCACCTACGTACAGGTCTTCAAGGCCGATTCGTTGCGCTCGGATCCGCGCAACAACCGGGTGCTGCTCGACGAGTACGCCCGCCAGCGTGGATCGATCACCGCCGACGCCGGCTCGGTGATCGCCGTGTCGGAACCGACCGACAGCCGACTGAAGTTCCTCCGCACCTATCCGGGCGCGAGCGCCACCGCGTTCGCACCGGTCACGGGCTACTACTCGTTCCAGTACGGCAGTACCGGAATCGAGTTGTACGAGAACTCGATCCTCAACGGCAACGACGACCGGTTGTTCGGGCAGCGGTTCATGGACATGTTCTCCGGTCGCGATCCGCGTGGCGGCAACGTGGTCACCACCATCAACCCCCGCCTGCAGCGAGTCGCCTACGACGGCCTGCGCAACGGGTGCGAGGGCGGCTGCCGCGGATCTGTCGTGGCCATCCAACCGAACACCGGCAAGATCCTCGCCATGGCGTCGTCGCCCAGCTACGACCCCAACAAACTCGCCAGCCACGACCAGACGGTTCGCGAGAACAGTTGGGCCGCCTGGAATCAGCCGGGCGACATCGACACACCGATGCTCAACCGGGCTATCAATCAGCTCTACCCGCCGGGTTCGACCTTCAAGACGATCACCACGGCCGCAGCGCTACGTGACGGCATCACACCGGACATCCGGCTGACCGCCGCTCCGTCGATCGTGTTGCCCGACACCGCAACCTCACTCACCAATTACGGCGGCCAGACGTGCCCGGGGTCGTCGGGCGGGACGGTGTCGCTGGAGCAGGCCTTCAAGTATTCGTGTAACACCGCGTTCGTGGATCTGACGACCAACAAGATGCGCGACCCGATCACGGTGTTCCGCGAGACGGCGCAACGGTTCGGCCTGGACGAGAAGCAGCCCGACACGCCGCTGCCGGTGGCGCGTTCCACGGTCGGCGCGATCCCGGATCTCGCCGCTCTCGGCCAGGCGTCCATCGGGCAGCGCGACGTGCGCGTCACACCGATGCAGATGGCGATGGTCGCCTCGACCGTCGCCAACGGTGGTGTGCGGATGCAGCCGTACCTGGTGGACAAGTTGCAGGCCGCCGATCTGCGCACGCTGCAGACCACCCAGCCGACCACCATCAACGAGCCGATCAGTTCGGATCAGGCGGCGACGATGACGTCGTTGATGATCGAGTCCGAGCGCAACACGCAGGGTGCGGGTGGCCCGGTGTCGATCGCCTCGAAGACGGGCACGGCAGAACATTCGGCGACCTCCGACGTCGAGGCGGAGACCCCCTATTCCTGGTACATCGCGTTCGCACCATCGTCGAACGCACAGATCGCAGTGGCCGTCGTCGTGGAGAATGGCGATCCCGGGCCCGCATCGACAGGAGGCGCGGTGGCGGCACCGATCGGACGAGCAGTGATCAACGCCTTGGCGGGAGGTGCAGGCGGATGAGTCTTCAGAGTGGCACCACCATTGCCGACCGGTACCGGCTGATGCGACTGATCGCGACCGGTGGCATGGGACAGGTGTGGGAATCGCTCGACACACGACTGAATCGTCGGGTGGCGGTGAAGGTCCTCAAGGCCGAGTACTCCAATGATCCGGAGTTCACGGCCCGGTTCCGCGCGGAAGCACAGACGACGGCGAAGCTGAACGACCCGGGCATCGCCAATGTCTTCGACTACGGCGAGACCCCTGACCGGGGCGGCGGCGATCCGCTGGCATACCTGGTGATGGAGCTCGTCGACGGCGAACCGTTGAACTCGGTGATCGCCCGCATGGGACGCCTGTCGCTGACCAACACCCTCGACATGCTGGAACAGACCGGACGTGCGCTGCAGGCCGCACACAGTCAGGGTCTGGTGCACCGCGACGTCAAACCGGGCAACATCCTGATCACCCCGACCGGCCAGGTGAAGATCACCGACTTCGGCATCGCGAAGGCGGTCGATTCGGCACCGGTCACCCAGACCGGCATGGTGATGGGCACCGCTCAGTACATCTCGCCCGAGCAGGCCACCGGCGACGAGGCGACAGCGGCGTCGGACGTGTACTCGCTCGGTGTCGTCGGATACGAGTCGCTGACGGGCCGCCGCCCGTTCCTCGGCGACGGCGCGATCACGGTCGCCATGAAGCACATCCGTGAGACGCCGCCGCCGCTGCCGAACACGGTGCCCGCGAACGTGCGTGAGCTGATCGACACCACGATGGCCAAGGATCCGAAGCAGCGCTACGCCAACGGCGGCGAGTTCGCCGACGCCGTTGCTGCCGTGCGGGCCGGTCAGCGACCGCCACGCCCCGGTGCCATCGCAGGTGCTGCCGCGGCGGGAGCGGTCGCCGGTGCGGCAATGCAGTCGACGCGGGCGATGAGCCCGACGGCCGCCACTCGCGGCCCGTCAACCGCACGCACCACCAGCCGACCACCGAGCAAACCGGTGCCGCCCGCCGACGACAACAGCTGGACCACCGGCCAGAAGGTACTGGCCGGTGTGGCCGCGGTCCTCGTGGCCGCCGCCCTCGGTCTGATCGTCTACTGGCTGATGAACCTCAGTTCGTCGTCGCCGGAGACGCCGGCCCCGTCGTCGGTGACCACGGTCACCGAGACCACCACGGCGGAGACAACGTTCGACGAGCCGAACGAGGAACCACAGCAGCAGGTCCCCACCACGACACGCCCGCCGACAACGACTCAGGAGCCGCCCACCACGACCACCGAGGAACCGACCACCACCGAGGAGACCACCGAGACGACGGACCCGGGCGCCCCGACGGCGAACATCCCGACGTTCTCGTTCACGATCCCGGGGTTCGGAAATTGATGAGTTGGCGATAATGGATGAGGTGTGGTGTCGGATGACGGTGACCGATCGGCTTACCGGCACTGTGGTGCGTGATCATGGCTTGCGGACGTTCTTGCGAAAGATGGAGAGCACAGGGTGATGTCGACACCGCACCATCTCTCCGATCGCTACGAACTCGGCGAGACACTCGGCTTCGGTGGTATGTCCGAAGTCCATTTCGCACGCGATCTGCGGCTGCACCGCGACGTCGCGGTCAAGGTGCTGCGTGCCGACCTCGCCCGCGATCCCACCTTTTATCTGCGATTCCGTCGTGAGGCGCAGAACGCGGCGAAACTGAACCATCCGACGATCGTCCAGGTCTTCGACACCGGCGAAGCCGAAACCGAGGACGGCCCACTGCCGTTCATCGTCATGGAGTACGTCGACGGCGACACGCTGCGCGACGTGCTGCGGTCCAACGGCTCGGTGTCGCCGCGCCAGGCGATGACCTGGATGGCAGACGTGGCCGCCGCGATGGATTTCTCACACCGCAACGGCATCGTGCACCGCGACATGAAGCCGGCCAACGTGATGATCGACAAATCCGGCGCGGTCAAGGTGATGGACTTCGGCATCGCGCGAGCGATGAGCGATTCGACCTCCACGATGACGCAGACCTCCGCGGTGATGGGCACCGCGCAGTATCTGTCTCCCGAACAGGCACGCGGCATCAAGGTGGACCCGCGCAGCGACATCTACTCGATGGGCTGTGTGTTGTTCGAATTGCTCACCGGCGAACCGCCGTTCACCGGGGACTCGCCCGTCGCCGTCGCCCACCAGCACGTCCACGAGGATCCGCCGTGGCCGTCGTCGATCCGACCCGAGATCCCGCGTGAGCTGGATTCTGTGGTGCTCAAGGCGATGAGCAAGAACCCGGCCAACCGGTATCAGTCCGCCGCCGACCTGCGCTCGGATCTGATCAAGGTGCTCGCCGGCGGCAAGCCGTCGGCACCGATGCTGTTGTCCGACGAGGATCGCACCGAGTTCATGGACCTCGGCCCGCGACGGTCGGCTGCCGGCGAGTCCGGGCCGCGGCGCGCGGTCAGTTCGTACCGTCGCGACGAGGGTGACGGGGAGGACGACACCGTCCCTCACCGTAGACGGTTGCGTGGCCTGCTCATCGGCGCGGCCGCCCTGGTCGTGGTGCTGGTGGCCGGCTTGATGTTGTGGTCGCCGTGGAGTGCGGGCTCCGCCCGTCAGATCCCGGTGCCGACCGTGGCAGGCAAGCCGGCGACCGAGGCCCGCGACGATCTCGAACACGCCGGATTCCAGGTCAAACAGCTCGACGAGCCGAGCCTGGACGTGGCGTCGGGGTCGGCCACACGGTCGGCGCCCGCCGAAAACGTGCTGGCCGCCGAGGGATCCGAGATCACGCTGTACATCTCCAGCGGCCCGCAACGACACCAGATGCCAGACCTGCGCGGCAAGACACCCGACGAAGCCACCGAAGCGCTTCGCGTGCTCGGCTTCTCGAACGTCAAGACCGATCGAGTCGACTCTTCCGGCGAGCTCAAGGACAAGGTTGTCAGCACGACCCCGCCGATCGGCGCGGAAGCGCCCGTGAACGGCGCCGTGGTCGTGCACGTCGGCAACGGACCCAAGGAGATCACCGTGCCGGACGTGTCCGGGCAGACCGAGGACGCGGCACGCACGGTACTCGAACAGGTCGGTTTGCAGGTGGTCGCGGTGGCCGGCGATTCCGAGCTGCCGACCGGACGGGTGGTCAGCAGTTCACCACCGGCCGGCACCTCCGTCGAGCAAGGTGACACGGTGCAGATCACCGTCTCGCGCGGCAACATGTTCGTGATGCCGAACCTGCGCGGCCAGACGCCTGCGCAGGCCCGCGCAACCCTCGCGGCGGCCGGCTGGGAGGACTCCACCCTCACCCGGTCGTCGCGGAATGTCCCGATCACCAGCTCCGACGACGGCAAAGTGGTCTCCCAGGAGCCGTCTGCGGGTTCGCGAGTGCGCAAGAACGATTCGGTGTCCGTGGTCATCGGACAGGCGAGCCTGCTGCCGGGTTGAATGCGACCGAACGGCTGAGAACGTCCCCGTCAGCGGGCGCCGCGGGCATTCGCCCTCGATGGTCGCCGACGGGGACGTTCTCGTCGCGCGTCTGATGTCGGGTCCGCAGATCTCATCCGATCGCGGCGGCCATCTCCACCTCGAGCGCCGCGACACGTGATTCGTCGACGGCGATGCCGCACACCCGGAGCCAGTTGGCCAACATCCGGTGACCACCCTGGGTGAGCACACTTTCCGGATGAAACTGCACGCCGTGGATCGGGAGCTCGCGATGGGCCATCGCCATCACGATCCCCGATTCGGTGCGGCCGGTCACGACCAGCTCGTCGGGGATCGTCTCGGGCACCACGGTCAGTGAGTGGTAGCGCGTCGCGGTGAACGGATCCGGAAGTCCGGCGAGCACACCCTGACCGCTGTGATGCACCAGGGACGTCTTGCCGTGCAGGAGTTCCGGTGCCCGGTCGACAGTGCCGCCGAACGCGGCGCCGATCGCCTGATGTCCCAGACACACCCCGAGGAGCGGTAGGCCTCGTTCGCGCGCGACGCCGACCATGGGGATGGTCGCACCGGCTCGCTGCGGCGTGCCCGGACCCGGGCTCAGGAGCACTCCGTCGAAACCGTCCACAGCGACCGACGGATCGTCGAGCTGGGGATCGTCATTGCGCCACACCACGGCGTCGACGCCGAGCTGGCCCAGGTACTGGACCAGGTTGTAGACGAAGCTGTCGTAGTTGTCGATGACCAAGATGCGGGCGGTGGCGGCACCCCCGTGCGCGGGCGGCTGATTCACCCCGTCAGGCTATCGTGCCCGTGCCGTCCGAGGTCACCGGGTTTTCCCTGGACAAGAGGCTGACTGTGACGTTGCTGTGTCGGCGACCAGGTGAGATACCGTAGATATCAGTTCTTGCGAAAGCATTTCAGCACTACAGAGGAAGTCATGCCGAAGTCAAAAGTCCGGAAGAAGACCGATTACACCATCAACCCGGCAAGTCGCACGCCGGTCAAGGTCAAGGCCGGACCGTCGAGTGCCATCTACGTGTCGGTCATGTTGGGCCTCATGCTCCTCGGTCTGGCGTGGCTCATCGTGTTCTATCTCGTCGCCACGCCCACCGCGCTGGGCGCCGAGGGCAAGGCACTGCATTGGATGAACGAGCTCGGGCCGTGGAACTTCCTGATCGGTTTCGCCTTGATGGTCGTGGGCCTGTTGATGACGATGCGGTGGCGCTGACCGGGCGATTCGGTCATTCCGATGGGGGTAACTCACATGTGTGTAATTCATCCACACTGTGGAAATCACATGTGTGTAAGTCATCCCCACTGTGAGTAACTGCTGTGGATAACTCTGCCGATCTGTCCACACGAACGTGGTCGACCCCGCGCGGCGCCGGCATCGCCATGGCCGTCGGCGGGGTGATCCTCATCGTCGGGGCCGCGTTGACCGCTGCGGATCCGGTCGGTTTGGTGCTGTTGGGCCTGGCAGGCCTGCTGCTCCTGGCATTTGCCGCGTACGCGTTGCTGGTCAGGCCGCGGTTGGCGCTGGCGGCGCGCGCCGACGGCCCCGCGGTCATCGTTCGGACGCTCCGCGGCTCACATGTTTATCCACAGGTGCGTGTGCATCGCGTGCGAGTACTGGATTTCCGTCGCATCGGCCGGCGCTCCGGGCAGCTGGAGCTCGAGATCCTGCCCGCCGGTGCCATGCCCAGCGCTACGCCGGACGAGTTGCGCGATGACACCCGACTGATCGTGTTCGGGCGGTGGGATCTCGGCGCCGATGTCGGCGAGGTGGCCGACGAACTGGCCCGCGCGGGTTTCGCGGTCGAGAATCGGCGACGCTGAGCGGTCGGGCTCTAGAAGGTCAGGACGTGACTGTTCGCGTAGGCGATCCCGACGCCGATACCGACGGCGAGAGCCACGATCAGCAACGCGGCGATCGAGATCCAACCGACACGGGACACGTTGGTGGCCGTCCGGCGCTCGGGTGACAGAACCCACTGCGGCAAGACGATGATGCCGGCGGTTGCTGCCGCTCCGAACACCAGGCCGCCCATGTGCGCCAGCAATGAGATGCCGGGGATGGTCACCGACAAGACAAGGTTCAGCACGATGATGGAGATGACCGGGACCGGCGAGGCCTTGGCCTTGAGGACCACCACCAGTACGGCGCCCATCAGTCCGTAGATGGCACCGGACGCGCCTGCGTTGATCGCCGTGTCCGAACCGAAGAGCATGACCGCGGCGCTGCCGCCGAGCAGAGCGGTGCAATAGACGCCGAGGTAACGCGGAATCCCGATGGCGATCTCGAGATCTCGTCCGAGGATGTAGAGCGAGATCATGTTGACCGCGACGTGGGTCACCGTGAAGTGCAGGAATCCGGCGGTGAACAACCGCCAGTAGTCGCCGCCGGCGACCCACGGTTTCACCAGGGCCCAGTCCACGAACAGACGCGAATCGCGCCATTCGAAGCCCTGCGCTTGGTAGACCCAGATCGCGAAGACGATCAGGTTGACCGCGATGAGCGCATAGGTCGCATACGGCTTGGAGGCGACCATCGGCTTGGCGACCATCGGATGGATCCCGCGGTCGCCGAACTGGGGCGCGGTGCTGCGTTGCACGCCGTCGTTGCGTAGACAGTCCACACAGTGCTGTCCGACGGAGGCGGGACGCAGACATTCCGGGCACGCTGGTCGGCCGCACCGACTACAGGATAGTCCGGTCGGGCGGTCGGGATGCCGGAAGCACACCGCCGGCGGACCGGCGGTGTGCTGCGGGCCAGAGAGGTTTGGGCCGCTCAGCTGAGTTCGATCTTCTCGATGCGGACTTCGTCGGCCGGGCGGTCGGCGCGGTCGGTGGAGGTGGCGGCGATCGCATCGACGACCTTCTGCGACTCCGGATCCTTCACCTCACCGAAGATGGTGTGCCGACGGTTCAGGTGCGGGGTCGGGCCGACCGTGATGAAGAACTGCGACCCGTTGGTGCCCGGTCCGGCGTTGGCCATGGCCAGCAGGTACGGACGATCGAACTGCAGCTCCGGGTGGAACTCGTCCTCGAACTGGTAGCCGGGTCCGCCACGGCCGGTGCCGGTGGGGTCGCCGCCCTGGATCATGAAGCCGGAGATGACGCGATGGAAGATCGAGCCGTCGTAGAACGGGCCGGAGGTGCCGCCGGACGCGTTCTTCTGGCTGTAGTCCTTGGAACCGTCGGCGAGGCCGACGAAGTTCGCGACCGTCTTCGGTGCGTGATTCGGGAACAGTTCGACAACGATGTCGCCGCGATTGGTGTGCAGTGTCGCGGTCTGGTTCTGAGTAGTCACCCCACCATCCAACCACTTCGCACGCGCTGTGTACCCCGGCGTCGCCGCAGTGACGCCGACAACCCGACGTGGCAGACCGCGGCGCCACCTGGCACGCTGGACCCATGCCCAAGAAATACTCGCTGATCGCGGTTGCAGCGCTGGTCGCGGCGCTCTCCGCCGGCGTCGCGGCGTTGCTGGTGCGGCGATCCCGCAACGAGCACCCGCCCGTGTCCGCGACCGTTCCGCGTATCGAAGAACTGCGCGGACCGTCCGACGACTCGGCGCCGGCGGCGTCCTGACCGTGTCGTCGGGGTGGTGGAATGCGACAGGCCTCTCACGGGTGGCGCCACGCTTCACGCCCGCGCAACGGTAATTTGTAGTCGTGACCTCTGACGAGACCCCGAACTCCGCCGCCGGCCGCGGTTCTGCGCCGGGACCGGCGAAGGACGACGACGCCGAGGCGACGCCGAGTCCCCAGGTGGCGGCGCCGTGGGAGCGACCTCCGACGGGTCCCATCACCGCACCCGGTCCGATCCCCGGCGGGGATTCGATGCGCGCACAGCGGTCGTCGCTGCCGCCGACGGGGCCGTCACGTGGATCCCAAGGTCCCCCACCGGCACCCGGTGGTCCCAGATCGCGCCCTCCGCAGGCGGGTGGCCCGCCGCCACCCGGTCAGCGAGCGCCCGGACCACGTCCCGGTGATCTGAATCTTCCGCCCAACGGACCCCGACCCGGTGGTGGTAATCCCCCACCGTGGTCGAGCACGCCACCCGGTGGTCGAGGTGCACCCCCCGGTCGCGGCGGTCCTCCGCCACCCGGATATCGGCCGCCGCCCGGACGGCGCCCACCGCCCCCTGGCCAAGCAGGTCCCCCACCCTCCGGTGCACCCGGTCCGGGGCCCGCGGGTCCTGGGCCCGGACGACCCCCGCAGAACGGTCCCGGCCGGCCTGGACCCGGTGCACCGCCGCAGGGCACTCCCCCGCCACGTGCGGCCGGTGGCCCGCCGACGGGACCATCTATGCCGAGCGCTGCGCCGACTCGCGCGACCTCCAGGCCCGGAGTCGCGGTTCCGCCTGGATCGGACGCCCCTCGACCGGATTCGTCCGAGGGACCCATCGGTCGCTACGGTGCGTCGACGACCCGTTTGGGTGGGCCGTCGGCCGACGCCGCGACCCAGGCTGCGCGCCCGGCACCTTTCCTCGATGACGACTTCGCGCCATCCGACACGTCCAATGCCCACGGGGCGGCATCGGACACATCGAGTGGCACGACATCCGAACGGCCTCTTGCCTATTCGGCTTCCAGCTCCAACGACGCCCCGGAGGAAACCGTGCCCGCGCGGACGCACACCGAATCGCCTCGACCCAATCGGCCTGCGGTGTCCCGCGGCACCAACCAGACGGCGATCCTGGCATTGGTGCTCTCTGTCCTGGGTATCACGTCACCGATCGGTCTGTACCTCGGCTATCGGGCAAAGGCGACCATCGCCCGCACGCGCGAATTGGGGGAACCCTTTGCACGCGTTGCCATCTGGATCGGTTGGCTGTACATCGTCGTGATCGTACTGGCACTGATCACGTACTTCTGGATAGCCGGGCAGGGGTCGTAGGACTCGCGCAGAGAACCAGCAGATTCTCCGACGACACTATTCGTCGGGTGATTGCTGCTTACTGGCGTCCGTTTACGGTTGCCGCGGCAAGCGCCTGCAGAGACGCCCAGGTCGCCGGCGCAAAACGTTGCTGCGCATCACGATCGAGCGCGGTGCCCTCGCCGAGGACCGGTTCGTACTCGAAGCCGACGACGCCGGCGACCTTCCCGGACACCACACCGATGAGCATGTCCGTGAGTGCCTTGTGATTCAGGCCCGGAATCTGGTTGCAGATGACCACGATCGCGCGGCGCAACACACCGGTCTGATCCCACTCCGTGAAGATCTCTCGTGCTCTGTTGAGGAGGTCCGGGCGCGGTCCGACCACCAAAACCGGTGTCACGTCGACCATTTCGGGCTCGGTCAGATCATCGAGAACAGTCAGCGGCCTGGCTCCCGCATCGACAACCGGAGTCGAACCGAATCGCCATGCGTTGAGGATCGCGTCGGTGACCGTGGCGTCCTCGGGTAACGGCCACAACCCGGCCCCGAGCGTGGATCGAAGTAGCGCTGGATCGCCGGTGGCGCGAAGCCGCTGATGGAGGTCGCCGTCGTTGCCCGCGGCGTCGACCCACCAGGACGATCCCCCGAGACTTGCAGCGGCCCGGTACTCGGCCAGCAACGCCGAGATCACCGAGGTGCCCACGCCACCGGCTGTCCCGGCGACGACGACCGTGCGCTCAGCAGTGGCCGGAGGGTTGATCGGTTCCGTGGAGCCCTGTGCTTCTTCGCTCATCGTCTCAGTCGATTCCCGTTCTGTTCGTGCGCTCCTCACGCCACTCACCCGGGCAGTAACGCTCCCCGAGCGCGTTCCATCGTCAGTCTAGGCAGTCCCGCTTCGCAGATCGTCCCGCACCGCCGAACTCGGGCGGTGCGGGACGACATGCGCATGTGCTCAGGCCGGCGCCACTTCTTGCGGCCACGCGATGTCGGCTCCCGGCAGCGCCTGCTTGATGTTCGGCTCGTTCTGCTTCGTCGACTTGCGGGCGTTGTCCTTCTGCTGTGCGCCGCCTGCGCCGAGCGCGCGGTACGGGGCATCCGCCTGCTCGAAGGACCAACCGGTCTTGAAGGTGCCGATCTGCAGGTTCACATCGCCGCGGTGGTTCACGACGTAATCGACCTGAGGCAGGCCGGCCTGGCGCGCCTTCTCTTTGCTGAAATGCAGCTCGTACTGGTTCGCGCCCGGATTTGGCAGCGGCTTGGCCTTGGGACGTGGCTGACCCTGCTTCCAGGGCTCCTTGGGCTTTGCACCCGGATCGCCTGCGCCGAGCGCGTAAGCGAGCGAGCCGCCGGCGACACCACCGATTACCGCACCGACCGCGGCACCCGCTGCACCAACACCCGCGGCTCCGATCGCTGTCCCTGCCGCAAGGCCGATGCCAGCCCCAGCGGCGGTACCCAGGAGAATCATCGGTGGTACGTATCCGAACAGAATCAGGTTGTTAACGGTTCCTGCAACCGCGCCAACAGCCGTGCCCACCACAGCACCACCGAGGGCCCCAACCGCTGCAGCTGGGATTCCGAGCGCTGCCGCGCCAGCCGCACCACCCGACATCACACCGATGATTGTCGACGCAGCCTGACGGGACGCTTCATCCTGCGGCACTCCTACAGAAATCAGCCCCTGTGCAATCTTCGCTTCGCCATAAGCTGACCAAGCATTGACGGAATTCACATCCTTCGTCGACATTCCCTGCGGAATATCGGTGATGAAGTTCCCGACACGGATCTTCTTCGGCGGCGGCGCAATCGGTCGCACCGGTGCGGTCGGCTTCGGGGCCGAGAGAGGCGCGTTCGGAACAGCGTTGTACGCATTGTCATACGACGGGGCGCTGTAGCTGCCCTGTTCGACGTACGGCTGGTACGGGGCCTCTTGTGGCGGGCCCGGGATGCGGCCAGGCCCCGGCGTACTGACCGGTGGCGTCGGCGTTGTGCCGCCCTGCTCGGGCGTGCCCGGGCTCGGGGTCGGTGTCGTGCCGCCCTGCTGCGGTGCCGTATCGCTCGGGCTCGTACCGCCCTGCTCCGGAGCGGCCTGAGCCAGGCCGGCGCCGAGACCGGTCGCGATCGAAGCCGCCAGTGCCGCAGACGTGACAGACATGAGCACCGGAGATGGCCGATCATTGACCGGCATGTGACGATGCCGCCCTCGCTTCGATGGCTTGGCCATGGTCGGCGACTTCCTTTCGTTCCGGCCGTCGGAGACGGCCGCCTGGTCATGCGGTACTGCGCTGCGTCTGTGCAGCCTGTCTGGTGCGATTGGGATTACTCGTCGGCCTTGATCGATGCGATCCAGGTCTTTCCACGGGATTCGACTGTCCGAATCGTCTGACGGTAGACGATGGGGTCGGCCGAGGGATCTGGAGGTATCTCGGTCAATACCACCGAGTACGTGTTGTTCCCACGGTCGGTGATCGACAGGCAGTGCTTGGTGCCCGGTTCTCGTTGATCGATGTACTTCTGCATCACCGGCTGCGTCGCGACCGCATTGGGGGCGGCCACTGCGCGCGCCGCCTTTGCGGATCGATCCACGTAGTAGGCGTGGTTGAACGCCAAGATGACGCCTGGCCCGGATGCTTGATCGCCCGGGCCGTCGCCCGTTGTGACCGCCCCGTCCACGATGGACTCGCAGGTCTCGGCCGGCGTCGTGGATGTGGAGGTCGTCGATGTCGGTCCGACTGCGTCTGTGGAGCTTTCGCTGTCGTCGCCGCCGAGTTGAGACACGGTGATGCCCGCAGCAACCGCGATGACGATGACCGCTGCGGCGGCGCCGATGATCGGCCCGCGATGGTTCTTCCAGAACTTCGTCGGCCCGGCCTCGTCCTTCTTGGCAGTCGGACGGACCCGCATGTTCTCGAACAGGCTGTCGTCGAGCGACTCCGCGCGCGGCTTTTCTTGATCGCCCTGCGGACCGAAGGCGGAGGGGAATTCGGTGTTCGGGGGGCGCGGCGAGTCCGGCTGTTGCTCCCGCGCGAAGTCTTGCTGCCGTTGCTCCTCGTTGCGAGGTTGCCGTACGGGCGCGGAACTGGGCATTTTGTCGGTGACCTGGTCGTCAGGTGACACCGGATCGTCTACCGCCGATGCGCCGGTGGCAAGCCGGGCCGCCGCGAGTGCCTGGGCGAGTTCATAAGCCGGCGATCCGCCGGTCGGCGACCATGCGGGGACATCGGCAAACCACTCCGGCCGACTCTGCGTCATCATGGCTTCCTCCCCTCGCGAACCGGAGATCCCGGACGGAACTCCACAGGACACGACGAGGGTCGCACAATGCCCGACAACAGACAGGGGCTGGGTGACGGGATCTGCGCGGACACGGTCAAACGCTCGATTGTTGGACGGATTCGTCAGCTGACACGACGAGAGGACAGCCGTGTTGTTGCAGCGTGGCAGCGACAACGAGCCCCGGTCGTGTCGCCTTCACCCCACTCACAGGCCCCCCGAATGCCAGCATTTCCATCCTCACCCCGACGATGCTCGGTCGCAGAATACCTAAGTTTCGTCCCGATTATCACGTTGGATATACCACGTCGGACGAGTCTCTCAACACCTGCAATGCGGCTTATGCGGCATGTTCGTTCGTTCGAACGATCCACCTCTCAGCGGTTCGTGTGCCACATCACAGCAAGTTGTCTCCGGCGACAGCTCGTTGCACGCCTGAGTGCCCGATCGGATGCAGTCAGGGCACGACGGTGTAGAAAGTGCTTCCGTAGCCCTGCGACACACGGAGCGGGTTGTGCGCAGCGTACGGCCAGACACTCAGAACTGCCGGGCCCGAGCCGGTGTAGATGTCGCGAACCACCTTGTCCCCGCGACGTGGTCCGAAGGTCGCCGGGACGAAAATCTCTCTGGCGCCAACACTTGGGCTGGCATAGTTGATGTCCATCAGGACCCGACACCTAGGGTTGCGCTTCCAACCCGCGCCGTTTCCAGTGAAGCCAAATGATGTCAGCGTCAGCCGGATAACTCCCCGTTTTCCCTTCGGCGCCACCATTCCGACGTTGAAGGTTCCGTGACAGAAGTCGTGATCCCCGAACGTTCCGATGTTCTCGCTGTATTGGACAACTCGGGGTAGTTGTGGTTCCGCGGCCGCCGCTCCCACCCCCGCCATGGTCAGCCCAGCGACGACTAGAGCAACCAGCATCACACCGAATTTTCGCAACTTTCGACTCCCCTGGATCGACCGGCACGCAACTCATTCAACCTAGAGGGGTCCTGCCCCCCTGACAAACCAGTGCTCTGTATCCAATGAGATAACGACCGCGCGTGGGTGACCGGGGTAGGCAAATTGCCTCCCGTCAATCACGGAATATTCGTATATGTCGTCGCCCCATACCCCTGAGGAACACGGACCTGGTTGTTGATCGCGTATGTCCCTAGTCCCAGCTGAGCGGGCCCCGACCCCAGCCGGACATCGTGGACGACCCTCTCTCCCCGTTCCGGACCGAATGCAGCCGGGAAGAAGTGGTCGCTCGCGAACCCGTGGGCGTTCGTCGAAGACACGTCCATCAGGTACCGGCACTTCGGATTCCGCTGCCAACTCCTGCCTTCGCCAGTGAATCCGAAAGACGTCAGTGTCACTCGGACAACACCTCGTTTGCCCTTGGGGGTCACCATGCTGACGTTGAACGTTCCGTGGCAGTAGCTGTGATCACCGAAGGTGGTGAGATTCTCCGTGTAGAGGGTGACCCGCGGCAGTTGGGGCTCCGCTGATACGGAACCTGCTGCAAACCACGTCATGCCTATGACAAGTACACCGACAACTGACGCACAGATCTTTCGCACCCGAGACCCCCAAATCGACCGCTGGGCAACTCATCCAACGTATCCGGACCTGCTCGCGCGCCGAAACCTCCTCGTGGCGAGGTCCATTCGTTCGAATGACCGACCGGCGTCGCTTTCGGTCGGATCCCGTGATCGACCGACAAGCTCAGTTGGTGCTCAGGCGGTCAGGGAACGAGGGAGTAGTAGCCGGCCCGTACCCCTGCAGTGCACGGATTGGACGTTGATCGCATTCGTCGCCACGGTAACCCACAGCGCCGTGAGGTAGGCCGATCTCACCGGGTATGCGAATGCAGGACGGGGCGGTACGTGAGTTCTTGTGTCCGGCCGTCGAGGGTCCGGTGATCGATCAGTTCGAGGTCGTAGTCCTCTGCACCGTCGAAGATCCGATCCACACCGCTCTCGCCACAGATCACCGGGAAGATCGTCACCTGGACGCGATCCACGAGGCCGGCCGCCAGAAGTGTCCGGTTCAGCCGGAGACTGCCGTGTGAGCGCAGCGGCACGTCGGACGCTGCCTTGAGACGTGCGATGACATCGACGGGATCACCGCTCGCCACGACGGCATCGGGCCAGTCGAGAGGTTCCTCGAGCGTGCTCGAGAGGATCGTTGCCGGTAGGTCCCTCATCCGAGTGACCCAGGGGTCGAGGGCGTCGAGATCGAGGCCTGCTTGCAGCATCTGCGCGTGTGCCCGATAGGTGTTGGCTCCGAAGATCATTCGATGCTGCTCGCTGTAGATGGCGAGCCGATGCGCCAGCAGTTCGGGACCTTGCTTGCCCCAGTATCCACCCCAGTCGCCGTGGTGCGCGCCGAAGCCGTCGAGAGTGGAGAACACGTCGAATGTGTATTCGCCAGGCATGCTGATACTCCTCGCCGTCTGCAATTTCCTGGGGTCGGATGCATGCTCAGGCGCTGTTCGGGCCGGTAGCCCCGTAGGTCGTGCGCTTCAGAACGGTGGATCGTGTCGCCTGCTGTCAGAATCCTACGCCCGCATCAGGCTCTGCGAAGACGACTACCGACACTGCGACCACAGAAACCGGTGGCCGGCGAACCGGGCGTTCTATGACCGGCTGGAGATCACCGAGGAGAGCTACGCCGTCTCCTCGCGGAATCGTTCGTGACCATCATCCACAAGATCACTGGAACAGAAGGGATACTCCCAACGTCCGATGCCGGGTGTTGCTCGCGCCGCATCTTTGGTCACCAGACAAACCCGCGTCACCCGACCGAATGAAAGCCGAGGAGAGCCCTCGGAGACGAAAGAAAATGGTGGAGCCTAGGAGATTCGAACTCCTGACATCCGCCTTGCAAAGGCGGCGCTCTACCAACTGAGCTAAGGCCCCGTGCCTGCCGGATGAACCGTCGGCGTGGGTGTGCGAATCGAGGTGAATCACCTCTCGCAGTGGGCCTAGGAGGACTTGAACCTCCGACCTCTTCGTTATCAGCGAAGCGCTCTAACCGCCTGAGCTATAGGCCCTTGAACCGAAGTGGAAGATTACCCGACCGGACGCCAGGAACCAAAACGGCTGGTCAGTCGAGGTCTGCCAGGGTCACCTCGGCACCACCGATCATGTCGGCGCACAGGTTGTAGATGTAGGCACCCAAGGTGGCGAGCGCCGTCAGAAGAATGGCATTGATCACACCCAGCAGCGCTGCCCAACCGAAGACGGTGCCCGCCCCGATGATGTCGCCTTCGCTACTCGAGCCGTCCGCCGTCACCAAGGTGCCAAACGAACTGTTCACCTGATCCCAGACGCCCATGCCGTCGAGAATCATGTAGAGCACCGCGACGGCGATCATCCAGATCAGGAAGCCCGCCACCGACAACACGGCCGCGATCTTGAACGTGGCCCACGGATCGAATCGACGGATCTGCACGGCGGCCCGCAACGGGCGGATCGCCCCCACCTCCGTCGGCGTCGAGCGTACCGACGCGACGGCCGGCGGCGCGTCGTTCACGTGGTGAATCGCGTCGAGGTTGGGTAGGTCGTGGCCCGGCAGGTTGTTGCGCTCGATGTTGCGCGTCGGAGATTCGACGAACCGATCATCGGGCGCCGTCTCGCCGACAGGATTGTCGAGCTTGGTGACCGGCGCCTGCTGACCGCTCATACTCGCCGCGGCCGTCCCCGTGGCGCTGACGATGCCGCGCGGGGGTGGTCCCGGGCGCGTGCCCGCGACCACCTCCCGGCCGTTCGTGTCGCCGTGGGTCGTGCTCGAGTGCTGGTCAGCCGGTCCTCGATCCCACGGCGGAACCACATTTCCCGGACCCTGGCCGGACGCACCCGGACCCGAGGCGCCATGGGGACCGAGATCCCCATTGGTCGGCTTCTTGTCGTCCGGTGTGTTCGGTGAGCTCACTGAAAATCCCTCATTCGGTGGTCGTACGACCCACACTAACGGCTACTCCAGCAGAACCCCGACGCTACTTGCCGGAACCCGCCGATCCACTCGGTTCCTCTTCCGGTTCGTCCGCATTTCGGGCGATGGCGATGACGGTGGTGCCCTCGTCGATGTTCATCAGGCGCACCCCCTTGGTCTGCCGGCCGGCCTTGCGGACCTGCTTGGCACCCGTCCTGATCACACCACCACCGGAGGTGATGGCGTACAGCTCGGAATCGTCGTCGACCATGAGCGCACCGATCAACTCTCCGCGCCGCCGGTCGTGCTGAATCGTCAACACACCCTTGCCGCCACGTCCCTGCACCGGGTAGTCGTCCATCGCCGTGCGCTTCGCATAGCCGCCCGAGGTGGCCACCAACAGGTAGCTGCCCTCGTGCACCACGTTGAGTGACAGCAGCTGATCGTCACCGTTGAACCGCATGCCCTGCACACCCGAGGTCTG
The DNA here is from genome assembly GCF_048537895.1 of Gordonia sp. CPCC 206044. NCBI lineage: Bacteria > Bacillati > Actinomycetota > Actinomycetes > Mycobacteriales > Gordoniaceae > Gordonia > Gordonia sp. CPCC 206044. The sequence continues at coordinate 382,765 of NZ_JBCLVL010000002.1, forward strand.
GCGGCCCATCGGGCGCAGCGCCTCGTCGTCGGCGTGGAAGCGGATCGACTGCCCCTTCTGCGAGACCAGCAGCAGGTCGTCGTCGGCAGAGCACAGCTGCGCGCCGACCAACTCGTCCTCACCGCGCAGATTGATCGCGGCGATGCCGCCGGACCGGTTCGAGTCGAAGTCCACGAGGCGGGACTTCTTGACCAGACCGTTGCGGGTGGCGAGCACCAGGTACGGCGCATCCTCGTAGGTCTTGAGCTGGATGACCTGTGCGATGCGCTCCTCTGGCTGGAAGGCCAACAGGTTCGCGACGTGCTGGCCGCGTGCGGTGCGGTTGGCTTCCGGCAGTTCGTACGCCTTGGCCCGATACACGCGGCCCTTGGTGGTGAAGAACAGGATCCAGTCGTGGGTGGAGCTCACGAAGAAGTGCTTGACGATGTCGTCCTGCTTGAGTCCGGCACCCTGCACTCCCTTGCCGCCGCGTCGCTGGCTGCGATACAGGTCGGTCTTGGTGCGCTTGGCGTAGCCGGTCTCGGTGATGGTGACGACGACGTCCTCGCGGGCGATCAGGTCCTCATCGGTGACGTCACCGTCGGCGGCGATGATCTTGGTACGCCGCTCGTCGCCGTACTTGTCGACGACCTCCTTGAGCTCGTCGCGCACGATCGCTCGCTGACGTTCCGGCTTGGCCAGGATGTCCTGCAGGTCGGCGATCTCTCGCTCGATCTCGGCCAACTCGTCGACGATCTTCTGGCGCTCCAACGCAGACAGTCGACGCAGCTGCATCGCGAGGATGGCCTCGGCCTGGATCTCGTCGATGTCGAGCAGACCCATCAACCCGGTACGCGCTTCCTCGGTGTTGGCCGAGCTGCGGATCAGCGCGATCACCTCGTCGAGAGCGTCGAGCGCCTTGACCAGACCACGCAAGATGTGTGCGCGCTCTTCGGCCTTGCGCAGCAGATAACGCGTACGTCGCACGATCACGTCGATCTGGTGTGTCACGTACAGACGGATCATCTGATCCAGGCGCAGCGTGCGCGGCACACCGTCGACGATGGACAGCATGTTGGCGCCGAAGCTGGTCTGCAGCTGGCTGTGCTTGTACAGGTTGTTCAGCACCACCTTGGCGACCGCGTCACGCCGCAGGGTCACCACGATCCGCATGCCGACACGATCCGAGGACTGATCCTCGATTCGGCTGATGCCCTTGAGTTTTCCTTCGTTCACCTGCTCGGCGATCGACTGAATCAGGTTGTCTGGGTTGACCTGATACGGCAGCTCGGTGGCCACCAGTGTGGTGGTGCCCTTGTGTTCCTCGATGTCGACGACGCTGCGCATCCGGATGCTGCCGCGCCCGGTGGTGTAGGCATCCCTGATGCCCTGGCTACCGACGATGAGTCCGGCGGTCGGGAAGTCCGGCCCCTTGACGGCCTCCATACAGGCGGCGAGTGTCGTCTCGTCGTCGGCCTCCGGGTTCTCCAACGCCCAGAACACCGCGTCGGCAACCTCGTTCAGGTTGTGCGGCGGGATGTTGGTGGCCATGCCGACGGCGATACCGCCCGACCCGTTGATCAGCAGATTGGGAATACGCGACGGCAACACCGTCGGTTCGTTGGTCTTGCCGTCGTAGTTGGGCGTGAAATCGACTGTCTCCTTGTCGATGTCACGCAGCATCTCCATCGCGAGCGGGGTCAGACGCGCCTCGGTGTAACGCATTGCGGCCGCACCGTCGTTGCCGCGAGAACCGAAGTTGCCCTGACCGTCGATCAGCGGGTAGCGCATCGACCACGGCTGGGCCAGACGGACCAGCGCGTCATAGATCGCCGTGTCGCCGTGCGGATGGTAGTTACCCATCGTCTCCGCAACGGGTTTCGCCGATTTCACATAGCTGCGGTCGGGCCGGAAGCCGGCATCGAAGGATGCGTAGAGCAGACGGCGATGCACCGGCTTGAGTCCGTCACGCACCTCGGGCAGCGCGCGACCGACGATGACGCTCATCGCGTAATCGATGTAGCTGTTCTGCATCTCCTGGCCGAGATCGACCGGTTCGACGCGATCGCCGGCGCCGTCGGGTGGCAGCGTGGTGTCAGTCATGTCAGTTCCTTCTTGCGATCACCGGTCGCCGGAGTCGTCGTCGACGCTCGTCCTGGGACCGGCGGGGTCATGGGTTTCGCTCAGACGTCCAGGAAGCGAACGTCTTTGGCGTTGCGTGCGATGAAGCTGCGGCGTGCGGCGACGTCCTCACCCATCAGGATGGAGAACAGTTCGTCGGCTGCGGCCGCATCGTCGAGCGTCACCTGACGCAGGATGCGCACCTCCGGGTCCATGGTGGTTTCCCACAGCTCCTTGGCATTCATCTCGCCGAGACCCTTGTAACGCTGGATACCGTCGTCGGAGTTGATCTTCTTACCCGCGGTGCGGCCGGCCTCGAGCAGGCCGTCACGCTCGCGGTCGGAGTAGGCGAACTCGGGTTCGGTCTTCTGCCACTTCAGTTTGTAGAGCGGCGGCTGTGCCAGATACACGTGACCGTGCTCGATGAGCGGCCGCATGAAGCGGAAGAGCAGGGTCAGCAGCAACGTCGAGATGTGCTGACCGTCGACGTCGGCGTCGGCCATCAGCACGATCTTGTGATAGCGCAGCTTGGTGATGTCGAACTCGTCGTGGATACCGGTTCCGAAGGCTGTGATGATCGACTGGACCTCGGCGTTCTTCAGGACGCGGTCGATCCTGGCCTTCTCGACGTTGATGATCTTGCCGCGCAACGGCAGGATCGCCTGATACATCGAATCGCGGCCCGACTTGGCGCTGCCGCCTGCCGAGTCGCCCTCCACGATGTAGACCTCGCACTTGGACGGGTCGTTGCTGCGGCAGTCGGCCAGCTTGCCGGGAAGACCGCCGATGTCTGTTGCGGTCTTGCGGCGCACCAACTCTCGGGCTTTACGGGCAGCCATTCTGGCCTGGGCGGAATCGACGGCCTTCTTGATGATGGTCTTCGCCTCGGCCGGATTCGCCTCGAACCAGTGCCCCAGATGCTCGTTGCACATCTTCTGGACGAAGCTCTTGACCTCGGTGTTGCCCAGTTTGGTCTTGGTCTGACCTTCGAACTGCGGATCGCCGACCTTCACCGAGATGACAGCGGCGAGGCCCTCGCGGATGTCGTCACCGGTGAGCTTGCCGTCTTTCTCCTTGAGGAGCTTCTTGTCGTACGCGTACTTGTTGACCGTGCTGGTCAGCGCCGCGCGGAAACCCTCCTCATGGGTACCGCCCTCGTGCGTGTTGATCGTGTTGGCGAAGGTGTGCACCGATTCGGAGTAACCGGCGTTCCACTGCATCGCGATCTCCACCTCGTGGCCGGTGCCCTTGGCGGTGAAGCCGATGACCGACTGGTGGATCGGATTCTTGGTGCGGTTGAGGTGCTTGATGTAGTCGACCAGGCCGTCGGGATAGTGGTAGGTGCGGGTGCGCACCTTGGCGACCTGCTCCTTCTTCTCTTCCTCGGACTTGATGGTCTCGGCGGTGTCGTCACCCTCGGCGTCCATGCCGGCTTCCGCGGCCGCGACCTCCGGGGTCTTCCGGTTGTCGGTGAGGGTGATGGTCAGGCCCTTGTTCAGGAATGCCATCTCCTGCAGGCGACGCGCCACCGTCTCGGCGCTGAACGTGGTGGTCTCGAAGATCTCCGAGTCCGGCCAGAAGCGGACGGTGGTGCCCGTCTTACGAGTGGCCTCCCCCTTGTCGAGGGGACTGGGCTTGGCATGGTCATAATGCTGTTCCCAGTGGAAGCCGCCGTAGTTGATCGCGAGCTCGACACGCGTGGACAGCGCGTTCACCACGGAGATGCCGACGCCGTGTAGACCGCCCGAGACCGCATAGGCGTCGGAGTCGAACTTGCCGCCCGCGTGCAACTGGGTCATCACGACCTCGACGGTGGGTACCCCCGTCGCGTGCATGTCGGTGGGAATGCCTCGACCGTCGTCGACGACCTCGACGCCGCCGTCTTCCAGAAGGGTCACATCGACCTTGCTGGCGTAACCGGCCATCGCCTCGTCCACCGAGTTGTCGACGACCTCCCAGATGAGGTGGTGCAGGCCGCGTTCACCGGTGGATCCGATGTACATACCGGGCCGCTTGCGGACCGCCTCGAGACCTTCGAGGATGCTGATGGAATCGGCGCTGTACTCGCCGGATTTCTTGGCGGGCTTACGGCTCTTCTTCGCCGCAGCGCTATCGGACCCGTTGGTGTCGTTGGTGTCGGCCACGAGGTGCGTCCGCTCCTGTTCTTTCTCGGTGATACCGACAAGAATGAACACACGTCGACTCAGCCGCGCCGGTGACGCGGACGAGAACGGAATGCAGCACGGGTTCTGACCCGGCCGACGTCCACCCCTGTCGGGACAACTCCCACCAGTGTACTGCCTGACTCGAACAGAAATAGGTATCCGGGGCCGCTAACGCGCTCACAGATCGATTTTTTTCGGTCGATGCCGGTCCGATTGTGGATCGGCATCAATTCTGGCGTCTGCGGACCGCTCGCTCGATTTCCGACATCGAATCTGGTAGGCATCCGGCGCCTGCGGTGCTCAGCCGTAGGTGTCGCGCGGGCCTCGACCCGGGATGTGTCGGGGTCCCTTGCGCCACGACGGAGCCTTGGGCCCGGTGATCTTCAGGCTCGTCACCACGCCGTCGCCGACGGCACCGGCGATCTTCGCCAGGATCGTCGACTGCATGTACCGCAGTTGCGTCGCCCACGCGGTGGATTCCGCTTGGATGTGTAAGACCTTGTCGTGCAAGGCAGTCGGCTGGGCGTGCGCAGCGATGTCGGCGCCGACGATGCGCTCCCAGCTGCCGAACAGTGCACCCTGTCCGATCTGCGACTGCCATCCGCGCTCTTGCGCGATGCGCCCGGCAAGGCGACCGAACGGTTGTGGATCGCGAGAATCCGGACCGGATCCGGACCACCGACGACGCTGCCCACCGGCCCGGCGGGGTCGCACGGCCGGAGACGATCGGCCCTGACCGACGGACTTGCCTGCCGCGCGCGCAGCCGCGCGGGCCTCTTCCAACGCACGACGTGCCACCTCGTAACCCGCCGAATGCCCAGGTGTGGAGTCACCGGTCACCGAATCCCGTGCCCCTGAATCCCGTGCCTCTGAATCTGCGGTCATGTCGCACCCTCCCCCGTCGTGATCTCCGTCACGATCGACTGCCGAGTGCCATTCTCCTCCGCGACACCGACACCCACACGCCGACCGCCGATGCTCGACGGGATGTCGTCGGGAACCGCAGCGGTGATGAGCAGCTGTTCGGCGGATTCGGTGAAGCCCACGAGTTGGGCGCGTCGATGCGCGTCGAGTTCGGCGAAGACGTCGTCGAGCATGATGACCGGCTCGATCCCCTCGGCGCGGATCAACTCGACCGAGGCGAGCCGCAGGGCCAATGCCAACGACCAGGACTCACCGTGACTGGCGAACCCCTTGGCGACATCGTCGCCGAGGACGATGTCGAGATCGTCGCGGTGCGGACCGACCAGACTCACGCCGCGTTCGATCTCCTTGGATCGCAACTCACCGAGACGTGTCAACAGCACCTGGGCGATCTGCTCGACAGCGGCAGGCTCGTCGGCAACGGGCAGGACCTCCGGACCGGCGGCCGCCCGATATCCGAGGGTCGCGGGCCGCGAATGCGGGGCGATTGCCGCATAGGTGGCCGTGAAATGCGGTGTCAATTCCCGTAATACGTCGATCCGGGCGGCGGTGACCTGAGCGCCGAGGTCGGCCAGTTGACCGTCCCACACATCCAGGGTGCTGATCACCGAGTCGGCGTCGGATCCCCCTCGACGCAGGGCCGCACCCGCGGTCTTGAGCAGTGCCGATCGTTGTCGCAGGACCCGATCGTAATCGGAACGTGCTGCGGCCCAACGGGGTCCGCGTTGCGCAACGAGTTCGTCGATGAAACGTCTGCGCTCGGAGGGATCCCCGCGGACCAGCATCAGGTCCTCGGGTGCGAACATCACCGCTCGCAGGATCCCGAGGATGTCTCGTGCGCGTCGGGCCGGACTCGTGTTGATGGTGGCCTTGTTGGCGCCCTCGGCGTTGATCTGCAACTGCACGGTGAGCTCACGCCCGATGTTCTCCACGGTGCCGGTCACCGTGGCGGATGCGGCACCACTGTGCACCAACGGTGCGTCCGAACTCACCCGGTGCGAGCGCAGATGGGCCAGGTAGTAGACCGCCTCGACGAGATTGGTCTTTCCGAATCCGTTGCGCCCCACGAAGATCGTGGGTTCCGGCTTCAGTGTGAGATCGACCTCGCGCCAGGACCGGAAGTCGCGCAGGCGCAGTTCCCGGACGAACACGTCAGGCTACTGGCGGCGTTCCGGTCTCGCCCACCGAACGCCCCAATTTGTCGGTGACCGCGTGCCCGCCGAACTGATTCCGCAACGCGGACACCGCTTTCAAAGCGGGGGATCCGTGCTCTTGTCGCGAGGCGAAACGCGCGAACAACGCGGCGGAGATGACATTGGCAGGCACCGAGTGGCGGATCGCCTCCTCGACGGTCCATCGTCCCTCACCGGAATCGGTGGTGTAGTCGGAGATCTCGGCCAGCCCCGGATCCTCGTCGAGCGCGCGCACCAGCAGATCGAGCAGCCACGACCGCACCACGGTGCCCTTCGTCCAGGCACGCAGCGTGCCCTCGACATCGGTGATCAGTGGTTCGGCGCACAGCAATTCGTAGCCCTCGCCGTAGGCGTGCATGAGTCCGTACTCGACGCCGTTGTGCACCATCTTCGCGTAGTGACCGGCACCGACCGGACCGGCGTGGACGAAGCCGTCGGCCTGCTCGCCCTCCGGGCGCAAGGCGTCGAAGATCGGCATCAGACGCGTGACGTGGTCGTCGGAACCGCCGACCATGAGTCCGTAACCGTTCTCGAGCCCCCACACGCCACCGGAGACACCGCAGTCGACATAGCCGATACCGTTGTCTCCCAACAGTTTCGCGTTGGGCAGGTCGTCGGTGTACTTCGAGTTGCCACCGTCGACGACCAGGTCACCGGGTTCGAGGAGTTCGGCGAGCTGGGAAATCGTGGTGCGGGTGGGATCCCCGGACGGCACCATCACCCACACCGCTCGCGGAGCAGTGAGGCTCGACACGAGCTCCTGCAACGACGCGACATCGGACACCTCGGGCCGAGGATCGTAGCCGACGACGTCGTGTCCGCCCTGCTGGATCCGGGTGCGCATGTTGGCACCCATCTTGCCGAGTCCGACCAGCCCGAGTTGCATCAGACCTCCTTCCGCCGTGGAGCGTGTGGTGTGCGCGGTGACGCCGCGCGCGGTGCGCGATCCTCAGGGGATCGGATCCGACGGTCAGCCCGGGAGGCGAACCGGCATCAGCAGGTAGGTGAACGCGCTGTCGGGCGCGACGAAGGCGCCGGACTCGTCGGCGACGGGCTCCTCACCCGTCGACGGCCGCAGCACGGCGGGACGGCTGGGCGTGGTGAAACCGAAGTCGACGGTGGGCACCCCGATCGCCGACAACCCATCCTGCAGATAGCCCGGGTTGAACGCGATCGTCAGCGGCTCGCCCCAGAACTGGACGGGCATCTCTTCCTCGGCCTTACCGGCCTCGTCGCCACCGGCGGTGAGCAGCAGGGATCCGTCGCTGAACTCCATGCGGACCTGTGCGCCTCGCTCGGCGACCAGGGCGACACGCTTGATGGCCTCGATGAGCGGGGCGCTCTCGATCGTGGCGACCGCGGTGTGACTTGCCGGCAGCAGCTGACGGAACTTGGGGAACTCGGCATCGAGCAGTCGGGTGGTGGTGCGCTTGTTCTCGCCCAGGATCCCGAGGATTCCTTCGCCACCGATCGCCGATCCGGATCCGAATGCCAGGGAGACGTCGCCGGTTCCGCCTGCGCCGGCGGTCTTGGCGGATTCGGACAGGGTCTTGGCCGGCACCAGAACCGCTCCGGTGGTGTCCTCGGCGGTGGGCGCCCATTCGAGTTCGCGGACCGCGAGGCGGAATCGGTCGGTGGCGGCCAGAACCACACGTCGGCCGTCGATCTCCACGCGCACACCGGTGAGCATGGGGAGCGTGTCATCCTTGCCCGCCGCCACGGCTACCTGCGAAATCGCCTCGGCGAACACCTGTGTCGGGATCGTTCCGGTCACGGTCGGCGACTTGGGGAGCTCGGGGTAATCCTCCACGGGCATCGTGGGCAGGGAGAACTTGGCGCTGCCGCACGTGATGGCCACACGAGAGCCATCGAGGCTCACGTCGACCGGTTTGTTGGGCAAGGCGCGGGTGATGTCGGCGAGCAGACGGCCGGAGACCAGGACCTTGCCCGGCTCGGCGATCTCTGCGGCGATCGACTCCTGGGCCGAGACCTCGTAGTCGAAGCCGGATACCTCCAGGCCGTCGCCGTTGGCACCGGCCGAGTCGCCTGCGGTCAAGACCACGCAACCGAGTACGGGCACCGGTGGACGCGCCGGCAGGCTGCGGGCCACCCAGGCAACGGAATCTGCGAACTCGTCACGCGCCACACGGAACTTCATGCTGGGTGGTTGCCCTTCTCTGTCTGTCGTTCTCGCCCCGATGCCATTTCCCGGGCCCGATCCGGTCGGATCCGGCCCGCGCAGGGTTCGCCGTCCGGTTCGTGGATGGGGATCCCCACTCTAGAACGAGGGTGCCAGACCGTGGGCTCTTGGGGGGAACTGGTTGCCACCTTGTCGGGTGAGGATCGAACGCCCGGAGGGCTCTGTACACACACCCTTCTTTTGAACTGAATTCTCAAGGAAGAAATTCATGACAGTAATAGGGGCTGTGAAACTGTGTAGAACTCCGGATCCGCCCTGGTCATCGTCGTCGAACGGGTGTGGATCGGTGGTGGATGACTGGGGAGGGATCCGGCGCGACTGTGTGGAGTGTGTAGTTCGTTCCACCACTGTCCACGTGCCGTGCACAACTTGTCCCTTGTTATCCCGAGGTTTATCCACACCTGGTGATGAGCGGATCCGAGGCCGGGATCCGTCGAAATCGGTCGGGTTCGCGCGGATCCGGAATGACAAAAGTCTGCCGTGGACATCGAGAGTTGGGCGTACGTCGGCCATGTCGGCCGTGGATCGCGACGACGTTCGTGTGACAGATCCCGGCGTGGCGGCGTCGGTGGCACTCGTGGTCGCCGCAGCCGCAGTCGGTCGTGGTGGCGGTTTAGGAGCACAGCGGTATCGGACCGCAGTCGTGGTGGCCGGCGCCGTGTGGAACATCGCCGGGATGGCCGTGCGACGTGCGCGGCCCGGGCCCGGGTTGGACGGTCGAAACGTCAGAGATCGCCGATGAGGCCGTCAGAGAACGTCTGGGGCTCAGACGGCCCGCTGCTTGATCCGTGCGGTGAGTTCCTGCACGTGGTCGTACACCTTGCGCCGCTCGGCCATCTCCTTGCGGATCTTGCGTTCGGCGTACATGACCGTGGTGTGGTCACGATCGAACGTCTCGCCGATCTTGGGCAGCGAGAGGTCGGTCAGCTCGCGACACAGATACATGGAGATCTGTCGTGCCTGGGCGATCGAGCGGGTCTTGCCGGGTCCGCGTAGCTCCTCGACCGAGATGTCGAAGTATTCGGCTGTGATCGCCAGGATGCTCGCAGCGCTCACCTCGAGCGTGCCTGCGTTGGGCAGAAGCGCCTGCAGGACAACCTCGGCCAGCGACTTGTCGAGTTCGGCGTTGTTGAGGGAAGCGAACGCGGTCACGCGGATGAGCGCACCCTCGAGTTCGCGGATGTTGCGTTCGATCTTGGACGCGATCAGTTCGAGCACGTCGTCGGGGACCGCGATGTTGTCCATCTGCGCCTTCTTGCGCAGGATCGCGATACGGGTCTCCAGATCCGGCGGCTGGACGTCGGTGATGAGACCCCACTCGAACCGGGTGCGCAGCCGATCTTCCAGTGTCGCAAGCTGTTTCGGCGGGCGATCGGACGAGATGACGATCTGCTTGCTGGAATTGTGCAGCGTGTTGAAGGTGTGGAAGAACTCTTCCTGGATACCCTCTTTGCCGATCAGGAACTGGATGTCGTCGACCAGCAGGACGTCGACGTCGCGGTAGCGACGTTTGAACGCGACACGACGGTCGTCACGCAGTGAGTTGATGAAGTCGTTGGTGAACTCCTCGGTGGACACGTACTTGACGCGCATCCCCGGGAACAGTCGCTGGGCGTAGTGACCGGCCGCATGGAGCAGATGAGTTTTGCCCAGACCGGACTCGCCCCAGATGAACAGCGGGTTGTACGCGCGTGCCGGGGCCTCGGCGACGGCCACGGCCGAGGCGTGTGCGAAACGGTTGGAGGCACCGATCACGAACGTGTCGAAGGTGTACTTCGGGCTGAGATTGGCACTCGACGGCGACTGGCTCGCAGTCGGGCGTTCGGCGAAGTAGGTCGACCAGTCCGCCGGTTCGGGTCCGGTAGGTCGATCGGTGCGACCGTCGAAGGTGCTCGGAGTGCCCGCAGGCGCGGGGGCGGCGACCGAGACGGCCAATCCGTCGGGCTCCTCGGCAGGTGCCGCAACCGCAGGTGTCGTCGGAGCGGGATCCGGAGTGGGTTCCTCGATGACGGGAGTGGAGATGCGGACACCGAGATCGACCGGCTGTCCGAGATGACGGCTGAGGACCGATCGGATGGTGTCGCGGAGATTGCGCTCGATCTGTTCCTGGACCAACGGGGTCGGAACGGTCAGCAATGCGAAACCCTCGGCGAGGGTGAGTGGTTGGACGAGTGACAGCCAGGCCTTCTGCTGGCGGGTCAGCGGCTCGTGGTCGTGCGCCGCCGCATCGTTGTTGAGCTCGGTGACGACGTTCTGCCACACCTCGCCGAACGAATCACGATCACTCGTCACGGTTACCTTCCTCCCGGAAACGACCAGCCTCGGCCAGTCACGATGCCACAGAGAATGTCACCGCGAAGATGTCACCATGCCGCACTCGACGCGAGTTGTCCACATGGTTATCCACAGCTGTGTACAGATCATCCGAGATGAGGTGAGTGCTCTCGCGGCCGGAAGGGGGTCCACTGAATCGTCTCTTCATTGACTCTGCGCCGAAGTTAACAGAGTGCAGAGCGACCGACAAAGTGAATCGGAGGATTCGTCTGGTCGTGAGCGAAACCAAGTGACCAAGATGACGGCGTGTCCTCGGCGAGGGGTGGCGCCGATCACGTACGGGCGGGTGTAAGGGCCGCTCGTTTGATTTGCTCGGTCGTACTCAGTAGTCTCGACTGGTCATCCAGGTTGCGGATTTGCGTGGTGGCGTGTGGTCGTGTGTCGACGAACTCCGAGGTCATCGGGGGTTGTCGAGAGAACACCCGTCGTCATCCAACCGGCATCAGTTCGGCACCGGGCCCGGATCAAGAAGACCACCTAAAGATTGTGGTGCACGCGCGCAGTTGGCGTGATGCCACACAGGAGCACAAGGAGTCACCCATGGCCAAGGGCAAGCGGACTTTTCAGCCCAACAACCGCCGTCGCGGACGCGTCCACGGTTTCCGGTTGCGCATGCGCACCCGTGCCGGTCGTGCGATCGTCAACGGCCGTCGCAGCAAGGGCCGCGCGAAGCTCACCGCCTGAGCCGTCGGCGTACTCACCGGCGGTGGCCTGGCCACCGCCGGTTTGCTGGTATTGATGGTGGCTCCCGCTCATCGGATCTCACGTGGATCCGACTTCACCCGCACATTGAGATCTGGTGTGCGGGTGAATACGCGTGATCTGGTGATTCATTTCCTACCGGTGCCGGTGACTCCTGTCGGCGAGGCGGATGGACTCCGCACCGCCGATCTGGCGTCCGCGGGAGGCCCGCGGCTCGGACTCATCGTGAGCAAGTCTGTCGGCAATGCAGTGATCCGGCATCGGACTGCTCGGCGACTGCGGGCGGCGTTCGAGCAATGCCTCCCCCACTTCCCCACCACGCAGCTGTTGGTGGTCATCCGCGCACGGCCCCAGGCCGCGATGTCCAGTAGCACCGCCCTGGCCGAACAGTTGTCGGGTGCGCTGACCCATCGTCGACTGGTGGCCGCGATCGAGCCTGCGGATCGTCGGGTCGCACCATGAGGTCTCGTCGTGCGTGACCCGGACCCTGCGCCCTCGCGGGCCGGCGCGCTCGACTGGCTCCATCTCCTCCCCCGGCGGATCCTGATCTTCCTGATCGAGCTCTACCGCACGTGGATCTCGCCGATGCGCCTCCCGACATGTCGGTTCGAGCCGACATGTTCGGGCTACGCGGTAGAGGCACTGGAACGCCACGGCTTCTTCTACGGCGGATGGCTGTCGATCGTGCGGCTGCTGAAATGCGGCCCTTGGCACAAACCCGGGTACGACCCGGTTCCCGAACGGAGTCTCGGTGAGATCCTGACCCGGACACGAAGCGTCGCGCACGAAAGTGCACATCCGGTCGACGCACAGGCAGAAGACACATGCACAGACACGTCGAGAGTCGTGACACCGACAGAGGTTAAGGGGTAACTGACCCGTGCTGAACTTCATCTACTACCCGGTCTCCTGGATCATGTGGGTCTGGCATTGGCTGTTCAGCCACATCACGCCGGACACACCGGGTGGCAACGGCATCGCGTGGGCTCTCTCGGTGGTGTTCCTGGTGTTCACGCTGCGCGCGATCCTGTTCAAGCCCTTCGTGAAGCAGATCCGCACCACGAAGAAGATGCAGGAGATCAACCCGCAGCTGCAGGCGATCCGGAAGAAGTACGCCAAGGATCGCGTCAAGATGACCGAGGAGATGCAGAAGCTCCAGAAGGAGCACGGGTTCAATCCGCTCCTGGGCTGTCTGCCGATGCTGCTGCAGATCCCCGTGTTCATCGGTTTGTTCCACGTGTTGCGCTCGTTCAACCGGATGGCGACCGGCATGGGTCAGCTGGGCATGTCGGCCGAGGAGACCCGCAGCCTCGGCAACTACGCCTTCAGCCCGGAGCTGGTGCAGAACTTCCTGGACGCTCGTCTCTTCGGAGTTCCGCTGTCGTCGTTCATCACCGAGCCCATCGCCGAGTTCCAGGCGTTCGTCGAGCCCGGCTCCCCGATCGACTTCACCCGCACGCAGATCATCATCGTGGTGATCCCGATGATGATCATCGCGTCGATCGCAACGCACATGAACTCGCGCGCATCGGTGGCTCGCCAGCCCGAGGCGGCGTTGGAGAACCCGCAGACCCGCATGATGAACACCCTGGCGCTGTACGTCTTCCCGCTGGGCATCCTTGTCACGGGTGCGTTCTTCCCCGTTGCCATCCTCCTGTACTGGATGAGTAACAACCTCTGGACCTACGGTCAGCAGCACATCGTCTTCGGTGCCATCGAGCGCGAAGAAGAGGAAGCGCGTCAGGCGAAGGCAGAGAAACAGAAAGCCAATGCACCCAAGCCGGGTGCCCGCCCGGATCCGGCGCGAAAGCTGGGCAAGTCCGCTGCCAATGACGCCGTCGCCGACGAGGTCGAGGACTCGGCCGCGACCGACGTGCCCGCTCCCCCGGTGACCCCGGTCAAGCGGTTGCAGCGCATGTTCAACCGTGACGGCCGTGCGACGAAGCCGGCCGCGGTGACCGACGGCGAGGGATCCGATAACGAGGGATCCGATACCGACGACGACGCCCCGCAGTCGCAGGAGGGGTCGGCATCGAAGGGGTCGGCATCGAAGGGATCTGGGGCGACGGGATCTGCGGCGACGGGCACGACCACGAGTTCGGGTTCCGGCAAAGCAGCGGGCACGAATAAGTCCGGCGGTACGCAGGCCGGGCAGAAGTCGGGTACCGCGCATGTCGCGGGCAAGAACCGCAAGGGCGGATCGAAGCGCAAGAAGGGTGGACGTCCGGGCGGACGTCACTGATTCCGCACAGGGTGGCCACTCCCCCGCTCACCGAGTGGCGCAGACGTTGATGAGAAGCACAGTTAGGTGGATGTGAGATGACAGCAGAGACCACGGCACAGGACCAGGAGACCCGGGAGAACGAGACCCGGGACGCGGAGTCTGCAGTGACCGAGACGACGGTGGATCCGGCGGCAGACGCCTCGACGATCACCGAGAGCAACGACGACACCAATGGTGCCGACACGGACGAGGACACCGACGCAGCTGCCGGGGATGCCGAGTCGGCGGACGACAGCGATGATGAGGACGACGAGCTCGACGAAGAAGACCGCCTGATCGAGGAAGGCGAGATCGCCGGCGACTATCTGGAGCAGTTGCTCGACGTGCTCGATTTCGATGGGGACATCGATCTCGATGTCGACGGTGACCGTGCGGTCGTGAGCATCGACGGCGGCGAGGATCTGACCAAACTCGTGGGCCGTAAGGGCGACGTCCTGGACGCCTTGCAGGAGTTGACGCGGCTCGCCGTGCAGCAGTCCACAGGCGTGCGTAGCCGACTGATGCTTGATGTGGCCCGGTGGCGGGCCGATCGTCGGGACCGTCTCGCCCGTCTGGGGACCGAGGTCGCCGAACGAGTGCGTGACTCGGGTGAGCGGGAAGAGCTCGATCCGATGACGCCGTTCGAGCGGAAGATCGTTCACGACGCCGTCGCCGCGGTCGACGGTGTGGTCAGTGAGAGCGAGGGCGTCGAGCCCAAGCGCCGGGTCGTGGTCTTGCGATCGAGTTAGGTGACGTACTCGCCGGATGTCGTGACGTCCGGTAGAGATAAGGAGTGACAGACGAAGTCCCGGCTGCGGCCGGGACTTTGTTTGTCTCTGGACTGGAAATTACAGGGATGTAGTTCGGTGCGGGCGAGGCTTCCGCACCGGGTGTGCCGGACACGGGAACCGTGGTTTCACGTGAAACCGACGCACAAGTCGTTGATCCTCGAGGAGGACGTTTCACGTGAAACCGAGCGAACCGCTCGAACCATCGGGTCCGGAACCAACCGGCCCATCCCCCACTCCCCCGACGGCCCGAGAGGTGTTCGGCGACCGTCTGCATCTGGCTGAGCGCTACCACGCGGCTCTCGCCGACGATGGTGTGAAGCTCGGTCTCATCGGGCCGCGTGAGGTTCCCCGTCTGTGGGAACGGCACATCTTGAACTGTGCGGTCCTCGGAGAACTCATCGCAGCGGACCTTCGTGTCGTCGACATCGGCAGTGGCGCCGGTCTACCGGGAGTCCCCCTCGCAATCGCGCGGCCGGATCTGCGGGTGACTCTGGTGGAGCCGCTGTTGCGACGCAGCGACTTCCTCCGCCGAATCGTCGAGGAGTTGGGCATCGACGTCGTTGTCCTACGCGGCAGGGCCGAGGAGAAGGAGATTCGAGCGACCGCCGGTGACGCTGATGTCGTGACGTCGAGAGCGGTGGCCCCGCTGGAGCGGTTGGCGAAGTGGTCGGCACCGTTGATTCGTGACGGTGGCCGATTGGTGGCCATCAAAGGCTCATCTGCCGCCGAAGAGATCGAACGCGATCGTGTCGCGGCCGGTCGATGCGGCATCTCGGAGCTTCACGTGGAAAAGTGTGGAGAGGCGATTGTGGACGTCCCGACAACCGTGATTGTCGGTGTGAAGCGCAATATTGGGGGCTCCGCGGGCAAGCGATCGAATCGGTCCCGTGGTGCCCGAAGGAAGGGGTGACCGGGTTGGTGTGGAGTCCTCGGAAGGCGCAGAATAGACGGAGCGCCAACGACGCGGCAGCGCCGCGAGTCGAGGCCGAATCCTCTCCTTCTGGAGATGCTGTCGAAGGTTATGAAGTAGGGCGAAGGAGTCCCAGCGTGGTCGAACAGGAACCGAGTGTTTCACGTGAAACCACTCTCGATGGCTCCTCCTCCCCTCGTCCCGCCCCGGATTTCGCGGATACCCCGATAGCTGCGGCGGCTGCCCGTGCCAGTCAGGTACTGACTCCGGGAGGTGCGGGCGAACTCCCCCGCCCCACCAAGACCCGGATCCTGACGGTCGCGAACCAGAAGGGCGGAGTCGGCAAGACCACCACCGCGGTCAACCTCGCAGCGGGACTGTCGTTGCACGGTCTCGGTGTCTTGGTGATCGACCTCGACCCTCAGGGCAACGCGAGTACCGCGTTGGGGATCGATCATCGTGACCCGGACATCGCGTCGGTGTACGAGCTCCTCCTGGGCGAGGTGACTCTGGCCGAAGCGATTCAGAAGTCACCGACGAGTGACCGACTGTTCTGTGTGCCTGCCACGCTGGATCTGGCCGGCGCCGAGATCGAGTTGGTGTCGCTGGTCGCTCGCGAGAACCGACTACGCAACGCGCTCGACGAGAAGGCGTTGGAAGAGTTCGGTATCGACTACGTGCTCATCGACTGTCCCCCGTCACTCGGCCTGTTGACCGTCAACGCGATGGTCGCGGCCCGCGAGGTACTGATTCCGATCCAGTGCGAGTACTACGCGCTGGAAGGTGTCGGGCAGCTCCTGCGCAACATCGAGCTCGTGCAGGCGCATCTCAATCCGGCACTGCATGTGTCGACCGTCGTCCTGACCATGTACGACGGTCGCACCAAGCTCGCCGATCAGGTGGCCGACGAAGTGCGGCGCCATTTCGGCGACAAGGTGCTCACGACGATCATCCCGCGAAGTGTGAAGGTGTCGGAAGCTCCTGGTTTCGGAATGACCATCATCGAATACGACCCGGGTTCGCGCGGTTCGATGAGCTATCTCGATGCTTCGCGAGAGCTGGCGATGCGGGGAGTCGAATGATGGTTCCGGTGAACGCGAAGATCCGATGATCAGTTCTGGTGCGACCTTCGAGCCCGGAGCGCCGTTGTTTCGAGCACCGTGGTTTCACGTGAAACCTTGTGGACGGCAACTCGGGTGTATCCGGTGATTGCGATTAGGATTCGGAGACGTGACGTTGTCGGGTTCCATCCCGCAGCGACGAGGGGAGGACGGCAGTGAGCCAGCGTGATTCCACACAGCGTCGGGGAGGGCTCGGACGTGGTCTGGCCGCGCTGATTCCGACCGGTCCGCCGGACGGTGACGGGCAGACACAGTCGGGTCCTCGACTCGGCAACGCCGCCGCCGATGTGGTGATCGGCAGGAGTGCTCCGGCAACCTCGGCGGCGCCGAACACGGGCAAGACCGGTGCATCCTCCCCCACAGAACCGGCCACCGGTTCCACGTCGAACGATGAACCGACGACCGTCGACACGTCCGGTGACCACTCACCCACTGCCGATGAGATGGGTGCGGTGTATCGCGAGATCGCACCCGCGGAGATCCAGCCGAATCCGCAGCAACCTCGGACCGTCTTCGACGAAGAAGCGATGGCCGAGCTCGTGCATTCGATCCGCGAATTCGGTCTCATGCAGCCGATCGTCGTGCGGCGACTCTCCGAGGCGACCGCGGACGGTATTCGTTATCAGCTCATCATGGGCGAGCGGCGCTGGCGTGCCGCACAAGAAGCCGGACTCGAAGCCATTCCGACGATCATTCGTGAGACGTCGGATGCAGACATGCTGCGAGATGCGCTGCTGGAAAACATCCACCGCGCACAGCTCAATCCGTTGGAAGAGGCAGCTGCGTATCAGCAGTTGCTCGATGAATTCGGGGTCACCCACGAGGAACTCGCCAACCGACTCGGCCGGTCACGTCCGCTCATCACCAACATGATCCGGTTGCTCAAGCTGCCGATCCCCGTGCAGCGACGCGTCGCAGCAGGCGTGTTGTCGGCGGGTCACGCGCGAGCGTTGTTGTCGCTCGACACCGGAAGCGATGCCCAAGAGGCGCTCGCGGCGCGCATCGTCGCCGAAGGTCTCTCCGTGCGCGCGACCGAAGAAGCGGTGACACTCGCCAATCGGGGCGATGGTGATCTCACGCCGAGCACCTCCCCCGCCAAGCGTCGGCCGATGCAGATGCCGGGACTCCAGGACGTGGCCGAACGGCTCTCCGATCGGCTGGACACCCGAGTGACGGTGAGTCTGGGCAAGCGCAAGGGCAAGATCGTCGTGGAGTTCGGATCCGTCGACGACCTCGAGCGAATTGTCCGCGAGATGGACACCCGAGGTACCACCTGAGGTCGTGATGTGGTGACCCAGGGATACCAGGGAATATCGTCACAGTGACAATTGAGCAGCGAGGGTGACAGTGAAAACGCGAAAGATGTTGTGGCTCATCACTTTCGACTGCTCATATGGTTGCCGGGCAGGGATTCGACGATGAATCTCGCGGTCACTCGTCTCGATCTCGAATCTTTCGAGTCGTTACCGCCGCACACCCGCAAGTGTGTTTTCTGGGAGGTCGATCCACGGCCGGCGGAGTCGGATTCCGACGCGGTCTTCTTCGGAGAGTACGACGGCTTCGAGAGTGAGTTCGACAAGGAGGCGTGGATCTCCGGCGTACTGCTCGAGTGGGGAACGTGCGGGCAACTCGCCGTCGACGGGCACACCGGCAACATCGTCGGGACCGCGTTTTATGCCCCACCCGGTCGTGTCCCACGGTCGGGTTTGTTCCCCACGTCGCCGGTCAGCGCAGACGCCGTGTTGCTGACGTCGATCCGTACCGAGCCCGGCTTCGAAGAAGGCGCACCCATCTTGCTCGACGCAGTACTCAGCAACCTGGTGCGCCGCGGTGTGCGGGCGGTGGAGGCCTTCGGTATCGTCCGGACACCGGCGGAGTCGACCGGCCCCGGCTCGCTCGCGGCCCCCGAGGTGTCGTCGGATCCCGTCATACCCGCCGACCTCGGTGCGTTGGAATCGATGTCGAGCGAACTGAACTTCTGGGCCGATGAGGCGATCATCGAGATCAGCCGTGCCATGCACGACAGTCCGCTTCCCGGGTTGTGTACCGAATGTGTCATGGACGCAGCGTTTCTCAAGGACTCGGGGTTCGATGTCGTTGCGTCACATCCGCGTTTCCCTCGGTTCCGTCTGGAGTTGGACGAGGGCCTCGGATGGAAGCACGAAGTCGAGCATGCGCTCGAGAAGCTGGTGGTGATGGCTGCGATCGATCTCGCCGGCCGAGAGCGCGAGACCAGGGTGCCGGTGGGGTCGTCGTGTCGCGCACAGACCGAGAAGTCGGCCGAGTCGAATGCCCGGTCGACCGGGTCAGCTGGAAAGGCGCTCCGCGGCAAGTAGTTCCGCGAACGTATACGTTCCCGTCGGTCGATCGTTCTCACCGAGCAGATACAGTCGCTTGACCGCGACGAGGATCGCCTCGGCGATCACATCACGCATCTGCGGATCGTCGAGCACGGTCGCATCGGTCGGATTGGTGATGTAACCGACGTCGATGAGAGTGACGGGCATCCGGGTCAGGCGCAGGACATCCCAGGTGCGTTCATGCGTGCGACAGTCGGAAAGTGGTGTGCGGGCGACGATTTCACGCTGGATGAAGCCGGCGAGATTGCGTCCGATGGTGGAGAACGACCCGTGTGAATTACCGAAGTAGAACGAGGCCACGCCATGGGCGCCCTCATTGGGGTAGTGCGCGCAGCGAAGGGCGATCATGAGATCGGCGTCCACCATGTTGGCCACACGCGCACGCTCGTCGTCGCCGGGACGGCCACGGCCGTCGTGAGACAGGAATGTCTCCATACCGGCGGCCGCCATGCGGCCCTCCAGGCGCCGTCCGAGATCCCACAGCACCTCGGACTCGAGGTCGGCGGTGGCACCGGTGGAGAACTCGTGCAATCCGCCGGAGCCGGGATCGATCAGGATCCGCTTACCGGACAGCTGAGGACCCGATCGACGGACGTGCTCCTCCTCGCGGATCGCATGCGGCGAGCCGCCGGTCACCCGGGTTCCGAGACGCTCGAGGGACCGCAACGTCGACGGTCCGCAGATGCCATCCGAGGACAGTCCGTATTCGCTTTGGTAGAGGCAGACGGCGTTGTGGGTGGACTCGCCGAACGTGCCGTCGACCAGTCCCGTGTAATAGCCGAGGTTCTGTAGCCGGGACTGCAGTTTGGCCACGTCGTCGCCCACCATCGGCGCGGACAGGCGATACAGCAGCACACGGGTACCGAGTTGGTACGACGCCTCGCGCAGCGCGCGGTAGGTCGCCGGTCCGACGATGCCGTCGACGATCAGTCCACGTTCCTGCTGGAACGCTCGAACGGCACGGTCGGAGGCCTCATCGAAGACCGCTTCGGGTGGAGTCCACCCGTTGGAGGTATCGGTCGTGCGAGCGGAGGCCGGGCCGGAGTCCAGCAGCCCGAGTCCGACGAGGATGTTCCGGATCTCGGCGACAGCCGAGCCTTGATCCCCGAGTCGGAACAGCGGCATCAGCAACTCCTATGCAGGCGTGCGGTCGGTTGGTCGGCAGTGTCAGCGTCCCCCGCTTTCGGTGCTCACCGAGCACCCCGCAAACACCGTGCATTCTCTCAGGTCCCGGCGGTGCGACCAAATGGTGGCGCCCATGAGGGCGCCACCAATGATCCCGCTTTGTCGGGCGAGCGCTTTCGCGCTCATATTGTCGCAGGTAGGACGGCGGATCAGGCTGAGGTGCCGATCACCGTGTCGAGCTCGCGCAGCAGCGCGGCCTTGCCCTTGGCACCGACGATCGTCTTGCTGGGCTTACCGTTCTCGAACAGGATCATGGTCGGGATCGACATGATCTGGAAGTCGCGGGCAACGCCGGGACTCTCGTCGACGTCGAGCTTGGCGACGGTCAACTTGTCGGCATGGTCACCGGCGATCTCTTCGAGGACCGGTGCCACCATGCGGCACGGCCCGCACCAGGTCGCCCAGAAGTCGACCAGAACCGGCTTGTCCGAACCCAGCACCTCGTCCTTGAACGTGGCGTCGGTCACGGCGACGGTGTTTGCTCCCATTGTTGTCCTCCTTGTTGGACGTGAGTCGTGGTCGGCCCTGGCGCCGGTGAGGCGGGGGCCGAGAGATGTGGTCAGGCGTTCGCGCCGGCATCGACGACGACGAATGCGTCTTCGAGTCCCGGGGTGATGTCCGCGTCGCCCTGTTCGGCCAGCCAGCGTTCCGCGTCGATGGCCGCCGAACAGCCGCTGCCTGCCGCGGTGATCGCCTGACGGTAGGTGTGGTCGACGAGGTCGCCTGCGGCGAAGACGCCGGGCAGCGACGTGAATGTGGTGCGGCCCTGGACCTGCACGTAGCCCTCGTCGTCGAGGTCGATCTGACCGCGGACGAGCTCACTGCGCGGATCGTGGCCGATCGCCACGAACATCCCGGTGACGTCGATGGTGCGATCCTCGCCGGTGACCGTGTCGGTCAGCTGCAGACCGGTCACCGAGGTGTCGCCGACGACGCCGGACACCGCGGCGTTGGTGACGAAACGGATCTTGTCGTTGGCGCGAGCACGTTCGAGCATGATCTTCGACGCGCGGAATTCCTCGCGACGATGAATGATCGTGACGCTGCGGGCGAACTTGGTGAGGAACGTCGCCTCCTCCATGGCGGAATCGCCGCCGCCGATGACGGCGATGTCCTGGTCCTTGAAGAAGAACCCGTCACACGTTGCGCAGGCCGACACGCCGCGGCCGAGCAGGGTCTGCTCGTTCTCGACGCCGAGATAGCGTGCTGCCGCACCCATCGCCAGGATCACGGCCTTCGCACGATGGACCTCGCCGCCGACCTCGACCTCCTTCACAGGACCCTCGAGTCGGACGGTGTCGACGTCTTCCATCCGCAGGTCGGCACCGAAGCGGATCGCCTGTTCGCGCATCTCGTCCATCAGTGCCGGGCCCTGGATGCCGCCCTGGAAGCCGGGGAAGTTCTCGACCTCGGTCGTCGTCATCAGGGCGCCGCCGAACTGCGTGCCCTCGAACACGATCGGAGCCAGTTCGGCACGCGCAGCGTAGATCGCCGCGGTGTATCCGGCGGGACCTGAACCGATGATGATCAGGTCGTGGATCTGCTGGCTGTCTGGCTGGGTCATCCGTCCTCCGTGCTCGACGGCGCGGGGAGGTGTCTTGCGAAGCCCCGGCCGGTTGGTCTGCGTGTCTCAACACCAGGGTAAGGGCAGATGTTCCCTGCGCTCGCCGATGCCGGGCGCGTCACACTGCCCGGTGGGCCGGCTTCAGCCGCCGATGAGGGTGCGGGAGATGGTCGACGGTCGCCCGACGGCGCAGTCGGGACCGACGACCAGCGCATCGAACCGGCCGGCGACGCCGGTCGACAGCAGGATGACGACTGCGTCGCCGCCCCGCAGAGTGATCGGTCCGGATCCGAGGACGGTCGTGGAATCGGGCACACCGTTGGCGGCGGTGCAGCGACGCAGAGCGGCCTCGGTGGGGAACGGGGCGAAATCGTCGTGTCCGAGCACCGTCAGCGCAGACATCTTCTCCCCTGCGTCGAGGTGGTGTTCGGCAGGCGCTGCCACCGGGGTCCCCATATCCGGGTCGGCGTCGGTGTCCGTGGGGCGCAGCGTGCCGACCGAGAACGCGAGCACCGCGACGGCGGCCGCTGCCACGCCGCCGCCGGCCAGCATCCACCGTCGCCGCCGCTGATGGCGGCCGCGATCGATCGACGTCACCGAACCGGTGCCGGCGGTCTCGTCGTCGATCTGATCGAGCGTGGCGCGCGTGAGGGCCGCGACCGATGACGGCATCGGCGTTGCGGGCAGCGGCATGGCGCGCAGATCGGCCGTCGTGCGATCGAGTGCCCGCAGCACGGCCTGGGCGTCGGGGTCATCGTTGATGGCAGACCAGACCTCGTCGGCCACGTCGGGTGGGAGCACCCCCGCGTGGAAGTCGGCGAGCACGTCCGGAGAGTACGGCGGCTGGGGACGACCGGCCATCGCGTCGCCACGCTCGTCGTCTGCTCCCGGCGGGATCATCGATCCACTCTCCCACTTCTCTTCATCCGATGATGTGCGGGACACCGTCGAAGTGTGTCCGCTGTCTCGGCGGTCGGGCGGCTGTGTGGATCGACCCGTTCGGGACATCCCGAACCGGTCGGGACCCGCAGGCCGACGCGATCGTCAACACTAGGACGCAGCGGCCGCCGGTCTGGTTCCGTGTGGGTCGACCAAATGACACCACCCGAAACCTCGGAATACACCACCGGTCTCGCCATCAGACGGACTTCAGGTGGCCGAGCAGTTGTGCCAGTCTCAATCGTCCACGCGAACACCGACTCTTCACGGTCCCGACGGGTACGCCGAGCTTCTCGGCGGCTTCTGCGACGGAGTAGCCCTCGACATCGACCGCGATGATCGCGGCCCGCTGATCGGGAGGCAGCGTGTCGAGGGCACGCCCGATCGACACCGACAGATCCACCGCCGCCATCTGGTCGCGCTCGTCGGCCATCGGGAGCACGTCGTACTCGGGGATCGCGACGGTCAGGTGTGATCGATTCCTCCGGATCCGATCCAGGCAGGCGTTGACCACGATGCGATGCAGCCAGCTGGTGACCTTGGCGTCCGAGCGGAAGCGGTCGGCCATGCGGTGCGCGTTGAACAGTGCATCCTGCAGTGCGTCGGCGGCATCGTCGGGATTGTCACTCGTGCGGCACGCCAGTGACCACAGATACGTCTGGTGCCGATCGATGAGGGTGGCGAAGGCGCCCGGCTCTCCGTGCACGTGTGCGCGCAGCAGATCTTCGTCGCTGCGCGCATCGCCGCTCCCCCGACTCATGCGAAGAAGGCTAGTGGAACGCACGGCCCCGGGAGGGCATGACCTGCAGGTTGTCCACAGGCGGAACGAAAATCGCCCGATGTGGTGTGTGTGGGGCGGCGACGGTCAGGGTGACCGTTTCACCAGGAGTCGTCCGTGGGCGGCGATGAACAGCTCGACCGACGTGGTCACGATCGCCTCGAGCTCGAACAGGTCGGCGGATTCCTCACCGATGATGCCGAATTGCCCCGTGGACGTCGTGTACCAGTCCACCAGCAACTGGGTGACGGCTCCGACGAGGCCGATGGCGGCGAGGCGTTGCGCACGGTCAGGGATCTGCCGGCCGAGTGCCAGCGTGAGGATCAGATCGGCCCAGCCGTGGATCGCCGACAGTCGCAAGCGCTCGATGTCCGGATTGACGCCCACCACCTCGACGAGAATGATCCGCGCCCGCCGCGGATCCCCGGCCAGAGCGCCGATGAAGGCATCGAGTGCCGCGTGTGCCGCCGCCGGGATGTCGGCGGCGGCAACCGCTCCGTCGCCGTCGTTCTCGCCGTCGTGCAGATACTGGGCGACCGCGTCGACGGTCCGCGACCGTGCATCCGCGACGCAATTCTCGTAGACGGCGGCGAGAATCGCCTGCCGGTCGGCGAAGGACTCGTAGAAGTACCGCTGAGTGAGGCCGGCGTGATCGCAGAGCCGCTTCACCGAGACGTTGGCGAATCCCTCCGAGCCGAAGAGTTCGAGGCCGGCCGACAGCAGATCGGCTCGTCGACGCAGGCGCCGCTCCTCCGGATCGGCCCCGGCATAGCGACGACCATCGGGAGCGGACATCGGCAGGACTCCTCACGTGTGGGCTGGGCGAGTCTTTACACACCCTATCTGACACGCTACCGTGTCAGAATCCGACCAAGTGACATGAACTCGTGTCAGATGGGCTGAGTCCAGGAGAACCACGATGCTCGACTTCCTTCCCGATGCGATGCGGGAACCCACCGTGCTCGCGATCCCGTTCTTCGTGCTGATGGTCGCGCTGGAGTGGACGTCGGCGTGGAAGTCCGAACACATCGAGAACCGGCGGCCGTCCCAAGAAGACATGCGCACGCCTTCGACGCCGGGCACCTACAACCCGCGTGATTCGCGTACGAGTCTGCTCATGGGCCTGGTCTCGGTCGGGACCAGTGCCGGATGGAAGATCCTCGGACTGTTGGCGTATGCGGCCGTCTTCACCTACCTGGCGCCGTGGCATCTGCCCGGCGGTGCCTGGTACACGTGGGTGTTCGCGTTCGTCGGTCTCGACCTGCTGTTCTACCTCGAACATCGCATCGCCCACCGTGTCCGCCTGGTCTGGGCGACGCATCAGGCACACCATTCCAGCGAATACTTCAACTTCACCACCGCACTGCGACAGAAATGGAACAACACCGCCGGCTTGGTGATGTGGCTGCCGCTGCCCCTGCTCGGTGTCCCACCGGCCATCGTCTTCGCCGTCTACTCCCTGAATCTCGTCTATCAGTTCTGGATTCACACCGAGCGGGTCGGACGGCTCTGGGCCCCGATCGAGTTCGTGTTCAACACCCCGTCACACCACCGGGTACACCACGGCAGCGACAGCGAATACCTCGACAAGAACTACGGGGGTGTCCTGATCATCTGGGACCGGCTGTTGGGAACCTTCACCGAGGAGGGTCGCCGGCCCACCTACGGACTGACGAAACCCGTTGACACATACAATATCTGGCGCCTACAGACGCACGAGTACGTGGCGATCGTCCGCGACGTTCGTGCGGCCCGCGGAGTGCGTGCACGGCTGGGTCACATCTTCGGCCCGCCGGGCTGGGCGCCGCGCACACCGCCGGATGATGTGGAATATGAAGGGCTGGAGCAGGTTCCGGAAGCGACGACGTGACGCCGAGTGGCCGGTTGGTGTCGACGCGACAGGAACAGTGCGGGCAGGAATGCCAGGGCCAGAATGACGGCCACCCACACATAGGTGCACCGGAACGCGTCCGCAAGGTCCGGGAGAGATGACGCGGGTAGCAGGAACGCCTGCTCGAGATCCTGGATCTGCGGGAGCCTTTCATTGACGGAATTCGCGAGGCGGGCGGAGATCACCGCCGTGCCCAGCGCGATCGCGACCTGTTGGATGATCATCAGCCCGGTGCTCGCCGAAGGCGCCTCGTCGTGGGTGAGGCCGCGCGTCCCCGCTGCCGTGGCCGGCATGAGAGTCATTCCGATGCCGCATCCCATCACCGCCGTCGCCGCCATCAGTTGCCAGTACGGGGTATCGGCTGAGACGAGGGCAATGAACAGCAGAACTCCGATCGGCGCGAGGATCGTGCCCAGCGCAATCACCCGGCCGGGTGGGACCCGGTCGACGAGACGGGTGGCCACCTGCATCGTGATACCCGTGGCGAGAACCTGGGGGACGTTCAACAGCCCCGTGGTGAGTGCGTCCTCGCCGCGGACCGTCTGATAGTAGAGCGGCAGCACCACCATGGACCCGAAATAGGCTGCGGCCGCGAATGTCACAGTGAGAGCTGAAGCGGCGAGCCTGCGACGACAGAACAACCGCACTTCGATGAGTGGCTGGTCGGTGGTGACGGACCGGACGACGAATCCTGCTCCGAGTCCGCCACCGAGGATGGCAGCGGCGAAGCCGCCGCCGGTGAGCCCGAAGATCAGCAGCGCGAGGCCGGAGGACAGCAGTAGTAGCCCGATCCAGTCGAGGCTGCGCCGGGTGCGGCCTGGGTCGGTCGGGAGGAGGCGGCCGGCGAGAAGCGCGCCGACGAGGCCGACGGGTACGTTTATCAAGAAGATCCAGCGCCACGATGTCGCGTCGATCAGGACACCGCCGAGGACGGGACCGATCAGGGGCCCGATGAGCGGTGGGATCCCGAGAAAGCTCATCAGCCGACCGTTTTCTCCTTCGCCCGCAGCGCGGAGCACGATGGTCATGCCGACGGGTAAGAGCATGCCGCCTCCGAGGCCCTGTAGGACACGAAACGCGACCAGCGACCACATATCCCATGCACATGCGCACAACACCGAGCCGGCCACGAACAGAACGATCGCGGTGAGATAGAGCCTCTTGGTTCCGAAGCGGCCGACTGCCCACGCGGTGATCGGGATGACGGTGACCAACCCGAGAATGTATCCGGTTGTCACCCATTGGATGTTGGTCATGGTGGCGTGGAACTCGAGGGCGAGGGTGCCGACGGCGATGTGCACGATCGTGGTGTCGAGCACGACCATCATCATGTTGAGGACGACGACCAGCGCCACGGTGACCGGGCGGGCCGCGACGCGCGGGGCGGCCGTGCCGAGAACGACGGTCACGCCGGCACTCGCAGTGATTTCAGCGCTGCAGACCAGGCGGATACTTCGTCGACCATGGTGGTCAGTGCCCGTTGCTGATGCTCGCCGGGCGTGAGAGTCCCTGGGTCGAGGGGATCGGTGAGATCGAAGTCGTGATGCAGCGACAGCCCGACCTGGGTACGGACGGTCGCGACCTTCACCTCGGCCAACACCAGCCGCAAGTGCTCCGCTGCCCGGACCCCGCCGGCCTGAACACCGTAGGTGACGAAGCCGGCCGCCTTGTCCGCCCACTCACCGAACAGGAAGTCGATCGCATCCTTCAGCACTCCGGGGAAGGAGTGGTTGTATTCCGGTGCGACGAAGATGAATCCGTTGTACGACCCGACGGTGTCGGCCCATCGTTGCGTGGACGGGTTCTCGTACGTCCCGAAGATCGCGGGTGCGGCTTCGTCGAGGTGCGGGAGGTTGTAGTCGTGCAGATCCACTACGTCGAAGGTCACTTCCGGTCGGTGCTGTTGTGCGGTCTCGCGGACCCAGTGCGCCACGAGCGCACCGCGACGTCCGGGGCGGGTGGTGCCGACAACGATTGCTATGCGTGTCATGCGGAAACTCCTCAGGTCGGTGGACACATCGGTAAAGTACAACGAGTAATGTAGAAAATGCAATAGATGTTGTACTTACTAAGGTGTCGACCATGGCGTTGCGTGCTGACAAGCGAGAAGCGATTCTGACCGGGGCGCTGGGGGTGTTCGCGCGCGACGGTTACACGCGGGCGAGCATCGAGATGATCGCGAAAGGGGCGGGCGTCTCGACCCGGACCATCTACAACCATTTCCGCGACAAGGCCACGCTCTTCGAGGTGGTGATCTCCGAGAGTGCCGGCAAGGTCGCCGCCGGGCACATCGCCGTGATCGACAACTACCTGCGCAAGGTCACAGACCTCGAGGACGACCTCACCGACCTCGGCGTCGCATTGCAGGGAAATGACGATTTCACAACGCATTTCGCGCTGGTCCGGCAAATCCAGGCAGACGCCGAACACATTCCGGAGGAGGCCGTCCGGGCGTGGCAACAGGCAGGACCTCTGCGTGTTCGCCAGCACCTCGCCGACCAACTCGGGACGGTCAAGGGCCTGAAGCTAGACGACCCGCCGCTCGCAGCTGTCCACTTCTTGGCGCTGATCAGCCAGGACTCGATCCGTCGACCCGGCGGTTCGATCGAAGCTCACGTGCGGGCCGGAGTGAGAGTGTTCCTACACGGCTACTGCGACTGAAGCTCGACGCCCCACCGAGATCCAGCGCCGTCGGAACACCGGCGGTCGGCCAACGCGTTGTCGGGAGCCGGCCGGGAATAGTCGCCGGTCCCCTCGTGTCAGCGGTCGACCGTGATGTGGCCGATCTTCGCCTGGTAGCCACCGGGTCCGGGCGGCAGCGAGGTCATCCAGACCATGAGGTAGGGACTCGCCCGAGGATTGTCGATGGTGAACGTGGTCGTCGGCTGTGCCACCGGGCCTGATGCCACCTCGGTGGTGTCGGCCAGGGCGGCAGGTGTCGCGGTTTGCGCCGTGCGGACCGACACCGCGAAGCCCGGCGTGGGCGTTGCGATCGTCACGGTCTTGGCGGCGTTGTCACCACCGAGATCGAACATCAGACCCAGGCCCTGCTTGAGGCCGCCGAAGTTCGGGGAGCCACGGTAGGAGTCGGTCTGCCAGGGCGGGGCGGCACCGGAGATCACGTTGGGCAGGTTTGGTGAGTTGTCCGGCGGCTGACCCGAGAAATCGACGAGGGTGACACCACGTAGAGCGATCGGACCGGCGGCGGCCGGCTCGGCAGGCGGGGCCGGTGCCGCAGGCGTGGCCGGCGCCGACGACGTAGGTGTGATGATCGAGTCGATGTCGGCCGATCCGTCGTCGGAACCGAACAGATTGGTCGCCCAGACCACCACGGCCAGCACCACGAACAGCGTCAACAGGCCCGCGCCGATCAGCAGCGCGAGATTGCGTCGTCCGGGTTGGCTCTCCGTGCGCTCCCGGCCGGCCATCGCGATCGGCGGATCGTCGGTCTTGATCGCGGGCAGCATGTCGGTGTTGAGGTCGATGACCGTCGCCTGGTCGAGGACGTGCTGCACGGTTCCGGCGGTCCTGATGCCGCGCTGACCGTCGAGGGCCCGAGCGGCCACGGCAGAGATCTCGAACGGGATCTCCGGGCGCGATTCCCGGGGCTCGATCGGTCGGCCTGCGGAGTCGGGTTCGGCGACGGGCAGGCCACCGACCGGTTCGGTGCTGTCTCGGGTGGTGCTCAGTTCGGAACCGGTCGCTCCGTCGAGCGGCCAATGCGCCAGCAGCAGGGCGTAGAGGACTGCCCCGAGCCCTCGCACATCCGACGATTTGTCGTCGCCTGCGAGCGTGCCGGGGAAGGCCAGCACGGCATTGCCGTCGGTGCTGATGCGAATGCGGTCGGGATGGTCGATGGACAGTGCGCCGCCGGAGCGATGGGTGATCTCGGCGGCCGCCGCGAGGGCGCGCACGGCACGGGCGGCGCCGATCGGTGACGGACTCGTGCGGGCCACCTCGGCCAACGACGAGCCCGGAACCCATTCGCTCACCACGATGCCGCCCGAGGACGCCCGCACCACGTCGAGGACACGAGCGATGCCGGACGAGGAGACCTGGCCCAGGCGCAGGGTGCGGGACAGAACGCCCTGCGGTCCCTCGTCGGTCACCTTGACGGTCTCACCGCGGCGCGGTGGAGGCGCGAGTTGATCGGCGTCGACGAAGGTCAGTCCGACCTCTCGATCGAGATTGGTGTCCTGTGCGCGCCAGAACTGCAGGCCGCGCGTACCGCCGTGATGGTCGAGCAGGCGATACCGGCCGCCGGCGATCGCGGCGCCGGGCACCAGTCGCGGACCGCGCGGCCGCGGTGACGCCCCGGCCGGGCCCGCCG
Source organism: Gordonia sp. CPCC 206044 (assembly GCF_048537895.1). Classification (NCBI taxonomy): domain Bacteria; kingdom Bacillati; phylum Actinomycetota; class Actinomycetes; order Mycobacteriales; family Gordoniaceae; genus Gordonia; species Gordonia sp. CPCC 206044. Next base: position 412,515 of record NZ_JBCLVL010000002.1, read on the forward strand.
GAGTGGACTCGTTCGTGGATGCGGTTGGCTCCGAGGTGGTTTCGTCAGCGGTCTGCGTGGACTGATCGGTCTGGGCGGACTCATCGGCCTGGCCGGAATCCGCGGCCTGATCGGTCACGGCACGAGTCGGGGTCTGCGACGACGGGTCGTCGACGGTGATCGAGCCGGCGTCGGAGTCCCGAGTGTCGCGGATGATCTCGGTGTCCTGCGTGGTTCCGATCTCGGTGTCACTCACGCGCGGGCCTCCTCTCCTGCGGTAACGCATGTCGCGGGGTGGTTGGACCCGGACCCCGCCGCCATCGCGAATGTGAGCAGCTCCACCGGTGTGAACGGCGTACGACTGCCACGTGGCCGTGCCCCGGTCGAATCGCCGGAGCACCTGTACTTGACCAGAGTACGGGAGCGATTCGTCGGTGGTGACGCGCGGAAACTGAACCGTGATCGACGGTGCCGATTCTGTTATCGCATTCTCAGGTGGCGCGAGTGCCGGGATGAAGCGACCGAGCATGCGCCGCACCGACATTCCGATCGACACGACGTCGGGAACCTTCGCCGCGGCGAGCCCCGCGTAGGTGACGCCGAGTACCACCACCGCGGTCAGCAGGAGATAGACCAGGGATCCGATTTTCCCGAATTCCGTCGCGAGACGGTGCATTCCGGACAGATCCGCCACTGCCCACACGATGAAGGCGACACCGACCGAGATGCCGATCGTGACCCATGTGGTGCGCATGACGTCGGCGAGGCGGGCGTTGTGCAAACGCTTGCGCAGCAGACGATGACCGACGATCGCGCCGACGAGATAGCCGAGCCCGTTGGACAACGCGAGCCAGCGCACCACCAGGTCGGGATCGGAGAACAGCACCGGGCCCAGATAGGACGCCACGACCTTGACCGCGGTGATGCCGAGCACCATCAGCGTCGGGGTCCAGGCATCCTCTCGGGCGTAGAACACGCGCAGCTGAACCAGCGTCATCGCGTACGGGATGAGGGTGAACGCACCCCACGCCAGGGTGGAACCGAGCTGCGACGCGACCGTCGCGTCGAACTTGCCGAAGTTGAACACCGCGACGCCGATGGCCGGTCCGAAGAAGGTCATGAAGGCGACCGTCGGCACCAACGCGACCATGGTGAGACGGGTGGCCAACGAGAGGTCGTCGACCACGGCCTTGTCGTCGTCGGCCGCCGCGTTGCGCGAGAGCCTCGGCATGATCGCGGTCAGGATCGTCACACCGAGCACGCCGTACGGCAACTGCAACAGCTGCCAGTGCGTGGCGTAGACGCTGATGCCCGAGGAGTCCGCGTGGGCGGCGATCCGATAGGTGATCACCAGACCGACCTGCAGGATCGCCACGTACATGACGATCGCCAAGGCCATGTTGCCGAAGCGTCGCAGTCGGGCGTCGAGGCCCCACTGCATCTGAAGGCGGACGCCCGCCCGCTTCAACCACGGCACCAGCACGGCCGCCTGGACGACGACACCGATGGTGGTACCGATTCCGAGCACCAACAGCTGGGGATCCGACATCCGAACCGGATTGAGGGTGATCTCCCCCGGCATCGCCGCGTAGAGCACCAGCGTGGCGATCTGCACGATGTTGTTCAGGACCGGTGCCCACGCACCCGGTTTGAAGAACCCCTTCATGTTCAGGATCGCCATGAACAGCGCGGACAATCCGTAGAACAGGATCTCTGGCAGGAGTAGATACGCGAGCGCCGTGGTCAACGGCCGGTTCACATCGCCGTCGCCGACGTTGAGGTAGGTGAGCAGCGGCGCGGCGATCAGGGCGATGACCGTCGCCGTGCCCAGCGTCGCCACCGTCAGGGTGAAGATGCGGTTGATGAACGCCCGGCCGCCGTCGTCGTCCTCGGCTTCGGCGCGCACCAGCACCGGGATCACGATCGCGGTGAGCACGGCACCCAGCACGACCTCGGCGATCATGTTCGGCAGCACGTAGGCGGCCTGGAACGCGGACGCGATCGCCGGGCCGAGCATGGCGAGCACCAGGACGGTTCGGATGAAACCGGTGATGCGGCTCGTCAGGGTCGCCAGCGCGATGGATCCGCTGGTGCGCAAGATGCTGGCGTCGGAGTCACGCGCCAGACCGGTCGACGAGTCGTCGGGATGGTCGGCGCCGTCGTGCACGTCGTTCGTGCGGTCACGGACGGTCGTGGTCGCGGCCCGGAGATCGGGCCGAGCCGGGATCTGCCGCGGCGGTCGGGGTGGTCGTGGCGGCGGCGCACCGCGGGACAGCGGAGGCTGATCGGCGACCGGACCGGACAGCGGCGTCGGGCCGACGGGTGGGCCCTGGCGTCGTTCGCGGGGCGGCCGGCCCTGCTCCCCTGCCGACGGAATCCGGCGAGGAGCAGCGCGGTTCGGCTCGCGTGGTCCCTGGTCGGTCATGTCCTGTCTCGATCGCTCTCGGTCGGTTCTGCACCGGTGGTCTCGGGCTCGGCGTGTTCGGGCCCAGTGTGTTCGGGCCCAGTGTGTTCGGTCTCGAGGGCGCCGTCTTCTTGTTGCAGGGTACGGCGACGCTGTTGATAGGTGCTGCCGGCCAGCATGCGGGCGTGTTCGTCGGGATCCGGTCGATCCTCGTCGGCCGGATCCGGCTCGCCGCGGAAACGATGCCAGAGTCGGCGCGCGGTGAGCAGCACCAGGGCGACACCGGCGACGATGGTGATCCAGAACAGCGTCTTGCCGTATGCGTTGGAGTGCACCGAGAGCCGGATCGGCGACCCGATCGGAACGCCACTCGACGTCTCCAGCGACATCGTCACGGTGATCGCCTCCGAGGTGCCCGCGCGCGTGGGCAGCTGGATCTGCCGGGTACCGCGTGCGGGGATCTCGATGACGCCGATGTCGCCGACGTCGAGGTCCGAGGGTGCCGCGACGTTCATCCGCACCCGGATGGGCAGCGACAGGTCGTTGCGCACCACGAGCAGCAGTGGACTGCGCTCGGAGGCCAGGGTGTAGCGCCCGCCCGGATCGAGGATGGTCACGGCGTTGCGCATCCGCTGCAACGTCGATCCCACCGCCGTGACCCGTCCGTCGCGCTGACTTCGGATGTCGGCGCGTTCGCCTGCCGACGACGTGTTGGGCGTCCGGATCGCCCGCAGCAGATCTTCACGCAGGGGCGCCATGTAGCGCTCCGGACTCGCCGCGACGTCGGCAGAGCGCATCAGCGAGGCTTGGAGCTGCCACGACAGCTCGGCATGGGCCTGCATGGTGCCGGTGACCGGTGACTGCACCGATGCACCGAGCGTGGACAGCGGACCGACCCCGGGGGGCGCGACGAAGCGGGCGTCGTCGTCGGCGGTGTCCATGTCGCGGACGACGTCGGGGAGCGGTCCGGGTGCCGCGGCTCCGGATTCCAGGAGCAGCGTCGCGGTGGTGAGCAACGCGTTCGTGTCGTCGGCGGACGGCGCCCAGTACGTGGGCGGTACGACGAATGCGCTGCGTCCGGCCACCGGCATCGGCGTCGGCGGCGCGTCGTCGGATGCGGGTGCGGGTGCCGCGATCGATGGATAGGCCAGCGCGGCCACCGCGGCCTGCCTGCGGGACACCGCCGATTCGTCGTCGAGCGCGACCCGTTGGGATTGCGGTGCCAGCGGCGGTGTCGTCGGTGCGGCACCGAGCGCGGCGAGGGCGGCGGTCACCGGGGCCTCGGCGGTCTGCACGCGCAGGTCACCGATGCGATAACGGCCGGTTCCGGCGTTGCGTCTGGGATCCACGCTGCTCGTCGACGTCACCGCGCCGTGGATCGATTCACCGGTCAGCACACCCGCGCCGGTGGCGTCGAGGGCGCCGAGGGCAGGCACGGTGATGCCGCGGACGCTGCGGACCCCGAGGATGGCGTCGATCACGCCGGCAGGAGTGGACAGCGCTGCGGTGGTGAGTCCGGGATTGTCGATCCGCGCCAGGGACGTCAGGTCGGCCTGTGCGAACGGCAATGCGACGACGCAGGTGCGGGCGGCCAGCTCGCGCAGCTCGTTCAGCCATTGTCCGGCGGCGGCCTGGCCGGTGCCCGTCGTCGTCGCCGACAACGGGTCGAGCGGGTCGTCGGAGACCAGGTACCCCAGCGACATCGCGCGCACCGTCACCAGCAGGTCCGGATCCACCGCGAGACACATGCTCTGCTGCAGTTTGGACGCCTCGGGAGCCGGGGTACTCGGAGCGTCGCCGGTGGACTCACCGGGCGACGCGGAAGCCGATGCGGGTGGTTGCGCGGCACCGTTTCCGCTCGTCGCCGGCGACGACGCGGTGTTGTCGGCCGAGTCGTTCGCCGCCTCGCCGGACCCATCGTTGCCATCGTCGTCGTTTCCGCCATCGGCCGACGCAGAGTCCCCGGCGACCGATCGCGCGGCCTCGAGGAGGGTGCTGAGTCGGCCACCGGGGGCCAGGGAGCGCGCCAGGTCGTCGCCGACCAGCCGCACCGGTTCGGTGTTGCCGCCGAGCACACCGGGCGTGAGCTGCGGGGGTGCGGCCAGCGGCCAGAGCATTGTCAGTCGCGACGGACTCGACAGGTTGGCCGAGACCGATCCGTCCGGCCCGAGGTCGGTGTCCTCGGCGGTGTCGTCAACGGTCGGCCCCACGTAGTCGGCGGCCCTTGTGCGGTCCGGCGGCAGCGACAGGACCGGCAGCAGGGTGCGTGACTCCGCGAGTTTGGCGGGATTGCCGTAGTCGGGCAGGCCGTTGACGTTGACCTGGATCGGGAACACGCCGGTCCGCTGGATGTCGAGGCCGTCGGACCCCGACAACGGTGCGGTGATCGTGAACCGCGCGGACTTGCCCGGCGCCAGGTCGTCGGACAGACCGCGGAACGGCGTCGCCACCGTGGCCGGGTCGGGCATCGTCACGAGGTCGCTGCGCAGACCGTTCGCGGTGCGCACCGGATCGCCGCGCTCGAGTCGCACGGTGAGGTCGTGCAGCATCCGGTCGCCGACATTGTCCACGTGACCGCTGACGGTCACCGTGGAAGACCCGCTGCTGGTCACCATCGACGGGGTCATCGAGTCGATGGACAGCTGCAGAAAGCTGTCCGGGACGGCATCGTCGGTGCCGGTCTGATCGGAACCGGGGGCCGCGACGGCGGGCCCGGCCGAGATGAGACAGATCAGCAGGGTGGCCAGGATCGTGGCACAGATCTGTACGGATCGTCGGGGGCTCGCGGAAGGTCGGCACGCGGATGACCGGGCGGGGCGGCGGTCAGGCATCGCCCGCCGGTGGACGCCGAGGCCGGCGCCGACGCCGACGAGACCGCTGCGGTGGCGGCGGCTCGTTGCGGCGCTGGTTGCGGGCGGCTGCGGCTCTCTCATAGGCGTTCGGTTCGGTGCGAATGCTCTCGGCCTCGGACTGGGCCAACCGGTTCGGGTCGGCGGCGAGATCGGCGATGACGCCACGGGCCATCCGGGCCAGTCGCCGCTCGTCAGAGTACGTGAGCTTGCGGGGCAGCTCGGCCAGCGGCACCCAGGCCACCTCACTGACCTCGTAGTCGGCGTCGGACAACTCGCCGCCGACGCTGCGCAACAGATAATGGTGCACGGTCTTGTGGATCCGGCGTCCCTCGCTGACGAACCAGTAGTCGATCTTGCCGAGCGGCGCGACCACGGTGCCCTGGATCCCGGTCTCCTCGGCGACCTCGCGGATCGCGGTCTGTTCGGCCGTCTCACCGGTTTCGATGTGGCCCTTCGGCAGCGACCACATCATCCGGCCGCGCCGATCCATCCGCCCGATGAGGGCGGCGGAGAGCTCGTCGATCGGCAGATCCAGATCGGAGATCACCAGGCCGCCCGCGGACGTCTCGCGCACGGTGCGCAACTTCTCCTGGCCACGGTCGTTGCGGTTGGGGCGCCGACGGTTCTTGCCCTTCGTGGTCGTCGCCGGATTCTCCGGCGCCACGGTGTGGGTGAGACCGGTCTTGGTGATCTTCGCGGTCACCGCCACCAGGTCCGACGGTTTCGGCGGCGACACCCGCGTGTGCGTCGGGGTCGATTCGTCGACGACGCCGACCCGTTCTGGGTCGGTGCGTTTGGGCATCGGCCCCGGCTTGGGCACGTTGCGTCGCTCGACCGGACGCGGCGTGGGCGTGTCGTCGGCGGACTCGGTGGACGGAGCGCTCACGGGCGCCGGCCGCCTCCCCCGTCGTCGACGTCCCCGCTGACCCCGGCGACGCTGTCCGCCTCCTCCGGAGGGTGCGTCGTCGGGTGTGACGCCGCGGGTGCCATTGCGGGCCAGATCCGCCGGTGTCACGCGCCGACCACCACCGTTGGCGGTGTCCCGGGACTTGTCGTTCGGGCCGCGTCCACCGGCCGTGACGTCGGAAGAGACGTCAGAGGGGTCGGTGGACGGATCGGCGGACACGCTCTCGATGCTAGCCGTTGGTCACCTGCCGTTTGCCTTCGATGGCTCGCGCAGGCACCGGTGTCGCCGCCACGGATCGCCGAGGTCCATGCGGATCCGGCGATTTGTGGTCGTCGGACACCGCGACGGTAGGCTGACATGCCGTGAGCGACCCCGAACGCCGTACCCGACTGCTGGCCTCGGCAGCGGTGTCGCTGCGGGAACTCGCCGACGTCCTGGTGCCGCTCGGTGCGCTGTTCGCCGACGCCGGACACGAGTTGTTCCTGGTCGGCGGGTCGGTGCGCGACGCGGTCCTCGGCCGCCTCGGCAACGACCTCGACTTCACCACCGACGCGCGCCCCGACGAGTTGGAGCGACTGCTGTCGGGCTGGGCCGACGCCGTCTGGGACACCGGAATCGCATTCGGCACGATCAGCGCCCGAAAAGGTGACCAGATGGTGGAGGTGACCACGTACCGTGCGGATTCCTATGACCGTGTCGGGCGCAATCCGGAGGTCGCCTTCGGTGAGTCACTCGACGCCGACCTGGTGCGACGCGATTTCACCATCAATGCCATGGCCGTGCGGATCGGCCGCGAGGGTCCGGCCGAGTTCTGCGACCCGCTCGACGGCATGACGGCGCTGCTGGCCGGTGCGATCGACACCCCGGCCACTCCCGAGGAATCCTTCAACGACGACCCGCTGCGCATGCTGCGTGCGGTCCGATTCGTCTCTCAACTGGGTTTTCGCGTCGCGCCCCGCGTTTTCGACGCCATTTCCGAGATGTCCGACCAGATCAATCGCATCACCGCCGAGCGGGTGCGCACAGAGCTCGACAAGACGATCCTCGGCGATCATCCGCTCGAGGCCATCGATCTGATGGTCGACTCCGGCCTGGCAGTCCACGTCCTCCCGGAGATTCCCGGGATGAAGCTCACCATCGACGAGCACCACCAGCACAAGGACGTCTACCAGCACTCGTTGACGGTGCTCAAGCAGGCGATGGATCTCGAGGAGTCCGATCCCGACCTGGTGCTGCGATGGGCCGCGTTGCTGCACGACATCGGTAAACCGGCCACGCGACGCCACGAGACCGGCGGTGGCGTGAGCTTTCACCACCACGAGGTGGTCGGCGCCAAGATGGTCCGCAAACGGATGCGTGCCCTGAAGTATCCGAAGGCCGTGGTCGACGAGGTGTCCCAGCTGGTCTTCCTCCACCTGCGCTTCCACGGTTACGGCGACGGCGCGTGGACGGATTCGGCGGTACGCCGCTATGTGACCGACGCGGGGCCGCTGCTGGACCGACTGCACAAATTGGTGCGCGCCGACTGCACGACCCGCAACAAGAGGCGTGCTCGCCGTCTGCAGGAGAACTACGACGACCTCGAACGGCGCATCGCGGCGCTGCAGGCCGCCGAGGATCTCGATCGCGTGCGCCCCGACCTCGACGGCAACGCGATCATGGAGTTGCTCGACATCCCGGCCGGTCCCCTCGTCGGTCAGGCCTGGCGATATCTGAAGGAACTGCGGCTCGACCGCGGGCCGCTGTCTCGCGAGGAGGCCGAGGAGGCGTTGCGGGAATGGTGGTCTCAGCGCGGCTGACGACCGCGGCAGCGGCGGATCAGCCGACCGGGGTCAGGAAGGTCACCGCCCGCGGGAGCGCCTCGAACACGGCAGGCAGTTCACCGACGAGATCACCGTCGACGGACACGAGTGCAGGCGGATCGCAGTAGAGCTCGATCTCCCGCCCACGCATCGTGCGCACCATCGGATGGGAGATGTGCTCGCCGGTGAAGACCTTCGGGAAGACCCTGGCCACCGTCGTGCGTGCGAACCGCGCCGGCCGCAACGCCACGGTCACGTCGAGTTGTCCGTCGGTCATCGAGGCGTTCGGCGTGATCTGCATCCCGCCGCCGTACGAGGTGGTGTTCCCGATCGCGGCAAAGGCCAGGTCGCCGTGGAGTTTCTGGTCGTCGGCGCGCACGTCGTAATGGCGTGAACGCAGTCCGGCGAGTTCGACGAGCGCCGCGATCGTGTACCGCGCCTGCCCCTTCGGCCAGGCCATGCGATTCGCCCGGGCGGTGACCGAGGCATCGAATCCCGTTGCCGCGATGGTGCAGAACAGTTCGGTGCGACCGTCCGGGAACGTCACCCGGCCCAGGTCGACGGTGCTGCGGTGGCCGCCGACGACGACATCCACCGCGGCCGCGACGTCGTCGACCGGCACGCCCAGGTTGCGGGCGACGTCGTTGCCGCTGCCCGCGGGGATGATGCCCAACGGGATGCCGGATCCGTGTGCCGCCTGGACGGCCAGGCGTAAGGTGCCGTCGCCGCCCACCACGGCCAGTGCGTCGGTGTCGGCGGCGAGTGCCGCGGCGGTCAGGGTGGCGGCGTGGTCGGCGTCGCGCCCCACGATCAGCTCTATGTCGACGCCGCGATCGGCGAAGGCGTCGACCGCTTGTTCGGCGATCGCCTGGCCTGCCCCATGCCGTGAGTGAGGGTTCACCAGTACTGTGGCGTGGCGAACGCGGTGGCAGTGAGGCATATCAGAGCCCATGGGTTACAGTGTTACACATCATGTCAATCTGTAAAGAAGACATCGGGGACCAGGTTCTCGACGCGGCCCGCCGGTGTCTTGTGCGCAACGACGGCCGCAAGGTGACGATCGCCGAGGTCGCCCGCGAGGCCGGTGTCAGCCGTCCGACGGTGTACCGGCGCTGGCCGGACATGTCGGAGATGATCCGTGCCCTGCTGACCCGCGAGGTGCTCGGCATCGTCGCCGCCGTCACCGAGGCGACACCGCTGCGCACCGCGGACTTCGACGCCGCGATCGATCAGGTCGTCCGGGTGGTCGCCGCGCTGCGCGACGACGAACTCGTCGCCGCCCTGTGGCGCGAACAACGCGATTTCATGACGCCCTACGTGTTCGATCGTCTGGGCACCAGCCAGCGTGGAGTCCTCGATCTGCTGTCCGGCGTCATCTCTCGTGGACAGACCGAGGGTCAGGTCCGTGACGGTGACCCGGCCAAGATGGCCTCGATGGTCCTGCTGATCACGCAGTCGGCCATCCAGTCCCGCGCACTCGTCGAGTCGATCCTCGGCGATGAGTGGAGCATCGAACTCCACCACGCACTCACTTCCTATTTGCGTCGACCCGACGACTTACCTCCGGCCAACTGATGGCCGTGCTCGATGCCCGTCACCGTCGTTCGGTCCTCGCGGCGCTCGCCGATGCGACCGAACCCCTGGACGTTCTCGTCGTCGGTGGCGGCATCACGGGTGCCGGCGTCGCGCTCGACGCGGCCACCCGCGGGTTGCGTGTCGCACTCGTCGAGGCCCACGACCTGGCGTTCGGCACCTCGCGCTGGAGCAGCAAACTCGTGCACGGCGGACTGCGATACCTCGCCGCCGGCCAGCTACCGATCGCCTACGAGAGCGCGATCGAACGCCACCATCTGATGACCGCCATCGCGCCCCATCTCATCCGGCCGCTGCGCCAGGTGATCCCCGACCACGGTTCGTCGGGTCGCACGGCTCTCATCCGCGCCGGATTCGGGGCCGGAGATCTGTTGCGGCGCACGGCCGGAACGCCGTCGTCGGTTCTGCCGGGGCCGGTTCGGTTGTCCGCCACCGAGACTCTCGAACTGTGCCCGGCCACCCGCCGTGCCGGACTGCGCGGCGCGGTCGGTGGTGCCGACGGACAGCTCGTCGACGACGCTCGTCTCGTGGTCGCGGTGGCGCGGACCGCTGCGGCGTTCGGTGCGTCGATATGCACCCGCACCCGGGCCGACCGGGTCACCGGCACCGGTGCACGGCTGACCGACACGCTGACCGGGGAATCCTTCGACGTCGCGGCGCGTAGCGTGATCAACGCCGCGGGCGTGTGGGCCGGTCAGGTCGACAACTCGCTGCATCTGCGGCCCAGCCGCGGCACCCACCTCGTCTTCGACGCCCAGCGCTTCGGAAACCCGACCGGCGCGCTGACCGTGCCGATCGCGGGATCGTTGTCGCGCTTCGTCTTTGCTCTTCCCGAGCAGCTCGGTCGGGTGTACGTCGGCCTGACCGATGTGGACGCACCCGGCGCGATCCCGGATGTGCCGACGTCGTCGGATGCCGAGATCGACTTCCTGCTCGACTCGATCAACGCCGCGCTCGAGGAACCGGTCTCCCGGGCCGACATCCGCGGCACCTTCGCCGGCCTGCGTCCGCTGATCGGTACACGTCATGGTGGAAGTTCATCGGACACAGAGGATCTCGCCGACGTGTCGCGCCGTCATCGGGTTCGCGTCACCGACGACACACTCGTCGGCGTGATCGGTGGAAAGCTCACGACCTATCGTCGGATGGCCCAGGATGCGGTCGACGCCGCGGTCACCGCGGCCGGGTTGCGGTGCGGTGCCTGCGTCACCACCACGACCCCGCTGGTCGGTGCCGCCGGAGCCCCGGCGAGCAGCGACCTTCCCGCGTCATTGATCGCCCGATTCGGTTCGGAGGCAACGAAAGTCGCCGACGCCACGGCCATCGATCGACCGCTGGAACCGATCGCGGAAGACCTCGACGTGACGCGCGCCGAGGTGGCGTTCGCGGTGACCCACGAGGGAGCGCTCACCGTCGACGACGTCCTGCACCGCCGGACCCGGATAGGCCTCGTGGACGCCGACGCGGACCTGGCCCGCGCGGCGGTCACCGACGTCGTGGATGCGCTGTCGCCCTGAGGGGTTCGCTGCGCGATTCGGAACGAGAGAGTGGTCCCGGGTCAGTAACCCATCGTGCGCAGCGCGTCGGCGAGCCGATCGAGATCCGCACGCTCGACGTCGAGGTGCGGGCTGATCCGCAGCACCGACTGCTCGGTGGCCAACGGTGCGCGCCACGAGTCGGCGCAGGTCACCAGGATGCCCAGGGACAGCAGTTTGTCCCGAGCGGCCGCGACATCCGACGGTTGCCAGCCCGGCGGCGGTGCCAGGGTGGTGATCGCCGACGGTTCGTCGATCGGTTCGAGCACTTCCCAACTCCCGATACCGTCGAGCCGTTCCCGGGTGTGACGACCGATCGCCGCGAGTTCTCGGAACACGCGCTGCTGGCCGATGGACAGCACCTCGGACACGGCGACACCCAGGCCGAGGCGTCCGGCCACGAACGCCTCCGACGTCTCCACCTCGACGTGGCGAAGCGCGTCCTTGCGTACCGCGACGAAGCCGACACCGCGCGGACCGGTGAGCCACTTGCGGCTCGTCCCGTAGACGACGTCGGCACCGGTCACGGTCGGCACGTGGCCCGCGGACTGCGCCATGTCGACGACCACCGGCACGTCGGCGGCGTGGGCGATCTCGACGATCCGGGTGATGGGCTGGACCACACCGGACATCGACCCGATGTGGCAGATGTGGATGAAGTCGGGCTGCTCGAACTGCAGCATGTTCTCGAGGGCGTCGGTGTCGACGTGTCCGACGACGTCGGCGTCGGGCAGCGGCCGCACCGCGAAACCCCGGCGCTCGAACTCGACCAGGTTGGGCCCGAACTCGTTCTTCGCCACCCACACGGTGGTGGTGACGGGAAGGTTCCAGTACGTCAGCAGGGCGCGCAGCGCGGCGCGTGCGCTCTCCCGGAACGCCAACTCGTCGGAGGTGTGACCGATCAGCGAGGCGAGGTCGCGTTTGTCGCGGGCGATCTCGGTGGCACGGTCGTCGGCGGCGATGTAGGAGCCGCGCTCGGTCTCACGCCACAGATGAGCCGAGATCGCACCGATCACGGCATTCGAGGAACGCCCGGCAGCCGCCGAGTCGAGATGCACAATCTCCGGGCGAAGGCGGGCACGGTGAAACTGCTCGCCCAATTCGCTCACGTACATAGGCCCTGAACCTACCGGTTTGTGCCGATCAGCGCGGAAAGGGGGTCGCCGCGGAACCGGTGGGTGGCGCGCAGCGTCCAACCATCATGGGTTCCGACATCCACTACCTCTTCGGGATCGGCGACGGGCACACCACACCGTGGATCTCGGCGGCCGACACCGACCTCGACGGGGACCGACACCCGGACGCGGTCGGTCTCGATTTCGACGGTGACGGGCGACGTGACGATGCGATGTGGGATACCGACGCCGACGGTCGTGCCGACGTCGCCGCGCTCGATCGCGACGACGACGGTGAGCCCGAGATCTTCTACCGCGACGACGGCACCGGGGTGTGGGGTGAGCGGGTCGAGCGGCCGGTCGGCCTCGGGTCACCGTCGGAAGGATCGCCCGACGGATACGCGCAGCCCGGCGCACCCGAGGTGCCGCCTCCTGCGGGCCGCCTCACCGATCCGACTCATCGGGAGTCCGAACCCACGGTCGGGGACGAGGACGCCGAGACGACCGTGGTCCGCTCGACCGATCTCGACGGAGACGGTCGCACCGACGTCGAGGTGGTGGGGACGCGGCGTGCCGGGGTGGCCGTCGCCGAGCGGTTGTTCATCGACGAGGACGGCGACTCGGAGTTCGATCGGGTGCTGGTCGACGAGAACGGCGACGGCCGTGCCGACGTCAGCTTCGACGACCGTTCGCCTCGATTCGATCGTCGCTGAAGGATCCGTGGTCGGGGCCGGGCGGCGTGTGCAGCAGCCGCACCACCACGGCACCGATCAGATACAGGACGGTGCCCAGCACCGGCAGCAGCGCCGAACGTCCGTCGGTGGGGACGAGCACCGCCGCGAGGGTGACGGCACCGACGTAGGCGATGTTGAAGATCGCGTCCTGCACGGAGAACACCTGACCGCGGACCGCGTCGTCGATGTCCACCTGCATCGCCACGTCTCCGCACAGCTTGGCGACCTGTCCGATCAGCCCGAGCACGAAGGCCGCGATCCCGATGACGATCGGGTGCAGACCCAACAGGGAGATCTCGGCGATGGCGCCGACGAGTAGGGCCACCACGAGGGTGGCACGCCTGCCGGCCCGTGCGACCGCGACGGGGGTGACCACGGCCGCGAGGAACGCACCACCTGCGGTGAAACCCGCGACCACACCGATCCCGACGAGACCGTCGCCCGAGCCCGCATGTTTGGTGAGGACCAGCAGCATCAGCGTGTTCATGCCGAACACCAAGCGGTGTGCACCGATCGCCGACAGGGCCGCCGACACCGTCGGTGAATGTGCGACCGCACGTATGCCGTGCAGCAATCCGACGGTGACCGCGTGCACGGCAGACCGCCCCGGGTCGTCCGGCTCGTCGGGACCGAGTTGCAGGTGTGCGAAACCATGCGCGAGGGTCGCGGCGATGAGCGCGATGACGACGCCGCCGAGCGTGGTCATCGCGCTGCCGGTGTTGTCGGGGCCGAACACCGCGCGCAGGACGGCCGCGATCCCGGCACCGACGGCGAGCATGCCGGCACCGAGCGTGGTGAACAACGCGTTGGTCCCGACGATGACGTCGCGATGGGCGACGTGGGGCAGACCCGCGGACAGCCCGGACGCCACGAAGCGGCTGGCCCCGGTCACCGCGAGCGCACCGATCAGCACGATCGTGTCGCTGGCGCCGGTGGCGATCGCGACCGCGACGAGACCGATCATCGTCGCGCGAATGATGTTGGCGTACACCAGCACATTGCGGCGATCCCAGTGGTCGAGCAGGGCACCCGCGAACGGCCCGATCAACGAATACGGCAGCAACAACACGGCCAGTCCCCCGGCCACGGCCAGCGGGTCGGCGTGTCGCTCCGGATTGAACAGAATCGACGCGAACAACGCCGCCTGAAAGACGCCGTCGGTGATCTGGCTGGTCAGACGGACCGCGAGCAGTCGTCCGAGACCGGGTGAGTGGCCGAGCGAACGCACAAATCCCCGTAGTCCGGGGGTGCCGTGAGAAGGCCCTGACATCACTGATCAAGAGTACCGACCCTCGACGGGGAGAACATGCGATGATGGGGACGTGGCCGGCGGCGACGATCCCGAGGAACCGACCCCCGAGTTCTACTCGGAGGGCGTCCCAGACGCTGGTCCGGACATCTCGCAGGTCGGCCGCGTCCGGCCCGGAACCCTGTTGCTCGCCTCCACCGACCTCATCGAGCCGACCTTCGCCCGCACGGTCATCTACGTCATGGAGCACAACGAGGCAGGCAGTCTGGGCGTCATCCTGAACCGGATGAGCCAGACCGCGGTGCACAACCTGTTGCCGCAGTGGACGGATCTGTCGGCGTCCCCGCAGGCGTTGTTCGTCGGCGGTCCCGTCAAACAGGATTCGGCGATGTGTCTCGGTGTCGTGAAGCCTGGTGCCGACATCGACGGGCTCGACGCACTGCGGCCCGTCGACGGCCGCGTGGTGCTCGTCGATCTCGACGCCGATCCGTCCGAACTCGACGGGGTGCTCGAGGGCATCCGGTTGTTCGCGGGATACGCGGGTTGGGGAATCGGCCAGCTCGACGGCGAGCTCGAACAGGACAGCTGGATGCTGGCTTCTGCCCTGCCGCGCGATCTGCTGGCACCGGCGACCGTCGATCTCTGGAGTGCGGTGCTGCGTCGCCAACCGTGGCCCACCCCGCTGCTCGCCACGCATCCGATCGACATCAGCCGCAACTGACCCGTCGCGCACCCGGGGGTCGGCGAATTCCGTGTGAACAGATGAGTGACGCAGGCCACCGTTTCTGCTAATTTACTGACGCTTGGTCAACACGGATGGGGGATCGGTGTCGTGCGGGTGGGGATGATGTTCGCGGCCCTGGTGGCCACAGTCTCGGTGTTGTTGTTGCCGGCGAGTGCGGGTGCCGCACCCATGCCGCCGAGCGGTGGGGCGGCCGGCGCCCGCTGGGTGGCCTCGCATGACGGGGCCCACCCCTATCCCGGTGTGTCGGTGAGCTGGGACGTCCCGATCCGGATGAGTGACGGAACGGTGTTGCGCGCCAACGTCTATCGGCCTGCCGATGGCAAGGGGCGCGCGGCGGGCGAACGCAAACCGGTCATCGTGAACATGACGCCCTACACCAAACTCGTCACCGCGCTCGGATCGGCGATCATGCAGCACCCGGTCCTCGAACCGTTGTTCATGCAGATCGCCGGTGCGATCAATCTGCACGGCACCCCGATCGACGGCATCACCGACATCGCGCAGACACTGCACGACGGCGGCGCGCGCACCTTCATGGTGGATTACGACCTGGTGCGCAGCGGGTACACGCAGGTGGTCGTCGACGTGCGCGGCACGGGTTTCTCACAGGGCGTCTGGGACGTCTTCCAGAGCCGCGAGCAGACCGACACGGTCGAGGTGATCGACTGGGCCGCACGACAACGCTGGTCGAACGGCAAGGTCGGCATGTCCGGGGTGTCGTATTCGGCGATCAACCAGATCCAGGCGGCCAACAAGAACCCGGAGGCGCTCAAGGCCATCTTCCCCGTGGAGCCGGGCGGCGATCTGATCCGCGACATCGTGGCACCGGGCGGCGCGCTCGGCGTCGGCTTCCTGCCGATGTGGCTGTCGCTGGTGAACACCACCAAGATGGTTCCCAACGTGGCCTCGATGCTGAACGGCACATTCGACTGGAAGTGGTTGGCGGACCGCATCTCCGACCCGCTGACCTTCTATCCGCAGTTGTTCGCCGCGCTTCTGACACCGGATGTCCCGTCTGTTCCGGACAACCTGAAAGCATTGCTGGAGACCGATTCCGAACCTCGAAAGGCGTGGCTCGACCACGCGGATCGGATCACGACACCGACGCTGATCTATGGCGGCTGGTTCGATCTGTTCACCAACAGCGAGGTCCGGATGTACAACCGCATCCCGCTCGCGCCCGGACGCAAACAACTGATCATGGGCGACGGCTATCACCTGACCATCGGTGGCGGGCAGGGCCGACCGGGAACGCCGGTGCGCCTCGATGCACTTCAGAAGGCCTGGTTCGACAAGTGGCTCAAGGGAATCGACAACGGAGTGGATTCCTATGGTCCGGTGAACCTCAAGCGGGTCGGCGACAACTGGATCTCCGCGGACCAGTACCCGCGTGCGGGGATGTCCAGGCAACGGTTGTATCTGGGTGATCGGCGCACCGGCACGGCTGCACATGCGGTACGCGACGGAAGCCTCACCGCAGCGCCCTCCGGATCGCGGGGTCGGATGACGATCTCGCCGGGTCTGCTCACGCTGTGCTCGCGGGACTCGGCCCAGCAGACCGCAGGCGCCACCGCCCTGTTCCCGTTCTGCGCCAAGGACGCCCGCATCTCCGAACGCAACGCCCTGAGCTTCACCACTGCCCCGGTGTCGACCGCTCGCAGTATCTCCGGGTACACCAACGTGCACCTCAACACCGTGCTCGACGCCACCGACGGGTATTGGACGGCGACGCTCAACGACGTTGCCCCGGACGGGACCTCGAAGGTGATCAGTTCCGGCCAGGTGATGGCGTCGTTGCGTGGCTACGACCGTGCGCAGTCGCAGTTCGCGCCGAACGGCGATGTGATCGACCCGTTCTACAAGCTCACCCTGTCGACGCGACAGCCCGTGACACCAGGGCGCGCGGTGGGCGTCGACATCGGGCTCCTGCCCACCGAGGCCATCCTCAAACCCGGGCACCGGCTGCGTGTGGACGTGTTCGCGATGAATCTCCCCCGTGGGCTCCCGTTGCGTCCGTTGCTCAACGAATCACAGCTCAAGCCCCAGCACATCCAGTTGGATCCGACACGGCCGAGTTTCGTGAACCTGCCGGTGTCGAAGCCGCTGCGCCGGTAGCGTGATTCGCTTCCAGGTCGTGGGCTGTCGGGCGCAGCATCACCAGTGCGCGTGCCTCGCAATGGATCTCGTCGTCAACGGTCATCTCGACCTGGACGCGGGCCAGTGTGCGCTGCTTGGTGCGGACCCGAGCGGTCACCACCAGTAGTCCTGCGGGAACCGGCCGGAGGTATTCGGTCTGCAGTGAGACGGTGCGCAACGAGTGGTCGTCGTCGAGGACGGAATACACTGCCTGACTTGCCACCTGGTCGGCCACGCACGCGAGGTAACCGCCGAACACACTGCCGCCGGAGTTGAAGACCGACGGGGTGATCTCGACATGGCTGACCACGAAGCCGGGTCCCCACTCGTGGATGCCGGGCATGTGCAGGGTTTCGGCGAACGGCGGTCGGACCTGCTCGCCACGGGCGATGGCGTCCAGTCGTCGTTGCCAACGTGACGGTGTGTTGTCGGCCTTCGGTGTTCCGCTACTCGGTGTCACCGTCGATCACTCACCGGTGTGGTTGTCCGGATATGCGGTCACGGCGAGGAAGCGGATCGGCAACCGCACCAGATCGTGCGGACCGTGGATGCCCTCGCCGTCGAGCAGCAAACTGTCGCCCGGGCGCAGCGTGTACTCGGCGTTGCCGTGCCCGTAGACCATCACGCCTTCGAGCATGTGCAGCAGTTCGGTGCCCGGATGTTGAAAGCGAGGAAACACCTCGCTGTCGTCGGTCAATGTGACGAGGACGGGTTCGAGGCGTTTGTGCTGTCCGCGTAGTGAACCGAGCAACTCGTAGTGATGGCCGACGCGGGTACCTCGTCCGACGATCACCGCACCCTTCCCCGACTCGGTGTAGACGGCCTCGCGTTCCACGTCGGCGCCCCGGAACAGCGAGGTCACCGGGACGTCGAGGCCTGCGGCGAGACGAGCCAGAGTGGAGAGACTGCAGGAGGTCTGGGCGTTTTCGATCTTCGACAACATGGCCTTGGAGATACCGACCTTGGCGGCCATGTCGGCGACCGACAGGCCGGCGTTGCGCCGCAGGAGTCGCACCTGTCGCGCGATGGCGGCCTCCAGGTCTCCCCCGGTCGGTGGATCACCGAGCACCTCGCGATGCACCGGGGCCGGATCACCGGTGTCGCGGACCGTGTTGGCACCATCGGCAGTCATGCCACGCAGTTTAGCGAACGTGGTTTCCTGATAGTGGACTGAATGCAGCCGCTCCCCCGCTCACGACGGGGCAGGCGCCTCGGCGGCATCGAACTCGCGCCCGTAGCGGCCGGCCAGCCACGAACACAGGATCAGCTGGATCTGATGGAAGATCATCAACGGCAACACGATGAGGCCGACGGTGGACCCGGCGAAAAGAACTGTCGCCATGGGCAGTCCGGTGGCCAGGCTCTTCTTGGTGCCGCAGAACTGGATGGCGATGGTGTCGGCACGGTCGAATCCGAGTCGCTGCGGTATCCAGTGGGTGACCACCAACATCACCACGACGAAGATGAGCGATATCACCGAGACGGCGATGATCTGACCCACGTCGACGATCGACCAGATGCCCTCGCGGACACCCTCACTGAACGCGGAGTAGACCACGAGCACGATCGAGCTTCGGTCGGCATACTTCGTCGCCTTCGCATGCCGACCGAAGAATCCACCCACCCACGGTCGGGCCAGCTGCCCGATGATGAACGGGACCAGGATCTGCGCGACGATCTTCAGGACCGACGACGCGTCGATCTGGATGCCGCTGCTGGTGGTCATCAACGCCACCACGAGCAGCGGGGTGAGGAAGACGCCGAGGATGTTCGACGCGGATGCGCTGACGATGGCACCGGGCACATTGCCCCGAGCGATCGAGGTGAACGCGATCGACGACTGCACCGTCGACGGCACCAGGCACAGGTACAGCAGTCCGCTGTAGAGGTCGTTGCCGATGATCGGCTCGACGATCGGCTTGATCGCCAGGCCGACGATGGGGAACAGCACGAACGTGAAGGCGAGGATCGTGGTGTGCAGTCGCCAGTGTTTGAGCCCGTCGAGCGCCTCACGCGGATGCAGTCGCGTGCCGTAGAGGAAGAACAGCAGGGCGATGGCGATGGTCACGACCCAGTCGAGGACCTCGGCGGCGTCACCGCGTGCGGGCAGGAAGGCGGCGACAACCACGGCTGCCACGATGGCCAGGATGAATCCGTCGATGGGTGACCGGTTCAGCAGGTCACGACCGACCGCGAGGGGGTTGATCACGAAGGCTCAGGCCTGCGCGGATTCGTTCGAACAGATGCCGCGCAGCGAGCACGCGCCGCAGCTGGAGGTGCCGCAGTCGGCAGCGTGGTCGGCGGCGTCGGAGGCCGACGTCGCCGCCGGTGACGACTCCTCGTGGTCGTGTGATGAGCAGCACGAGCAGCCGCCGTCGTCGGCGGGTACCGCGCCGGCCGCCCGGACGCCGTAGGCGCTCACCACGCCCACCACGAACAGACCCGCGACGACCCCGACCACGGCGAACACCAGCGACCAGTAGCCGCCCACGCCGAGTGTCAGGACGCCGGCCAGGACGAGAATGCCCGCAGCAGCCAACATGCCGGGCGCAGCGACGCGGTTCGCGGCGACAAACGCCTGGTCAGAGCGCATGGACTCATCAGCACGCACACCCAACCAACGGTTGCGGGGCAGACGGCCGGTCAATCCCAGTACACCTACCGTCGCCCACACCGCGGCCAGCACGAAGACGAGGACGGCGACGACGACAGGCAGGGCACTCACAGCGACAACGATACGACCGACTGCGGTGATGAGCCGAATCAGCGTCGGCAGGACTTGCTCACACTCGATTCACACTCTGCTCGTCCTCTGCTCGTCGAGGTACAGACCACGCCCGTTGACCAGCTGTGGAAACGGACGATTTACGCTGGTCGGGTGACTTCAGCTGATTCTTCGCCCGCCACGGTGCCCGGACACCGTTACACCGCAGAGCTCGCCGGCGAGATCGAGACCCGGTGGCAGCGGAACTGGGCGAACCAGCATGCGTACGAGGCCCCCAATCCGGTGGGTCCGCTCGCCGGTGACCTGACCCCGTTCGGCGGTGGCGCACCCGATGCCTCGGCGAAGCTCTTCGTCCAGGACATGTTCCCCTACCCGTCGGGCTCCGGTCTGCATGTCGGTCACCCGCTCGGATTCATCGCCAGCGACGTGTTCGCGCGGTATCAGCGGATGACCGGTCGCAACGTCCTGCACACGATGGGCTTCGATTCCTTCGGCCTGCCCGCCGAGCAGTACGCGGTGCAGACCGGGACACATCCCCGCACCACCACCGAGGCCAACATCGAGCGCTATCTCGAGCAGATCCGTCGTCTCGGGCTCGGCCACGACGAGCGGCGTCGGGTGGCGACCACCGACGTCGACTTCTATCGCTGGACGCAGTGGATCTTCCTGCAGATCTACAACGCCTGGTACGACACCGACCAGCGCAAGGCGCGGCGGATGTCCGAGCTGGTCGACGAATTCGATTCGGGTGCACGCACTCTCGACGACGGCAGGAAATGGTCGGCGCTCTCGGCCGCCGAACGCAAGGACGTGCTCGACGGGTATCGGCTTGTGTACCAGAGCGATTCGTTGGTCAACTGGTGTCCCGGACTGGGCACCGTGCTGGCCAACGAAGAGGTGACCGCCGACGGGCGCAGCGACCGCGGCAATTTCCCGGTGTTCCGCAAGCATCTGCGGCAATGGATGATGCGCATCACCGCGTACTCCGATCGGCTCCTCGACGACCTGGATCTGCTGGACTGGCCGGACAAGGTCAAGACGATGCAGCGCAACTGGATCGGTCGCTCGCGGGGAGCGCAGGTCGCGTTCCCGGTGCCGGGGTTGTCGGCCGACGGTGTCGACGGCTCGTCGGTGACCATCGAGGTGTTCACCACCCGGCCCGACACCCTCTTCGGTGCGACCTACATGGTCCTCGCTCCCGAGCACCCGCTCGTCGAGGAGCTGACCGCTACCGCGTGGCCGGAGGGTACCGACGACCGGTGGACCGGCGGCGCGGAGAATCCGGCAGACGCGATCAAGGCCTACCGCGCCGCGATCGCCGCGAAGTCCGATCTCGAACGCCAGGAGAACAAGGAGAAGACCGGTGTGTTCACCGGTACGTTCGCGACGAATCCGGTGAACGGGGAACAGGTCCCGGTGTTCATCGCCGATTATGTGCTGATGGGCTACGGCACCGGTGCGATCATGGCCGTGCCCGCCCACGACGGTCGCGACTACGAGTTCGCCACCGTGTTCGGGCTGCCGATCCGTGAGGTGATCGGGTCCGATCAGGGCATCGAGACCGACGCGTACGTCGGGGACGGGCCCGCGGTGAACTCCGACTTCCTCGACGGCCTTCAGGTCGACGACGCCAAGGCGGCGATGATCGAGTGGCTGGAGGGCCACGGCGTGGGGACCGGCACCATCCAGTACAAGTTGCGCGACTGGCTGTTCGCCCGGCAGCGCTACTGGGGTGAACCCTTCCCCATCGTCTACGACGCCGACGGCCAGGCCCATCCGCTGCCGGAATCGCTTCTGCCGGTGGAACTCCCCGAGGTCGAAGATTATGCGCCGGTCTCCTTCGACCCCGACGACGCCGACAGTGAGCCGTCGCCGCCGTTGGCCAAGGCCACCGACTGGATGACCGTCGAACTCGACCTGGGTGACGGGGTGAAGACCTACACGCGCGACGCGAACGTCATGCCCCAGTGGGCCGGCAGCTCGTGGTACCAGCTGCGCTACATCGACCCGACCAACGAGGACACGTTCTGCGCCAAGGAGAACGAGGCGTACTGGATGGGTCCGCGCCCCGCCGAACACGGACCCGACGATCCCGGCGGTCTGGACCTCTACATCGGCGGCGTCGAGCATGCCGTGCTGCACCTGCTGTATTCGCGGTTCTGGCACAAGGTCCTCTTCGACCTGGGCTACGTGACGAGCCGCGAGCCCTACCGGAAGCTGTTCAACCAGGGCATGATCCAGGCGTATGCCTACACCGATTCGCGTGGGGTCTACGTGCCTGCCGACGAGGTCGAGGAGCGAGACGGACAGTTCTTCTTCGACGGCGAGCAGGTGCATCAGGAATACGGAAAGATGGGCAAGTCGCTCAAGAACTCCGTTGCACCCGACGACATCTGCCGTGATTACGGCGCCGACACGCTGCGCGTCTACGAGATGTTCATGGGGCCGCTCGATCAGTCGCGGCCGTGGGCGACCAAAGACGTCGTCGGATCACAGCGCTTCCTGCAGCGCATCTGGCGACTGGTCGTCGACGAGGAGTCGGGGGCGGTACGCTGCTCCGACGACGACCTCGACGACGACACCAAGCGTCTGCTGAACAAGACGATCGCCGGTGTGCGCGACGACTATTCGGAGTTGCGCAACAACACCGCGGTGGCGAAGCTGACCGTGCTGACCAATCATCTGACGAAGAACTTCGAGAAGTCGGGTGCGCCGCGAGCTGCCGTCGAGCCGCTGGTGATCATGCTGGCGCCGCTGGCCCCGCACATCGCCGAGGAACTGTGGCAGCGCCTCGGCCACGAGACCCTGCTGGCGCGCGGGCCGTTCCCGACGGCCGACGAGCAATGGCTCGTGGAGGACACCGTCGAGATCCCGATCCAGGTGAAGGGCAAGGTGCGCAGCCGCATCACGGTTGCCGCCGACGCCGACGAGGCGACCGTGCGTGCCGCAGCTCTCGCCGACGAGAAGATCGCTCCCCTGCTCGACGGTGAGCCACGCAAGGTGATCGTGGTGCCCGGCCGCATGGTCAACGTGGTGCCCTGACGCACTGACCCGCACGGCTCACCCACCACCGCCGTATCCCCCACCTGCCGTGGTCCTCGCGGTACAACGGGACAATGGACGACGCGTGGATACCCGTACGGGCTGGTCTGGAGGACGAACTCGCGAGGTTGGGCGCCGGTGACGCCCTGGTGGTGAGCGAGCCGGATCCGCCCGGCGACTCGTCGGCCCGAAAAGGCGGTCTGCTCGGCAGGCTTCGCTCGCGGCCCGCGACATCGGTGCGTTACGTGCAGTTCCGACGTCTCGATGACGTCCGAATTGCGGCCGAGTGTGTCGGCCATGCGTATCGCGAGATCACGGCGGAGCAGGATGCCCGACTGATCCAACTCGGATGGAGTCCGCCGCAGGGCCTGTACGAGTATCAGTCCGACAACTTCGTCCGGCTGTTCCCGGCGGCGGACGCTGCGCGGGCGGCCCAGGTGGGCGTGGAGGCGTTGGGTGTCCTCGGTGGCGACGCGGCGACCGCATGGACGTGGGAGCGCATCAGCGACTGATGTTCCCGGGTGAGGCGGAGACATTGGCCCATCGACGTGGGAGGCCGCTGTCGTGGCCGACAGCAGCTCGTTTCAGCTGCGTCGTGCGTGGATGATCAGCAGGCCGGTGGCCGCACCGATCGTGGCGATCGCGCCGACTCCGGTGGCCACCCACATGTTCTGGTCATTGTGCGCGGCCTGTTCGTCGCGAGAGCGGCCCATCGACGTAGGTACCGAGCGGATCTGTGCGTACACGTCGTCGAGTGCCGGATCCGGGGCGAAGTCGTCGAGATCGACCGGACGTTGCGGCAGCTGCGCGAGATCGTCCTCGGTCACGAGGGACTCGCCGTCACCGTCGGCGGTCGTGACACAGCGGTCGCCCGCCGCCATCGACTGGCGGCCGCAGGTCACGTCGTCGGTGATGAGATGAAAGCCGCAGTAGCCGACGATGAAGATCCCGAGGATCAGCAGCCCGACCAGCCGTACCGGTACGCGGCCCGATCTCGCATTCTTTCCGCGGAGTCGTCGTTCACCTGCCACACCGGAGATTCTGCACGGTCACTTCGGTGGCAGTTTGCGCGCGTAGGCGGCGCCCAGGGTGACCCAGCGCTGCAACTGTCGCTCGGTGCGGATGCCGTCGTCGGAGATCTGGAGCCATCCGCTGGGCTGGCGGTCGGCGACCGTCATGGGGGTGGTGTGTTCGAACTCGAGGAGTACCTCGGTCTCCTCGGGCGGTACCCGGACCATCAGGCCGCCCTGGTCGCTCGCGGCGACGGCCATGTTCCCGTTGATCAAGAACGCCAGCCCGCCGAACATCGAACGTTCGTCGACGCCGCACTCCTCCGCCAGCATGCCGCGAATACGGAAGGCGAGACCGTCGTCGTAAGTCACGCGTTCGAGAGTAAGCCCTCAACGGGGGTTGGAAAAGAACTTACCGGCCAGTAAGATTGCCGCATGGCGATCAACCTCGAGCTCCCGTCGACTTTCGATTCCACGGTCGAGCGCACACACCTGGCTGCCGAACACTTCCTGCGGCCGGTGTCGCGCAAGTACGACAAGGCCGAACACGAGTACCCGGTGGAACTCGACGAACTCGCGAAGCTCGCCAAGAAGGGCGGTGGCGCGTCGTCCGGGGGCGACCGGCCCAGCGGTGCGAGCATCGGTGCGGTCGTCGCTGCGCGGGAGATGAGCTGGGGAGACGTCGGCCTGTTGCTCTCGATGCCGGGGCAAGGGCTCGGCAACGCGGCGATCGCCGCGGTCGCGAGCCCCGAGCAGCTCGAGGAGTTCTCGGGTGTCTGGGCTGCGATGGCGATCACCGAGCCGAGTTTCGGCTCCGACTCCGCGGCGGTCTCGACGACCGCGGTCCGCGACGGCGACGACTACGTGATCAACGGGGAGAAGATCTTCGTCACCGCAGGTTCGCGGGCCGACCACGTGGTCGTGTGGGCGACGGTGGATCGCAGCGCAGGCCGGGCCGCCATCAAGAGTTTCGTGGTGCCGATGGACACCGAGGGCGTCACCGTCGCGCGGCTCGAACACAAGCTGGGAATCAAGGCCTCGGACACGGCCGTTCTCCGCTTCGAGAACGCTCGGGTGCCCGCGGGCAACCTGCTCGGGTCGCCCGAGGTGGACACCAAGAAGGCGTTCGGCGGGGTCATGCAGACCTTCGACAACACGCGTCCGGTGGTGGCCGCGATGGCCGTCGGTCTCGGCCGGGCGGCGCTCGAGGAACTCCGCCGTGTCCTGGAAGAGGCAGGCCACACGGTCGACTACGACCGTCCGGCCGCCGCCCAGCACGCCGCCGTCAGCGAGTTCATCCGGCTCGAATCCGATTGGGAGGCTTCGTGGTTGCTCACGTTGCGTGCCGCGTGGATGGCCGACGAGAAGCAGCCGAACTCGGCGGAGGCATCCATGTCGAAGGCCAAGGCCGGACGCATGGTCACCGACGTCACCAACAAGGCCGTGGAAATCGCGGCGACGCCCGGTTTCTCCGAGACCTCGTTGCTCGAGAAGTGGGCTCGCGACGCCAAGATCCTCGACATCTTCGAGGGCACCCAGCAGATCCAGCAGCTGATCATCGCCCGTCGTGTGCTGGGGCGGTCGAGCGCCGATCTGAAGTGAGGATCCGCTCGTCGGTGCGGACCGCGGGTGCTACCGTCTCGAAGTAGAACACGTTCTACTTCGACGAAAGGCATTCCGGATGACCGTGGAGCAGGCAACGCTGGCCGAGAAGATCAACGCGACCGTGGACGCGTATGTGAATCTGCTCAACTCGGGTACGGCCGAGCAGATCGCAGACCTCTACGCGGCCACCGCGACCGTCGAGGATCCGATCGGCGCAGAGGTGCGCAACACCCGTGAGCAGCTCGTGGAGTTCTATTCGGTGATCACCGGCATGGACGAGCGGACGGCGACCCTCAAGTGGAAGAAGATCGCGGGCGATACCGCGGTGTTCGAGTTCACCCTGGTCACCGGCACGTCGGGGATGAAGTTCGAGATCACCCCCATCGACATCATGGTGTTCGACGACGAGGGCAAGGTGTCGTCGATGCGCGCGGTCTGGGAGCAGTCGGACCTCAAGCAGCTCTGATCACGAGTGACCGAAATCGTCCCCGTGAGGATGGTCCGTGGGGTATCCCCCAACAGGACCCGTCACGGGGACGTTTTCAGCCGCGCCCGGTCGGCCGCAGCACGATCTCCTCTGGGTGCGCATCAGCCGGTGTCGCGATCGCCTGCACCACGCTGGTCGCGACGGTCGCCGGCGACAGGAACGCCGACGGATCGTAAGCCCGCCCCTCGATCGCCACGATGTCGCGTTGCATGTCGGTGTCGATCCGGCCGGGGAACACCGACGTCACACGCAGTGACGTCTCCTCGGCGCGCAGGGCGTCGGCGAGCGCCCGCAGTCCGAACTTGCTGGCCGCGTACGGCGCCCACCCGGGATTGGCGCGACGACCCGCACCGGAATTGATGAAGACCACATGGCCGGCGGCGTCGCGCAGTGCCGGGAGCAGCAGTCGTGTGAGCTCAGCCGCGGCCACGAGATTCACCTCGAGGACGTGATGCCACTCCTCCACTGTCGTGTCGGCCACCGGTTCGAGGCTGGTGCCGACCCCGGCGCTGTGGACGAGGACGTCCAGCGACGAGATGGCCTCGACGGCAGCCTCGACCTCGTCGTAATCGGTGAGCTCGACGGCAAACGTGCTGGCGCCGTCGAGTTCGGTGGCGAGTCGGTCGAGTTCGGCCGAGGGGCGTCCGCCGAGCAGAAGGTCGTGGGTCGGGGCGAGTTGACGGGCGATTTCGGCACCGAGACCTCGGCTTGCTCCGGTGATCAAAGCGGTTGGCACATCATCGAGATTAGTGCGTGCCCGTCGACTGTCCGGATCACCCGATGCGCGACGCCGCGACGGGCAGGGCAGAATCGACGCGTGGCCCGGTATGGATTCACCCCGACTCAGTTGTCCGCGCGTGCCGCGTATCTGCTCCGCGGCAACGATCTGGGGACCATGACCAGTGCCGCCCCCAAGCTCTACCCACACATGTGGAGCTGGGATGCCGCATTCGTGACGGTCGGGTTGGCGCCGTTGTCGGTGGAGCGGGCCGTGATCGAGATGGACACCCTGCTGTCTGCGCAGTGGGCGAACGGCATGATCCCGCACATCGTGTTCGCGAACGGCCGTGACGGTTACTTCCCGGGGCCGGCGCGCTGGGAGTGCGCGCGCCTGGCCGACTGTGCCCCCGACTATCCGGACACCTCCGGCATCACCCAACCACCCGTGCATGCGATTGCCGTGCAACGCATTCTGGATCATTCGCGCCGGCACGGTCGCACCACACGCGCGGTCGCCAACGAGTTCATCGACCGACGGTGGGGCGCGCTGGTGCGTTGGCATCGGTGGCTCGCCCATGCCCGTGACCCGCACGGCAACGGACGGATCACCCTCTTCCACGGCTGGGAGTCGGGTATGGACAACTCGCCGCGGTGGGACACCGCTTACGCGAATGTGGTTCCGGGGCAAGATCTTCCGCCGTACGAGCGCGCCGACCTCGATCATGTGACGGACGAGTCGATGCGGCCGACCGACCTCGAGTACGACCGCTACATCTGGCTCGTCGAGCAGATGAAACGCGCTCACTACGACGACGACCTGCTGCCCAAGGTGATGAGCTTCGCGGTCGAGGACGTCTTCGTCAGCGCGATCTTCTCGGTCGCCTGCGACGTGCTCGCGACCATCGGCGAGGACTACTCCAAACCCCGATCCGACGTCCGTGACCTCCGTGCCTGGGCCGACCGGTTCCGTGCCGGCGTGGTGGCTGCTGCCAACGATCGCAACGGCGCGGCCCGCGACTACGACCTACGGGCCGACGCGTGGATCACCACCGAGACGATCGCCGCGTTCGCGCCGCTGATCTGCGGTGGTCTGTCCCGGGAACGTGAGCGGGCGCTGCTGCGGCTGTTCGACGGTCCCCGCTTTTGCGGGCATCCCGACCTCCGCTACGCCGTGCCCCCGTCGACGTCGCCGATCTCGATGGACTTTCGTCCGCGCGAGTACTGGCGCGGGCCCGTCTGGCCGGTGATGACGTGGCTGTTCAGTTGGGCGTTCGCGCGGCGCGGTTGGACCGAACGGTCGGCGCGACTCCGCGAGGAGGGGCTGCGGCAGGCCACCGACGGCGCATTCGCGGAGTACTACGAGCCGTTCACGGGCGAACCGTTGGGCAGCATGCAGCAGAGTTGGACCGCGGCCGCGGTGTTGGACTGGCTGGACTGAGCGTCGTGGTGGAGTGCTCCTGCGACAGGAGACGGTCATCGCCACCGCGGCACTGCTCCCCACATGCCCGTGGATTCTCCGCCACCGGACGTCGACGGTAGGTCCTTCGGCCTCACTGGTCAGCGTGCGCGCGTCGCCACGTCGACGGACTCTGGTCGAATCGTCGACGGAACCAACGTGAGAAGTTGCCTGGGGATGAGAATCCCAGCAGGTCAGCGACTTCCGTGAGGCTGTGTCGTCGGCCGGCCACCATGTGTCGCGCGAGTTCGACACGGGTGACGTCGAGCACGGTCGTGAACGTCTGTCCCTCGGCCGCCAGCTTGCGGTGTACGGTCCGGCGGTCCACTCCGAGGCTCCGGGCGACTTGATCGACCGAGCAACGGCCAGTCGGCAACAGGAGTTCGATGAGCTCGCGCACCCTTCGCTCGGTTGTCGGACCAGCAGATGCGGCGATCTCGTCCAGGAACTGGTGGGTGTATCGCCGTAGTTCCGGGTCCGCCAGACCGTTCGGTGTGTCGAGATCCCGGGCGTACAGCGAGATCCCGTCGAAATCCTGATCGAACTGAACCGTAGTGCCGAAGAAGCGGTGGTGATGCGTGGGATCGACCGGGGCCCGATGGGTGAAAGACACCCCTAACGGCTGCCAGTCCGCCGAGATGAATCCTCGGATCAAACTGTGCACCACACCGACCGCGAGATCCATCGATTGCGGAAAGGTGCCCTCCCGGCCGACATCCACCGTGATCGCGATCGTCGCGATTCCGCTCATCTCGGTCAGTCGTGTGCGGACTGCTTCGTTGTACATGTGTTGATGGCGGATCAGGACCTCGAGTGCGCTGCGGACGTCGGGCTCCTCTCGGATGGCGAGGCTCAACGGCCCGAGGTTGGCGAGTCGGCGGTACCCGGCGAGAGTGAGCCCAACGTCTGATCGGCCGGATACACCCGCGGCCAGCTCGAGCAATTCGGCGATCGCGTCGGCCGGGACCCAGCGATCGTGCAGCCGCAGGCTCGCGGGGTCGAGCCCGACCTCTCGGACGAGCTGGGCCGGATCGAACCCGAGAGTGTGCCCGAGCTCGACGAAATTGTTCAGCGACGCGTACCGGGCGAGAGGTTTCATACGTTCACCCTACGTCCCGAAATGATCAGTTCTCTGTCACGTGGGGAAAAGCAAGCCATGCCGCGCCAACCTAATGTCATCTGCATCACATCGGATCGTCGACAGCAGCGACCATCACATCGAGGAGGAGACATCGTGGCAAAAGCTGTGCGCTTCTATGAGACCGGCGGCCCGGAGGTCTTGCGTTGGGAGACCGTCGCGGTCGGGGATCCGGCACCCGGCGAAGTGCGGATCGAGCACAAGGCCGTCGGACTCAACTTCGCCGACACCTATTTTCGGACCGGCTTGTACCCGGCGCCGCTGCCGGCCGGAATGGGAGTCGAGGGCGCCGGCGTGATCACCGCCGTGGGTGAAGGGGTCACGACGGTGTGCACCGGTGATCGGGTGACCTACACCGGAAGTCCGCTCGGGGCGTACAGCACCGAACGGGTGATGCCCGCAGACAGTCTGATTCCCCTTCCCGACGGGGTTGCTTTCGACGTCGCGGCGGCGATGACGATGCGGGGCTTGACGACCGCCTATCTACTGCGGCGGATATGGCCGTTGGTGGCCGGGGACACGGTGTTGCTGCACGCCGCTGCCGGTGGGGTGGGGCTGATCTTCTGCCAGTGGGCGAAGCTTCTGGGTCTCCGTGTGATCGGTACGGTGTCCACCGACCAGAAGGCGGATGTGGCGCGGCGACACGGCTGTGATCACGTCATCGTGTACACCCGCGAGAACGTCGTCGATCGCGTACGCGAACTGACGGACGGCGTAGGTGTGCCGGTGGTCTTCGACAGCATCGGCGCCACCACCTTCCAGTCCTCGTTGCAGTGTGTGGCACGTCGTGGATTACTGGTGTGCTTCGGCACAGCGGCGGGTCCGATCCCGCCGATTGATGCGATGCAACTGGCGACTCAGGGATCGGTGTTCGTCACACGCCCGGCCCTTGCCGACTACATCGCCGATCCCATGGAACGTGCGGTCCTTGCCGGCGAACTGTTCTCCCATGTCCGCGACGGGGGCATCAGCATCGAGATCAATCAGCGCTACGACCTGTCCGATGCTGTTGCAGCACACCGGGATCTAGAGACCGGACGCAGCATCGGCTCGTCGGTCTTCTCGGTCTGAACCACGTCATCCGCGTTCGAGAAAGGACGAATCACATGACCACTGCAACCCGGACGCCGGCACCGACCGCGCTTCGGCACGAACCGCTGACGTGCTCGATCGGAGCCGAGGTGTTCGACGTCGATCTCGGAGAAGTGTCCCGAGACGATGACCTTTTCAGTGAACTGCGAGCGTTGCTCACGCAGCACAAGGTGCTGTTCTTCCGTGACCAAGACTTCACTCGGGCCGAGCACGTGGCACTCGCCGAGCGGTTCGGCCCACTCGAGGATCATCCCGTTGTCGGTAGCGATCCCGATCATCCTGGCCTCGTTCGCATCTACAAGGATCTCGACAGTCCGCCAGAGCATTTCGAGAACGCTTTTCACTGCGACGCGACTTGGCGGGAGAACCCGCCGTTCGGCTGCGTGCTCCGTTGTGTCGAGACGCCGCCGGTGGGTGGGGACACCATCTGGGTCAACATGGCCGAGGCCTACCGCCGTCTCCCAGAGACGCTCAAGGCGCGGATCGCTGGTCTGCGGGCCCGCCACAGCATCGAAGCGACTTTCGGTGCGCGCATGCTCCCCGAACAGCGCCAGGCGTTGCACGAGCGGTACCCCGATGCCGAACATCCAGTGGTGCGTACCCATCCGGAGACCGGCGAGCAGATTCTGTTCGTCAACTCGTTCACCACCCACCTGGTCAACTACCACACCGCTGACAACGTCCGGTTCGGTATCGACTACTCCCCGGGCGCCGGAAACCTGTTGCAGTACCTGATCAGTCAAGCCTCGATTCCCGAGTATCAGGTCCGGTGGCGATGGACTGAGAACAGTGTCGCCATCTGGGACAACAGATGCACCCAACACTATGCGGTGCAGGACTACTGGCCGGCTGTTCGAAAGATGGAGCGCGCCGGCATCCGCGGCGACGTGCCGGCTTGACCAACCAATTCAACTGTCCACCAAACATATCCGAAGGAGATCACCATGCACTTCCACGACGACGCGCTGTTCCCCGAACTGCAGGAGAAGCTCGTCATAACTGCGGCGCCCTATGGGCCCGAATGGGAACTCGACGACTTCCGCGAGGACTTGCCGCTCACCATGGACGAGCACGTGCAGAAGGCCGTGGACTGCTATGACGCCGGGGCCACCGTGCTGCACATCCATGTCCGCGAACTCGACGGCAAGGGAAGCAAGCGGTTGTCGAAGTTCAACGAGTTGCTTGCCGGACTTCGGGAAGCAGTGCCGGAGATGATCCTCCAGGTGGGCGGCTCCATCTCGTTCGCGCCGGAAGGTGATGGGGCCGAGGCGAAGTGGCTGTCCGATGACACCCGCCACATGCTGGCAGAACTGGACCCGGCACCCGACCAGGTGACCATCGCGATCAACACCAGCCAGATGAACATCATGGAACTGATGACCGCCGACGACATCGCAGGGACATCGCTGATGCGACCCGATCTGTCGACGACATACCGCGAGATGACGGTTCCGGCCGGGCCGAGTTGGGTGGAGGAGCACCTGCGACGGCTGCAGGCCGCGGGCATCCAGCCGCACTTCCAGCTCTCGAGCATTCCGCAGCTCGAGACCGTGGAGCGGCTCATCCGCCGGGGTGTCTACACGGGTCCGCTGAACCTCACCTGGGTCGGAATCGGTGGTGGATTCGACGGGCCGAACCCGTACAACATCATGAACTTCATCCAGCGCGTCCCCGATGGTGCCTGCCTGACGCTCGAGACGTTGATGCGCTCGGTCTTGCCGGTCAACGCGATGGCAATCGCGATGGGATTGCACACGCGTTGCGGCAATGAGGACACCATCTGGGGTCGCGTCGGCGAGAAGTTCACGTCCGTCCAGCAGATCCAGCAGCTGGTGCGTATCGCGGGCGAACTGGGCCGCGAGGTGGCCACGGGCAAGGAGGCCCGCGAAATATATCGGATCGGGGACACCTACCGCGACGCCGACGAGACTCTGGCCAAGCTCGGCTACGCACCCAATCGTCGATCGGGCCAAGTCGGCTTCACCCAGCACGCCTGACTC
The DNA here is from genome assembly GCF_048537895.1 of Gordonia sp. CPCC 206044. NCBI lineage: Bacteria > Bacillati > Actinomycetota > Actinomycetes > Mycobacteriales > Gordoniaceae > Gordonia > Gordonia sp. CPCC 206044. Next base: position 444,841 of record NZ_JBCLVL010000002.1, read on the forward strand.
GGCCACCTCCACCCACCAGGAGTCATCATGGGTACCCCCGTCTCGGCCGCGACATCTGCCGCGGTACCCCCATCACCGACCTCTCGATCCCGGCGCACACGGGTCTACCCGTGGATCGTTTTCGCGCTCACCTTTGGACTTCTCTTGTCGGACTACATGTCCCGGCAGGTGCTGAGCGCAGTCTTCCCGTTCCTCAAGGATTCGTGGGCGCTGACCGATTCCGAGTTGGCGTCCCTGACGAGTGTCGTTGCCCTCATGGTCGGTCTGTTGACTCTCCCCCTGTCACTGGTCGCCGACCGATGGGGACGAGTCCGCAGTCTCGTACTGATGGCGGTCCTCTGGTCGATCGCCACGATCCTGTGTGCGGTGGCCGGCAACTATGAGCAGATGCTGGGGGCTCGATTCCTGGTCGGGGTGGGTGAGGCCGCATACGGCAGTGTGGGAATCGCTTTGGTACTCAGCATCTTCGCACCGCGCGTCCATGCCACATTGAGCGGCGCGTTCATGGCCGGCGGGTCCTTTGGGTCTGTACTCGGCGTGGCCCTGGGTGGAGTGATCGCCGTTCATCTCGGCTGGCGCTGGTCGTTCGCGGCCATGGCGGTCCTGGGCCTGTTGTTGGTCGCTCTCTTTCGGGCATTGGTCACCGAGGACCGGCTGAGCCGGTACGGGAACGACTACACCGCGCCCTCCAGCTCCACCGGAGAACGCGCACCTGTGTCGAGCCTGTTCACGAACCCTGCCGTGCTCTGTGCCTATGTCGGCGGAGGACTGCAGATGTTCACCGCAGCCATCCTGCTGGCCTGGATGCCGAGCTTCTTCAACCGCTATTACGATCTCGCGCCGGATCGGGCCGGAGTCGCGGCGGGTGCGGTGGTCGTCCTCGTGGGTACCGGGATGGTGGTTTGTGGGATGGTCACCGACCGATTGGGTCGTCACGACATCACTCGTAAGTGGTTGAGTGCCATCGCATTTTGTGTCATCTCGCTCGTCTGTCTCACTGCCGGCTTCGGGTTCGGAACCGGAATGACGCAGCTCGTACTGGTCGGGATCGGCGCCTTCTTCTCGGCAGGGTCATCGGGACCGACAGCGGCGATGGTGGCCAACCTGACCCATTCGTCGGTCCGGGCATCGGCGATGGGCACGCTGACCGTTGCCAACAATCTTCTCGGCCTCGCGTTGGGACCATTCGTGGTGGGCGTTCTCGCCGACCACATCGGTTTGTCCGGCGCACTACAGCTTTCGCCTCTCGTCTACATTCTCGCGATCATCGCTTTGGTGGCCGGCCGACGCCTGCACCCGATGGGGCTGCGCAAGCTTGCCGCACTGAACCTCAGGAGCACCTCATGACCACCGCCACAGCCAACTCACCGCGCCCTACCGTGGTGATCGTTCCCGGCCTGAGGGACCACGTCGCCGAGCACTGGCAGACGCACCTCGCCGACGAACTCGAACGTGTCCGGACCGTGCCTCCGCTCGACCAGGACAAACTGAGCCGGCAGGCCAGAGTTGCCGTTCTCGACAGCGTGATCCGCGAGATCGACGGGCCGATCGTGATTGTCGCCCACAGTGCAGGTGTGATCACGACCGTGCACTGGGCGCACCAGAGCGATCGTGAGATCGCAGGGGCTCTTCTCGTGACTCCTGCTGACCTGGAACTTCCATTGCCACCGGGATATCCCACAACCGCGGAGATCGACCGGGGCGGCTGGAACCCCGTTCCGCGACGCCGGTTGCCATTCGCGAGCATCGTCGCCGCGAGTCGCACGGATGCGCTCGGCGGATTCCGAAGGATCACCGGTATGGCGGAGCACTGGGGTAGTCGCGTCGTCGACCTCGGCGACGTCGGCCATCTGAACCCGGCGGCCGGTTACGGTCGGTGGTCCCGCGCAACGGAACTGCTCGACGAGTTGATCGCGGTGACGGCAACTCCGATCGCGGGGAGCGCTGTCGCGGAAAGGAAGCGATGATGACCGACATCTGTGCGACGGCGTCCGAGGCGGTCGCCGATATCAACACCGGGGCGTCCCTGGTGGTCGGCGGGTTCGGGTTGGCCGGTATTCCCGATCAACTCATCCGTGCACTGGCCGACGGGACCGCCACCGACCTCGAAGTGATATCCAACAACTGCGGGATCGACGGCCATGGATTGGGAATCTTGTTGGACGGACACAGGATCAGGCGCGTCACCGCGTCGTACGTGGGTGGAAATAGGGAGTTCTCGCGCCAGTACCTTGCCGGGGAGCTGGAGGTGGAACTGATACCTCAAGGGACACTCGCCGAGAAGATGCGGGCGGGTGGGGCGGGGATTCCGGCGTTCTTCACCCCGGCCGGGGTCGGAACTCCGATTGCCGAGGGTGGTCTGCCGTGGCGCTATCGTGGCGACGGCACAGTTGCGGTCGCGTCCGCGCCGAAGGAGGTTCGAGCGTTCGACGGTGCATGGGGCGGGAAGCGGTATGTGCTCGAGGAATCGGTCGTCGCGGATTTCGCACTGGTACATGCCATTCGTGGCGACACCGACGGGAACCTGGTGTTCAACAAGGCGGCGATGAACTTCAATCCCCTTGCCGCGACGGCTGGTAGAACCTGCATAGCCCAGGTCGAGGAGCTGGTGCCGGCGGGTCAGATCGATCCAGGTGCCGTACATCTGCCGGGAATCTACGTGGATCGTCTGGTGTGCACGGGAATTCAGCACAAGACGATTGAACGGCTGACCACAGCAGCACCGGGGAGGGCGCCACGATGATCACCGGAGACATCACGGGAGTGAGTGGCTGGTCGCGCACCGAGATGGCTGCGCGGGCGGCGGGAGAATTGCCACGAGGGAGCTACGTCAATCTCGGTATCGGACTGCCCACGAACATTCCGGACCATCTACGCGACGGGCACGATCTGCGGTTGCACAGTGAGAACGGCATCCTCGGCACCGGCGGTTACCCGGATCCGAGCCAGGTCGACCCCGATCTGATCAATGCTGGAAAGGAGACCGTGACGGTCAACGCAGGTGCTGCATTCTTCGACTCGGCAGCGAGCTTCGGAATGATCCGCGGCGGGCATGTCGACGTGGCCGTCCTGGGGGGCATGCAGGTCTCCGCGTACGGCGACTTGGCGAACTGGATGGTGCCGGGCGCCATGGTCAAGGGCATGGGCGGCGCGATGGACCTTGTGCATGGCGCGCGCACCGTGATCGTGTTGATGGAGCACCGGGACAAGCATGGTGCACCAAAGGTGGTCGATCGATGCACGCTCCCCCTGACCGGAGAGGGCGTGGTCGACTGCATCATCACCGATCTCGCGGTCATCGACGTCACCGGAAACGGCCTGATGCTGCGCGAATGCGCCCCTGGCGTCAGTGTCGACGATGTCCGATCCGCAACCGGTGCGCCGGTACGCTCTCACTGACGAAGGACTCCAGTGCTCAATCTTGCTGTGATGTTGGAGGATTCGGCTCGCCGGCATCCTGATCGCGTTGCCGTCGTCTGCGGTGACGAGCGGATCACGTATACCGAACTCGATGTGCGCGCCGCGTTGGTGGCCGGCATGCTGACGGCCCGGGGGATACGGCCCGGTGACGCGGTCGCGTTGTCGTGCCCGAACATCGCAGAGTTCGTTGCGATCTACTTCGGCATCCTCAAAGCGGGAGCAGTCGTCGTCCCGCTCAACATTCTCCTGAAGCCCCGTGAGATCGCCTATCATCTCGACGATTCCGGGGCCAAGGTCTATCTCTGTTTCGAGGGCACCTCGGCCCTGCCCATGGGTGCCGACGGATGGGACGGTCGTACCAGCTCCACCGGGCGACCGGACATGGTGGTGATCACCGCCGACCCCAACGCACCGTCGCCGATTCCCGGCACCATGACACTGACGCAGGCGATTACCGAGCATCGGGACGTTCCGCACGACACGGTCAGCCGCGCACCCGACGACACGGCGGTGATCCTGTACACCAGCGGCACCACGGGCAAGCCGAAGGGTGCCGAACTCACTCACGCGAACATGGTCCTCAACGCTTTGACCGCCAATCGTCAGTTCGACAACGATCCCAGCCGGCCGGACACCTTTCTCGTGACCCTTCCGCTCTTTCACTCGTTCGGTCAGACCGTGATGATGAACTCCGGATTGTCCGTGGGTGCGACGCTCGTCCTGGTGCCCCGATTCGCCGCGGCCGATGCGCTGGATCTGATGCTCGTCGAGAATGTCACCGTGTTCGCCGGCGTGCCGACGATGTACTGGGCGCTGCTCGCGGAACTCGATATCCCGGGCACGGTCGACGCGGTGGACGTCGCGCGCATCGCCGCGACAATGCGATGTGCGATCTCGGGAGGGTCGGCACTGCCCGCCGACATCCTCGAGCGTTTCGAACAGCGGATGGGGATTCTCATCCGCGAGGGCTATGGGTTGTCGGAGACATCGCCGCTTGCCCTGTTCGGTGACCCCGAACGGCCGCCCCGCCCCGGCAGTGTCGGCGTACCCGTGTGGGGAGTGCAGGCGCGACTGATCGACAGCGAGGGGCGCATCGTCGAGGGCCCGAGCGAGATCGGGGAACTGGTCCTGCGCGGCCACAACGTGATGAAGGGATACCTGGGCAGGCCCGACGCCACGGCCGCGACGATGACTGAGGGCGGCTGGTTCCGTACCGGTGATCTCGCTCGCCGCGATCACGACGGCTTCTACTACATCGTCGACCGGTCCAAGGACCTCATTGTTCGAGGCGGGTTCAACGTCTACCCACGCGAGATCGAGGAGGTGCTGTCGTCGCACCCCGCCGTGTCGTTGGCTGCCGTGGTCAGCGTGCACGACGAACGTCATGGCGAGGAAGTGGCTGCTGTCGTCGTTTGTGCAGACGGCGCCCATGTCACCGAGGACGAACTGATCGACTGGTGCAGAGGGCAGATGGCCGCCTACAAGTATCCGCGCAGCATTGCATTCACGACGGAGTTGCCGATGACTGCGACGGGCAAGATCCTCAAACGGGAACTCAAGGTGCCGTCGCGGGCCGGTACCGCCGGATGAGCGCCGCACGGGACAGACGCCAGGATCGTGGGATCGCAGAGCCGGGGATCGTCGCGGCCATGAAGGCCGACGGAACCTGGAATGACATGTGGGACGGGCTCGACGACCTCGATCCGGACTGGGCCGAGCAGTATCTGACGGCGGTGATGGAGCCGTACACCAGTGGCGTCCTCTCCCCCAAGGTCGTCCAGCTGTTGTGTATCGCGGTCGATGCGGCGTGTACACATATGTATGCCCCTGGTCTGCGCCGCCACATTCGCGCCGCGTTGTCGCTTGGGGTAACGAAGACGGAGATTTTGGAAGTGCTCAAACTGTCGACGTCAGTGGGAATCCACGCAATCAACGTCGGTCTGCCGATTCTCCTCGAGGAGACTCAGAACTCCTCGGCCCCGACGAGGGCGGCGTCCTCGTCGACGTGATGTGAGTCGGCCTTGACCGAGCGCACCAGCGAGACCGAGGCGACGGCCACGGCGCAGTAGCCGACTGCGAACCAGAACGGCGCCGACGGTGCGAACCACTCGGCCAGGTAGGCGACCAGCACGGCGGATGCGGCGCCGCCCATCCAGCGCAGGAAGCTGTAGCCGGCACTGGCGACCGACCGCGGCTTGCTCGGGTCCGCCGACGACATCGCGACACCGGTGAACAGGGTGTTGAGAATGCCCGACGGCAACCCGGACAGGACGATCGCGAGTCCGGTCAGCCACACCTGGTCGGTGATCACGCCGATGCCGGCGAGCGCCATCGCGACACCATAGCCGCCGATGGCGGCGATCACGCCGCCCTTCTGGCCGAGCCACTCGGCGAGCCGCGGCGCGACGAACACGCCCGACACCGCGGTCAGCAGGCCCCAGCCGAAGAACACCACACCGGCCGGGATCGGCGAGAGCCCCATGGCCAGCGGTGCATAGGCGATGACGGTGAACAACGCGCCGGTGTAGAAGGCCGAGCCGATGGAGGTGACCAGCAGGGTACGGTTGCGCAGCGCCTTGATCGGATCGATGACACTCACCGGAACGCGGTCGCCACGTGGCCCGTCCTTCGGCAACATCAACGCACACAGAACCGCGCCGATCAGCATCAGCAGCGCCGTCCCCGCGAACGGTCCGCGCCAGGTCCACACGCCCAGAAGGGCGCCGACCAGGGGCCCGACCGCGAGACCGACACCGAGCGCTGCCTCGTACAGGAGGATCGCGCCGTGCTGTCCGCCGCGTGCCGAGCCGACGATGAAGGCCAGCGCGGTGGCCATGAACAAGGCGTTGCCCAGGCCCCAGAGCACACGCAGGGCGATGAGTTGGTCGATGTCACCGGCAAAGGTCGACACCCCGGCCGCGATCACGATCAGTGCGAGGCCGACGGTCAGTGTCCGCTTGGGGCCGAATCGGTAGGCCGACCACCCGGTGATCAGCATGGCCACCACCTGGACGCCGAGGTAGACGGCGAACAGCAGGGTCAACTTCGACGGCGGAGCGTTGAGCGCCTCGCGGATCGTGTTCAGGATCGGGTCGACGAGGCCGATGCCCATGAAGGCGATGACCGCCGCGAAGGCGGTCACCCAGACGGCGCGCGGCTGTTGTCGAAATGTCGCCAGCAGCGACTCATGGTGTTCGGTGGATGGTGTCGTCGACGACGGCGCCACCTCGTGTTCGGTGACAGTCATACATCTTCCTCTGTGTTCAATCTGCGGCGCCGGGCGCGGAGCAGGCGTCGAGCTGCTGCCGGAGGGCCCGGAGAGCTGGAGCGGCCGCGGCGAGTGACTCGCGCTCGTCGTCGGTCAGTGCGCTGAGTGCAGCGGTCAGGATGCTGTCCCGCTGTCCCCCGACCGCGGCGAGGACGTCTCGGCCGTGATCGGTGAGTGCGACGAGCACGGCGCGACGATCCTCGGGATCGGGTCGGCGTTCGACCAGACCGTTGCGGGTCAATCCGTCGATGAGTGCGGTCGCCGTGGGCATCCGGATCGACTCGCGGTCGGCGAGTTCGCCCATCCGCATCGGTCCGTGATCCAGCAGGACGGCGAGCGCAGACGCCTGCGCGGCGGTGTACTCGCGGATCGGTGTATGCCGTCGCAGGGCCAGGTAGAGCCTGGTCAGCGTCGGGCGCAGTGCGACCGCGAGTTCGGTCACCTCGTTCTCAGACACCTTAGTAAGCCTAATACTTAGGATTACGAAATAAAAGGCTGACTACTGTGAGATACATGACCGACCGCAAGAAGTTCAACCAACTCCCACCCCGCTCGCGAGCCCTCATCATCGTCGGAGCGGTCGTCCAGTTGGGCCTGCAGGCGGCCGCACTGCGCGACATCAAGAAGCGCCCGGCCGCCCAGGTCAAGGGGCCCAAGCCGGTCTGGGCGGCGTTGAGTTTCGTGAATTATTTCGGGCCGATCGCCTACTTCGTGGTCGGCCGCAAGACCGACTGACACCCGACGGGCGCACCGACACGACGGCCGTCATGTCGGGATCTCCGACATGACGGCCGCGGATGCCGACGAACCGGTCAGACGCCGATCGGCGTGTTGTCGTCACGCCACACGGCCACCACCGATGGGCGGGGCAGACTGTCGCCACCGTCGGGCCAGTGCGAGTAGGGCTTGTCCGCGGAGTAGCCGTCCTCTTCGCCGGGATGCTGGACGCACACCATGACCCGGGAACCTTCGATGATCGGCCCACACGTCTCGGCGCCGCGCGGCACGGTGAGGAACTGTTTCGTCTCGCCGCGTCGGTCGCCGTCGAGGGCGACCGCGAAGAGTCCGTCATTGCTCTTCAAAGCGTTGCCGTCGGTGGAGATCCACAGGTTCCCGTGCGGATCGAACGCCACGTTGTCGGGACACGAGATCGGGCTGACCTTGCTCTTGTCGAAGCCGCCGTAATAGGTGTCGGCCGCCGCCGGATCGCCACAGACGAGCAGCAGATCCCAGGTGAGATCGGTGCCCGCATGGTTGTCGGTGATCTCGATGATCTGCCCGTTCTTGTTCTCGTTGCGCGGGTTGGCCTCGTCGGCAGCGGCCTCACCGTCGGTACCGCGGTCGTCGTTGTTGGTCAACGCGCAGTACAGCTTTCCGGTGGTCGGATGCGGTTCGATGTCCTCGGGCCGGTCCATCTTGGTGGCGCCTGCCTTGTCGGCGGCCAGCCGGGTGAACACGGCGACCTCCTGGGCGCTCATGCCGTCGATGTGCGAGGTGGCGGTGCCGTCGGCTTTGACGGTGAGCAGCGGATGCCACTCCCCCTTGCCTGCGAACGAGCCACTCTCCGGAAGCTTTCCGGAACCGTCGATGTCCCCGGGTTCGTTGCCGGTGAACGAAGCGACGTAGAGGGTGCCCTCGTCGAGGATGCCGACGTTGTGCGAGCGCGCGGTCGCCGACAATCCGGTCTTCATCTTCCGGCTGGACACGAACTTGTAGATGTACTCGAACTTCTCGTCGTCGCCGCTGTAGGCCACCACGGTCCCGGCATCGGGTCCCGACGACACGACATGGATGGTCGCGGACTCGTGCTTGAGACGTCCCAGGGCGCTGTGCTTGATCGGGGTCGAGGCCGGGTCGTGCGGATCGACCTCGACGACGTAGCCGAATCGATTGGCCTCGTTGGGTTCCTGGGCCAGGTCGAAACGCTTCTCGAAGCGTCCCCACTGGTGCTCGTCCTCGTCGTCGGCGAAGCTGTACCGGTCGAGACGATCCTTGCTTGCCGGGTCGGTGACCTTGCCGGCGTTGGCGAAGTAGTTGTTGAAGTTCTCTTCTCCGGAGAGCATCGTGCCCCACGGTGTGAGACCGCCGGAGCAGTTGCCGATGGTGCCCAGGATCGTGGTACCGGCCGGATCCGCCGACGTGGTGACGAACTCGCTGCCCGCCGCGGGGCCGGTCAACCGGATCGGGGTGGTCGCGGTTATTCGCCTATTCCGTTGTCCGACAACAGGTGTGAGTGCTCCGGAGCCGGGGGTGGCGGCAACCTCGACGACGGTGATGCCGTGTGCGGCCATCGCGGTGCGGGCCTGATTCTCCGTCGGTTGCTTGGGCACGTAACCGGGGAACATGAACTCCTCGGTCGTGTACTCCTGATTACACACCAGGTAGTGGTGGTCGCGGGCGCCGTCAACGGGGATCAATCCGGCGAAGTCGTTGTTGAAGCCGAACTGTTTCGCCTGGGCCTCCGGGGTCTGGGAGTGCACGTCGAATGCCGGAGCTCCGGGCAGCACGGGATCTCCCCAGCGGATCACCACCTGCTGCTGGTAACCCTCCGGGATCACCAGGGCGTCTTCGGTATTCGCCGCAACAGGGGCGAAGTTCATCCCCGGCGCCGGCGTGCCAGATGAACTCGACGACGACGAGGGCGCGGCGGTGTCGTCGGAGCCGCAGGCGGCCAACAGTGATGTCGCTCCGGCAGCGACCGCGGCTCCCGCCGACGACCGAAGCACAGTTCGGCGAGAGACGCGCGACCGCAACACATCGCGGAAGTAGGTGTTGTCGCTGGTGTTTCCGGGATCGTGCCAGCATGCGTCGCCGCATTTGTAGCGACAGGTGACCCGGGCGCGGTTCGACCCGCCCGCCCGGTCACCGGACGACTCGAAGAGCTGCAACGGAATACGCACGACGGCTTCCTCCCCCATGACGTTCACTCTGGGCTGGTTCGCGAACCTTCGTGACGCTAAGGGGATCAGACAAAGCAACTGCCACGTGTGGGTGAACGGCAGTCGAACAGCGTGCGTCGCCGGCGCTGTGTGGCAGCGACGGCACCTGCGGCGTACTCCGCGACGGCGGACGTCAGGCGACTCAGAAGCGGCCGCCGACCCCGATCCGGCCCGAACTCCCGGAGCCGCCGAAGGATCCGGGGCTGCGGCCACCACTGCTGTATCCGCCGCCGCCCCAACCGCGCCCGCCACCGCCGAGCGTGCCGCGCAGGAAGCTGTCGACGAGGATGCCGCCGAGCACCGCGCCGCCGATCGACCCGCCGGAGGATTGCGGCCGTTGATTCTGTTGTTGCCACTGCACGACGTCGCCCTGAGCCGCCATCAGAGCCTGATCGGCCAGGGTGCCTGCCCGCCGGGCGGCGTCGGCCGCGGTGGCCGGGTCGGAGCCTGCGGAGTCGGTCGCCTCCTGCAGCAGACGCTGGGACTCGGCGAGGCGAGTACGGGCGATCGACTGCACCGCCCCGCGTCGGGTCGCGATGAAATCGCTTGCGGCCGAGACCTTCGCTTGCGCCGAGGTGATCGCAGAGTTGACCAGTTCGGCACGGCGCTTGCGGTCGGCGGCCGCCGACCGCGCGGAATCGAGCGCGTCGTCGAGTTCGGCATCGGCGTCGACGAGTGCGGTGAACGTACCCAGCGGGTCGTTCTCGAACTCGCTGCGCGCCGCGGTGATCGCCGCTGTCGCGGTGGCCACCGCGGTGGCCAGTGCCGGACCCCCGTCGGTGGAGAGGGCAGCCGCCTCGGCGAGCTCTCCGTCGACCTCCTCGATCAAGGCCGGCATCTGTGCGTGGGCCGCGGTGATGTTGCGGTCGGCGTTGTCGATGGCGTCGAGGAGTTTGTTGGCCTGGTCGATGGCGCCCTCCGCGGAACGGATCGCGGCGACCGCCGGGCCCTGCTCGCCGGCGGGCGCCGAGGCCGCGGCCCGTCCTTGATCGGCGCTGCGCTCGGCGAAGTCGACCTCTTCGACGGCGAGCAGGACGTTGTGGACGATCGACGCCAGCGTCGCCTCACCGTGTTTGGCGACGAGCCCGTCGAGTTTGCCCTGCGCCGACTCGATCCGCGCGCGCAACGCCACGAGTTTCTGGGTGAGTTCGGTCAGCCGGCTGTCGGCGTTGATGAGCAGATTGCGCATCGCGTCGAAACTCTCCACCTGGGCGTCGAGCGCGTCGTCCACGTCGGTGCAGGTGGTGATGATCTGCACCAGCATCGAGCGTTGTTCGTCAGGTGTCTCGGGGATGGAGTCGTCCAGACGCTGGCGTAGCGTGAACGATTCTGCGAGGCCCTTTTTCGCCTCGGCCAAGGCGTCGGAGAACGGCGCCGTCTCGGCCTCACCGAACTCGCCGATCGCCAGCTGCAGTTCTTCCTCGCTGGTGCGGATCGCGTTGTCGGTGTCGGTCAGCACCTCCCGCGACCAGGGATCGAGCACATCGAGCGGCTGCGCGGCGAGTTGGTCGCCGGTCAGCTCCTGCTCGCGCATCGCCTCGAGGCTTGCCTCCACGCGCTGCTTCTTGCGGCGCCTCGAGTAGACGACCGCGCCCGCGCCGCCGACGACGACCACACCGCCGACGGTCGCCGCGGTGATCAACCCGGTGTTCGACGGCGCCATCGCATCGTTGATCCCGCCGATCGCCGCATCGGCTGCGCCGGCCCAGTCGCCGTCCTTGAGATGCGGGACGATGTCGCTGCGCCCGATGTCCCCGAGCGTGTCCTGGTCGAGGCCGTCGATGGTGTCCGGTGACGAGAAGTAGTACCCGCGATCGTCTGTCGCGACCGCCAGCAGGACGTCACGGTCGCCGAGATCGCTCTCTGCCACGGTGCGCTGTGCCCATTGCTCGGCGGACATGCCGTCGAAGGTGCGGACGTAGGTCACCCAGAGCTGGATCTCGTGATCGGTGTAGAGCTGATCGATCGACGATTGCAGCTCGGAGCGCTGTGCCTCGGTGAGGACGTTCGCCGAATCGACCACCTGGGTGGGCAGGCGTGACGGCGGCTCGGCGTGCGCCGCGCCGGTGCCGAACACACCGGCGGCGGACAACACGAGGAAACCCACGGCCGCGACGAGCACACCGAGGCGACCGAACAGAACGCCGGCTCGGGTACCCGTCCGCGACCAGGACGACATCCGTGCGGAGGAGAACATGCGAACCAATCTAATCGCGGCGTCCGGCCGGATCTCGACCCCCGGCGTGTCGTCGTGTGGATTCGGTGGGCGTGGATTCAGGAGTTGTGTTGGTCGCGCCAGCGACAGAGAGCCTCGAGCGTCCGGAGGTCGTAATCAGGACCCGTCGATCCGACGGTGATCAGCGAGATACCGGCCTTGACCAGTTCGTCCACCTTGCGCAACGCATCGTCGGGCTCCTTGGAATCGAGACCGGCGGAGTGCTCGATGAGCGCCGGGTCACGCCCCACCGCGGCGCAGTGCTCCTCGAGGATCGCGGACTTGCGCTCATAGGTGGGTACGTCGACGAAGTAGTGCCAGATGTCGGCGTGTTGGGCGACATGCCGCAGTGTCTTCTTCTCGCCGCCACCGCCGATGAGAACCGGGATGTCGCGGGTCGGAGCGGGATTGAGTGCGCCGAGCCGCTTCTCGATCCGCGGCAGGGCTTCGCCGAGCTCGTCGAGGCGGCTGCCCGCGGTCCCGAACTCATATCCGTATTCGTCGTAGTCCTTCTCGAACCAGCCCGACCCGATGCCGAGGATGAGCCGACCGTCGGAGATGTGATCGACAGTGCGCGCCATGTCGGCCAACAGCTCCGGGTTCCGGTACGAGTTGCACGTCACGAGCGCGCCGATCTCGACGCGCGACGTCTGTTCGGCCCAGGCGCCCAGCATCGTCCAGCACTCGAAATGTTCGCCGTCGGGGTTGCCGTAGAGCGGGAAGAAGTGGTCCCAGTTGAAGGCGACATCGACGCCGAGATCCTCCGCGCGACGGACCGCGTCGCGGATCTGCCCGTACTCGGGCGCGTGCTGCGGTTGGAGTTGGATACCGATACGGACGGGGAAATCGCGTGCGGTGAAGGTCATGCCGCCAGTCTGCCGAACGAATGGTCTCGCCGTCACTGTCCGATTCGGTCGCCAGGACGTCTCGTCGATCCTCGTTCGTGCGACACCGCGTGATCGCGAAAGCGCTCTGAACAGCGCGTTCGATGGGTTGCACCAATGGGTACGGAACTGCAACGCATGTGCAACGCCGATGCTCCTATTCTGTGGAACAGATCACACCGGCACCTCTGACGTGGCGCGTGTGACACCACACTCGTTCAGACGACCGTGAGGAGTCGAGATGACCGTCTACGCGAAGCCGGGTGCCGAGGGATCGGTGATGGGCTACGAGTCCCGTTACGACAACTGGATCGGCGGACAGTGGACACCACCGGTGAAGGGACAGTACTTCGAGAATCCCTCGCCTGTGGATGGCAAGACCTTCTGTGAGGTCGCGCGGTCGACCGCCGAGGACATCGAACTCGCGCTCGATGCCGCGCACAAGGCGGCCCCGCAGTGGGGCAAGGTCCCGCCGGCGGAACGGTCGCTGGCGCTGTTGCGCATCGCCGACCGTATGGAGGAGAACCTCGAGAAGCTCGCGGTCGCCGAGACCTGGGACAACGGCAAGGCCATCCGGGAAACCCTGGCGGCCGACATACCGCTCGCCATCGACCATTTCCGCTACTTCGCCGGCGCGCTGCGTGCCCAGGAGGGGTCGATCTCCGAGGTCGACGAGGACACGGTGGCCTATCACTTCCACGAGCCGCTCGGTGTTGTCGGACAGATCATTCCGTGGAATTTCCCGATTCTGATGGCGGTGTGGAAGTTGGCCCCGGCGCTGGCCGCCGGAAATGCGGTCGTGCTCAAGCCCGCCGAGCAGACTCCTGCATCGATCCTCTACCTGATGAGCCTCATCAGCGACCTGCTGCCTGCAGGCGTGATCAACATCGTCAACGGTTTCGGTGTCGAGGCGGGCAAGCCGCTCGCATCGAGCAATCGCATCCGCAAGATCGCATTCACCGGCGAGACCACCACCGGCCGACTGATCATGCAGTACGCCTCGGAGAATCTGATCCCGGTCACCCTGGAACTCGGTGGCAAGAGCCCGAACATCTTCTTCAACGACGTGATGTCGGCCGACGACGGTTTCCTCGACCGTGCGCTGGAAGGCTTTTCGATGTTCGCCCTGAATCAGGGTGAGGTGTGCACCTGCCCGAGCCGCGCGCTCATCCAGGAGGACATCTACGACGATTTCATGGCCAGGGCCGTCGATCGGGTCTCGAAGATCAAGCAGGGCGATCCCCTCGACACCGAGACGATGATGGGTGCGCAGGCCTCCAACGATCAGTTCGAGAAGATCAACTCGTATCTGACCATCGGCAAGGAGGAAGGCGCCAAGGTCCTGATCGGCGGTGAGCCCGCCGATCTCGGCGGCGATCTGTCCGGCGGTTACTACATCAAGCCGACGGTCTTCAACGGTCAGAACAACATGCGGATCTTCCAGGAGGAGATCTTCGGCCCGGTGCTCGCCGTGACGACCTTCAAGGACTACGCGGACGCGATCCACATCGCCAACGACACCCTCTACGGACTCGGTGCCGGTGTGTGGAGCCGTGACGGTGCGACCGCCTATCGCGCCGGCCGGGAGATCCAGGCAGGGCGTGTGTGGACGAACACCTATCACGACTACCCGGCTCACGCTGCCTTCGGTGGCTACAAGCAGTCGGGGATCGGCCGCGAGACACACCTGATGATGCTCGAGCACTATCAGCAGACGAAGAACCTGCTGGTCGGTTACGCTCAGAACGCGAAGGGCTTCTTCTGAGAGAGAGGTGGATCCCCGTGTCAGAACAGACAGTTCCTGATCGGGTGGTCGCCACGGACGCCGCCGTGCAGCTCCTGACCAAGTTGTCGGAGCTGCACGGCGGTCTCATGATTCACCAGTCCGGTGGATGCTGTGACGGCTCGGCCCCGATGTGTTACCCGGTCGGGGAGTACCGCGTCGGACAGCGAGATGTGTTGGTCGGCGAGATCGAGTTGCCGGATCCGCTGCCGGATGTGCGGGTGTGGATCAATGGTGATCAGTTCGAACTCTGGAAACACACCCAGCTGATCCTCGACGTGGTGCCCGGGCGAGGCGCCGGGTTCAGTCTCGAGGCCCCCGAGGGTGTCCGGTTCCTCTCGCGGGCAAGGGCTTTCACGGCGGAGGAGAACGACGTGTTGTCGGAGAATCCGCCGCTGACCGGTGCCGCGGTCGGCGTCTGACGGCGGCTGCATCGAGGTGATGTGCTGATGCTGTTCCTCGAACCGTTCGCGGCAGCGCAGCGTGACCGTATCCGTGCGAGCGTGCGCGCCCACGCCGGGCCCGACGGTGTGGCCGATCTCGAGTCCCGGGTGGACCCGGACACCGCGTACGCGGAGTGGATCATCGATCTTCTCGGCGCCAACGTCCACGTTCGTCCGGACGGCACCCCGGAGGGGGATGCGGACGACATCATCTCCGTGATCGATGCGGTCACCGAGCGCTGGACCTGAACGTGACGAGAGCGAGTCCGGCGACGACGAGGATGCCGACGTAGACCGCCACCCCGATCCATCCGAACGCGGCGAATGCGAGTCCGCCGAGCGCGCCGACGACGGAGCTGCCCAGGTAGTAGTGGAACAGGTAGAGCGACGACGCCTCGGCCCGGTGCTCGGTGGCGCGGGCCGAAACCCAAGCGCTGGCAACCGAATGCGCGGCGAAGAACCCCGCCGTGAACAGCAGTGTGCCGAGCAGGACCGTCGAGAGGTGGTCGGGCACGGTCACGGCCAAGCCGACCAGCATCGTGATCACCGATGTCACCACCACACGTCTGCGGCCCATGCGGTCGGCCAGGCGGCCGGCGATCGCGGACGAGAAGGTCCCGGCGAGATACATGAAAAACACTGTGGCGACGACCGATTCATCCAGATCGAACGGATCCCTCAGAAGTCGGTAGCCCAGGTAGTTGTACACCGTGACGAATCCGCCCATCAGGACGAACGCGAGGACGAACAGCGGCCGCAGACCAGGGTCTCGCAGGTGTGCGAGCAGGTTCCGCACGGTGATCGACGGGCTGATCCGCTTCGGCTCGAAGAACTTCGACGCTGGAATGGTGCGCCAGAACAGCAAGGCAAAGCCCAGGGAGACAAGACAGGCGATCTCCATCGCCCACTGCCAGGACACGGCGTCGACCGCGAAACCGGGGATGAGCCGACCGGTCAATCCGCCGATCGTGGTGCCCGCGACGTAGCGTCCCATCGCTGTGCCGAGTGCGGCGCCTTCGACCTCTTCGGCGAGGTAGGCCATGGCGACGGCGGGCACGCCTGCGCACAGCACGCCCTGGAGGGCGCGGCCGGCGAGGAGCAGTTCGATCGACGGGACCCAGGGGAGGACCACGCCGAGTGCTGCAGCCGACAGCGCCGAGATCACCATCACCCGCACACGGCCGAGCCGCTCCGACAACACGCTGGCCGGGATGATCGCGGCGGCCAGCAAGCCGGTCGTCAGGGAGACCGTCAGTGCCGACGTCGCGGGCGACACACCGAAATGATCGGAGAGCTGGGGGAGCAGTGCCTGGATGTAATAGAGCGACATGAACGCCGTCATGCCCGCGGCGAAGAGGGCGACGGTGGCCTTCCGATAGCCTGCGGAACCGAGCGCGTGTCGCGTCGGCGTCAGTACGGGTGCGGCGTTCGTGGTGCTCATCGGAGTCCAGGATGACCGGACTTTGTTTACATGTGAAATGAAACATTGTCGATTGAGGCATTCATATCTGAATCACCGCAGGTAACCTCGTGTTGTGGACGACGAGCTGCGATGGTTCATCGCGATCGCGGAGGCCGAGAACCTGACGATGGCGGCAGCGCAGGTCCATGCGTCCCAGCCGACGCTGTCGCGGTTCATCGCCCGCCTCGAGCGCGAACTCGGCGTGCCGCTGTTCGATCGTGACGGTCGACGGATCGTCCTCAATCGATTCGGGAAGGTCTACCTGGAGCGGGTCCGGCGGGCCGTCGCACAGTTGGACGCGGGCAGACGAGAGATCGATCAGCTGCGGTTGCCGGCCCGAGGGGCCGTACGCCTGGCCTTTCTGCATTCGTTCGGGATCAGCCTTGTGCCCGATCTCATCCGTCGGTTTCGTGACGACAATCCGCAAACGCGCTTCGTCCTCACGCAGGATGCAGCCGCCACGGTGGTGGCGCACGTCGTTGCCGGCGACGCCGAGCTGGCGATCGTGTCCCCTCGCCCGATGCGCACCGACATGGCCTGGGCGCCGATCGCGGCGCAGAAGTTGGCGCTGGTGGTCCCGCGCGACCACCGGTTCGCCGGGCGCAGTCGGATCGGGCTTGCCGAGGCGGCCGACGAGGAGTTCATCGTCATGGAACGCGGCTTCGGGATGCGGCGGATCTTCGATGAACTCTGCGCGGCAAGCGATGTCACCCCGACCATCACCTTCGAGTCGTCCGAGTTGGCGACGATCACGGGTCTGGTCGGGGCCGGCCTCGGCGTCGGCGTGGTCCCGGTGGAGGACGACGATCGTCGCGGCGATGTGGAGATGATCCCGCTGTCGGGGGAGACGCGAGAGATCGGCCTGACCTGGTTCCGGGGCCGACCGCTCCCCGAGGTCGCGGCTCGGTTTCGCGACTTCGTGGTGGGAGAGGCGTCGGCGTGAAACCTCTGATGACGCTCCGGTTCCTCTGGCGGTCGGTGGTGTCATTCTCTCGCCGGGAGGCTGCGTCACGCGTCGTTGCCCTGGGGTGAGAGCTCGCGAGCGTCTCGAAGGTTGTCGGTGGTGGGTTGTAGGTTGGAGTCAACACAGGATGATTTGAGCGACGATAGTGTGTGAGACAAGGCCTTTCGGGCCGGATGACGAATGTCCGCAGTGAGCTGCGGGTCCTGTGAGTTGTCCGTGACCGGTCGAAAGGTGTGTCGTGTCCTCGCTGCTGGGTTCGCCCTCATCGTGGCCTGGGTTGCCGCTCGGGTTCCTCGGTGAGGTCGATCCGGTGTACCCGGATGAGGCGGAGTTGAACGACCTGCTCGCGGGGATGGTTGAGCTCGGGCGTGGGAAGTCGTTTTTGGCGTGGGCTGAATACCAGTCGGTGGCAGTGTTGTTCGACCGCTTGGTTGCCGCGCGTGAGTCTGCGGATGGGTTGGTCGTGGATGGGTTCGCCGACTGTGCGGCCCGGATTGCGCGGACCCAGGCGATCTCCCAGCATGCTGCTGAGGCGTTGCTGAATGAGGCGATCGCGTTGCGGGATCGGTTGCCGGAGGTGTTCGCCTGTTTGCGTGACGGGATGATCTCGCCGAAGCAGGCGTTGTTGGTCGTCTCGCGGACCGATCTGCTCGACGGGTTGTCGGCGGCGGTCGATGTGGACGCCGAGATCGCGCATCTTCTTCGCACGCGGCGGGGGTCGTGGTCGCGGAAGCGGTTGCGTGACATGTGTGATCGCATCGTGTTCCGCCACGACTCGGATGCGGTGCGCGAACGCCGTCAGGTGGCGCTCGATGAGCGTGGTGTGTGGACCGACCCGCGTGATGACGGTACGGCGACGATCACCGGCCTGATGGCCGCGGAAAACGTGCGGATCGCGGCCGCCGCGGTCACCGCGCTGGCCGATGCGGTGTGTGAGCATGATGGTCGCACGAAAGCTCAGCGTGCCTCGGATGCGATGTTCGCGTTGTTGTCGGGCACACGGTTCGAGTGCTTGTGTGGCCATGATGAGTGCACTGCGCAGATCCCGGAGCCGGGTACGATCCCGCCGGTCGACAGTACGGCGGTCATTCATGTCGTGTGTGATGAATCGACTCTGGCGGGTGCGGCGGATCATCCGGCGTACATGGATGGGCACGGTGTCATCTCCGCTGAGCACGTGCGCGATATTGCAGCGCGACCGGGCAGCGTGACGAAACTGCTCATCCCGTCGGGCATTCCAGCAAGCGCCGACGACACTTACACGCTCCCGGCGCATCTGCCGTCGAACCCGTACCGACCCTCCACAGCCCTGGATACTTTCCTGCGTATTCGTGACGGTGTGTGCGTCGAACCGGGTTGTGAGACCTCGGCGTGGATCTCGGATGCCGATCACGTCACCGAGTTCGACCACGACGATCCGGCACGGGGCGGCCGCACCTCCGCGGAGGGCATGAATATCAAGTGCCGGTTCGATCATGGTCGAAAGACGTTCGGTGACTGGCTCGATGACCAATATCGCGACCTGGACGGTCGCCTGCACACCGAGTTCACCACGCCCGAAGGCCTGGTCATCGTGGGTGAGGCCGAAACCAACGAGGACCTGTTCCCGGGCTTACGGCGTATCCGGTTTCAAGCGCCCACGCATGCACCGCCGCATCGGCCTCGCATCCTCGACACCGACCAGCCCACCCGGGCACGCACCCGGGTGGCGAACAAACATGCCCGACGACGGGCCGAGAGGAGCCGCAACCGCCGACGGCATCACATCGACGGAGCGCCACCGTTCTGAACGCAGGCCGATCGAGAGGGACCGGCCGACCGGGAAGCACCGGGCGGCTCAAGAGGGGCCGGCTCATGACGAAGGATCGATCAAGGCCCAGATCCGTTCAGCTGAACTGCTTCTCGACGATGTCGAGCATCGCGAGTGTCTCGTCGTAGTCCGCGCGGTGAGTCCAGTACGGCAGGTCGTAGGCGCGTGACTCGCGGAACGCGGGCAGACGGGCGTACACCGGCGAGGAGGCGAGTTCCTCGACACTCGTCGTGTCGGCATTGAATCCCATGACGAAAACCGTTGGACTGGAGACGATGTCACCAAGGACCTCGGGAGACAGCCGGGCGGCGTCCTGCCCCGGTTGATACGGCTGGAGACCGTGTTCGGCGGCGACCGGTGCCGGCGTCAAGCCCACTGCCGAGAGAGTCTGCGGCAGAGCACTGTTCTCGAGCAGTACGAAGGGCCTGCCGTCGGCGGCGATGTTCAGATACGTCACCGGCGTGGGCGGCACGGTGATGTTCTCCTTCACTTCGGCCACCCGGTCGTCGTAGTCGTCGAGGTATCCCTGGTAGCGGTCCTCCTGGCCGAAAACGTCTGCGGCGAGAAACCGGAACTGTTCCTTCCATGTGGGGAGCTTCTTGTCGACGATGACGGTCGGCGCGATCTCGGAGAGTTGGTCATAGACCTTGGTGGCGAGCACGCCGGGAAGTCCCCAGCCGCCGCCGATGATCAGGTCTGGCTCCTGCGCCAAGATGGCCTCGATGGAGAATCCGTCCGGGCCCCACGTCATGAACTCCGTGTTGTCGGCCTCGGCCTTGTCGCGCCACGCTGCGGCCGCGGTGCTCGGTCGCGACGAATCCTCGTTGGTGACCGACGTGACCGGGATGTCGAGGTCGTAGAGATACCCGGCCAGTGCGTAGTTCAGCACGACGACACGCTTGGGTTGCACCGGTACCGACACCTGCCCCTGGGTCGTCTCCACCACCCGGGTCGCCGAGGAATCGGCGGCATCATCGGTGTCCGAAGAGCAGCTCGTCACGAGAAGGATGGACGCGGCGACGAGTGTGAGTCTCGCAGCGAGGCGGCGGTACATGGGGGACATCTGTAGCCCTTCGGAATAACCTACGTCTGAATTGCCAGAATAGTAACAATTGTGGTCGGCAATGGAAGTCTTCCGTGGCGATCGGCACACTGCTACCTTGAGTCGGTGATCACCGGGACAGCCCAAGGGCGCACACGGAGAGGTCACCCGGCCGACGGGTGAGCGCGCGGTCGCCGCCGAGGCAGGTGAGTGAGAAGGGCCAAAACACTTACCAGCCAAGAGAGTTCAATGACCGCACATTTCAATCACACCATCATCGCCGCCACCGATCCAGCGCGCTCGGCTGCCTTTCACCGAGACATCCTCGAGGCGACGGACGCACCGTCGTGGGGAGTGTTCACCAACATCGTCATCGGCGACGACGTGCTCCTACAGTTTGCGGCGCCGCCCGTCGAGATCCAGATGCAGCACTACGCCTTCCTCGTCGACGACGACCATTTCGACCGGGCGTACCGCTACCTGACCGAGCACGGGATAGATCACTTCGCCGACCCGTTCCGGCAGCGCCCGGGGGAAATCAATCATGAACACGGCGGACGTGGCGTCTACTACTTCGATCCGGCAGGCCACGGCATCGAATTGCTGACCCGGCCCTACCTGTGATGCAGACGGGTGCGACGAATCGGCCGACCTGTCAGCTCAACGGCCCAGGATTCCGCCGAGGATGCTGCCCAGACCACCGGCCGCGCCGCCTCCGCCGCCGAGCACTCCGCCCAGGATGCTGCCGAGATCACCGAGCCCCCCGGACCTGGACTGTCCAGATGCGGCATCCCCGGCGTTGGCGTCGGCACCGGCCTTGCCGCCCAGGATCTTTGATGTGACGTAACTCAGCACGATCGGTGCCAGGATCGGCAGGAGTTTCTGGATGAGTCCGGGGGTCACCGCCGCCGCCGGCACCTGTTCACTCAGTTGATTCGACAGCTGGTCGGTCTGGCTGCCGAACATCTTGGTGACGATCTTCGAACCGTCGGCGGTGTCCACGTCCGACAGGTTGATGTCGCCTGCGGCGAGGTCGTTGTCGTGTTGCGACAACGCGTTGATCAGCCCCGATGCGGTGTCGTCGTCTTTCGTCTGCTCCTGGAGGCCGCCGACGAGGGCGGGCAGCGTCTGTGACACCGCAGAGCGTGCCGTTGCCTCGTCGACGCCGAGCTGCGAGGCGATGTCTCCGATGGGCAGACGGGACAGGAGTTCGTCGATGTCGGACACGGCCACTCACTTTCACGTCGAGGTTGTCGGCGTCTTCACGCTAACGTCTCGATCTGGCCGTTTCAGGCGAATCCGTCGATTGCGGCGCCCCGTCATGGCTCGCGATGGGTGAACCATCCGGCCGGAGTGGGCGACGTGTTGTGCCAGACGTGTTTGATCTCTTGATATTCGGCCAAGCCCGTGGGCCCGAGCTCCCTGCCGTTGCCGGACGCACCGAATCCTCCCCATTCGGCCCGCGGCGTGTAATGGCCGAAATCGTTGAGCCACACGGTGCCATGGCGCAACCTGCGGACCATTCGCTCGCCGCGCGCGATGTCTGCGGTCCGCACTCCCGCAGCCAGGCCGTACGACGTGTCGTTGCCCAGCGCGAGCGCCTGCGCCTCGCTGGTGAACCGTTCCACGGTCAGGATCGGACCAAAGGTCTCCTCACGCACGATCGGCATGGTCCGGGTGCAGTGGTCGAAGATGGTCGGCGCGAACCAGAATCCGCCGGGATGGAGGTCGTCGCGGTCGGGCGGACCGCCGCCGTGACGTAGTACGGCACCGGACTCGATGCCGGACCGCACGTAGGCGGCCATCTTGTCGAGCTGGGTGCGCGACACCAGCGGCCCGGTTTCGCTGGTGGGGTCCAGGCCGTCGCCCACGCGGATGTGACGGGCGCGCTCGACGAGGTCGTCGACGAAAGCGTCTGCGATGTCGTCCTGCACGATCAATCGGGTGCCCGCAGAACAGACCTGGCCGGAATGCAAGAACACGCCGGTGAGGACGTGGTCGACCGCGGATTCCCGATCGGCATCGGCGAAGACGATGTGGGGGTTCTTGCCGCCGAGTTCGAGCGCCACCTTGGTGACGTGCCGGGCGGCGGTCTGTGCGATCGACGTGCCGGTGGTGAGCCCGCCGGTGAACGAGATGAGATCGACGTCGGGGGAATCCGTGAGGACCGGGCCGATGTTCGGCCCGGCTCCCTGGACGAGGTTGAGCACACCGGGCGGCACCCCGGCCTCTTCACAGATCCGCACGAACGCGATGGTGGACAGCGGCGTGACCTCGCTCGGCTTGGCGACCACGGTGGCCCCCGCGGCCAACGCGGGTGCGATCTTCCATGACATCTGCAACAGCGGGTAGTTCCACGGCGCGATCAACACGCAGACACCGATCGGTTCGCGGATCACCCGACTGACGACCGCCGGGTCACCGACATCGACGAGCCGATCCGCAGACGTTTCGATCAACGCCGCGTGATACCGGAACACCGACTCGACGTCGTCGACGTCGATCACGCTCTCGGCCAACGTCTTTCCGGTGTCCAGGGTCTCCAGGCGGGCCAGTGTCGCCTTGTCACGCACCAACAGGTCGGCGATCGTGCGCAGCACCGCGGCGCGCTCGGTGACCGAGGTCGACGACCACTCGCCGTCGTCGAAGGTGGCTCGCGCCGCGGAGATCGCGGCGCGGGCGTCGTCGGCGGTGGCCTCGTCGACGGTCGCGAACACCTCGCCGGTGGCCGGGTTCGTCAGTTCACGAGTGCCACCGTCGCGGGCGCCTCGCCATTCACCGCCGATGTACAGATGGGCGTCGCCGATCAACCGCGAGTCCGATGGGCCGAGATGGTGCGAGATGTCGGGTTGCGCCATGACCCGATCCTCTCATCGGTGGCGGTCACCCGCGCTCGGACGAGATCGTCCCGGCCAGGAATGAGCTCACCTCAGCCAGCGCATGCCCGGACTCGGGGGAGAACAGCGGGAACATCTGGAAAACGTGGCCCTGATCGGGCCATACCTGCAGGCGCACATCGGCACCGGCGGCGGCGAGCATGCGATGGATGGCACGGGCGTCGTCGGCCATCACCTCCAGGCCGCCGACTTGGATCAGCGTGGGCGGCAGGCACATCCGATCGTCGAGCAGGATGCGCATGCGCGGGTGGTCGGCGGCGGTGTCCCGGGTGTAGAGCTGCAGGACCCGTTGTGCGGCAACGGCGTCGATGAATGGGTCCCGCACGCCGCGAAGCTGCCCTGCGACGGCCAGTGAGAACGACGGGTCATAGAGCGGTGAGAGGAGCACCATGGCACCCGGTTGCCCGATGCCGCGGCGCGCGTTGTCGGCCAGCAGGTCGAGGGCCATGTGTCCGCCCGCGGAGTCGCCGGCCACCACGATCTGCGCCGGATCGAACCCGTGGGACAGCAGCCAGTGATAGCCGCGGATGGCGTCGTCACCGGCGGCGGGAAAGGCGTACTCGGGTCCCAGCCGGTAATCGAGACTGAACGCCGACCACCCGGTCCCGGCGGACAACCTGGCCACCACGCCGCGATGGGTTCGCGGTGAACAGATGACGTAACCGCTGCCGTGTAGGTAGTAGATGATCCGCGCCGCGGTGTCGGGACGTGCTGGTCCCCCGTGTGCGCCGACCCACTCGCCGCGCACCTGGCCGTCGGGGACCGTGGCTCGCACCTGCTGCACCCGAGTACCGGCCGGGACCGGCGACAGAGCGGCCAGAGACCGGTTGAGGCCCGGGCGCATCGTGCTGATCATCCGGGCGGAGGCCTGCCTGCGTCCCATCCCCGCGGTCATCAGCGGGCGGGAGACGCGGCTGAGGTACCCGTTGATGGCGCGAGCCCGTAGCGAGCCACGCTCTTGTGCCCCCCGGGCGGGCTCTACAGCGGGCATCTGCACAGCCCCGACGCTAGACCATCGCGGCGGGCCCTCAAAGCATGCGAAACCGGCGTGTACGCTGCGGAATCGTCACGATTGTGGTAGCCGGATTTCGATACCAGGCACCCGTCGTGAGAAAATAACGAACAATGCTTTTGAGCAGGGTGGCGCCGGGCTGCACAGTCATGCCCGGGTGCGCCGTCAGCAACGACGCTGACACGGACATCGCTACACGGCCGGGAGCCGACCAGGTCAGCCCAACGAATCGGGCGGCTCCCACGGTGGCCGGCGAGTGATGTGACCAAGGGACACGGTGCTGTGTCCCCAGGACATATACGGGTGAATGCGTGCGCAGCGTCGCGCACTGAGTGAGGCGAACATATGAAGCATGCTCCGGGCCCCATCGGGCTCTATGACCCGGTCAACGAGCACGACTCCTGTGGTGTCGCGTTCGTCGTCGACATGCACGGACGACGCAGTCGGGACATCGTGGACAAGGCCATCACCGCGCTGGTGAACCTCGAGCACCGCGGCGCTGCCGGTGCTGAACCGAACACCGGCGACGGTGCCGGGATCATGATCCAGGTACCCGACCGCTTCCTGCGGGAATCGGTGGACTTCGAGCTGCCGGAAGAGGGCTCCTACGCCACCGGCATCGCCTTCCTGCCGCAGGGCTCCGAGGACGCACGCAACGCGTGCGAGGGCGTCGAGAAGATCGTCGAGGCCGAGGGGCTGAGTCTGCTCGGCTGGCGTGAGGTGCCCACCAACGAGAACTCCCTCGGTGCGTTGGCGCGCGACGCCATGCCGACGTTCCGCCAGGTCTTCCTGGCCGGCGCGACGGGGATGGATCTCGAGCGCAAGGCATTCATCGTGCGCAAGCGCGTGCAGGCCGAACTCGGCAACAAGGGCGCCGGTCAGGACGGCCCCGGCCGCGAGACCGTCTACTTCCCCAGCCTGTCCGGGCAGACCTTCGTCTACAAGGGCATGCTGACCACCCCGCAGCTGCGCGAGTTCTACCTCGACCTGCAGGATTCCCGGGTCGAGAGTGCGCTGGGGCTGGTGCATTCGCGCTTCTCCACCAACACGTTCCCGTCGTGGCCGCTGGCCCATCCGTTCCGGCGGATCGCCCACAACGGCGAGATCAACACCGTCACCGGCAACGAGAACTGGATGCGCGCCCGCGAGGCACTCATCGACAGCTCCGTCTTCGGCGACGACGACGTGGCATCCAAGATCTTCCCGACCTGCACACCGGGCGCATCGGACACCGCACGCTTCGACGAGGTGCTCGAGCTGCTGCATCTCGGTGGGCGCAGCCTGCCGCACGCCGTGCTGATGATGATCCCGGAGGCCTGGGAGCGGCACGAGTCGATGAAGCCCGCGCACCGGGCGTTCTACCAGTACCACTCGGCGCTCATGGAGCCCTGGGACGGACCGGCCTCGGTGTGCTTCACCGACGGCACCGTCGTCGGCGCAGTGCTGGACCGTAACGGACTGCGCCCCAGCCGCATCTGGGTCACCAAGGACGGGCTCGTGGTGATGGCGTCGGAGGTCGGCGTCCTCGACATCGACCATGCCGACGTGGTGCAGAAGCTCCGCCTGCAGCCGGGCCGGATGTTCCTGGTGGACACCGCTGCCGGCCGGATCGTCGACGACGAGGAGATCAAGGACGAACTCGCGGGCGAGCATCCGTACCAGGAATGGCTCGACAAGGGGCTCGTCCACATCGACGACGTCGAGGCGCTCCCGCACGAGCACATGCCGCACGAGCGGGTGGCGTTGCGCCAGCAGGTTTTCGGCTACACCGACGAGGAACTGAACCTCCTGGTGGCGCCGATGGCCAAGACCGGCGCCGAAGCCATCGGTTCGATGGGTACCGACACCCCGATCGCGGTGTTGTCGGCGCGGCCGCGGATGCTGTTCGACTACTTCCAACAGCTGTTCGCACAGGTCACCAACCCGCCGCTGGACGCGATCCGCGAAGAGGTCGTCACCAGCCTGGGCGGCACCATCGGCGCCGAAGCCGACCTGCTGCACCCGGGGCCGGAATCGTGCAGGCAGATCCTGCTGCCCGAGCCGGTCCTCGACAACGACGCGTTGGCCAAACTCGTCCGGATCAACGAGAACGACGCGCTGCCGGACTTCCGCAGCCGTCACATCCACGGCCTGTACCCGGTCGCCGACGGTGGGGACGGCCTGCGCAAGGCCCTCG
The DNA here is from genome assembly GCF_048537895.1 of Gordonia sp. CPCC 206044. Taxonomy (NCBI): domain Bacteria; kingdom Bacillati; phylum Actinomycetota; class Actinomycetes; order Mycobacteriales; family Gordoniaceae; genus Gordonia; species Gordonia sp. CPCC 206044. Next base: position 471,156 of record NZ_JBCLVL010000002.1, read on the forward strand.
ACGAGGTGCGCACGAAGGTCAGCGCCGCCATCGCGGACGGTGTCAACCTGATCGTGCTCTCGGATCGCGAGTCCGACGAGACGTTGGCCCCGATCCCGTCGCTGCTGCTGACCGCCGCCGTGCACCATCACCTGGTGCGTGAGCGCAACCGCACCCGCGTGGGGTTGGTGGTGGAGTCCGGCGACTGCCGCGAGGTCCACCACGTGGCCGCGCTCGTCGGATTCGGTGCCGCAGCGGTCAACCCGTACATGGCGTTCGAGTCGATCGAGGACATGGTCGAGCGCGGTGCGCTCGGCGACATCGACTTCGCCACCGCCAAGAAGAACTACATCAAGGCGGCGGGCAAGGGTGTGCTCAAGGTGATGTCCAAGATGGGCATCTCCACACTCGCCTCCTACACCGGTGCCCAGCTCTTCCAGGTCATCGGTATCGGGCAGGACACCGTCGACGAGTTCTTCACCGGGCTGAACAGCCAGCTCGACGGCATCGGTCTCGACGAGATCGCCACCGACGTCGCCACCCGCCACGCGTTGGCGTTCACCGACCGGCCCACCGAGCGCGCGCACCGCGAACTCCAGGTCGGCGGTGAGTACCAGTGGCGTCGTGAGGGCGAGTACCACCTGTTCAACCCGGACACGGTGTTCAAGCTGCAGCACTCCACGCGGACCGGCCAGTACAAGGTCTTCAAGGAGTACACCAAGCTCGTCGACGACCAGTCGGCGAAGATGGCGTCGCTGCGCGGTCTGTTCGGCTTCAATTTCGGTGACCGCGACCCGATTCCGATCGACAAGGTCGAGCCGGCCAGCGAGATCGTCAAGCGTTTCTCCACCGGCGCGATGAGCTTCGGCTCGATCTCGGCGGAAGCACACGAGACCCTCGCCATCGCGATGAACCGTCTCGGCGGCCGGTCGAATTCCGGTGAGGGCGGCGAGGATCCGCGCCGGTTCCACCACGACGAGAACGGCGACTGGCGGCGCAGTGCGATCAAGCAGGTCGCGTCGGGTCGCTTCGGTGTCACGTCGCACTATCTGAGCAACTGCACCGACATCCAGATCAAGATGGCGCAGGGTGCCAAGCCGGGTGAGGGCGGCCAGCTCCCGCCGCACAAGGTCTACCCGTGGGTGGCCGAGGTGCGTGGTTCGACGCCGGGCGTGGGTCTCATCTCGCCGCCGCCGCACCACGACATCTACTCGATCGAGGATCTCGCTCAGCTGATCCACGATCTGAAGAACGCCAACCCGGCGGCGCGCATCCATGTGAAGCTCGTCTCCGAGGTCGGTGTGGGAACGGTCGCGGCGGGTGTGTCCAAGGCGCACGCCGACGTGGTGCTCATCTCCGGGCACGACGGCGGCACCGGTGCCACCCCGCTCACCTCGATGAAGCACGCGGGTGCACCGTGGGAGATAGGCCTGGCCGAGACACAGCAGACGTTGCTGCTCAACGGACTCCGCGACCGCATCGTGGTGCAGGTGGACGGCCAGCTCAAGACCGGTCGTGACGTCGTGGTGGCCGCTCTGCTCGGTGCCGAGGAGTTCGGTTTCGCGACCGCTCCGCTGGTGGTCTCGGGCTGCATCATGATGCGTGTCTGCCACCTCGACACCTGCCCGGTGGGCGTGGCGACCCAGAACCCGCTGCTGCGTGAACGATTCACCGGCAAGCCCGAGTTCGTCGAGAACTTCTTCATGTTCATCGCCGAAGAGGTGCGGGAGCTGCTGGCACGACTGGGCTTCCGGACGCTGCGCGAGGCCGTCGGGCACGTCGAGGCCCTCGACACCGCGAAGGCCGTGGCGCATTGGGGATCGTCGAAGGCGGGCAAGCTCGATCTGTCGTCGGTCCTGGCCACCCCGGAATCGCCGTTCATGAACCAGGACCTGTACTGCTCCGGCACCCAGGACCACGGGCTCGACAAGGCGCTCGATCAGCAGTTGATCGCCCAGAGCCGTGAGGCCATCGATCACGGGGTGCGGGTGAACTTCGCGTCGAAGATCACCAACGTGAACCGGACCGTCGGTACCATGCTCGGCCACGAGGTCACCAAGGCCTATGGCGCGCATGGACTCCCGGATGGTGCGATCAGCATCGACTTCACCGGTTCGGCAGGCAACAGCTTCGGTGCGTTCGTGCCCAAGGGCATCACGCTGCGGCTCGAGGGCGACGCCAACGACTTCGTCGGCAAGGGTCTGTCGGGCGGCCGGATCGTGGTGCGCCCGGCACGCAATGCGCCGGAAGGCTTTGTCGCCGAGGACAACATCATCGCCGGCAACGTCATCGGCTTCGGTGCCACCGCGGGCAAGATCTTCTTGCGCGGTGTGGTCGGGGAGCGGTTCTGCGTGCGTAACTCCGGTGTGACCGCCGTCGTCGAGGGCGTGGGTGACCACGGCTGCGAATACATGACGGGCGGACGCGTGGTGGTGCTCGGCGACACCGGGCGCAACTTCGCCGCGGGTATGTCCGGTGGCATCGCGTACGTCTACGACCCCGATCGTGAGCTCGCCGCCAACCTGAACACCGAGCTCGTCGAGATCGAGGAACTCGAACTCGAGGACATCGAGTTCCTGGCCGGGATCATCGAAGAGCACCGCGCCGAGACCGAATCTCCGGTCGCGGCGGCCATCATCAACGGCTGGGACGAGGCGCAGGGCCAGTTCGCCAAGGTCATGCCGCGCGATTACAAGCGCGTGCTGAAGGCGATCGAGGCAGCCGAGAACGCCGGACGAGACGTGAACGAAGCAATCATGGAGGCCGCACGTGGCTGACCCCAGAGGTTTTCTCAAGCACACCGAACGTGAGTTGCCCGACCGTCGCCCGGTCGATCTGCGTCTGCTGGACTGGAAAGAGGTCTACACAGACTTCGAACACTCCGAGCTGCAGACGCAGGCGAGCCGGTGCATGGACTGCGGCATCCCGTTCTGCCACAACGGTTGCCCCTTGGGCAACCTGATTCCCGAGTGGAACGACCTGGTCTACAAGGATCGGTGGCGAGACGGGATCGAACGACTGCACGCGACCAACAACTTCCCGGAGTTCACCGGTCGGTTGTGCCCGGCGCCGTGTGAGTCGTCGTGCGTGCTGGGCATCAACCAGCCGGCGGTCACCATCAAGCAGGTCGAGGTCGAGCTCATCGACAACGCCTGGGAGAACGACTGGATCTCGCCGGTCATGCCTGCGGCGAAGACCGGCAAGTCGGTTGCCGTCGTCGGGTCCGGTCCGGCCGGTCTCGCCGCCGCACAGCAGCTGACCCGCGCCGGTCACGACGTGACGCTCTTCGAGCGCGCCGACCGGATCGGCGGGCTGCTGCGCTACGGCATCCCCGAGTTCAAGATGGAGAAGCGCCACATCGACCGCCGTCTCGAGCAGATGGAGGCCGAGGGCACCGTCTTCAAGACCGGTGTCAACGTGGGCGTCGACGTCACGATCGAACAACTGCGTGCCGACTACGACGCGGTCATCCTGGCCAACGGCTCGACCATCGGCCGCGATCTGCCGATCCCGGGCCGCGAACTCGACGGCATCCACCAGGCGATGGAGTTCCTGCCGCAGGCCAACCGAGTTCAGCTCGGCGACACCGTCGAGGGTCAGATCACCGCCAAGGGCAAGAAGGTCGTGATCATCGGCGGCGGCGACACCGGCGCCGACTGCCTGGGCACGTCGTTGCGCCAGGGCGCCGAGATCGTGCACCAGTTCGAGATCATGCCGCGTCCGCCGCAGGAGCGCGCGGAGTCGACCCCGTGGCCGACCTACCCGCTGATGTACCGCGTGTCGTCGGCGCACGAAGAGGGTGGCGAGCGCGTCTTCTCGGTCAACACCGAAGCGTTCCTGGGCGAGAACGGCAAGGTCACGCACCTCAAGGCACATGAGGTGGTCATGCGTGACGGCCGCTTCGAAAAGGTCGAGGGTTCCGACTTCGAGCTCGAGTGTGACCTCGTCCTGTTGGCGATGGGATTCGTCGGACCGGAGCGCCCCGATCTGCTGGACAAGCTCGGTGTCGAGTACGACCAGCGCGGCAACATCAAGCGTGACGACAACTTCGGGGCCGTCGGAGCGCCGGGCGTGTTCGTCGCAGGCGATGCCGGCCGCGGACAGTCGCTGATCGTGTGGGCGATCGCCGAGGGCCGCTCGGCAGCTGCCGCTGCGGACGCATTCCTGGCCGGACATTCCGATCTCCCCGCGCCGATCTACCCGACCCAGGTGGCGCAGCGCTGAGGTAGCCAGAGTCACCAGTTCTGCCCCCGCGGAACCTCGCCCGACGAGGACCGCGGGGGCAGAACTGTCTGTGGGTGCCGTTCCGGGGCGAGCGAGAGTTGATGTGAGTTACGCCACGAAAAGGTTCGCGTCAATGCCGGGCGGGTAACACCAACCATGGCACGATCGATGTATCAGCAGTGTGGCGAAGGCAACGTTCTTTGCGCGGGCAAACGTGTTGGGTACCGCCAGCCGACCGACTACAGTAAGCACAATATTGAGTCCGTCGTAGTGAATCAGGAAGTGATTGGTCGTGAAGTTGACTAACTCGTCCTCGACTACTCGTCGTGGTGGGGTGTGGAGCTCGCTGACCGGGGGGCGTCTGACCCGCGTGCGTTCGGCACGCATGTTCCCGGCCGAGGCCGAGCGGTTGGCCACCCCTGCCGAGCTGAAACGTCTCCACACCTAGACCGCAGCACGCCTGCCGCCGCGGCGACGCAGGGGGGTGAGTACAGTCCGCGGGCCCCGCCGCTCAGCCCCTCGCGACCCGCGCCCTCTGACCCTCGAGTTCCACCACGTCGCCGGGTACCAACTGGCGACCGCGACGGATCTCCACCTCGCCGTTGACGAGAACCAACTCGTCGGCGATCACACCTTTGGCCTCGGCGCCGGAATCGATCAGATTGGCCAGCTTCAGGAATTGACCCAGGCGGATCGAGTCGTCGCGAATCGGTATGTCTTCCACCGGCATCATCTTGCCGAACTGATGGGCGTGAGGCGAGACCCGACGAGATAGCGTTTCGTCATGACGTCGCACGCGCCTCGTCCCACACCTCCCGCCATCTCCGACGACGAGTCGGTGCTCGGAAGCGGGTCGTCGGCGGATCGGCGTTCCCGAGACCTGATCGAGCACATCCGCACACCGCGGGGATTCGGTCGGGACGCGCCTCGTATCGCCGGAACCGTCGTCGGGGTGCTCGCCGCGATCGCGTTGTTGTCGAGCCTGTTCCCGGTGTTCCGGCATCTCGTTCACACGCCGCGGAATTGGGTCGACACCTTCGTGATCACCTTGCCCGACACCAGTTTTGCCTGGGCATTCGTACTGGCATTGGTCGCGTTCGCGTTGTCGATGCGCAAACGGATCGCGTGGTGGATCTGCGTCATCTTCGTGATCCTGTACATGATCGGCAACGCGATCTTCCTCGTTCCGGCATTCGCCGACGACTTCCTCGTCACCGACACCGATCGGATCAACCTCGGCATCGGTATCGCGATCGACCTGACGGTCCTGGTCTTCCTGTTCGCCACCCGTCGGCAATTCCACACCCGGGTCCGCAAAGGGGCCGTCGCGCGGGCGGCGGGCGTGCTGATCTGCGGGCTGCTCGTCGGAACGCTCGTCGGCTGGGGGCTGGTGTGGTTGTTCCCGCACACGCTGACCCGATCCGACAGCCTGCCGTACGCGTTCAACCGCGTCGCGGCGTTCGTGTCGGTCGATCAGGAGACGGTGTTCGGCGGGCGGCACACCTACGCCCCCATCAATGGGCTGCTCGGACTGTTCGGAGCCCTGGCGCTCATCGCTGCCGCGCTCGTCCTGTTCCGTTCGGTACGGCTCAACGCCCTCATCACCGCCGCCGACGAGCGGCTGATCCGCGCCTTGATCGCCACCTATGGCAGCGACGACTCGTTGGCGTACTTCTCTACGCGGCGCGACAAGGCGGTGGTCTTCTCGTCCGACGGTCGTGCCGCCATCACCTATCGGGTGGAACTCGGTGTCGGCCTTGCCGGCGGCGACCCGATCGGCGACCCGGATGCCTGGAACGACGCGATCGAGGAGTTCCTGGCGCTGTGCACCACTTATGGCTGGCATCCGGCGGCGATGGGGTCGAGCGCGCGCGGCGCCGCAGCCTATGACGCCGCCGGTTTCGTCTCGCTCACGATCGGCGACGAAGCGATCCTGCACACCCGTGGATTCACCACGAGCGGATCGGCCATGAAAGGGGTACGGCAGGCGGTCACCCGTACTCGACGGGCCGGGATCACGGTGCGCGTGCGACGACACAGCGAACTGTCGGAGCACGAGATGGCCGCGGTCGTCGCACGGGCGGACGCATGGCGCGACACCGACGAAGAGCGCGGCTTCGCGATGGCGCTCGGTCGCCTCGGCGACTCCGCCGACGGTCAGTGTCTGCTCGTCGAGGCCGTCGAGGTCGTCGAGAACGAAGGACGAGACGACGAGAAGGTCGTCGGCATGCTCTCGTTCGTCCCGTGGGGTCGCACAGGTGTGTCGCTGGACGTGATGCGCCGCGACCGGGAATCCGTCAACGGCGTCGTCGAGACCATGATCACGACACTCGCCACCGACTCCGAGATGTATGGCATCACCGAGATGTCGTTGAACTTCGCGACGTTCCGGGCGTTCTTCGAGCAGGGCGCCGAGATCGGGGCCGGGCCGGTCATGCGGGCCACCTACTCGGTGTTGATGTTCGGTTCCCGGTTCTTCCAGATGGAATCCCTCTACAAGTCGAACGCCAAGTACCGGCCGGATTGGCAGCCCCGGTACCTGTGCTTCGAGGACCATCGGGTGCTGCCGCGGGTCGGGCTCGCCGCCATCGTCACCGAGGGCTTCGTCCGGCTTCCGCGGATCGGTCGGGAGAGGCATTACGCCGCGGGCCGGCCGGCCATCCCCACGGGCGTCGACGTGGATGCGTTGATCGCCGAGCTCGAGGAACAGTCCGCTCGACCGGTGGTGGACGTGCGCAGGCCAGAGCAGGTCAGGGTACGTCTGGACAAGATGCAACGGCTCAACGACGCCGGGTTCGACCTGTATCCGACACCGGATCCACCCACGCACACGATCGCCGAGGCGGTGGCGCAACCACCCGGCACCCAGGTGATCGTCGCCGGCCGGGTCATCCGTCTGCGCGACTTCGGCAAGGTCGTCTTCGCCGACGTCCAGGACTGGTCGGGACAGGCGCAGGTCCTGATCGAGGAATCACGGCTGATCCCCGGTACCCCGGATTTCGGGACCGACGTGGACCTCGGCGATCTCATCCAGGCGAGAGGGGCCGTCGGCAGCAGCCGATCGGGGCAACTGTCGCTGCTCGTCGACGCCTGGCGGTTCAACGGCAAATGTCTGCGGCCGCTGCCGGACAAGTGGTCGGGCCTGACTGACCCCGAGGCCAGGGTGCGGCAGCGCTACGTGGACCTGATCGTCAATCCACGTAGCCGCGAACTGCTGGCCACCCGGAGTGCCGTGGTGCGTGCCCTCCGCGACTTCCTGTCGACCCGCGGCTTCCTCGAAGTGGAGACCCCCATCCTGCAGCGGTTGCACGGTGGGGCCAACGCAACTCCGTTCCGGACCCACATCAACGCATACGACCTCGATCTCTATCTGCGCATCGCGCCCGAGTTGTACCTCAAACGCCTGTGTGTCGGCGGTGTGGAGAAGGTGTTCGAGATCGGTCGGAACTTTCGGAACGAAGGCGTCGACTTCAGCCACAATCCCGAGTTCACGAGCCTGGAAGCCTATGCGGCCCATGGTGATTACCGGACGATGCTGGATCTCACGCGCGAGATGATCCAGTACGCGGCGGTGGCCGCGCACGGAGAACCGGTGGTGGTGCGGACCGGCGCCGACGGTCACGAGCAACGAATCGACATCTCGGGAGAGTGGCCGATCCGCACCGTGCACGACGTCGTGTCGGCCGCCGCCGGACAAGAGATCACCCCGTCGGCCAGCGTCGAGGAGTTGCGCATCGTCTGCGACCGTCTGGACATCGCGTACCGTCCGGATTGGGACGCCGGACAGGTGGTGCTCGAACTGTACGAACACCTCGGCGAGGCCCGCACCACGTCGCCCACGTTCTACACCGATTTCCCGACGTCGACCTCGCCGCTCACTCGGGCCCACCGAACCATGCCCGGCGTTGCCGAACGATGGGACCTGGTGGCCTGGGGTGTGGAGCTGGGTACCGCGTACACCGAACTGACCGACCCGGTCGAACAGCGCAGGCGATTGACCGCCCAATCGATCCGCGCGGCCGGTGGCGACGCGGAGGCGATGGAACTCGACGAGGACTTCTTACAGGCGCTCGAATACGGGATGCCGCCGACGGGTGGTCTCGGTATCGGTGTCGATCGGTTGGTCATGCTGATCACGGGCCGGTCCATCCGCGAATCTCTACCGTTTCCGCTGGCCAGGCCGTCGGAGAGTTGATCGGCGAGCGTGCTGTGGCAAATAGCTGTGCCTCCCGGTCACAGCAACACCTGAGCCCTGCCTAGACTGGGCTTATGAGCGAGCTGACCTTCACACCGACTGCCGATCTCGTGGACGAGATCGGTGACACCGTGCGCAGCTGTGACACCCAGTTCACGCAGTACGGGGGCCGTCGTGAGTTCGTGGGACCCGTCACCACCGTCAAATGCTTCCAGGACAATGCGTTGCTCAAGTCCGTCCTCGGTGAGGACAACCCGGGCGGTGTCCTGGTCATCGACGGGGCGGAGTCGGTGCATACCGCACTGGTCGGCGACATCATCGCCGAGCTCGGCCGCTCGAACGGCTGGGTCGGCATCATCGTCAACGGCGCGATCCGTGACTCCGCAGCGATCGGGGGGATGGAGATCGGTGTGAAGGCGCTGGGCACCAACCCGCGCAAGTCCTCCAAGTCGGGGGTCGGCGACCGGGACGTCGCGCTGACCATCGGCGGCGAGACCTTCAACCCCGGCGACATCGTCTATTCCGACGACGACGGCATCGTGATCGTCGCCCCCGAGACCGCCGACGACGTTGCCGCGAATGGCTCCGATGCCGACGAGGCCCCGACCGCCGAGACGACTGCCGACGAGACGACCCCCGAGTCCGCCGAGAACTGAGGACCAGATCATGCCCAAGCCCACTGCCGACTACTTCCGCCGTCTGTCCGCGCTCGTGGCCGTCGACGATGCGGCAGCCCGGCCGACCAGGCCCGTCCTCGAGGCCTTCAGCGGTGTCGAGATGGCGACCATCCCGGTCGCCACCGCCGACGATCTCGAGGCGGCGGTCGCTCGCGCGCGCAGCGCCCAGGAAGGGTGGGCCGCCCGCACCGTGGCACAGCGCGCCGAGGTACTGGACCGGTTCTCCGAGCTGGTGCACCGCAACGCAGGCGCGCTGATGGACATCGCGCAGGCCGAGACCGGCAAGGCACGCAGCTACGCGCAGGAAGAAGTCCTCGACGTCGCGCTGACCGCGCGCTACTACGCGACCAACGGTCCCAAGGTGCTGGCCGAGCACAAGGTCAAGGGCATGCTGCCCGGCGCAACGAGTGTGCGGGTGCGGTACCAGCCCAAGGGCGTCGTCGGCGTGATCAGCCCATGGAACTATCCGCTGACCCTGGCTGTGTCGGACGCGGTTGCCGCACTGGTCGCGGGCAACGCGGTGGTGATCAAACCCGACAGTCAGACGCCGTACTGTGCACTCGCGTTGGCCGAACTCCTGTACGAGGCAGGCCTGCCCGCCGAGCTCTTCGCAGTGGTTCCGGGTCCGGGAAGTGTTGTCGGACAAGCGATCATGGCCACCGCCGACTATGTGATGTTCACCGGGTCGTCCGAGACGGGCGCATCGTTGGCCGAGCAGGCCGGGCGCCGGTTGATCGGTTTCTCCGCCGAGCTCGGTGGCAAGAACCCGATGATCGTGACCGCAGGCGCCGACATCGACAACGCCGTCGAGGGCGCTGCCCGCGCATGCTTCTCCAACTCCGGGCAGCTGTGCATCTCGATCGAACGGCTCTACGTCGACAAGGCGATCGCCGACGAGTTCAGCACCAAGTTCGCGGCGTTCGTGTCGTCGATGCGGCTGGCCGCGAGCTACGACTTCAACGCCGACATGGGTTCGCTCGCCTCGGCCGCACAGGTCGACACCGCCGAGGCCCATGTGCAGGACGCGGTGGCCAAGGGCGCCAAGGTGTTGGCGGGCGGACGACGCCGTGCCGATCTCGGCCCGTTCTTCTTCGAGCCGACGGTGCTCACCGACGTCACCGACGAGATGACCTGCTACGCCGACGAGACCTTCGGTCCGGTCGTCTCGATCTACCCGGTGGACTCCACCGACGAGGCCATCAAGCTGGCCAACGCCACCCGCTACGGGCTCAATGCGAGTGTGTTCGCCGGTAGCAGCGCCGAGGCCAACGCGATCGCCGATCAGTTGCGTGCGGGCACGGTCAACATCAACGAGGGCTACGCGGCCGCGTGGGCGTCGACGGCCGCGCCGATGGGCGGCATGGGGATCTCGGGTGTGGGACGCCGGCACGGTGACGAGGGCCTGATCAAGTACACCGAGCCGCAGACCATCGCCGAGCAGCGGTTCATCGGTATCGACCGCGCACCGGTGATCCCGAAGAACGTGTATCGGGCCGTGACTCCGTACGCGGTGCGCGCGCTCAAGTACCTGCCCGGTCGCTGAGCCGGCTCGGACGGTCGGAGAGGGCTGCGAGCCGACGCTCACAGCCTTCTCCCAGCCACCGTCCAGCCGGGGGTGAGTACGGGGGCCCACTGTGGATTCAGACATCCGACAGGAGGACCCACCATGACCACAGTGCTGGCACGCTCGAGCACGCACACCCCCGGCGAACTGCCGCCCCCGGACGGTGACGCCGGCGGGCGCGTGGCCGAGAAGGCGAAGCCGCGCCGCGCGGTGCGCTGGAGTCCCTTCGCGCTGGCCGGACTGCTGACGGCAACCGCGTTTCTCTATCTCTGGAATCTCGCCGCGAGCGGCTACGCCAACACGTTCTACGCCGCCGCCGCACAGGCAGGTTCGCAGAGTTGGACGGCCTGGCTGTTCGGCTCGCTGGACTCGGCCAACTTCATCACGGTGGACAAGCCACCGGCCTCCCTGTGGGTGACCGGGCTCTCCGTGCGGATCTTCGGCATGAACAGCTGGGCGGTCCTGGCGCCGCAGGCGCTCATGGGGGTGGCCTCGGTCGCGTTGATGTACTGCGCGATGCGTCGCACCTTCAGAAACCCGGTGCATGGCACCGCCGCGGGCCTCATCGCGGGCGCGGTCCTCGCCTTCACTCCCGCCGCGGCCCTGATGTTCCGGTTCAACAACCCGGATGCACTGTTGGTCCTGTTGATGGTCGCCGCCGGCTACTGCCTCATCCGCGCGATCGGCACCAACTCCGGGCGTTGGCTGGCGCTGGTCGGTGTGGCACTCGGGTTCGCGTTCCTGACCAAGATGCTGCAGGGACTGCTCGTGCTGCCCGCCTTCGGTCTGGCGTACCTGTTGTTCGCGAACACCGGATGGCTCAAGCGGATCGGGCACCTGGTGGGTGCGACGGTCGCGCTCGTCGTGTCGGCGGGTTGGTTCGTCCTGGTGACGATGTTGGTGCCGGCATCGTCGCGGCCCTACATCGGTGGCTCGACGAACAACACGTTCATGGACCTCGTCTGGGGCTACAACGGTGTCGGGCGCATCAGCGGTGGTTCCGGTCCCGGCGGGGGTGGCGGACCGGGCGGCGGTCAGGCAGGCGGATCCTTTGGTGGTGCAACCGGACTCAACCGACTGTTCGGATCGGAGATGGGTAACGAGATCTCCTGGCTGCTGCCGGTGGCGCTGCTCGCCCTGGTGTTCGCCGTCTACCTGGGACTGCGCAGTTTCCCGATCTTCCGGTTCGCCGACGGACTCGACCGGGTCGAGGGCGGCGCTGTGATGGCCTGGGGCGGTTGGCTTGTCGTGACCGGATTGATCTTCAGCTTCATGAGCGGAACCATCCATCCGTACTACACGGTGGCATTGGCCCCCGCGATCGGCGCGCTGATCGGCATGGGCGCGGTGTTCGCCTGGCGCAGGCGCGCCCGGTGGGATGGCCGGATCGCGATGGCGGGCATGATCGGGCTCGCCGGATGGTGGTCGATCGTGTTGTTGAACCGCAACGACTGGGGCCCGCTGTGGTGCCGCTGGGCGATCGGAGTGGTGGTCGCGCTCAGCGTGATCGCGCTTCTGGTCGGCAGTGTGCTGGGCTGGCGAAAGGTGGTGGCAGGAGCCGTGATCGCCGGTGCGATCGCCGGATTCGGTGGTACCGCGGCATTCTCCGTGGCAACCGCGGCGACACCTCACTCGGGCTCGATCCCGACGGCGGTGCAGACGTCGATGGACGGTGGCGGCATGGGCTTCCCCGGCGGCGGGGCCGGTGGCATGCGACCGACCCAGAACGGGCAGGGCGCCGACGGTACGGCCGGGTCGTCCCAGGGCGGCAAGACGGGAACACCGCCGAGCGGCTCGGCCCCGAGTGGTGCTGCCCCGAGTGGTGCGGCCCAGAACGGTTCGTCCCAGAGCGGTTCGGCCCAGAGCGGTTCGGCCCAGAACGGTGCCGGCCAGAACGGTGGACACCGTGGTGGCGGACCGGGCGGGATGGGCGACATCTCGTCGAACTCGGAACTGGTGAGCCTGCTGGAGAACACCGACTCCACGTGGGCGGCCGCCACCAACGGTTCGCAGTCCGCAGCGGGTATCGAGATCGCCACGGGCAAGGCCGTCATGGCCATCGGGGGATGGAGCGGCGATCCCGCTCCGACACTCGAACAGTTCATCCAGTATGTGAAGGACGGCAAGATCGCCTACTACATCGGTGGCGGGATGGGCGGCCCCGGCGGCAATTCGGAGATCTCCGAGTGGGTGGCCGAGCACTACACCGCGACCACGGTCGGTGGCACCACGGTGTACAAACTGATCTGATCATCTCGACACCGTGAACCACCGCCCGCGAGGACAGCACCTCGCGGGCGGTGGCACGTCTGAACCGAACCGGGCACCGCGACAGGTAGTGTCGAGGGCGACTGGGGGAAGGATGTCGACCATGACCGCACGCCTCACCGAGTACTCCAACGGCGTTCACACCTTCGACGTGATCGATGCCGGGCCGATCGACGGTACTCCGATCGTCTTGCTGCACGGATTCCCGCAACGCGCGACCGCGTGGGACCTGGTGGTTCCGCTGTTGCACGACAAGGGTTTCCGGACGATTGCGCCGGATATGCGCGGCTATTCACCGCGTGCGCGCCCGCCCCGCCGACGCGACTATCGACTGGGCCTGATCGTCGAGGACGTGGTCGCGCTGATCGACGCCCTCGGCGTCGAGAAGGTCGATCTCGTGGGCCACGACTGGGGTGGGATCGCGGCGTGGGCCGCCGCCGCGCTTCATCCCGATCGTGTGCGCAGTCTCACCGCGTTCTCGACGCCGCACCCGATGGCATTCCTGCGGGCCATGCCGCGGGGACAGCTGCTGCGGTCGTGGTACATGGGGTTCTTCAACCTGCCGGTGATCCCGGAGTTCGCGCTGACCAAGATCTTTCGGCCAGGCACTCGCACACTGCCGCGGGTGGGTCTGCCCGAACCGTTCATGAGCCGGTTGTACGACGACATGGTCACCTCGGGAGCCCTGCCCGGTGCGTTGAATTGGTATCGGGGCCTACCGTTTTCGTTCTCCGACTCGCGGGTTCCCGACGTGGTGGTGCCGACCACGTACGTGTGGAGCGACGGGGACGTGTACCTGGGTCGCGCCGCCGCACGGATGACCGCGCGATGCGTCGACGCCCCGTACGAGTTCCGGGTGATCACCGGAGCCGATCACTGGCTGCCGGAGCGGCACCCGGACGACGTCGCCGCAGCGATCCTCGCCCGCGTCGGGGGCGCCTGAACGCTCAGCGCCGCCGACGCAGAACAGCGACCAGGATCAGCAACAGTGCCGCGAGGCCTGCGGCGATGATCGGCAGCCGTCGATCGGGAGTCGGGAGTTCGGTCGGCGCACCGGCCCGCAGCTGAGCGAAAGTTGCTCGCTGAGCATCGGATTCGGCAACGGCGTCGACGACGGCAGGCGACGGCCGAGACGGTGGTGCGCTGGGTCCGGTGGACGCCGGACCGGACGGCCCGGTCGAACCATCCTTGCGCACGCCCGGTTTCGACGGCGCGGTCGGCGGCTTGACCCGTCCGACGTCGGTCTGTGACCCGCACCCCGCGGCCGGCGGGATGGCGTCACTCTGTGGTCGCGTCGACGTGTCGTCGGCGACGCGCGCGGGTTCTGCGGACTCTGCGGCGTCGTCGGCGGGTGCCGACTTGTCGGTGGGCGCATCGGCGGAGGGCGGTGGCGCGGCCGCCGTGTGGTCCGAGGAGGAGGCAGGCTGGTCCGAGGAGGGCTGAGTCTGGTCCGCGACGGCGTCCTTCTGAGCACCACTGACCTGGGTGCCGCCGTCGTGCGCGTGGCCGGTCTGAGCGCCGGTGTCGCGGGTCTGGGCGCCGGTGTCGCGGGTCTGGGCATCGGCGGTTGGCGCATCGGTGTTCAGGGCGTCGGTGTTCAGGCCATCGTCGAGCTGGTGGGCCGTATCGGTCTTCGGTGGCGCCTTCTTGGGCGCGGCCTTTGTGCCGGGGGCCTTCTTGGCTGCGGCCTTCTTCGCCGGCGCTTTCTTCGCAGGTGCTTTCTTGGCGGGTGCCTTCTTCGCTGCCGCCTTCTTCGCTGCTGCCTTGGTGGCGGGTGCCTTCTTGGCCGGCGCCTTCTTGGCAGGGGCTTTCTTTGCCGGGGGCTGTGGCCCGGCCGTCGGCTCTGACGGGGGAGTCCGGTCCGGATCGGGTTCGGTCATGCTCACGCTCCCTTGCGTGCTGTCTCGGGGTGGTTCATCGCCGACGGGGTCACTCTGCCGTTCGAGGAGAGGCGGCCGCTCAGGCTCGGACGCCGAGGCGGGCGAGCACGTCGGCGTCGATGGCTGCGAGTTCGCTCTCGATCGACTGATGTGCGGCCCGTCGCTGTGCCGGGGGCATGGCTTCGGCGGCATCGACGGCGACCGAGAGGTTGTCCAGGCGGCCGGTCATCGCCGTCACGAATTCCTGCGCATCCGCGGACGAATCCTTGCCTGCGACTCGTGCCACTGCTGCCCGCGTCGTGCTGAGCCGCGCAGACAGGGTCGCCCCGTGGCCCGAGAACTGTCGCAACACCTCGGGTGCGACCCCGGCGCGGCGGGCCTGCAGGTTGGTGATCTGGCCACGCGCCGCGACCGCGCCTCGGTAGGCGATCGGCACGACCACCGGCGCCACCAGACGCGCCACCGTCAGATAACGCCGCACGCTGACCGGGCTGAACGGTTTCGCATCCGAGGCGGCCTTGGCCTTCGCGGCGGTCGCCTTCGCGTCAGCCTTGGCCGCTTTGCTCTGAGCCTTGCCTGCGACCTTGGCCGTCTTGCGCTGGTCCTTGAGCTCCTTCGCCCGGAACTTGCGCTCGTCTCGACGCCGAGCCCGTTCGGACTTCCGGTGCCTCTTGGCCTCGAGTTTGGCCTCCATCCTGGCCTTCGCCTTGAGGGCCTTCGCCTCGGCTTTGCGCTGGGCGCGGGTCTTCGGATCGGACGAGAACAATGCCATCGCCGGACCGACCTCCTTCTGTGGTGACTCGGTGTACGAACGACCACTCGGACCGAAACGCCGAGCGAGCGATGCCTGCGTTGGTACAAGCATTACATAGGCTCGAAAGGCACCGGTCCCGCGCAGAGCTCCTCCGGTGCGGTCGGAGACCCGAGCGCGGGCCGGGTCGGGGAAAGGAACAGGACAGTGGACACAGTGGTGCTGCACCCGCGCGACCTCAGCGGATGTGAGCATCGACTGCACCTCGACCACGAGCATCCGGATCTCGTCCGGTCTCGACCCGACACCCCTGAGGCCCAGCGTCGCAAGGAGGCCGCACAGGAACACCGGTCGGGAGTCCGGGACATGGTGCGCGGTCTGCACAGCGATCAGCCCGAGGGCACGGTGGTCGTCGTCGACGCACCCGATCACGCATCCCGCGTGCAGGCCACGCTGGCCGCATGCGCCGACAAGGCCGATTGGATCTGGAACGCCACCCTTCCGGTCGACCGCGAACGCGGACGACGTGCCCACGCCGAGTTGCTGGTCCGCGAGGGTGACGGTTATCTGCCCGTCATCGTCGTCAATCACCGGGTCAGCTACCCGGCCAAATCGAACGGCAATGGCAACGGCAATGGCGCGTCGTCGACGACGAGCCCGGTGTGGGCCTGGGCACCCGCGCCCGACCCGACCCGCAACGCGCGTAATCACCGCCGAGACCAGCTACGCCTCGCCCAACTGACCACCATGCTGATGGACCTCGGCCTCACCGCCTCCACCGATCCGGACGACCTCCGCGGTGGCGCCATCGGCCTCGATGCCGACTGCATCGTCGTGTACGAGATGGGCCCCCTGCTCGCGGAGTACGCCGAGACCTTTCCGCGCCGGATGGCCATTGCCCGGGGAGAGGTGCCGACGGTGCCGCGCCGCGTCGGCGAATGCCGAAGCTGTCCCTGGTGGGTGCGATGCGGCCCGGAACTCGAGGAGCGACGAGATGTCAGCCTCGTGGTCGGTGGCAACCAGAGCCTGGTGCTGGCCGAGGCCGGGATCACCACCATCGATCAGTTGGCCCATTTCCGCGGCCCGGCACCCGAGGACTGGCCGGGTAATGCCCGTTTCGAGGACGCCGTGGTGAACGCCGTCGCCTGGCTCGCCGACATCCCACTGGTGCGCCGCTTGACCGAACCCGAGGTCGCGCGCGCGGACGTCGAGGTCGACGTCGATATGGAGAGCTACGGCGAGCACGGCGCCTACCTGTGGGGGACGCTGCTGACCGACAACGTCGATCCGACTCGGCCGGTCCGGTACCGCGCGTTCGCCACCTGGCGGCCGCTACCCACCCGTGACGAGGCGCGCTCGTTCGCGGAGTTCTGGGCATGGCTGAGCGCGGAACGGACCGCGGCTCGCGACGCCGGGAAAACCTTTGCCGCCTACTGCTATTCGCAGCAGGCCGAGAACCGGTGGCTGTTGGGATCGGCGAGGCGGTTCGTGGGAGAGCCGGGGATACCGCCGTTGACCGAGGTCGAGGAGTTCATCGCCTCCGAGCAATGGGTGGACATCTACGAGGCCGTGGGTCGCAACTTCATCTGTCCGAACGGCAAGGGACTCAAACGTGTGGCACCGGTGGCAGGTTTCTCCTGGCGTGATGCCGAGGCCAGCGGTGAGGCATCGATGGACTGGTACCGCGAGGCGGTCGGACTCGGCGGGACCACACCGGATCCGACCCAGGTCCGTCGTCTGCTCGAGTACAACGAAGACGACGTCCAGGCCACCAAGGTGCTCCGCGAGTGGATCACGGATGGCGCGAGATCAGCCGTCCCCCACGAGGATCAGTTGCTCGCCGGCCATCGGCCCGGCTGATCGGCGTCGATCAGGACCGATACGTCCGCAATGCCTCGAGGAACGACCCGCTGCCGAGCAGTGCGACCGCGCCGAGTAACAGCAGGCCGCCGGGTGCCAGTCCGATGACGATCCTCTTCGTCGCGGTCAGCACACTCTCGGGGTTCGATGTGGGGGCACCGCCCGGAACCGACGCTTGTTGCGGGGCCTTCGGCGCATCGCCCGCCGGGCCTGGTGCGGCGCCGGGTCGCTGGGCGCCGGCGACCGCGGAACCGCCGTCACCCTGAGCCTGTCCGGCGGTGCCGGGGCTCGAGGAGCCCTGGTCCTGTTGTCCTGCAGCCGATCCCGCGCCGGGAACGGCAGGGGGGCCGCCGTGCGAGGGTGTCCGCGGGGCAGGTGAATCGCGGCGCGGTGCCGCGGGTGCGGTGGGGGCCGAATCGGAATCCGACGATCCGCCCGGGGTGACGATGTTCGTGGACGGCTTGGTCGGCTTGGACGGGGACGTTTGCGGCTCGCTCGCCCCGGAGCCCGACGACGTGTCGCCACCCTCGGTCGGTCCGGATGATTCCGGAGCTGTCTCGCTCGGCGGATCGGGCGTCTCCGACGGACCGTCGGGATCATCGGTCTCGTCATTGCCGGGGAGGCCGTGATCGCCGCCCGGTACGCCGTAATCCCCGCCGGGTACGCCGTAATCCCCGCCGGGTACGCCGTAGTCCTTGTTCGGTACGCCGTGGTTGCCGCCGGGGACGCCGTAATCCCCGCCGGGAATGCCGTGGTTGCCGCCGGGTACGCCGTAGTCGCCTCCGGGCACCCCGTACTCTCCGTCCGAACTCTCGCCGCCGTCGCTCTCGCTCGTCGAGTCGCTGTCGGTCGACGAGGTGCTGCGGCTCCGGCCGGTGTCCCCGCCGTTCATTGATTTGCCGGAATCCTTCGAATCCTCACCGCCACCGGAGAATCCATACCCGCCCGAAGGGTCGGACTCCGAGTCCGACGTGTCGCTCGAGCCGTCCGAGCCCGAGCCCGATGAACTGCTCGAGCCCTCGGAACCCGAACCCGACGTACTGCTCGAGCTGTCAGTGTCCGAGTTCGATGCGTTGCTGGAGTCCTCGGAGCCGGAGCCCGATGAGTTGCTGGAGCCCTCGGAGCCGGACCCCGACGTATTGCTCGAGCCCTCGGAGCCGGAGCCTGATGAGCTGCTCGAGTCCTCGGAGCCCAAACCTGAGCCCGAACCCGACGAACCGCCCGGCGTGGACACCGCCACACCGGTCCCGATAGCCAGTACTGCAGCAGCGATGACCAGGGCCAATGCGGCCATCAAGCCGGCACGGCCACGTGGGCGGTGGTGTTTCGGTAGGCGGTGTTTCATCGGGTCCTTCTGCTGGTCGCCTGTGTGTCAGATCATGCTTCGATTCTTCGTCCGGAGTTCATCTTCCGGTAAGGTCGAGTTCGCGCGACTACACGAACTTTGCGATCGAGTGTGAACAATGCCACACCGAGCGATCGTTACAGTATCGGCACAGGTGATACGCATGGAACGGCACAGTCGGGTACGTTACTGATCGTATTGAGCGTTGCAATGACGATGCACGTCGGTCTTTAATGTTTGCAAGTTCAAGTTTTTGTTTGCCGGGGAGAATAATGACTTCACAACGGACGGAGAGGCCGGTGGGGGACGCCGAACGTCGTATTGACGTCGAGACGCCAGATCCAATGCAGACCGTAGACCCAGGATTGTTCGCGCGACGGTTGGAAGAACTCTTCCGTACCGTTCCGGGTCCGAACGGTCGAGCCTACAGCGCAAAGGCGATCGCAGCCCGATCGACCGAGCGTGGATTCCGATTGGGGGAGTCGTACCTGAGCCAGTTGCGTTCGGGTAAGGCGAAGTCGCCGTCGTTCCGCACCGTGGAGGGCATCGCTGCCGCCTTCGGTGTCGACGTGCACTACTTCCTGGAAGACCGAGCAGCGCAGCGAACGCGTGACGAGATCGACCTGATGCGGTTGCAGGCGGACACCAATGTCCAGCTCGCTGCTTTCCGCCTCGCGGGTCTGTCCAGCGATTCGGTGACCGTGGTCAACGAGCTGATCAAGGTACTGCGTGAGCAGCAGGGCCTGCCCAAGGATCCGCCGGACGTCATCGCCGCGGGGATCACCGACAGCTCGGTCGACGACGGACACCTGCGTGTCGTCGGCGGTCACTCCGCGAACGACTGACCGTATTCGAGAAGCGGACTGTTGTTGCGTGATGCGTGATCGACGTGCGTTGCGTGCGTTGTGCCGCGACACCCTCAAGGGCCTGGAACTCGATCTCCCGCTCGACGTGACGCAACTCTGTGACCGTCACGGCGAACGCCGCGGACGTCCGATCCGTTTGCTCCCGCATCCGCTACCTGCGGGCATGCCCAACGGCATCTGGCTCGCGGCCGAGGACGCGGACTATTTCTTCTACCAGGCCAACACGTCGAAACTCCATCAGGATCAGATCGTGATCCACGAGTTCGGTCACCTCATCGCGGGCCATCAGATGCTCGGCGCGGTCTCCGCCGCCGCATTGACCGCACCCTCCGACGACGACTCCGACGCCGCGCTGCAGCGCACCTGCTACTCCGACGAGCGCGAGTGGGAGGCGGAGATGCTGGCGTCGATGATCCTCAGCTGGGCCGGTGACGCCACCGACACGGTCGGCCAGACCCCCGATCACACCGAACTCCGGGGCATCCAGCGTCTACTCGGCGGGCACAAGGGCTGGTTGTAATGGTCACCGTCGGCATCGTCAATGTCATTGCCGCAGTGGTGTTCGCGGCAGCACTGTGCTGGCGTCTCGAACAGATCCGTCGCGAGGGCGGTGGCCTGCAGCCGCTGGCCATGACCATGGCGATCGCCACATTGACCCTTGCCTTCATCGCCTCCGGCGACGACGTCGCGGACGCGATCGACACTGTGTTGTTCACCGGCGCCGACCGGGTGATCTTCTATGCACTGCTCGCCATCGGTGTCGCCGCCCTGATCATCGTGTTCTTCTTTCCCGGCCGGTCGACGACCCGCGAGCGGCGTGCCGGACTCGAGGCCATCCCGTTGGTCGCGGCGATCGTCGGCCTGCAGGTGACGATGCTGGTCATCCCGCCCGGACTGCGGACGGCGCAACTGTCGGATTGGACGGTGCGCAACGTCGCCTATGCGGTGTTCGTGCTCATCGCCAGCGGATATCTGGCGTATGGATTCATCGCCTGTGTGCGTAGCATCCGACGGTTCTTCGAGCTGGCCGACGGTTACTTGAGACTGTCCCTCGGGTTGCTGCTGTTCGGTCTCGGTTTGTTGGCCGTCAGCTCGTTGTCGCAGATCGTCTACGTGCTCGGGACATCGATGGACCTCTTCCAGATCGGCTGGCTGCTCACCGTCAGCCAGGTGCTGTCCATCGTCGGCGTCGTGGCCTTCCTGCTCGGCGTCAGCTACCCGATGTTGCACGCCCGGTGGCACTCCTTGAAGGCCGGGCGCCGTCGTCGTCGAGATGCCGCCGATCTGCTGCCCCTGTGGGAACTCGTCACGTCGGGCGTGCCGGAGGTGGTGCTGACCTCCACGGGCCCGGTGTCGGTGACGATGCGCCTGCATCGCCGTGTCGTCGAGATCCGGGACGCACTGACACAGTTGAGTCCGTGCCTGCCCGCGGACTTCGATTCCGCACCGGATGCCGATCGGGTGGAGATGGTCCGCGACGCGGTCGCCGAATACGTGGCAGGCCGACGATCGGGCGGAGGGGTACGCGACGTGTTGCCCGGCGACGGCGCGGACCTCGACGCCGACGCCAAGCCGCTTCTCGAACTCTCGAAGGCTATGGCGGCACAGGATGTTCCGGCAGCGGCCTAGGTGATCGACGCTCAGCGTGGCGCCATGCGAATGGCGCCGTCCATGCGGATGGTCTCCCCATTGAGGTAGTTGTGCGTGGCGATGAACTCCGCGAGCTGTGCGTACTCCTCGGGTTCGCCGAGCCGCTGCGGAAACGGGATGGCCTCGGCGAGCGTCTGCTGGAACTCCGGGGTCACACCGGCGAGCATGGGTGTCTTGATCGTGCCGGGCGCGATCGTGCACACCCGGACCCCGGCACGGGCGAGATCGCGGGCCGCCGAGATGGTCATCGCGTGCACGCCGCCCTTCGACGCCGCATAGGCGATCTGACCGATCTGGCCCTCGAAGGCGGCGACCGACGCGGTGTTGATGATGACGCCGCGCTGACCGTCGGCGTCGACCGTCGGTTCCGTCGACATCTGGTGAGCGGCGAGGCGCATCACGTTGAACGTGCCCACCAGGTTGATGTTGATGATCTTCTGGAAGAGGTCGAGGTCGTGTGGCCCGTCCCGGCCGAGTATGCGTGCAGCCCAACCGACACCTGCGCAGTTGACCGTGACACGCAGCGGGGTCCCGGCATCGGAGATGGTGTCGATCGCGGCGCGCACGTCGATCTCACTGGTGACGTCGGCGGCCAGCAGCGTCACGCCGGGGGAGTGTTCGGCCTTGTCGATGCCGGTCTGTAGGTCGACGCCGTACACCTGGGCTCCGGCGTCGGCGAATCGGCGGGCGGTGGCGGCGCCGAGCCCCGACGCCGCGCCGGTCACGAGTACCGCTGAGCCGGATACGTCCATGAGTCGTCCTCGAGTTCGTCGGCGCCGGCCACCGGGGTGACGCGGCGGAAAGTGTCCTGTGTCACAGGATAGTCGGACGAATCCGGCGGGGATGCGGAGCTGTTGTGTGGATTGTGCCGCTCGGCCGGGCCGGTCAGTGCGACAGAGTGCTCGGCGAATCGTCGTCGGCGGGGTCGGTGTCGGCCGCGGGGGCGGTGCGCCGCAGATGCAGCAGGTACGCGGTGCCACCTCCGACGAGGACCACCACCGTGGTGAGCGTCGCGATGACGGTGACTGCACTCGCGCCCGAGAGCCCCTCCCACAGCAGCCACGCGGCGAAGCCGAAGAACAATGCGGCGGCGCCGCGGGCGATCGTCTTCTCGGGCAGGTGCTTGCCGAGGAGCGCGCCGACTCCGATAGCGAGCGCATCGGCCGCGACCATGCCGATCGTCGATCCGATCCAAACCCCGAACCAATCGGAGTGCGCGGCCAGGGTGATCGTCGCGAGCATCGTCTTGTCGCCGAGTTCGGCGAGGAAGAACGACGACATGACCGCGAAGAAGACGGACTTGCCGACCCGCTGTGCCTTGGCCGATTCGACGTCGTCGAGATGGTCGCCGCGGAGGGTCCACAGGCCGAACACCAGCATGGCCAACCCGGCCAGGATCGACATGAGGTCCGCCGGGATCGAGACACCCAGGAAGTGTCCGAAGAAGACCGAGACGGCATGCACCGCGGTGGTGGCCACGGTGATGGCCGTCAGCACGACCCACCAGCGGTACCGCAGGGCGTATGTCATGGCCATCAGCTGCGACTTGTCGCCGAGTTCGGCGACGAAGATCACGCCGAAGCTCAGGAACAGGGCAGCAATCATGTGAGCAACGTTAGGGTGCCCATCGGAGCTTGTGCAACAGATTGCATACCCTTATTTCCGCAGGTAGGGGGCACAAAATCAAAAGTTTGGGCACCCTAACTCGGTGGGCGTGCAGGTCACGCGGCCAGGAGCATGGCCAACACGGCGGTGTCGGGGTCGGCGTTCGGGTCGATGCCGACTTGGTTGCGCAGCGTCACCACGGTGCCGTCGGCTTCCGCCTCCGCCCACCCGGCGCGGTGCTCCAATCCGAGCTCCGGGAGTCCGGGCAGCAGCACACAGCCCGAGGCCACCTGGGAGCACTCGGGCAGCGATGGTCGGGTCTGCGACGGCGGGTGCAGCATCACCAGAGCGGGCGGGTTGCTCAGGAAACGTCCGGCCTCGACGAAGCTGTCGTCCACGACGTTGCCGACCGCGACCATCATCCCGACGGCCTCGTTGTCCTCGTCGTCGGGACGTTCCTCGACGACCCCGAAGATGGTCGTGGTGGGCAGGAATCCGGGCCGGCAGGCGATCCGCACCGAGGCGACCAATGTCTGGGTCCACTCGAGCGTCGACTCCGGCCAGCGCCCAGAGATCAGGATGCCGTTCAGATGACCTTCGTGCTGAAACGGCGTGAGGCCGATGGGAATGGCCGATGTCATCGCTGGGCTCCCCTCTGTGACCTCCGACGACCTGCCGGAGTCGCATCCACGTGTCGCGAATCCACGTGGGGCGAGTGTGAATCCCGTGAGAGAAGAATCCTCCCGTGATGAGGCGTACACAACTCGAACACGGGTGTTGTGACGCTTCTTTTACACGAAAGGACTCCTCGCGGCCTCGATGACGCCCGACAGGTCTGGGGCACCGCCGATCCACCGGGCACACTGGATGGGGTGAGAAGTTCTGTGCCGTTACGTCCGATGGAGATGGCGTCCATCGCCATCTTCGGCGGCCTGACCGTCGCGGCCATCGTCGTCGCGGCGGTCATTCCGCTGGCCACCGCGGTCGGCCTGCTGGCCCCAGTGCCGTTGGCGCTGGTCGCCGCCCGTACCCGACCCCGTGCATTGATCGCCGCCTCGGTGGCGGCGACCGGTGTGAGCTTTGCGATGGCCGGGACCGGCGCAGCCATGACGGTGCTGGGGTCGGCACTGGTGGGCGGCATCGTCGGCGACACCAAGCGCCGGGGTCGGGGCCTCGGCACCATCGTCCTGGCGGGCCTGGTCGCCGCGCCGGTCATCGGTGGTCTGTCGGTTCTTGTCCTGTGGATCCTGGTCCCGCTGCGCACGCTCGCGTTGGAAGCGCTGGGCAACACGATCGGTGGACTGGTCAAGCTCATCGACAAGGTGCCCGCGCTGGGCGGCCTCGCCGACACGGTGGAGACGTTGGGCGACAGCATGGTCGACCAGTGGTGGATCTGGATGTGGGTGTCCGGTGCACTGGGCACCGCGTTGTCGCTGGCGGTGGCGTGGTGGCTGCTCGGTGGGGTCATCAACCGACTTGCCGAGGTCCCCAGCGAGGACACTCTCGACGCAGGCGCGACCACCGGCCCCGACGAGACGATCGCACCCATCCCGTTGCAGTTGTCGGGCGTCGGCTTCCGCTATCGACCGAACGGACCTGCGGTGCTCTCCGGCATCGACCTGACGATCGGCCGTGGCGAGTTCGTCGCCGTGGTGGGCGCCAACGGGTCGGGCAAGTCGACGTTGGTCAAACTGATCGCCGGACGCACGCCCACCGAGGGCAGTGTGCAACGTCCGGGGGCGGCCGGGCTCGGACGGCGCGGTGGCACCGCGATGGTTTTGCAGCGCCCGGAGACACAGATGCTCGGCTCCCGTGCCGCCGACGACGTCGTCTGGGGCTTGCCGCCGGACGTCGAGGTGGACGTCGAAGCGTTGCTCGCCGAGGTGGGATTGGCGGGCCTCGGTGGCCGCGAGACGTCGGATCTGTCCGGCGGACAACAACAGCGTCTGGCCGTGGCCGCGGCATTGGCGCGCGACCCGGTTCTGCTGATCGCCGACGAGGTGACTTCGATGGTCGATCCCGTCGGGCGTGACGAACTGCTGGCGCTGCTGGCCGATCTGCCGCGTCGTCGTGGCATCACCGTCGTCCTGATCACCCATCGTGGGGCCGAGGCGGCTGCTGCCGATCGGGTCATCCATCTCGATCACGGGCGGGTCGTCGACCACCCGCCGCAATGGGTGCCCCAACCGGGTGCGGTCGACGAACCCGTCGTCGCGACGCGGGCGCTGCCGGTCGCGGTCGACCCGGCCTCGGTGGGGGAGCCGTTGCTCGTCCTCGATCGCATCGGCCACACCTATCTGCCGGGTTCCCCGTGGGCGGTCGATGCAGTGCACGACGTGAACCTCACCGTGAACCGCGGTGACGGACTGCTCATCGTCGGCGGCAACGGCTCCGGCAAGACCACCCTCGCGTGGATCATGGCCGGGCTGGTCAGTCCGTCGACCGGTACGGCGACGCTGGAGGGGCGGCCCGTCGACGATCAGGTGGGTCAGGTGGCCCTCGCGTTCCAGCATTCCCGCCTGCAGCTGCAGAAGCAGATCGTCGGCGACGAGATCATGGCCGCGGGTGGCACCGAGGTCGGCACCGGCGAGGTCGCCCGCGTGCTCGAACTCGTCGGGCTCCCGCGGGACATGGCGGCCCGCCAGATCGATTCGCTCAGCGGCGGTCAGATGCGCCGCGTGTTGTTGGCCGGACTGATCGCGCGCCGACCCAAGATCCTCGTGCTCGACGAACCACTGGCCGGGGTCGATCCGTACGCACGCGCCGACATCGTCGCGCTGCTCGCCCGGCTGCGGGCAGACGGGTTGACGATCGTGATCATCTCGCATGATCTCGGCGACCTCGATGCGGTGGTGAATCGTCGCGTCCAACTCACCGACGGCACGCTGCATGCGCTCGATCCGACCGCGCCGGAACCGCCGTCGGAGCCGCAGGGCTCGGAATCGGTTGCACCACAACCAGGTCACGTGGCATTCCGGGGGGTCGTCGAATGAGTATGAACACCGTTCCGCTGCGTCAGGTGCCCGGCGACTCGCTGGTGCATCGTCTCTGGGCGGGCAGCAAACTGCTTGTCGTCCTGGCGCTGAGCCTCATGACATGGGTGTTGCCGTCATGGCCTGCGCTCGCGGTGGTGGCCGTCGTGGTGGTGGTGACCGCGGTGACCGCCGGTATCCCGCTCGGCGCCATTCCCCGTCCGCCGTGGTGGTTCTGGGGACTGATCGTCGCCGGCGGTGCGCTCAACATGACCTTCGGTGCCGACGCGCTGATCATCTATCTGCGCGCGGTCACGCTGGGGCTGGTCCTGCTCGCGAGCTCGATCCTGGTGATCTGGACGACGCCGATGGCCGAGATCGCCCCGGCGATAGCGACTTTGATGCGGCCGTTGCGCGTCCTGCGGCTGCCGGTCGACGAGTGGGCGGTGGCGATCGCGTTGTGTCTGCGCGGATTGCCGCTGCTGATCGAGGAACTGCGGATGTTGCGGGCCGCGCATCGACTGCGGCCGTCGGCTCCCGCACGATCCGGACATCCCGCAGCCGAGATGGGTGTCGTCGACATGATCACGGCCGCGATGTCGAGTGCGCTGCGGCGAAGTTCGGAGATGGCCGAGGCGATCACCGCCCGCGGGGGCACAGGTCGGCTGACCGCCTACCCGTCGCGACCCGGGCGGATCGATGCCGTGGTGCTCGGCATCGTCGGCGCCGCATGCATTGTCGCGATCGTCCTGACCATCGTCCTCTGAGCTGTCGCCCGGCCCACCCGCCCGACAGCAACCGCCGCTCTCGCGACAGCAACCTCTTTTCTCGCGACAGCAACCGTTTCTGCGCCGACAGCACCCATTTCTGCGTCGACAGCAACCTCTTTTCTCGCGACGGCAACCGATTCTGCGCCGACAGCAACGTTCTCGCCGTGCGAGCGATCACCCTTGGACGACGAACGGCGGCCACCCGTGTCGGGTGGCCGCCGTCGGACGAGCGAGATCAGGCGGGGACGATGAGTCCTGCGCCCTGCTTGGTCGCGGTGGCGAAACGCTCGGCGGCGTCCGCCCAGTTGACCACGTTCCACCAGGCCTTGACGTAGTCCGGCTTGACGTTCTGGTAGTCGAGGTAGAAGGCGTGCTCCCACATGTCCAGCATCACGACGGGGATGATCGCCGCCGGGATGTTGCCGCTCTGATCCGTCAGCTGCAGGACAACCAGGTTCTTGCCGATGGTGTCGTAGCCGAGGATCGCCCAGCCGCTGCCCTGCAGGGTGGTGGCGGCTGCGGTGAAGTGCGCCTGGAACTTGTCGAAGCTGCCGAACTGGTCGTCGATCGCGGCGGCCAGGTCACCTTCGGGCTTGTCACCTCCGTTGGGGGACAGGTTCTTCCAGAAGATCGAGTGGTTGGTGTGACCGCCGAGGTGGAAGGACAGCGTCGCGGAGAGTCCGTAGACCTTGCCGGCGATGCTGCCGTCTTCGCGGGCCTCGGCCAGTTTCGCGAGGGTGTCGTTGGCACCCTTGACGTAGGTGGCGTGGTGCTTGTCGTGATGGAGCTCCATGATCCTGCCGGAGATGTGCGGCTCGAGTGCCGCGTAGTCGTACGGGAGATCCGGCAAGGTGTATTCAGCCACGATATTCCTCTCTGAGGTGCTGCTCGTTACTCACTTCACGCGACTACGAATGACATTCGCCCTCGGTCGCGCGGGTACTTCCACCCTTACGTAGAGCATGGGGGATTGCAACAAAGGGTGACGAATCTTGTTCAAGCGCGGTTGAACTATGGACGTACGTGGATCCGTCCGCTCAGATGATCGCCAAGACGACGAACACGGCCACCAGACCGACGATGCTGAGCGTGGTGGCGAAGCACTTCGATCCCACGTCGTAGGTGACACGCGGGGCGCTCGGCCGCGGGCTCACGGCCCGTCGCGGATCTGTGCTCGCCTGCGTTGCCATCGATCCCCTTCGTCGTCGCTGATGTGCGATTCCCCGCTCTGGCCGGACTGCGTTCCGGCGGGGAGTGATCACCGTCACATCCATGGCGTGTGGGCAATGATAAGCAGACCATCAGAAATCCATCAACCCGGTGATCCGCGCGGCGGGCGTAGGATTGGCCTCATGTCTTGGCTGGACCAGCTTCTTTCCGCGCAATCGCACAAGCGTCAATTGATCCCGGCCGACGAGGCTCTGCCGGGTCGCAGCGATGCGGTGCCGCTCGCGCCGGAGAACATCATCTTGCGCCACCCGATGCGGGGTGAGGCCGCCGACGCCGACGGCATCGGCGACTTCGGACCGGGACTGTCCGCGGTGGTGCTCGCAGGCGGGTGCTTCTGGGGCGTCGAGGAGATCTTCTGGCAGGTGCCCGGCGTGCACACGACCGCGGTCGGCTACGCGGGCGGCTACACGCCGAACCCCTCCTACGAGGAGGTGTGCACTGCGCGCACCGGGCACACCGAGTCGGTGCTCGTGGTGTTCGACCCCGAGGTGATCGATCTCGAGGGTGTGCTGAAGATCTTCTGGGAGACCCACGACCCGACGCAGGAGATGCAACAGGGCAACGACATCGGCACGCAGTACCGGTCGGCGATCTACACGTTGTCGCCAGACGACGCCCAGATCGCGCGGGCCACCGCAGAGAAATTCGGAAAGGTCCTCGCCGACGCCGGTCTGGGTCCGGTCGCAACCGAGATCAAGCCGTTGGCCGAGGCCGGTGACGGGCATTTCTACTATGCCGAGGACTATCACCAGCAGTACCTCGCCAAGAACCCGAACGGGTACCGCTGCCACGCCGCCACCGGCCTGCACTATCCGGCCGCGTGATCGGTGGCCGACCAGATCACCCTGGATCAGTGGAATAGGACGCTGCTGGCGCGCCAGCACCTACTCGAGCGAGTCGCCGAGGATGCGATCGAGGTCCTGGATCGGTGCGTCGGGTTGCAGGCGCAGGATCCCAAGGCGCCGTTCTACGGATTGTGGTCCCGCATCGAGGGTTTCGAGCCTGCTGAACTCGACGACCTGCTGACGAGCCGGGAGGTCGTTCGGATGGCGGTGCTCCGGTCGACGGTTTTCCTCATGGACTCCGAGGATGCGAGATGGATGCGGCCGGTGGTGCAGCCGGCGACGGACTCGGAGATGGCGCGCCACGTCCGCATGCTGTCGACGACGACCCGTGAAGCCGTCCTCGACGATGCGCGCGAGCTGTTGACCGCCGAGCCGCACTCGTCGGTCGCGCTGGGCCGCGCGCTGGCCGAGCGGCATCCCGGGGAGAATCCGGCGTCACTGACGCTCATCGCGCGCTGCGGTCTGGCCCTCGTGCAGGTGCCGCCCCGTGGCCTGTGGCGCGGCTCCGGCATGCCGACCTACCGACTGTTCGACGACTGGGCGGGTGAGGGAGAGCCTGCCGTCGTCGACGACGAGGCGAGGCGGGACCTGATCAGGCTCTACCTGCGGGGGTTCGGTCCCGCGTCGATCAAGGGCATCCAGACCTGGTGCGGGCTCACGCGACTACGGCCGTTGGTGCAGCAGATGGTCGACGATTGGGAGCTCATGGCGATGACGGGCCCCGACGGCGTCGAACTGTTCGACCTCGAGGGTCTCGACATCATCGACGGTGACATTCCTGCGCCCGTTCGGCTGCTCGCCCCGTACGACAATGTCCTTGTGGCACAAGCGGATCGTCGGCGGATCACCGGTGAGGAGCAATTCCGTCAGGTGTCCACGGTCAACGGTCAGGCGCCCGGATACGTCCTCGTCGACGGACGACTGGCCGGGTCGTGGCGTCGCGACGGCGAGCAGGTGCACGTCGAGTTGATGGGCGAGATCACTCGACGCGGGAAGCGTGAACTCGATGCGGAAGTCCAACGGTTGCAGGACTTCTGCGCCCTGCCCTGATGGGTGTCAGTGCTCCGCGGTGAAGGGCGTCAGCGGCCGGTGCGGGGATTGCGGTCGGTAATGCAGTAGCGTCGGCCGACGGGGTCGGACATCACGGTCCACCGCTCGAATCGTTCGACGACGCGCGCGCCCCAGTCCTCGTGTCTGGCGACCTCGTCCTCGACCGAGGTGCAGGCCAGATCGAGGTGGCCGCTGGTCGACGTGGCGGTATCGTCGTTACCGTTGCGCTGCAACAGGATTCCGATGGTCAGGTCCTGGTCACGGTGGAGATTGAGCAGTTCGGGTCGGCTCGACGGCTCGGTCGGCCAGCCGGTGAGGCGGGACCAGAACACCACCTCACGGTCGAACAGCCCGGCGGGGACATCGAGACAGACCTGGTCGATGATGCTGATCGTGTCGCCGGGCCAGCGCACCGGTCGTGATCGGCTGGCCTCGCCATGCCACGCGACGAGGCAGAAGGGGAACCCGCCGGGCGACTCGAGCGTGCAGTATCCGAGTTCGGGTACATCGCGAACGGTGGTGGCGCCCAGCGAGATCGCCTCGAGGGTGGCGGCGGAGAGATCGTCGACGTGGAGATCGAGATGGATGCCGCCGGGGCCGTGTTCGATGCGCTGCACACGCAGGTGCGGGTCGCCGTTGAACGGTACGAGCGAGGCGAACTCCCGATCGTTGCCGCGTGGTGGTGAGACGGTGCTACCCGCGATGGCGCGCCAGAACGTCACCTCGCCCCCGAACTGTTCGGCGGGAAAGTCGAGGAATGCGGTCAGCCACCGGATCTGCACTCCGAGAAGTCTAGGGCGCCGGGGCCGCGACGCAGACCATTACACTCGGCGTCATGAACGGTGCACCCTGGTCGAAGCTCGCCAAACGCGTGTCGAAGTCGCGAGCAGACCGAGTCGCCGTGGTCCGGCTCGACGGTGCGATCGGCGCGGTCGGGATGGGCCGTCCGGGTCTCACCACCGACTCGGTCGAGCCGATGCTCAAGCGAGCGTTCGACGTCGAACACCTCAAGGCTGTCGTCATCGTCGTCAACTCGCCCGGCGGCTCGCCTGCACAGTCGGAGTACATCGCCGAACGCATCCGCCAACTGTCCGCGGAGAAGGGCGTGCCGGTGCTCGCGTTCTGCGAGGACGTCGCAGCCTCCGGCGGCTACTGGATCGCGTGTGCGGCGGACGAGATCTATGCCGCACGTACGTCGATGGTGGGTTCGATCGGGGTGGTGTCGTCGGGGTTCGGATTCGCCGACGTGCTGACGCGGTTCGGTGTGGAACGCCGGCTCTACGCCGCGGGTGACCACAAGGCCCGCCTGGACACGTTCTCGCCTGCCCGGCCGGAGGACGTGGAGTGGTTGAAGGGCCTGCAGGGCGAGCTGCACCAGGCGTTCATCGCGTGGGTGCGTCAGCGGCGTGGGAAGAAGCTCAACGCTCCCGACGACGAGCTGTTCAGCGGTGACGTCTGGATCGGCGACCGGGCCGTCGATGTCGGGCTGGTGGACGCGGTCGGTGTCATGCGGTCGGTCATCGCCGAGCGCTACCCGGACGCGGAGATCACCCGGATCGAGGCCCCCAAACCCTTGCTCGCACGTCTCACGGGTGGGCAGTTGAGTACCGGGGCGGTCGTCGAGGATGCGGTCTCGGCGGCCGTCGGCGCGCTCGACCGCGGAATCGTCACACACCTGCGCTGATCGACGCTCTCAGCGTCCGAATCCGGGTTCCTGTGTACCCGTTCTGGGGACTTCTCCCCAAGTTATCCACAGGGAGTGGCACGATCGGAAACATCCTTTGGCTGTGACGTCGGTCTGCACTCTGGTGAAGAGTCTGTCTCGGTGCGCAACCAGATCGGTGACGGTCATCACAGATGGTGTGAGTGCGATCACAGTGAATGTGCAGTTCGCGCGGGGGTTCTCCACAGTTTCCACAGTCTCATCCACAAGTTGATGGTCCACAAAGCACACCGCACGGCGTATTCGCAAACCGGCATGTGGATAGTTATATGTAGGTCGTCATAGGCGGTGTTCGGTGCGTACGCACGTGTCAATTCGGCCGCCGTCGATCCCCGGTTGTGCACAGGACACTGCTGCCGAGAGGCCCGGCGCTGTGCCACCATGGTTTGGTGAGTATGGGTGACATCCGACAGGTGCCGGTGACGGAACTCCCGGACGATTTCACCGCCGAGACGGACAGGGTGCTGCTCGACGTCCGGGAGGACGACGAGTGGGCCGCCGGCCACGTCCGGGGTGCGGTGCACATTCCGCTCGGTGACGTCCCGGCCCGTCTCGAGGAGATCGATCTCGACGCCGAGCTCCTCGTCGTCTGCCATTCGAGTGGCCGTTCGATGCGAGTGCTGCAGTACCTCGATCAACTGGGCTTCGAAGGCAACTGTGTCCGCGGAGGAATGTTGGCCTGGATCGAGAATGGCAAGCCGGTCGAGACCGGCGGCGTCGAGACACGATGATCGACCTCTGCCCACGATGCCGGATTCAGGCCCCGCATCGTCCCGGACGCGAACGCTGCCCACGCTGTGGTGGGCCGCTGCAGGTCGTCGACTCCGGACTCATCGGTGGCCCTGCCCAGTCGAACCCTGCCCAGTCGAACCCTGCCCAGTCGAATCCCGCCGGGTCGAATCCCGCCGGGTCGAATCCCGCCGGGCCGAATCCCGCCAGCCAGAATCCGATGCCCGCCCCGGCCCGGCCTTCGGGTGCGGTGCGGCCGGTCCCGGCGCCGACCACCGGCCCGCGCAGTGCGCGCGTCTACCGCAGCAGGCACGTCCGGTGGGTGGCCCGCCGCCCACCTGAGGCGATTCCGGCACGCCGCTTCGCGCCGCCGGCCGGGCCCCGGCCGATCCCGCGCTATCACTACCTTCCGCGATGGGGGCTCTGGGACGTCCCGGTGCAGGCCGAGGCCGACAACCGTCCGCGACTGGCGGTACAGACCGATGCCCTCGGCTACGCGCTGCGATTGCTGGCGATGGTCCTCGGGGTCGCCGCGGTCATGCATCTGTTCCGCTACGTTCTCCTGGTGATCAACCGGTCGACGCCTATCCCGGGACTCCTCGACCGCGTCACCGCCTTCCTGGTCATCTTTGCCGGACTGGCCGCCTTGGTCGTATTCGTCTACGCCACCGTCGTTTTCACCCGCTGGGTGATCGAGGTCCGAGCCGACGCCTACCGGTGGCACGATCGACGCGATCCGCGGCCGAGGTGGCGGGTCGCCGTGCTCGCCGCCACTCCGCTCGTCAACGTCGTCGGGGCCGCCCTGCTGTTGCACGAGGCGGCCCGCATGCGTGACGACCTCGATCCGGCGCTCACCGGCCGTCGACTGCAGCGTCTGTGGGTTGCCTGGGTGATCGTCAACGTCCTGGCTCTCGCCGCGATCATCACCCAGATCGTCGCCACGGCATCAGGGTCGATCCAGACCGGCGCCAACGGACTGGCCGCCGTGGTGATCAGTTCCGCGGTGTCTGCGGTGTTCGCCTGGTGGCTGGCCGGCCGATTGCGCGTCAGTTTCGGCGAGGCACACGACGAGCCGGTGCCCGCCCGACGATGGGTTGCGGTGGCATGACGGCCGGCGGCCCCATCTCCCGATCCGGCAAACCCGCCGTGGTGGCCCACCGAGGCGCCTCCGAGGAACTACCCGAACACACGCTGGCGGCCTACGAGCGCGCGCTTGCCGACGGTGCCGACGGGCTCGAATGCGACGTGCGCCTGACGAGCGATCACGAACTGGTCTGCATCCACGACCGCACCGTGGATCGGACGTCCGACGGGACCGGACTGGTCAGCGAGATGTCGGTGCCACAACTGCGTGAACTCGATTTCGGCAGTTGGCATCCGCATGGTTCGTCGGCCTCGGTGCTGACGCTGCGTGAACTCCTCACCCTGACCCTGGACTGGCGACGGCCGGTGCGGCTGTTCGTGGAGACAAAGCATCCGGTGCGCTACGGCAGCCTGGTGGAACAGAAGCTGCTCGCGCTGCTGCACGAGTTCGGGGTTGCGACCCCGCCGTCGGCTGACCACAGCCGCGCCGTGGTGATCTCGTTCTCGTCGGCGGGTGTCTGGCGGGTTCGGCGGCATGCGCCGATGCTGCCGACGATCCTGCTCGGCGACACCGCGCGACTGCTCGGCGGCAGTGCGGCGACCGCCGTCGGTGCGACCGGGATCGGGCCGTCGGTGAACACCCTTCGCCAGAACCCGGATCTCGTCGACCGGGCAGCAGCCGCCGGTCGGGTCACCTACTGCTGGACGGTCGACGATCGCGTGGACGTGCAGCTCTGCGCCGATCTCGGGGTGCGCTGGGTGGCCACCAACCGTCCCGCCAAGGTGCGGGATTGGCTGGTCACCGTCGACTGAACGCCCTCGACGCCGGCGCCCCCGGCCGGCGCGCGCCGGGCGCGCCGACCATACGCATTGCCACGCTGCGTCCGTGAGAAGGTAGTGCCATGGCGAAGAAGAGCAAGCGGGGCAGCGGGCCGCGCCCGGGCAGCAACCGTGCCGAGCGGGTGGCCGCGCGCAAGGAACGACAGAGGGCCGCGATGGCACCTCCGCCGCGACCGTTCGCCGGGTTGGCCGCCGAGTGTGATCTGGTGGCGCTGCGTGCCTTTGTCGCGTCGGCGACCGCGAAACTCGACCTCGTCGAACCCGGCCCGCCGCAGCCCGAGATCACCTCGGTAGTCCCCGACGACGACGCGCCGGCACCGAAGGCCGAGCGTCCCGAAGGGGTACGCAACGAAGTTCTGATCGCGACGATCCTGCCCGGCGCCGCCCCGGCACTCGTCCGCGAGGAGCGCACCGGGCCGCATGGTCTCGTCGCACTGCAAACCGACCCCGAACCCGACGATCTGGCCGCTGCGTTGGCCGACGCCATCGACTGGGCCGCACACGCCGAACCCGATGCGGAGTATGCGCCCGAGGGCACCGAGGCGGCGTTGACCGACCTCATCACGGCCGACTCGGAACTCGAACTCATCGTCTACGACGACTTCTCCTGGTGGTTCCCCCCGGGTACCTCGGTCCCGCCGGAGATCGCGGACATGCTTCAACGCGCCAACGACACGATCATGCCGACCGCCCGGTTGACGCCCAAGAGTGGCGTCGGTGCGCCGTGGTGGGTGGATGCCGGTGAGCGGGCTCATTTGCGCTGGGTGCGGCCGGAACCCGAAGACGAGCTGATGAACGCGCTGGCCCGTCTGCATGCGGCCGGACGCCTGACTCTCGGCGACGGGTCACGATTCGCCGGGTCGTTCCGCACGCACGGGCTTCTGGTGCCGGTGTTCGATCTCGACAACGAGCGACACCACGAAGAGTGGTACGCGGGCCTGGATCAATTCGACGAATGGTTGTCGGAGGCACTGGCCGAGTCCGGTGATCTGAGCACTGCGGAGCTGCGGTCGCGTGACGGGATCCGCGGCCGTCAGGTCACCCTGCGCTGATCGCCTGCCGGACCGGGGATGTCGGGTGACCGCCGGGCGGCGCACGACCGGCCGTCAGGCCGCGGCTGCGCTGCCACCGGCGGTCGGGCGGTAGATGCCCATGTACCCCATGCCGATGTTGTCGGTGCGCATCGGTGAGATTCCCACCGGATCGCCTGCCTCGATGAGCGTGCCGTCGCCGAGCGCCATCGCGACGTGGCCATCCCAGACGACGAGGTCGCCGGCCATCGCCTGGCCCTCGGGTACCCGCTGACCGATGGCTTGCTGATCGGCGGTGCGCGGAAGCTCCACGCCCGCTTGCCGATACGAGTACTGGGTGAGCCCCGAGCAGTCGAGGCCCTTGCCCGGCGACGTGCCGCCCCACACGTAGGGGACACCCTGTTGGGTCAGCGCGGCGCGTACCGCGTTGGCGGCCTTCTCATTCGGAGCGGTCACGACCTTGCCGTTCGGCAGGGTGAGTCGCACCCCGCCACCCGGCAGATTCTCCGACGTGATGCCCTTGGCCGCGGCATCCTCTGCGCTACCGGATCCCGCAGACGCGGTGGCCATCGACTGTTGCATCTTGGCCAGCTGCTTGTCGCGGTCGGAGAACTTCTGCTGATCCGACAACTGGAGCTCGGCCAGTTTCTGCAACTTCCGCGTCTCGCCGCCGAGGTCGTGCCGGACGCGGTCGATCACCTGGACGGCTCGTTCCAGGTGCTGCTCGGCCAGCTGCGTCAGAGCGGGCCAGCCGACCGGACTGAGCAGAACGGGACCCGCCGCGGTGGTGGTCTCGACGAAGGAGTCGAGGATGGCGGCGAGATCGGTGTAGCCGCCGTTGACGATCTCGCTCGCCGTGTCGGTCACGGCAGCGATGTCGACGCCGCGATCGGACACACGGTCGGAGTCGACGTGCAGTGCCTCCATCGACTCGACCGCCTGCGAAGCCGCCGCACTCTGCCACTGGTGGTCGAGTTCCAGAGTCGCTGTGGCCGACTGCTTGCGCACTCCCTCCATGACTTCGCTGGCCTGCCGAAGCTGCGTCGACGGCCCGCCCACCGGCATGACGCCGGTGCCGAAGGAATGCAACAGCGCCTGCAGCGGCGCGATCAGCAGTGCGAGCACTATGCCGTCACCCCCGGAGGCGTCGTGGTGGGGGTGGCGGTCGTCGTCGTGGTGGTCACCGGTGCGGCCGTCGCGAGAGAGCTGTACAAGGAGCTCGCCTCGGCCATCCGCTCGTTGTACCTGTCCGGGAACGCCGATCGCTGCACGGCCTGGGCGCGGTCGCCCGGCGCCCCGGAGGTGCCCTTGAGCTGTTCGTAGTACGACGTGGCGGCCTGGTCGACGTTCATCCGGTTACGGCCTCCGGATGTCCACGGTTCGAAGTTGCGCTGCTGGAACACTCCGACACTGTCGCGGTCGCCGTAGTCCAGGTTCTGCAGATTCGACTCCACGAGCCCGGTCGCGAGCGCCGACTTGATCTCGTCGTCGGACATGCCCATCTTCTTGCCGCGGTCGATGATGATCTTGGCGACCTGCTCCTTGGTGAGCTTCTGGCTGGCCGGGTCGAGGCCGCTCGCCAGGTTCGACGCCGCGCCGGATGCCGTCGCCCCGGAGCCGTTCCCGAACTGGCCCGCGTTGTCGGCGTCGGCGGAGGTGTAGGCATTGGCGGCGGCGGCCACGGCACGTCCGATCTTGGTGTAGCGCTCCCCGATCGCGGTGACCTGGCGATTGTGGTTGTTGGTGACCAGGGAGGCGACCGCCATGAAGTCGGCGCCGATCAGTCCGAACACGGCACCCATGGCTGCGGTGTTGAACTCGCCCCGGTGTCCCTCGACCGCGACCGACGTACCGCGGCTCTCGGTGTGTACGCCGAAACTGCGCACCGACTCTGTGTCGACATTCAGTTCCGTCATCCGATTGCCCCCCCTTGTCGCCGGGCCATACAGAATGCAGCGACGTCGAAGACGTCACGCGGTACCCGCCGCAATGTAGGTTATCAATTCGAGAGTTCGCTGCGCAGTCATGCGGGTGACCGACCTGACCCGGTCTGTGATCGTCCGAACGCGCAGGGCACAGTGGATGGTCGAAACGACCGTGCACCGACGACGGTGGACATCATCGGGGGTGATCGAGGAGTGTCGATGCGCAAGGCGTTGATCGCGGCCGTCGTTGGGGTGGCGTGCCTGATCGTGGTGATCGCGGTGACGGTGAGCGGGGTGATCCCGCGGACCACCGACGGGCAGGCGGTGGCGTCGGCCCCGACCCGCGCGCAACAGCAACTCGACGATGCCACCACGGCGATGGCCGATGCCCCGGGCGTCTCCTATGAAGGTGAGCTCAGCGTCGGTGGTCAGACGATGCAGGTGCAGGATCTGGCCGTCACCGCTGCGGGTGACGTGCACGGCAAGGTCGCGGTCGACGGCCGGGGGGCCGAGGTGGTCCAGATCGCGGGCGGTACCTACGTCAAGGCGGACGCGGCGTTCTGGGATTCGTACAACGCCGGCGGTGACGCCTCGGTTCGTCACGATTCGTCTGGCGCGGCAGGCAATTGGGCCCTCGTCCCGCCCGGGTTCTTCGGCATCGATTTCGGTCAGGCGTTGCGGCCGTCGACCTATGGTCTCGGCGCCGACGACCAGGATCAGCGGATCGACCAGTCCGACAACACGATCCCCGTCTCGACGGCGGACCAGACGCCGGACCGTCGGGGATTCTCCACCGCTGATCCGCAGGGCCTGCAGGTGGGGCCGACCGAGGACGACGGCCAGACGATCGTCGCCGGCGAGAACCCGGTCCGACTGAACCCCGACGGCAGCCTCTACGGCATCGCGGGACCCCTGCGGTCTGCACCCGCGGATCGGCCCACCACAACCAAACTCAAGGTCACGCTGCTGACCAATGACGGTGTGAAGTCGTTCTATTCGACAGTGCAGGGTTACAGTGACCCGCTGTCCAAGGTGCCGGCACCCACCGTCGACGTGCCCAAACCGACCGGCAATCTCGACAACTGCACCAACACTTTCTGCATCCTCGTCTACGACTTCACCAACTCCATGCCCGGAGCCGACCGCGGCACGGTGACCGTGCGCCAGACGTCGTCGCTCACGGTCAACGGTGCGGCGGCCGGTACCTGTGCGCGGACGGTGACGATGCCGATGAACGGTAAAGAGCAGTCCACCTGCAGTTTCCGGTTCCCGGATCCGCGGACCCGGACGATCAACTACCACGCGGACAGCAACTTCGACATCGCCGCAACCGCAGAGAAAGACGTCACCGTGATCGTCCAGTCGGCGGAAAAGGGGCGCGACGTTGCGACCCGACAGCCCGGACGCTGGTATCCCGGTGGTTTCAAGGTCGCCCCGCAAGCCCGCAGCTTCAATCAGCAGATCACCGGTGTGCCTTCGGGTTTCGCCTACATGGTGAACGACGTGCCGTTCGACGGACGGGCCGCCGACGGAACGCTGCTGATGACCGCGGCACCAGGATACGGTGAGCATCTGGTCGCGGGTGGTGGTTTCGATCCCGCCTGGGCGGGCACACAGCAGCTCGTCGATCAGGCCGAGAAGGCTGCACGCGCCGCCGACGACCAGCCGGTGCGCTGGGTGTTCGCCGAGCAGAACGCGGCCGATGCGATGACGAAACTGTTGGCCGACAACCGGATCGACGGAATCGACGTCGCCACCGTCCCGGCCGCGGGCTGAGGCCCTCGGCACGGGGCGGGGAGGCCCGCTATCGCTGCAGCATCCCCAGCACGGTGTCGAGCGCGGCGTTCACGTCGGTCGCCTCGATACGCATGAGTGCCTCCTCGTCGAGGTCCTCGATGCCGACGTCGCCACTGCTGAGCCGGAACTCGCGCTCCTCCTCGGCCGCCTCGACGACGTTACGGATGAAGCGACCGTTACCGGCGAGGTCTATGCTGCGGCGGGTTTCCCCGCTCTGGTCGACCTGCATGCTCTCGTAGAGCGGGGCGAGACGCTGGACCAGGACTTCGAAGGCGTCGTCGGAGATCACCGAATCCCGTTTGCGCGCCATCAGTTTGCCGATCTCGCCGAGCTCGGACGGTGAGTACGAGTCGAAGCGGATACGACGGGCGAATCGGGACGCCAGGCCGTCGTTGGCGGCCAGGAACCGGTCGATCTCTCCGTCGTAGCCCGCGATGATCACCACCAGGCGGTCACGATCGTTCTCCATCCGGGCCAGCAGGGTGTCGACGGCCTCACGCCCGAATGCGTCGCCGCCGGACAGGCCGGTCTGGATCAACGTGTACGCCTCGTCGATGAACAGCACACCGTCGAGAGCTCGATCGATGAGCTCGCCCGTCTTGATGGCGGTCGAACCGAGATGCTGACCGACGAAGTCCCGTCGGCTGGCCTCGATGACCTCGTCGGTCTTGAGGATGCCGAGGGCGCAATAGATCTTGGCCACGACACGCGCGATGGTCGTCTTACCGGTACCGGGCGGACCGGTGAACGCCAGGTGCTGGCTCCGGGTCGCACTGGCCAGGCCACGGTCGGCGCGCACCTTGGAGAGTTGTGCCGCCGACTCGAGCTTGGCGACCTGCGCCTTCACCGAGTCCAGGCCGATCTGCTCGTTCAGCTCGTCTTGTGCCTGCTTGAGCAGATCCGGCTTCGCCTCGGCAGCTTCGGCGACCGGTTCGGGCACCGAGTCGGGATCCCAACGGTCGGTGCGGGAATCGATCGTTTCCTTGGTGGTGACCTTGATGCGGAACTTGGGGTCGTTCAGCGCCTTGGCGTTGTCCTCCATGCCGGGATCGCGCGAGTAGACCGTCTCGAAGATGCCACGGGCCTCGGCCTCGTTGCCCATCTCGCGCAGGCAGAGTCCCCGGGTGAACATCGATCCGTTCTGCACGACCGGGAGCGGACCCGCCTCGGCTGATTCGAGTCGCCGCACCGCTTCACCGAACAGCCCGAGCTGCGCGCACGAGGTGCCGACCATCAGATCGCCGACGGCCTTGAGGTACTCGTCGGACCAGTTCGGTGACTGCGCAAGCGAGGTGAGCACATCCGGCCACCGCTGGGTCTTGAAATGCAGATAGCCGCGGGCGAAGTCGACGATGGGTGGTTTGCCGGTGGTGTCCACGGCGTCGAGTGCTGCCTCGGCGCCGTCGAAGTCGCCCTCCCGGACCATGGCGCAGGCATAGAGTGCCGCCGCCTCGAACGGATCGGAAACCGGATAGTCGACGAACAGTCCCGTCGGCGCCCGTCCTGCCAGCGTGCGCGGCGTCAGGCCGAGACGTCGCTGCTCCACGAACAGCGAATCCCGGTACTTGAAGATGCTGAACAGCACCTCGGTGGAGGTGTCGCCGGTCGCCAGGCGTCCGAGCCAGGCGTCGGCCATCATCGGCGCGTACTCGGTTGCACGCTTGAATGCCAGTGACGCATAACGCTGATCGCGCTCGGCCTCCTGGCCGTCGACGGGAATCCCCCATGCGAGGACACCGGCGTCGAACACCCTGCGGGCTTGCATGAAATCTGACATCAGTTGTGCGGCCTTCTGCTGCTGAGCCGGTCTTCCGGCTCGTCCGTGAGTGCGAAGTCTTCGGCCACGGTCGCCGCCAACTCGACATACGAGCGTCGGGTTGCCTTGTCCAACATGGCCAGATCGACCTCGGCGCCTTCGGCGAGATGGTCGTCGAAGGGGATGATCTGCACAGCTCGGGTACGTGCGAGGAAGTGCTGACCGAGCTGGTCGAGGTCGATCTTGAGGTCCTTGCGCCGCGGACCGCTCAGGACCACCACCGCGCGTGACACCAAATGACCGTAGCCGTGCGCCTCGAGCCAGTCCAACGTGGCACTGGCACTGCGCGCACCGTCGATGGCAGGCGTCGACACCAGGATCAACGACTGTGCCAGATCGAGCACACCGGCCATTGCCGAGTGTGACAGTCCGGTACCGCAGTCGGTGAGGATGATGTTGTAGTAGCGCTGCAGGATGCGCATCACCGAACGGTAGTCCTGCTCGCCGAAGGTCTCGGCGGTCGCCGGATCACGTTCGGAGGCAAGCACTTCCAGGCGACTGGCGGCCTGGGACGTGTGCCGGCGGATGTCGGAGTAGCGGAAGATCGAGTCGTCGAGGAGCACGTCGCGCACGGTCGACCCGGTCTGTAGACGAACCCGCTGGGCGAGCGTGCCCAGGTCAGGGTTGGCATCGATGGCGATCACCCGATCGCCGCGCAGGTCGGCGAACGTCGAGCCGAGGCCGACGGTGGTGGTGGTCTTGCCGACGCCGCCCTTCAACGACAGCACCGCGATGCGGAAGTCGCCGCGTACGGGCGCATTCACCTGCCTCACGAGTTGATCGAAGTAGACGGTCTGTTGCGAGTCACCCGGGTTGATCGCGCCCCCGGACACCTTGTGCACGGTTCGCCGCCACCCCGATCGTGGCGCCCGTCGCGCCTTACGCAGCAGCGCATCGGAATCGAGGGTCGAGCCGCCCGATTGCTGACCGAAGCCCTGTGGGCCGAACTGTTGTGGGCCGAACGGTTGCGGGCTGAACGGTGGGTTTCCGGCCGACGGTTGACCGCCGGGCGTGGGCATGAATTGCTCTGTTCCGGAAGGGAATCGACTGTCCACCGGGCCCGAGGGAGGAGGCATCGTCGGCGATGCCGCGTCGGACGGCCGGGCGCCGACCGGCTGCTCGGCCGACGTCTGTGTGGGTGGCTGCGGCGGTCGCCCCGGCTGGTGCGGTGGCGGCGCGGGCTGGTGCGATGTCGGGCTGGGCGATCGCGGTCCGGGCGGTGGCGAGACGGGCGGTGGCGAGGCCGGGGGGGACGGTGACGGCTGCTGAGGCCCTGCGGGTCCGCTCGTCGCCGGGGGCGGTGGAGGTATCGGTGGCGGGCCGTATCCCGGGGGTGGACCCGGTGTGGTCGCGGGTGGCCCAGAGCTCGGTGGGGTAGTGGTCGGCGGAGTAGTCGTGGGCGGGGCCGTCATCCATGGTGGTCCGGGTGTCGGTGGCGCGGCCGGTGACGTCGTCGGGCCGGACGCGACCTGGCGATCCGACGCGTCGGACTCCGGTGATGTCTCGGCGTCTGTCGGGTCCTCGCGGTCTGTGGAGGCCCCGTCCTCGGCGGGTGCCGTTCGCCGGTCCGGTCGGGACCGGTCGTCCTCGGTGCGTGAGGTCGGTTCGGGCGGGGTCGTTCGTTCGACCGACCGCTTGGCCGGCGCGGCCTGGGTCGGTGGTGGCGGTACGGTCGGCCCTCCCCCCGCCAGCCATGGCGGGGTCGCGGGCATCCGATTCTGGTCGAAC
Source organism: Gordonia sp. CPCC 206044 (assembly GCF_048537895.1). Classification (NCBI taxonomy): domain Bacteria; kingdom Bacillati; phylum Actinomycetota; class Actinomycetes; order Mycobacteriales; family Gordoniaceae; genus Gordonia; species Gordonia sp. CPCC 206044. The sequence continues at coordinate 513,559 of NZ_JBCLVL010000002.1, forward strand.
GTCACGGCTTTCCTCGCATTTTCCCCGGTATCAGTACACGAGGATACAGCCGACAGCGGCCCCGACAGAATCGTGATTCCCCAGTACAGCCCGCCGTCGGCACTTGGGTGTGTCGGTGCTCGGCACCTATGATGGCCTCGCGTCGGAGCGGGAGGGCAGACGTCCTCCAAATGCCCGACACGATCGCCGTCGGGAAAGGGGGCGCACACATGGCAACTGCGGCAATCAAGAGTGGCGCGCTGAAGGTGACGACCACCGAGGCCGGTCTTCCGACCGCTCTCACCATCGACGATTCTCAGCTCCGTCGGGATCCCAATGTACTTGCGAAGGACATCCTGCGGTTGTGCCGGCAGGCTGCGCAGCGAGCCGGGCTGGAACGCCGTGCCCAGATGGTCGCGGAGGGCGTTCCCGGCCACGTCATCGACCTGTTCGATCTCCCCAAGCCCGAGGACGTCGCTCGCGAGGAGATCATCACCGAGGTCGAGGACGACTACGAACAGCAGACCTGGATGAGGTCGGTATGAGCTGGGCGATGGATGAGCTCGAGGCCCGGGCTCGACGCCAACTCGACAGCCTCACCGAGGTCAACGAGCGTCTCGGGCGCATCGTCGCGAGCGAGACGTCGCCCAACGGTGAGGTGCGTGCCGAGGTCGACGGCATGGGCGCGCTCGTCGACCTCAAGCTGTCGGATCGAGTCGGCGGATTGAGCGGAAAGCAACTCGAGCAGCTGATCGTCGCGACGGCGAACGTCGCATGTCAGAAGGCCTTTGCGCAGCGAGCGAAGGTCATGGAGGAGTTCTCCGAGGAGTTCGCAGGTCTCGTGGCGGCACCGGGTGCACACGACGATTCGCGCAACGACGGTGGCGACGGATAAACTTTCTTTACCACAGCACTTCCGAAGTCGGAAAGATCGTGCGAGGATATTTCGTCTTCACATTGCTCCACACGGCGCAGTGTGGTGGCATTTGAGCAGTCAAGTGGATCGGTCGTCCCAGATCTGTCGGTCGACCGATTGACATCACGCGCTGGTGGACAAATCGTGCGATACGGTGTGGCCGAGCATGAACGATTGGGGGCGTCATGGAGAACGTTGTTGCTGATGCGGCAGGTATTTCGGCGTATGCCAGTGCCGAGGCGGCGATCGCGGCAGAGATCGCCAGTGCAGGTGCCGTCAACGTCGGCGCAATCGCAACCGCGCTGACCCCCGTGTTCGGCCTCCTGGGTACCGAACATCTCGTCGCGACCATCGTCGCGATGACCACGAACCTTTTCGAGACCGGCCAGTTGGCTGCCGTCCATGCAGGTCAGTCGGCTGCCGCAGCAGCGTCGGCGGCCGCGTACACGGCGACCGACACCGGCCAGGCAGCGTCCTTCAACAACGTCACGCTCAACCTCTGACCGCGGAGTCGACATACGTCATGACGCACGGTAAACCGCCGTTCGAGACCACCAACTCGTTGGTGCCCGCACCCATCGATCAGTCGGTGATCGACATGCTCGAGAACAGTCCGCTCGGGCCGATTCTGGAAACACCGGTCGGTGACGTGCTCGACAAGTTCGGTCTTCCGCCGCTGCCGCAGCTGCCGGCTCCTCTGCCTCCCGCCATGCCGGGGCTGCCTCCGTTCCCGCCGATCAACATCGAGAATCTGTTCAAGCCGCTGACCGACCTTGCGCAGTCGTTCGGTACCGGTGACCTCGGCATGAGCGGATTCGACCCGACCCAGCTGTTCACCGGGCTGTCGACGATCATGCAGTCGATGGTCGGGCTGTCCAGTGGGGCGCTCAAGGCCGTGGACCAGGTGTGGTCGGGAGCAGCGGCGACCAGCAATGCAACGAAATCGACGACTGCGGCGGCCGAGGGCGGTGCAGTCGGTGCCAAGGCGTCGAATATCCAGGCGAATACAGGCATCGGAGCAGGCATCGTCGGTAACGGCAATGCCGCCATGGCCGCGGTCATCGCGAAGTTCCAGGCGGAGCTGGCCATCGCCGTTCCGCTGTTGGCCACGCCTGCGGCGCCGGCCGCGGGCACAGCGATCATCGCGGCGGCGAGCAGCGCCCTGTCAGAGGCGATAGCGGTGGTCACCGGGACCAAGACCGCGCTGTCGCCCGAAACCGCGACACAGACCGCCAACGGGACACAGATCCCCATCACCGGTGCTCCCACAAGCCCGTCACCGTTCGGCATCGCGGCGACGGTCCTCGAGTCGGTGGGCTCGCCGCTGTCGAGCTTTGCCAGCACGGGTACATCGATGATGAGCTCGATGACCAAGCAACTCGCGTCTGCCAACAAGGCACAGTCCGAAAAGGGCAAGGGCGACAAGAACGCTCCGGGTGCGGCAGGTCTGCACGGTGCCGCGGGAGGCAAGGGCGGTGCCGGCGGTGCCAAGAAGGGCGGCGTCGGCGGCGGTGGTGGTGGCGGCGTCGGCGGGGTCGGTGCACCGGCGACACCGTTGCAGGCCAAGCCCGGCGTGCCCAACTTGAACGCAGCGTCGGTCGAAGGACCGACAACGGGTTCATCTCCGGCGCCGGCTGGCCGTACCGTTGGCACTGGAACAGGCATGATGCCGATGGGCGGAGCGGGCGCCGCCGGGGCGGCAGCGGGGGCGCGCGGTGCAGGCGCCGATGACGGCCACGGCGCGCCCGACTTTCTCGTCACGGCCGATCACGGCTCCGAGGTCGTGGGCGACATGCCACAGGCGGCGCCACCTGTGCTGGGTGGAGATACCGAGATCGAAGTGGAGTCGCCAGATGTCGACCTGCGGCTCTGATCGACCGAACACACAGTCCATGAACAGTCAGGGAGGAACGAGGCCATGAGCGACAACCAGCTTTCGGTCGATCCGAGCCAGTTGGAGGCTGCCGCAGCGAAGCTCGACGCGCTGGCGCATCGGCTGGAGACCACGATGAACACGCATGTGCCCGGCCTCAAGGTGCCCGCGTCGGGCAGCGACGAGGTCTCGGTCCGTGCTGCGGACACCTTCAACGCCGTCGCCGACGAGTTCGGTGGCGACGGAGAGAAGGCAGCTCACGAGCTCCGCAAGATCGCTGCCGTGCTCCGGCTGCAGGCCAACACCTTCGGTCGCGCCGAGGACACGAACATCACCACCTTCCTGGCCTGAGACGAGTCGGGCGTCGGGGTAACGGCTACACGTTGAGGATGAGGTCATGATCGTCGGATTCACCGGGGTGATCTGGGAGGCGCGGCCCGCCGAGCGGCTCGCGCACGACCTTCACCACGGCGTCGGCCCGGCACGACTGGCCGAAAGCGGCGCCGCGTGGGCGACGCTCGCCGCCGAACTCGCCGACATCGGAGTGGAGTACGGCAAGGTGCTCGCCGATCTCGGATTGCACTGGGAATCCCAGTCGTACAACCATGCTTTCGAGCAGCTGACCAAGTTCGCCCCCTGGTTCGCCGATGCGGCGAACCAGGCGGTGCACACCGCGGGCAAGGCGGAGGCACAGGCCGCCGCCACCACCGTGGCGCTCACCGCGATGCCCAATCCGCTGGAACTGCAGGCCACCAAGGCCGTCCAGGAGGCGTTGTCCAAGGTGCACATCGCGGCGGGTTCTCCCCTCGTTGCCGCAGCGGCGCATACCGAGCGGGCACAACAGGATCAGAAGCAGCGTGCGTCGCGGGTGATGGAGAGCTACGAGAAGGCGACCACCCCGGTGCACAAGCCTTGGGCTCATCCCAAGCCTCCGCGCATCGTGTCCGAGGACGCACTGCACGCCGAAGAAGCCGCGGCCCGCGAGGCTGCCGCCAAGGCTCGCGCGGCGGCGCAGGGCATGGGCATCCAGGCGGGTCTGGCAACGGCACCTGCGATCGGCATGGGCAACTACGGTTCGGACTACCAGCGCGAGAAATCGAAGTATGCCGCAACGGATCTGGCTGCCGATGGTCAGACGCCTGCGCCGCTGGTGCAGAACACCGGCGGCGCTCCCGTGGAAGCTCCGGTGCGGTCGCCGGGCGCGATGCCGATGGCTCCCGGCGCCGCGGCCGCCGGATCGAATTCCGACGATGACGAGTACCGGCCGACCAAGGTGGAACCTGCTGCGAGCAGTGCAGCTGCGGCTGACGTCAATCTGCCCGCCGGCTGGGTACAGGCAGGCCAGCACGACGGCGAGGTGTCCTGGGAGGACATCGCGAATCGCTATGAGACGCCGTCGAAGCCACCGCTGCCCGAAGGCGTGCTGAACCTCGGCGACGGTCAGGTGTCCCCCGCAGTCCTCGGTGCGCCGGACGAGAGCGGGCACCCATGATGTGGGACACGGCGTCGGGAGTGCATCAGACACTGTCGGCCGATGCGCTGTGGCGCGTCGGTGAGCACCTCGACATCCAGATCTGGCCGACGGTCTTGGACCTGTCACCTCGGCACGACACCGTCGAGGCATACCGCGAGGGTGCCGCGAACGCTGATGCCGAACTGCGCGCCGCGGGCGTGCTGGGCTCCGAGGGGATCGACGACGACTTCCACCTCGCGTTGCGGATCGTCTCGGATCCCGATGCGGAGTTGCAGGTTCGGGTGTTCGGCGAGGACGGTGTGCGGCGGATCTCGTTGACGCGTCGCGGGCACGACCACGTCCTGGTGCTGCGGTATGGCGAGTCGATCACCGTCGAGACCGTGTCGGTCGACGGAATCAGTTCTGCCGCACAGAAGATCGTCTCCTGCGTCGGGGAAGCAGACGCCGCCGACATCGCGTCGGTGAGTGTGTTGACCGACGAACTCGTCGGGAGGCTCGACGCTGCGACGACGTCGGCCGACTACGCAGAGGCGTTGTACGCCCTTGGTGTCGATCAGCAGGAAGCCATGAAACTCGGTACCGGCCTGGCAGATTGCCGTGGTTACATCGAGATCGTCGCGTACGAGTCCTGGGAGGGCCGTACCCAACAATCGTCTGGTGCTGTCGCCATCTACGAGACCGCTCGTGGTCGCGTGGTCGGCAGTCCCAGTGTGTCCCCAGACGGCCAGATGTGGACCACCCTGTCTGCCGGTTCGGGACATCGCATCAAGCAGGCCATCGGCCTGTTGGTGGAAACCTTGCCGAGTGGGCGGTGGCTGGAATGACCGTGGGCGGGGGACAGTTTCGGTGCGCCGGTGCGGTGACCGATCCGAACACAGGACTGCGGCTGCGTGCGCGGCTGGAGAAACCACATACAGATGGAGGAAAATAGATGTCCAACTTCGAACTCGACCTGGAAACCGGGTACAAGCACACAGACACCGTCAACGAGATCCTCGACAGTCTGCGTCAGACCCTGAAGGTGATCACCAACGAGGTCGACGCTGCGCGGTCGTCCTGGGTCGGTGACGCATTCAACGCGTTCCAGAACACCGCCAACGAGTGGGACGGTGAGGCGACCCGCCTCAACCAGAAGCTGAACGAGCTCTCGGAGACGCTGAGCGGCACCGTGTTCAAGGGTTCGGACACCGCGAACCAGGACATCGCGTCGAGCTTCTCGGGCATCCACGCCGGCGGCCTCAACCTCTGATCGCCTGATCACCTACCCGAAAGGACACCAGACTCATGACGATGAAGTACAACTTCGCCCAGATCAGCGGCCTTGCAGAGGCTCTGGAGCAGAACGGTCGCAACCTGCTGACCCAGACCGACACCCTCGACCAGGCTGTCAAGCAGCTCAGCGGCACCTTCACCGGTGGCGCACAGGAGGCCTACGAGCAGAAAATGGCCGCCTGGCGCTCGGAGATGACCGACACCCAGGAGATCCTGGCGAAGATCGCCAACGCGGTCCGCAGCGGTGGCGAGCACATGCAGCAGACCGACAGCGCCAACGCAAACGCGATCGGCGGCTGACAGTCTCAAACAGCAACGCCCGCATCGGAATCACTCCGGTGCGGGCGTTGTCGTGTGTGCGGGGCTCGGCCGATCGCGCACCACCCCACTCCGCCCTGATCACCGTCCTCGCCACCGCTGCTCATTGACCGCTCACCCTCCCCGCTGATCGAGCGCTCACCCTCCGCCGCTGATCGAGCGCCCACCTTCCCCGCTGATCGAGTAGGCTCCGAGCGCAGCGAGGCGCCGTATCGAGATCACCCCGCACCCCCGCTGATCACCGCGCACCCCCGCTGATCACCGCGCACCCCCGCTGATCACCCCGCACCGCGCAGATCACCGCACCCCGCTGATCGAGCGCTCACCCCCTGTTGATCGAGTAGGCTCCGAGCGCAGCGAGGCGCCGTATCGAGATCGCCGTATCGAGATCACAGCCCCGAGAACAACCCGGGCGAGATCGCTACATCGAACCGGTTTCGGCCGATCCGACCGTCACCGACGATGCCGACTGAGCTGCCGGTCGGGAGCTTTGAGAGACGCACCGATGTAACGCATCTCGTCGTCGGTGGCGACCATGACGACCGGTGTGGAATCGCCACCGCTGCGAACGGTGACCCACGGACCGGCCTGCGCATCCTGGAGGAGTGCGACGTCGACGGTCGGATCGGCGTCCATCCCGGAGGCCGTGACGGTGATGATGGTGCCCTCGGCACTGATGGATTCCTGTGCGACCCCGTCGAACACCAGCACCGAATAGCCTTGGCGCTGACCGGCGACCTGTGATCCTGCCGCTGCACCTGCGACGGCAAGGATGCGCGGATCGCCCACGGCGTGGGCCATCGGCATCCAGTCGGCGGGTCGGTCGGTGCTGACCATGACGCGGGCGCCGAGCGCGATCGCCCGCAGCACCACCTGCTGGCACAGGTTGAGCGTGCCGGCGATCTCCACGGTCCGCACGTTCGAACCCACCAGCGACAGTGCCACCGCGCGGCCATCGGCGTCGGCGCCGACGAGCTGTCCGCACCCGGCTGCGGGCAAGGCGAGTGTGGCCAGCGACCGTTGCGTCGTCAGGTATTCCATCTGGCTGCGGTCCTGGAATGGGTCAGCCAGCGGCAGACCGGCGACGAACGCCTCGCGCTGGTACCCGTTGCACGGGTGGTAGCCCTCCGGGACGGCCACCGGATCGTCGGTGAGCGTGTTGAAACGGGCCAGGGCGCTCAGGTGTACCGTCTGGTCTTCTGCGGGCCGCAGATGCAGCGTCAGCACCGTCGAAAGGCTCGGCACGGTCCACGGTGAGCCGAGGCCGGTGTCGGACAATGCGGTCTCGTCGAGCCGGAAGATGTGCGAGTGCATCGTGCCGACCTGGACGTGGTTCCACGCCTCGGAGAGGTTGTCGGGGTTGGTTCCCTCCATCAGCGAGGTGAACACGGAATTGATCTCGGCTGCGGTGAGGATCGTCGCGGCGTGTCCCTTGCCGGACAGGCGGTTCGCCACACGACGCGTCGCCACCACCGCGGTCTTGAGCACGCCTGTGGACCCACCGCCCCGGCGTTCGATCGCGTCGGCGTTGTCCAGGGGATTGAGTCGGAGGATCACGTTCACCGAACGGAAAGCGGTGGCGGGCAACGGGCCGAGGATCTGGCTGTAGATACCGGCGATGTTGCCGTTGCCGTACGCGCGAGCGCCGTGGCTCACGATGTCGGCGGACTCGAGTTCGATGTCGAACTGGTGCAAGCACTCCGCGATGAGGTCGAGCGGCACCACGTCGTCGGTGATGACGCGTCCGGGCGCAAATCGGGTCAGCGCACGGGGATTGGCCTCGATGCGCACCATCGTGATCACACGGTCGCCGTCCCAACGCATGCCGCAGCTGCCGCCCTCGGCGAGCGGGACGTCGAACGGCGCTTCGAACCAGAACTCCGGCGCGCGCATCCGACGGCGCGTGTACGCCATTCGTGACGACAGTTTGCGGGCCACCGACACCCCATGCGACCTCATCAGGGTCGGCACCGCCAACACCACGCCGACCACGACACCGATCCACCAGGGCTGTCCGAAGACGGCCGCGATGATGGTGACCGCCATGACGACGAGTTCGGCGAGCAACAGGACCGGAGTCGGCAACCAGCGTTCGGCCCAGAAGGTGTCGGGAGCCTGCACATTGAACGACGTCTGATCAGTCATCCGGCGCAGCCCTCCCCGTGCGTATTACCAGCGCTCAGCCCCTGTACGGTACCGTGCAGCACAAATGTACGGGGACGAGGGGAGGGTTTGTGCCCGCACAGTTGACAACCCGCCAACAAGTCAACGGATATCGCTTCCTTCTTCGTCGCCTCGAACATGCGTTGATGCGCCGGGACGTGCGGATGTTGCACGATCCGATGCGCTCCCATTTCCGGGCGGTCATCGTCGGTGTCGCCCTCGCGGTGCTGGTCACAGGTGGTGCGTTCGTCTACGGCCTCATCAAACCGGCCGGCTCGGTCGGTGACAGCAAGATCATCGTCACCAAGGATTCCGGTGGCCTGTACGTGATGATCGACGACACATTGCATCCCGTCTTGAATCTGGCGTCGGCGCGGCTGATCATCGGCAGCGCGGAGAAGCCGTCGTCGGTGTCGGAATCCAAGCTCTCCGGCTACAAGCGCGGTCCGCTGGTCGGGATTCCCGGTGCGCCACAGACACTTCCGGGCCCGAAGGACGAGAACCACTCCTATTGGACCGTGTGCGACACGGTGCTCGAGCCGACCGGTTCCGGATCGGTGGCCGGTGGTGTCAGCACCACCGTGCTCGCGGCGGCCCCGGAGAACCCGGGTGCCGCGCGGGAACTGTCCGCGAACGAGGGGCTACTCGTTCAATCGAATGACAAGACGTATCTCCTCAATGGCGGCAAGCGGTTCCTCGTCGACACCAAGGATCCCGCCGTCGAGCGTGCGTTCGATCTCGACGGCGCCACCGTGCGTCCCGTCAGCGCCGGGATGCTCAACGCTTTCCCTGAGGCCGACGAACTGACCACCCCGGACATCGAGGACCGGGGCAAGTCGTCGAAGACCGGGCTCGGTGCCGTCGGATCGGTGATCGAGGTCGCCGGTGTCGGCGACAGCGGCGCGACGCTGTACGTGGTGCTCGAGAACGGCGTCCAGAAGGTCACACAGGCGGCGGCCGACGTGATCCGGTACTCGGACGACGCCGGTGGCGGACAGGTCGACACCGTGGCCCCGGCCGCGATCACCGATGCCGCGCAGGTCCATGACCTCGCCGTCGACGACTTCCCGGCGGTAGCACCGAAGATCGTCGAGCAGCGACGTGATCCGGTGGGTTGTCTCGCGTGGGATCGCGGTACCGGAGAGGGCGAGGCGGCTCGCTTGCGCATCCTGGCCGGTACCGGTCTGCCGCTCGACGAGGGCAAGGCTCCGGTCGAGTTGGCCACCAGCGACAGTTCGGGCTCCGGTCTCGACGGCGCCTACATCCCGCCGAGTACCGGTGCATATCTCGCCACCACCGGCAGCGATCCCGAGTCGCCGCGTCGTGAGTCGCTGATGTTCGTCAACGACGCGGGTGTGCGTTTCGAGGTGGCCGATGCCGACACCGGCAAGGCCCTCGGTCTCGGCGACAAACCGCATGTCGCTCCCTGGCCCATCGTCGGATTGCTGCCGGCGGGCCCGCGGCTGTCGCAACACGATGCGCTCGTGGAACGGGACTCGGTGATGATGGCAGGCGGGACCGGTTCGGATGTGCAGGTCGGCGAGGGCGCAACCAACACGGAAGGCTGAGCGGCCGGCTGTCTCTCCCGTCGATCAGGCGTATCGATGCGGCGCAACGTCTCTACCGCTGATCGAGTAGCACCCGAGGCGCCAGCCGAGGGAGCGTATCGAGATCACTCCCGCTGATCGACAGGTATCCGGGGCCGCTTGACGTCTTGCCGTTGATCGAGTGGCACCCGAGGCTGTTGATGTCTCTACCGCTGTTACCGCTGTTACCGCTGATCGAGTAGCACCCGAGGCGCCAGCCGAGGGAGCGTATCGAGATCACTCCCGCCCACCCGAAACACCCACGCCACCAACATCTTACGAGATCACAAACCGTTCAGGAGCACAGCGGGAAGCCACACCACATTGCGCAACTGAAGTGTGCGTGTTCCGAACGCCGATGCCAACGCCAACGTGAGTGCGATCCCGACGGCATCGCGGTCGTCGGTCGTAGGTCCGTTGAGCTTGAGGGTGATTCGGCCGTCGCGCATCCGCCGCGCAACGGGCGGCAGTGCCGTCGATCGGACACCACGATGCGCCTGCATCGTGTTGCCCGACACCACATAGGTCGGTTTCAGGAGGAAGAGGTCGCCTCGACCGTCGGTGAGCACGTACTGGTGTGCGCGCAGGGAGAACGGCTTGCGCGTCACCTGGACCACTTCGAGCGGCCTCCCGTCGACGGTGACCGTCAGAGCGCTGACATCCGTTGTCCCGATCGGGATTCGATGATGGCTGCGAGGGCCGCGACGTTCCATGATGACGGTTGGTAGGCGTTCGCCGGAGACACGCACAGCTGCACCGTCTGCTCGGTACTCGGTGAGTGTTTCACCGTGTTCGGGGATGCGCAGATCCACGGACGTGGCGCCGTCAGGCGTCGTACGGGCGGCGCCGACGAACTCACGGTATGCAGGGCCCTCGGATGCGTAGGAGTCCACCGGGATGTCCGCCGGTTCGCGGAGGCCGTACGCCTCGGCGATATCCGGACGGTGACGCCAGAAATGGCGGGAGATCTCGCTGCGGTCGAAGAAGACCTCGGGGTCGATGAGGACGGGGCCGCGGTCGCCGCGTTGTTTGTCGAAACCGCCGAGATAGCGCAAACCGAACCAGTACGACCGAGTCGTGCCGACACCCACGACGGTCGGGCGCGCAATCGTCGGTACACCCAGTATCTGTGCGTGGCGGCTGTTCATCGGGTGGAGTTCGACGCCGGTCATGTCCGACCAGCTCAACCAGTCGGTGCGTCGAGGAGTGGTCATGATCAAGCCATCCGATGTGATGACGAGACCAGTGCTCCGCCAGCGAATCCGGTCGGGTCGTCGGCCGGACATGCGGATCACCCGACGGGTCACGGGTCTGACCAAGAACAGGGCCAGCACGATCACCGCAATGGCGGCGGTCACCTGAATAGGCAGGGTGATCAGTGCGACCAGCAGCCCGACAAGGGCGGCGATCACTACCACGATGACAGTGAGTACCCAGATCGCATCACGATTGAGCGAGCCGAGTCTGGCTTCGGCCAGCCATTCATCGCCGTCGCGATCCCCCGCGGCCGGTACCTCGGGGCGATCCGGGATCGGCGGGGGCGCAGTGTGCTGGGGTGTCCGCGCAGTGTGCACAGCCGGTTCCGGCGCCGGTGATCGAGGTGTTTGTGGCACTCCCATGGCTCGGTCGATCTGCGCTCCGAGTTCTGGGCAGCGAGTACCGATCACGGTGAGTACCGCGGCGAGTTCACCTTCCAGTTCGAATGCCGGGGTCAGCGGAATCTGCAGCCGCCCCCCGGCGGCACCTGCGGCCGATGACCATCGCGCGACCCGACGAATCCGATGGCGCACACGCAGTATCGCGGCGTCGACGGAGATGGTCATGTCGGGATACCTGGCTTCGGGCCGGGACGATGCGCTGTCCACGTGCAGTTCTGCAGTAGATTGCAGTTGTTCCCATGTGGCGAAGCCCGTCGTATCCAGGACGTCGACGATCAGGCCGGCCGGGGTAGCGACGATGTTGCGTCCCATCATCCGCCATCGGCGGGCCTGAAGACCCGTGATGCGGTGGAGGAATCGAGTCAATGAGTCCCACGAGCACCAGATGACGAAGAGCACCACGACGGCCCCGAACACGCCGTAGGCGGGCTCGGGGTATCCGCGGTTCAGTGCAAATCCGCCGACCGCGGCGACCAGTAGCAATCCGCCGATGAAGAGCAGACCGGACAGAGCATCGGTGGCGTGGGCGGACGCAAGCCAGGTGTCGCGGTCGGATCCGGTGTCGGCGTGAATCTTGTTGTCGGTCACAGTGTCAGCGTGGTCGGGAAGCCGGCGTTGTCGTCGGGTTCTGCGGTTGCGCTCTCATCGACGTCGGTGGTGTCTGAGGCCAGCTCGAGTAGTCCGAGCTCGGCGCCCCACGGGTCTCGGACGCGGGCCACCCGTCCTATCGGGGCAAAGGAAGACGGCGGTTGGGTGACCGTCGCGCCTTGGCGGGATGCCGCATCCACTGTGCTGTCGAGAGAATCGGTGCGGAAGTACGACATCCACCCGGAACGCGTGGAGCTCGGTCGGACACCAGCCACCGGATCGCCGTTCGTCGACACGAACATGCGATAAGCCCCGGCGTCGGTCTGTGCAGCAATCGGAGTCAGGTCGAGCAGGTCTCGATAGAAGTCTGCAATGGCGACCGGGTCGGCGGTGTCGAGTTCGAACCAGACCGGAGCACCGGGGATGTCCGCGGCGAACCCTTCGAACACGCGGGGTTCCCAGAGCGAGAAGGTAGCGCCGCCCGGGTCCTGCACTGTCACTGCGCGGGCCAGATCGTCCACATCGAAAGGACCACTGAGCAATTCACCGCCTGCGGTCCCGGGACGTTGGGCCACGTCCTCGAACTTCTCCGACGAGAAGTACAGGTGCCAGTAAGAAGTCGTGGCCGGATCGTCATCGGGGACGGCCGAGATCTGCGCGACAGGAGTACCGTCGCACACCGCGATGACCTGATCGCGATGTTCGGTGTACTGCCACCCGAACAACTCGCGATAGAACGCGGTCGAGCCTGCCGGATCAGGTGCTGCCAGGTCGATCCAACAGGGCACACCATGGGAGGCGGTCGTCAGGGCGGGTTCACTCATGTGCTCTCAGTCTGTCAGGGCGCTGCAGGTACGGGACTCGGACTCGGTGCCGGCGTCGGAACCGCGCCCGGTGTGGCCGCAGTGGTGGGACCGGGAGGCGCGGAAGGTGTTTCGGATGGTGAGGCACCGGGCGTGGGTGTGGTGGTGACGTTCGACGGCATCTCGCCCTCGCTCGACGAGCCGTCTTCGATGTTCTGCCAGACCTCGGAGCCGACTTCGCTGCTCGGTGTCGAGTGGCCTTCCATGCCGGGCAGCTTCTTGACGGCCGCAGTAGGCAGCGCTGTGACCGCCGACGACGCCGCCAACGCCTTGAATGCGGCCTTTGTCGGTGCCGAGGCCGTACCGCTGGCGAGTGCCTTGCTGGCGGAAACGATATCGAGGGCGCCAGGTTCCTGGCGGTTGTTGACGACGGGGAGCCAGCGCATCTTGTTGTCGAAGTATTGGGCTCCGAACTTCTTGGCGAAGGCGTTATTAATGGCCATGGAAGCAGGAGAAAGAAGTACATTCGCTGCTGCGCCGGTGACACCGGCCATACCGACCTTGCCCCAATCGACGTCCTTGTCGGCAGCCAGTTTCAGTGCCAGTTGCTTCGTGAGTTCTACGCCACTGCCCGTCAACGCCCCAATTCCGGCCTTGATCCCGAGTTGCACCGCAACATCTTTGAGCGTGTTGGCGCCGATCCTACGCATGACCGCAGACCCGATCTGCTTGATCGACAGCTGTGCGAGCTTGGCGATGATCTGCTGCACGGCGCGTTGGATGGCCGCCCGCAGGGTGAGTTGGGTGGCCACCTCGGCGGCCGCGATTTCTGCGGGCGCGCCCCAGTTGATCCACGCCGATGCGATGGCGATCGCGATGAAGGCAGCCAGCGCGACGAGCTCCACGATGTAGAAGATCTTCAGGGTGAGGATCTCGTTGGAGGTGTTGTTACAGCACTCGGCGAGAAAAGTTGCTTCCTTCTGAAGCTGTTCGAGTGATGTGTCGCCGGAGAAGAACTGTTGAAGATGTTGGGTGAGAGCAGCATTCGTCGGCCCCTCGATGGTGGCGAGGATGCCGCCGGCCAGTGCGGTCAGATCGGTGGCCAGGGTGGCGACGTCGGACTCGAAACTCGTCCAATGGTCGCTCATGCGGTCCATGGCGGTCTCGTCGCCCTCGGGCCATTCCATGCCGATCAGTGCCAGCGTTCCGGTGAGCGCACCGGGCAGTTCCATTCCCATGCCGACTACTTCGCGTTGAACGAGTCGGTGGTGTGGCCTTCGGTGGTCGCATAGTTATCGGCGACCTGGACCAGGAGCGTGCCGAGCTCGTCGAGATGTTGGGCGTGCGAGGAGGCGTTCTGGAATGCGGTCGTCGCCTTGGGTGAGTAACCCTCGGCGAAGCTAGAGCCCGTGTCATCGTGGCCCCAGCATTCGCCTTCCTGCTGCAGGCCGTCGGCGAGGAGCTGCTCCGCGCCGGACATCTGGGCCGCAAGGGTGTGGAACTCGTTGGCCTTCTTGCGGAACGTCTCTACATCGACTTTCAAGTGGTCGGGCATCGGTGCATTCCTCCCCGGGCGGAAACAGCGAGTCGTCAGGTGTGTCGGTCACCAAGCACTGTCGCGAAATGATGTGCGTGGCGGATCATCTCGGTCTTCGAGGTTCTCGAAGTACGGCTCTTCGGTTGGCTTCGTCGTGATCTCGAGCTCTTCGTACGACGACTCGTCGTCGGCCGGAAGTCCGCGGTGGCGGGGCGGAGTCAGTGGAGGCTCCGGCGGTGTCCCCAGCAAACCGTCGATGTTCGGCAGTCCTTCGAGCGCATCGGATGCGCGTGGGAGATCGTTTCGTCGATCGTTGATCGGTTGCCAGACCTCGGCGGCGGTGGCGTTGACTTCCGCAGCTGCCTTCTGCGCAGCGCTGGTGATGGCAGAGCTGAGACGATGCGGCGTTACCTGCGTGAACACGTCCTCGTCGAGGATCGTGTCGATGACGATGCCACGCGCATTCACCGCGACGGTCACACGACCGTCCAGCTCCGATGCGGTCGCCGTGAGTGCCGCGACCTTGTTGCGAGCATCGGTGATCTCACCGACCAGCGAATTCAGGCTTCCCATCAGGGAATCGACATCATCGGCGGTCCGTGGAAACTCCATGCGTATCTCCCCCTGAGCACGTGTTGGCGGCACGAGACCCCACTAGGCCGCAGCGTGGGTGTCAAGCGTAACAAGTTGTCTGCGACTCCCGAAGTGCATGACCGATCGAACCAACCAGAGGTGCCTCAACGTCCACCGATCGGTATGTGCGTGAAGCCGGTCAGTTCTCGCAGGTCGGCCGTGTCGGGTGTCGGAATTGAGAGCAGTTTCGCGAACCCCGCGGTGCGAGGAAGGTGGATATGGTCATTCGATAAGAGGACGTCTCGATGGTCGGCCAGTCGTGTGCTCCAATGTTGGTTCTGATCGTGGATGTCGACTGTGGTCGACGACCACCCCTCGCCGGGACGTGGCTCTGTGTGGCCCACCCATTGATGACTTACGGGATTGATGGAGATGAGACGTAACGACATCTGGATGGCAGAGTCCGGGCCGAGCGGCATGGGCTGCGCCACTGCAGCTCTCGGTGCACTCACGTCTGCAGTCACGTTCCTGATCGGGGTCTTTTTTGCAGTCGAGATGCTGACGACGTCGCAAGCACAGATGGTAACTGTCGGAATGTTGGTCGTCTTGGTAGTGCTTCCCCTGGTGGTCGTCTTCTGGGTGCGGAACTCCGGTGCACTGAACAGGGTGCGCCATGTGGGCTGTCACTTGGCGATGACGCCCGAAGGGGTCATCATCACCGGTCGGCACCGGACGGAGTGGCGGTATCTTCATAGTCGGTGGGAGCCAACCCGGCTGGCGCCTGAGTCGTACGGCCAGGAGATCGAGATCATTCCCGGACGCTCCGGGTCGATAGGTCGACTCGTAGGGCAGTCGGTACGACCAGATCGGACGGCACCAGACTGGAACTGACCGATTGGTGGTAGGGGGCATGGTTAGCGAAGATGAATGGCTCGCGGAGGCGTCGAGTGGTGGTACGGGTGGTCTGACCCAGCTCATTGTGCGAACCACGATAGTCATTGGTGCAGTGCTGGCAATCGTGACCGCTTTTCGGGAACTCGCGGCGGGACCTGCGACCGGAGTTGCAGTCTTCGCTGTACTCGGTGCTGTGATCTTGGCTGCGGGCATCCCGGCATTCGTACGTGCAGTCGGGTTTCGTCACGACCGCGTCTATTGGAATGGTGCACATCTCGCGGTGACCTGCAATGGTCTGATCATCAGTCGGCCGCACCGCACCGAATGGATTGCGTGGGAGGATATCTCCGGCGTCGAGACTCGACGCGCGGAGAGCCCTCCCGTTCCCCGTCCGATGATCGTCGGGCTCGGACGCAGGCGTCGAGAACGTAGCGGCCCACGGTGGATTGCCGCATTCGCAGACAATCACCGCACACGATCAGGCACTGTGGCTGTTGATATTTGGTCGTTCGTAGACCTGCGATCAGACACTGACATCGGTCGGAGCCTCAGGCGGTATCGGCCAGATCTTGCGGACGCATTGGGGGGTGTCCCACCACCGGTTGGCGATCTACCTCGAAAGCGAAGCTGGCGGGCCGCTCCAGTGCCGGATATGACCTGGTTCTTGGGCACGCCAGGGCCGAACTGTGCGATTGAGCATCCCGTGTACGGGAAGATCTCGGTCGAGAGCCGCTCTGGTCCCTCGTCGATCACTGTTGTCGGGGACCAGGTACCAACAGTGCATATAAGCCGCCGGGGCGGTGCTGCGCGACGATCGAGTCCCATTGAGACTCTCGATCCTGCTGGCATTGAGATGGCGGTCGGCGGTCAGTTGATCGAGGTAGTACACCTGCGGCGCAGCATTTTTCGCATACGGGAAGACGACTATCTGGTGACCGACGGTCACGGTTCGTTGTTTGGACTAGAGCCCGAAGGGGTGTGGATGCGTCGTCGGCAGATGAGGGCACGTTCCGGTATTCGTCCCGCTCGCAGGCGATTGATCGTGCGGCGCCATCGTGATGGTCACATCGACGTCAAGGTTCCCGCCGGCGCGGACGTACCTGAGGGTGAGATCGCTCTCGCGATGGCAATGGCGGCGGCGTTCGGCACGACGACTCTCAAAGTCAGCCGCCTGCCTCTAAGTGTCGTCATGTTCTTGGTGATTGTTGCGGCCAAGCACAAGTAGCGACGCCCTGGACCCTTAAAGGTCGAGTGTAATCGGGAAGCCCGCGTTGTCGTCAGGTGCCCGACTCTTGCCACTTGTCTTCCGCTGTTCCCGCAGGCCGAGCAGTGCGCCGTGCGGATCGCGGATGAATGCAGTTGTGCCGATCAGCGTTTCGCACGGTGAGGAGGCAACCGTGCCACCTGCTGCCGTAGCGGTGTCGAGTGTCGCGGCAAGGTCGGTGACGAGAAAGTAGGTGCGCCAATGTGCAGCAGTGGCAGACTGAACAACTCCGGCAATTGGGCGGTCGTCTCCGATGAACAGTCGATAGCTGCGATCACCGAGATGAGCAGAGGCGGGCTCGAGTTCAAGGGTCTGACGGTAGAAATCTACTATCGCAACCGGGTCTTCGGTCACGAGTTCCGTCCAGGACGAGGCCCCGGCCACGTCGGTGAGGAATTCCCCCGGTGTCGCGGACTGCCACACGCTGAAGGTCGCGCCCGCGGGGTCTCGGAGAGTGGCGATTGCAGCAACCCCACGATAGTCCGTGGGCCCCCACAAAACCGTGCCGTCGGGTTGACGGGCGCGGGCGAGCGTCGAGTGGAGATCGGAAACCTCAAGATACACGTGCCAGTACGACAGTCCCTGTCCGAGTTCGGCATCGTCGGACCACACGCCGCATACTGGGCGATCGTTGACGAGGGCTATCGAATCAGTATCTGTTCCATCGAATTGCCAACCGAAGATTGCCTGATAAAAGGCTCTACTCGTAGTCGGATCGGGTGTCACGAGGTCTAGCCAACGTAGGCTCCCGGAAGGCGTGTCTTGCGGGTATCGAGGCATCGTCAACGATCAGTTGGCAGTAGTGGCGGTCGGAACAGGTCCGGTCTCTGGTGGCGCCGAGGGAGCGTGCTGCGCCGTAGTGGGCATCGAGTCGCCACGCGTTGGTGTGGCGCTCGGCGATGCGGTTGGTTCGGCAGGTGCGCTATCAGGCGCAACCGAATGAGGATCTTCATGGGTCTGCTCGGTCGGTTGGGCCAGGTAATCAACAGCGGGTCCGGTCGCCGTCCCGAGGGCCTTGTCCGCGGGGCCGGTACCTGGCACCACTTTGCTGGGGAGTTTGTCGTTTCCCCAAGCGGTGCCGGTCTTTATGGCGGCATTGCCGAGAACTTCGGTGACCTTGTCTCGCGTACGTGTGGTTCCTTCAGGTGCGGCGACCGCGGCGGACAAACGATTCTTCAGTCGGTCGTCAGCCGTTCCGATGATGCTTTCGGCCTTGCGGGAGAGAGGGCTGAACAGAGCGCCTGTCGCAGCGCTCGCAGCCGACTTGGCGATCACCTCCTTGGGGTCGATCGGCTTCTCCCACAACACATTATCGCGGACCTGAGCCAGCGTCGTGAAAGCGAGCTTGTTGGCTCCCTCCACGATCGCGCCGTCGAAAGCCTTGGCGCCAAGCCCCGAGACCAGATCCTTGCCCAGAAGCTTTGCCATCTCTTTGGTCGACGTCGTCGCGAACTGTTCGATGCCCTTTTCCAGCAGCTTGGCCATGATGCGTCGCACCACGAGGTTGATCGCTTCGGTCAGTGTCATTCGGCCCGCGAATATCGCCTCGGCGATCTCGATGGGTGCCGACCAGTTGACCTCCGAGGTGGCAATCAGGAAAGCCACGTACGCAGCCAGCGCCACCAGCTCGGTGATAAAGATCAACTTGAGGACAAAGATTTCCGTCGACATGGTGTCGCAACAGTCGGCGATGTCGTTCGCTTGGTCCACTAGTTTGTCGAGCGACAGATCACCGGACAGGAGCGAGCTGAGCTGGGCGTCAAGGGCTTTCTGCATGTCGCCTTCGACCGAATGTCCGACTCCTGATGCCACCGAATCGAGTTGCGTGCGGATCAGCTCAACTTTGTGCGCGAACTGTTCCCAGTCGTGGTTGAGCCGATCCATCGCGGTTTCGTCGCCCTTTGGCCACTCCATGCCGACAAGGCCAAGTGGCCAGGTCACCGCTGCGGGCATCTCGAGTCCCATCGCTACCGACCGGCCTCACGATTCGCCGTGGCATTGCGTTGCTCTTCGTCCTGGGCACGCTTTGCCGACTCGACCAGAGCCACGTGCAGGTTGTTCAGGTGGGTCGCGACGCTGTCGGCGTTGGTGAACGCGGTGTTCGCCTTGGGCGAGTAGGCCCCCGCAAACGCCTTACCAGGGTCGTCGTCGCCCCAACACTCGTTCTCGTATCGCAACTGCGAGGTGAGGATCAACTCGGCGTCTTTGAGCTGTTCGCCAAGCTCGCCGATGAGTGTCGCGTAGCGCGTGAACTGCTCCGGCTCGAGCAGGAAGTGATCGGCCATGGTTTGGTCCCCCTATGTGAAGCTGGCGTCGGTCACCAAGCGCGATCGGTGACGCTGTGACGTTTCGGAGATGCCGTGCTGAGGTCTTCGTAATGCGGCTCGTCGTCGGCGATGGCGGTCTCTTCGACCTCGACGTAAACCTCGTCCGCCGGCTCCGATGGGGCAGTCGATGGTGGCTCGGGCTGCGGTCCGAACAGCGATCCGATGTCGGGCAGACCATCGAGGATGTCCGTCGCGCGTGGCAACGATTTCTGCATCTCGATGACCGGCGCCCATAGCTCTTGGGTCTTCTTGGCGACTTCCTGAGCTGCCCCCTGCGTAGCCGCCGTGAAGGCGCTGCTGAGTCGACTTGCGGTGGTGGAACTGAGGGCATCCTCGTCGACGACGGTGTGGACGACCAGGCCGCGGGCATTGACGGTGACCTGGAGGCGACCTTCAAGCTCGGTCGCGGTGGCGGTCAGTGTGGCCGCCTGCTCGCGAATGGTGCCCATTTCGCCGATCAGTGAACTCATCGTGTCGAGCAGCGGCTCGACATCGTCAGCGGTACGCGGAAAATCCATACCCGACCCCCTGGCAGATCTCAGTTGGCGAAAAGGTAGCAGTGCACACCAGTCCTTTTCCAACTCCGACCGTGGGCTGTCGTTTGCTTGACCGACCTGTAACAGCGCAGGTGGGAGCGCCTATCGGACAAATCGGACGCGATGCGTCGCTGTAACTCAGTCACTCCTTGAGAACGACTGGCACAGCTTTGATCGGCTCGCCGAGAATTGCCTCACCGTTGCGGGTCGTGCGCAAGAACTTATTGGCCTTGTGTTCCTTGTCTTCGCCGCCGCCGCCCTTCGCTCCTGCACCCCCGGCGCCCATTGGTCCGCCCATGCCGCTGGCTGACGCGCCCCGGCCGCCCGTCATTGCGCGCTCTACAGCTGCCGCGTCTTTGAGTCCCTTGGCCAGGGTGCCTTCCTTTGACAGCGCATCGAGGGCCTTCGCACCCAGCCCACCGGCGCCACCGCCGCTCTTGAGACCTCCTCCACCACCGGCTCCGCCGCCTCCGTGGCCTTTCAGCTTCGCTTGGGCCGCCTTTTGCAGCGCCGAGAGCCCAGCAGGGGTGGTCTTGAGCGCGGCTTCTTTGGCCTTGTCGATGCCCGACATGGCCTGCTTGGCCGCATTCTGCGCCTGCGACAGAGCGTTCTGGCCGAGGCTGGACGCCTGTTGAAGGCCAGAGGTCATGTTGCTCAGCGGGTTGCTGGTCGTCGAGGGCGAGTTGGGGGTGGTCGGGTGCGTGGAGGTGGGGAGCTTCGTGTTCTGCCCAAGGTTTGGAGTACTCGTTGCTCCAGGCCCGCCACTCATCCCAGACGGAGACCCGCTGCCTGGTCCGGGACCGGTACTGGGGCTACCCGGAACGGGACTCGGTGTCGGGGGAGGATCATCGGCGCCGATGAAGGCCGGGATGTTCTTGTCGGAGTTTGTCAGACCAGGATCGAACGTGGAGGTCATGACGGTCCGTGTCGATTCGTCGGCCGATTCCTCTGCCAGCTTGAAGATCGGGTCAAAGTACGGTTTCGCGCTGTCGCAACAGACATCCATCTTGAGGCCCTGTTCGCCCTCGAGCGAGACATCAGCAAAGTGATAATCGGAGTCGTCGATGTCGTCACTGTTGATCGTGTCGTAGACGTACTTTCGAACCTCTTCAGGGCGGGGGAGATTGTTCTTGGTGACGTCCATGTAGTCAGACAGCCCATTGAGGTTGCTACTCATCGCATCCAGCGCTGACTCGAGGGCGTGCCCTTTGGCGACGTATGCTTTGGTTACCTGATCGGCTGCTGCGGCCGCGGGTCCGCTCCACTGGCTACCGAGGATGGACTCCATCCCGTTCTTCATGTCCTTGAACCCGGCCTCGAGCAACCGAGCGATGTCATCCCACGCCTTGCCCACCTCACGAACTGAGTTGGGCTTCAGTCCATTTGACGGGTAATAGATGTTGAACCATTTCTTGTCGTCCCACCGCTCTGTGTGACCGAAGACGGTGTTGCCGTCAGGTGAGACATCTTTGCCAAGCGAGTAAGGCGTGTCAGCCTTTGTCTTGCCGGTGCGGTCACCAGCTTTGAAGGGGTTCTTGTTGACGTAGTCCTTGTAATTGTCTCCACCACTCATTTGGCATCCCCCGTCCACGGTGCAGCTTGTCACTCAAGAGCCACCGGTAGACTACTGCACCGATGAATCCGCAGCCGATTTTGCAGCGTGGCTTGGTACGGGGGTAACGATGGGCGCTGAAGGTGTCGACAGGCGGGGTCAGTTCTTGGGGACCGTGACCGCTCAGGAGGTCTCCGTCTTCGCTGACCTCTGGGGACAAGCATGGATGCCCTATCCGCTGCTCAGCCGTCCTGGCTCGATCAGCGACGAGGCGCTTGATCGGCTCCACGCCAGTATCAGGGACCGCATCGACAAGGATCCACCGCGCGTCCTCGAGGAGTGGGCAAGGACATCGATCCTCCCTGACCTGCGAGTTGAGGCGCTCGTGTCGGACCCAGACCGCGAACGAAACCGGGACAACAAGTGCATGCGCATCAACGCGGTGAGGCGGAACGACTTCGGTTTCGTAGCGGTGCAGCACACGGACGACACCGACGCGCCTTCCGGCGACATCAGTGTTTTCTCCATGGAAGCGGTCGATTTGGGCGCGGCGATCGTGGCCGCTCTTCCTGCGTTGAAGGTCACGAAGTCGCGCGGCGATGTTCGTTTGCCCTCTCATCGACCATCCGAGAGCCGTTCGAATTCGCTGTATGACGCTGGGTCTGATGTCGATCCCGTGAATGACTCGTCGCCCCTGGGGGAAGCCGTGTCAGCTGGGTTCCTGCAGGTTCGTGAGGGCCGGGATGCGGAGAGGCGGTTGGAACGCACCGCGCCGCGTCTGGTGTGGAGTGACTACCCCGAGTACGGTCGGTACGTATTCGCAGGTGGGGTGTTGAAATCGGTGGATTCGGCTGGGATGCAGAATTGTGTCAATGGCATGATCGGCCGCATGGTGAGTGTGATCCGTGAGCGTCGGGGAGGTTGAGTACGTGGACGGGCGTCTGTCATGAGTGGGCCGGTGCCGCCGCAGGGCGGGTCACAGCCGTCGTGGGGTGGGGTGCCGCCTCAGGCGGGCCCTGGGTTCGGTGGGTTTCCTGGCGGCCCTGGGGGGCCTGCGCCGCGTAGGTCTCGGCGGTGGCCGTGGTTCTTGGGTGGCTTGGCTGCGGTCGTGGTGATCGTGATTGTCGTGGTCGTCGCGGTCATGGCTGGTGGTGGTGATGATTCATCGGAGTCGCCGGGCGCAGAGTCATCGAAGTCTTTGGTTGGTCCGGAGGGGACGATCACGGTCCCGGCTAGCGAGAACCCGTTGCCGCCGGAGCAGCTATGGGATCCGAAAGAACTGCCGGATTCTGTATTGGATCCCATGAGGTTTGAACGCTCGACCACAGAGGTCTGTGATCTAAGGCAAAACGTCAAATCTTGCCAGTGGGCCACGCCGTCCTGGAGCGAAGGCGGTGTCTACGGTGGATATGTCTTCGCATCGACGCAGTCGTTCGATGAGTTACTTCAAAAACGTGGCTGGGCTCCATTTGAAGAGACAAATGTCAAGGGGCAGAAGGCGGTGCGGTTTTCAGCAGATGGCGACTTTTCTCGCAGCTGCGATATAGCGTGGGGTACAAGTTTTGGCTCGATGTGGGTCACGATTCGAGCAATTGGAAAGGATGACCCAAACGATCCTTTGAATCCGTGCGCATCTGCTGCTGGGTGGGCTGGGAAGGTCTATGAGTACGCGCCAAGGTGAGTAGACGGCGATTTTATACAACAGATAGCGACTTCAACTGGGAAGGGTGTCATGGTCCTGAAAGCGCCGGATGTATCACCGAAACAATTCACAGATTTGAACCAAGCTGTGGATTCCAGTTCTTCGTCTGTGGCGGATGGAGACCTTTTTCTTGAGCCCGAAGCGGCAGCCAACGCTGCCAGAGCATGTGCGCAGCTAATCGACGGATTGAAAAATGCGGCCAACCAAGTGGGGCGAGTTTCGAGAATTGAAGGGCTTGGCGCCTATGGCTCGGATAAAAAGCTGCGGGATCAGCGTCTACAATTAAAAGGTACGGGTACCGAGGACTCGTTAGATAAACTATTGGCGAAGCATATCGAGTCGGTTACGAAGTTGCGTGACCTTTACATTGCAGCCGGGCGTGCTTATCAGGACACTGAGTTCGAAGGAAAGCAAAAGTTCGCGCGTGTCGACTTCGATAATCTGACATACGGCACTGTGAATTCGTCGACGGGTGAGCCCACCGGAGAATCAGCCTTAGTCGTTCAGAAGAAGTAGATTATTTTCCACGTTTGCTCGCCACGGGCCATGGCTTCTTTCGGTTGTCTAGAGGACAATTGTGGCGACCTAGACTATTGTAACGACAACATAATTCAATGACGCTGCTAGGCCGTGCGCGCCCAGAAGAACATTGTCTCCTGAGGAGATTATATTCCGTTCAGTGAGGTGGAGGAGCCCGACCGCATGGTCATTAACCGACAAATGTCCGACACTGCGGCCGAATTGCTGTACCCCCTCGTGAAGCGGCATGGGGTAGCGTCGAATGATCAGGTCGGCAATGGAATTGTCTCCACCAAAGCCGGGGAGAAAGTACTTGATGTCTCCGGGGGTGAGGCCGGCGAGTTCTAAAGCCTCCTCAACGGCGGCCAGTGCGGTCCGCGCTGTACGAAAACTCAAGGCACGCAACCATTGCGGATGCTCCTCGACGGCAGCGGTGATCTCCCGAATTTCGGTGGGAGTCGGTGCCGATAGTGGGACTGGGAATGGCCGGCCAGGCTTTCTGAAGGCCTCCTCGAACTCAGGTACGGACGCCGTTGCAACCGACGTAACCTTCGCGAAGCCTCCGGTGTTCGTGACGACTATCGCATGAGCAGCGTCACCAGGGAGGGGCATGTTCCGAGAGAGACCTCGATGGTGGCGCACCCACTCAAATCGGTCATACCAGAAGTGATTGTCGGCCCCTGTGACAAGAACTGCCGACGGGTTGTCGCAGGCGGAAACCATACTGCCTGCGAGTTGCAGGGCGGCCAGTCCGCCACTGCACACCTGTCTGACTTCGAATGCCGTCCCCTGGTCACCGATCGTGTGTCGTTGAATGTAATGATGCGCTGGCCACATCACGCTGCCCTGGAAAAGGCTGGCGGCGTGGATGAGCAGACTGAATTGGTCTCTTGGCACGGTCGTCGATTTAAGGGCGTCGCGTCCCGCGGCAATCGCCATATCTGGTGGACTGACATCGCCTGCGACAGAGACCCCAGTCCATCCCCAGTCGCGGAGCTCATCGGCAGACATCTCGCCACATGCGACCACATCTGACAACGGGCGGCTCGTGGGGAGGTATGTGCCGATGCTGTCGATATAGACGTTGTCGAATCTCATTGGTTCACATCGTCTGTCAGATCCGCAGTCCGACATCTACACCCGGTCCGCCAGTGGGTGGGTTTTGCATGGACTCGGGAGCGATGGCAGTGGCCAACGAGCGTTCCTGGTCTGGTGCGATGCCAGATTCCTGCGCAAGCGTTGCCGCAGCTCGTGCAATAGAGTCATCGCGACCATCGATCACGGACGCGACGTACGCGGGTAGCAGAGTATTGAGTGCGTGATATTCGCGCTTATACCCAAATTCTCGAAGCTTATCGGTGATCGGATGGGTAGGCGCGGTGGCAGAGAGTCCGTCTGCGATCGCTGCTCGGAGGGCTGATCCATCGTGTGCCGGGGAATTGCGCACAAGCTCTGCTGCCTCTCGATACCACCGCTGCGCTGTATCGGATTGGCCGGAGTCGCGGGCGGCGGCAGCGGCCGCAACTTGAACCGTCGGCAGGAGATCGCGGACCGAGCCCGGATCACATGCCAAAGCGAAGTCCAAAGCGGATTGGGACCATTCGAGCCTTTTGTCGGCGCTACTTTGGGTGCGAGCCAGGTGATAGGCCGCAACACACTGCTCAAACGGTTCTTCGGCTGCGTCCCAGGCGTTTCGGTATGCCGCAGCGGCGTCCGCGAACAGTCCCACGCTCTCAGCTGAAACGCCGCGTTGGCACAATTCCAGGACGTCGTCCAGTCGACTCACTTCGGCATCCTCCCCACGTGATGCGGACCTGCTGACGGGTAGTCTAACCACGCACGAACACCGCCGTGAGAGCGGCGACGGTGTGAATAAGGCATCCACGGCATCGTCGGGTGCAAATGCGGACCGGGGGAGGACGGAATGTCCACGGGCACCACTGCGCGCTCGCTCTGGGAGCGCGCAACCGAGGCGCAATCGACAGCTGAGTCGGCGCGACTGCTGAATCAGGCGTGGGAAGTGTCGACGACGCCACTGGAGCGAGCCCTGAGCGCGCATTATCTGTCGCATGCCGCGAGCGGTGATGACGATCGAGTTCGGTGGGCGCGATTGAGTGTGGAGTCTGCGGCCGAGGCAGAGTTCACCGACGTCGTCGAGTACTTGCCGGCGATTTACCTGGCCCTCGCGGAGGCGTATCGGCGGTTCGGGGATGCCGAGTCAGCTCAGACGCACTACTTGAACGCGGCCGAGGTTGCCGAATCCTTGGAGAGTGCAGGTGCGGAGATCGAGGACCAAACCTGGGCTGCGATCACCACCGGGCTGGCCGCTTGCGGGTTTGTGGCGCAGGGGCTGTCCGAGGACGTTTTCACCCTGATCGACTCCTTGGTGGAGTCCAACTCTTTCGGTGCCTTGAGTGTGGTGCTGCCCGCGGTCTTGCGGTGCACTGGCACCGACGAGCAGGTCATTCGGTTGATTGACGCGTTGGAGAGTGCTTACTGGACGCCGGGGCTAATCGGTGATGAGAATCGTGTTCTGACGTTGGCGGCGATCGCTGCGGCGCGGATACAGATCAGTGCAGACGCAGCGCCGCAATCGTCTTCGGCAGGTATTGGTGAGGTCAGTACCGCGGATTTGGGTGTGGTAGCCGAGTCGGCGGCGTCGACTGTGACAGATATGGAAGCCGCAGAAGAGGGCGGGGACGGGCTTGACGTGCCGTTCCGGTTGTAAGCAGCTTTGCGAGCTGTCTGAGACGTCGATCAGCAGATTAGCCGCCGGACGGGCTCAGTTGCGCCGGTTGATGTTTCGACATGAATGTGAGCCCAGCGCTGGTCCAATGTTGGTGCATTCGTTATCCGGCGACGAGGATGATGCGGTAACGACAGCTCGGAAATGAGTGCCGAAGAAGTACTCAGTGTCGGATGTTGAGTGATCCGTGAGCGTCGGGGAGGTTGAGTAAGTGGACGGGCGTCTGTCATGAGTGGGCGGGTGCCGCCGCAGGGCGGGTCACAGCCGTCGTGGGGTGGGGTGCCGCCTCAGGCGGGCCCTGGGTTCGGTGGGTTTCCTGGCGGCCCTGGGGGGCCTGCGCCGCGTAGGTCTCGGCGGTGGCCGTGGTTCTTGGGTGGCTTGGCTGCGGTCGTGGTGATCGTGATTGTCGTGGTCGTCGCGGTCATGGCTGGTGGTGGTGATGATTCATCGGAGTCGCCGGGCGCAGAGTCATCGAAGTCTTTGGTTGGTCCGGAGGGGACGATCACGGTCCCGGCTAGCGAGAACCCGTTGCCGCCGGAGCAGCTATGGGATCCGAAAGAACTGCCGGACTCGGCTCTGAACCAAATGCAGCTTGAACGAACTGGTGAGATTTGTGACCTGCGTCAAAATGTGAAGTCATGCCAGTGGCTTTCTCCCGCATGGGATTCGCGGGGAATGTACTCTGGAATCGCCTATTCAACTACCTCTTCGTTTGACGAAGTTCTGAGGCGGCCGAACTTCTCCAATTTTGAAGACATAAAGGTGGCGGGTCAGCGTGCAGTAAAATACTCTGTCAATGGAAGCAGTTACAGTGACCGCTGCGATATTGCATGGGGAACGAGATTTGGAGCAATTTGGGTAACAATCGGTCGGCAAGGCGCGAATAATCCTATTGATCCTTGTGAGAAAGCGCTGCAATGGGCGGAATATGTCCACGAGGCCGCCCCTAAATGATTGATTCATCTGCGCCTGATGTCTAAACCGTCAACGATCCGTGATTATAGGAAGGCTCAATTCCGGTATCTGTTCCCTGGGGACCGGCTTGACGTGCCGTTCCGGTTGTAAGCAGCGTTTCAATCTGTTTGAGCCCTCCGGGTGGACTTCGTTGCGCTGGTCGATGATTCGACACGGATGCGAGCCCAGCGCTGGTCCGGTGTTGTGCGTTGGCTATCGGGCGATGAGGATGTTGCAAGTAACGGACAGCTCGGAAGTGAGTGCCGAAGGGGTACTCAGTGTCGGGTGGTGAGTGTGATCGCCGAGCGTTACAACCCCTGGTCTAGATTTTGGGTACGGGGGGTATGTCTATTCCTCCACATCATCGTTTGACGAGGTCCTTAACCGTCAAAGCTTTACGAACCAAACTCGCGTACGAGTGAACGGCACGCCTGCGACACAATACAATGTTAACGGCAAGACATACCGCGATCGTTGCGATATTGCTTGGGGGACGCGTTTCGGATCTATTTGGGTAACGATCAGTGCGGCAACCCCAGATTCGGAGCCGGTCAACAATTGTGAGAAAGTGAACGAACTAGCAAGCGTGGTTCGTGCTAACTCGCCAGGTTGATCGGGCAATTATTGTCACCGACTGTGACAATGAAGGAAGGTTTATCCTGCTCCAGATTTGTCAGCCCGGGCTCTTACGGACTGGAGGACGCAACGAGGGCTAGCTGTACTGACCCGGGACGTTAAGTACGGCGGTCGGCGAGTCGACGTGACATAGGGAAGACCTCC